>NZ_QVMV01000030.1 GCF_003417465.1 Wenzhouxiangella sp. 15190
CTGCGAGGTCCCGGATAGCTGCTTTCGCAGCTTCCGGGACGACAAGGAATGCGATTTCCGGGGCGACAGGGGGAGTCGTTTCCGGGACGACAGCGCGTGATTCACCCGCCGACGGTGAAGCTTTCCCCACAGCCACACTCGCCGGTGACATTGGGATTGCGGAAGCGGAATTCGCGCACCAGGCCCTCGTTGACGAAATCCACCGTGGTGCCGGCGACCATGGGCATGGCCTTGTCCGAGACGACGACTTTCAGGCCGTCCTGCTCGAATTCGTGGTCGGACTCCTCGACCTCGTGCGCCAGCCCCACATCGTAGGCGTAGCCCGAGCAGCCGGTACGGCGGATATCGATGCGCAGTCCGACGCCCCCGTCGCGCTCGAGGAACTCGCGTACCCGCTCGACGGCCGATTCGGTGAGAAGAATGCCGGATTCGCTTGCGTTTTCTTGGGTTGCCGTAGCCATGTTGGGTATTATTGCGGCTCGCGCGACAGCTTTCAACGAATAAGGACTCTCAACACCATGCAGACTGCCAGCATCAAGCAGGTGCTCGGCGGCGAAATCGCCGTCGGTTCCGAAGTCACCGTCCAGGGCTGGGTGCGTACCCGGCGCGACTCCAAGGCCGGATTTTCCTTCATCCACCTCAACGACGGCTCGACGCAAGGCAATCTGCAGCTGGTGGCCGACCAGGCGCTGCCCAATTACGAGGACGAGGTCCGGCATCTGACCTCGGGCTGCTCGCTGAGCTGCCGGGGCACCGTGGTCGAGTCCAAGGGCCGCGGCCAGTCGGTTGAGATCCAGGCCGGGAAAATCGAGGTCATCGGCTGGGTCACCGACCCCGATACCTACCCCGTCCAGCCCAAGAAGCACAGCTTTGAATTCCTGCGCACGGTCGCCCACCTGCGCCCGCGCACCAACACCTTCGGGGCGGTCACCCGGGTGCGTCATGCCGCCATGCAGGCGATTCACGAATTCTTCGACAGCCAGGGCTACTACTGGATCAACACCCCGATCATCACCTCCTCGGATGCCGAGGGCGCCGGCCAGCTCTTTCGCGTGTCCACGCTGGACCTGATGAACCTGCCGCGCACCGACGACGGCAAGGTCGATTTCGGCGAGGACTTTTTCGGCCGCGAGGCCTTCCTGACGGTCTCCGGTCAGCTCAACGTCGAGGCCTACTGCCTGGCGATGAGCAAGGTCTACACCTTCGGCCCGACCTTCCGGGCGGAAAACTCCAACACCGCCCGCCACCTGGCCGAGTTCTGGATGGTCGAGCCGGAAGTGGCTTTCGCCGACCTCGACGACCTGGCCGACCTGTCCGAGGACTTCCTGAAGTCCGTGTTCACGCGCGTGCTCGATCGATGTGGCGAGGACATGGCCTTCTTCGCCGAGCGCATCGAGCCCGAGGCGGTCACCCGTCTGGAGAAGCTGATCAAGACCGAATTCGTGCAGATGGACTACGCCGAGGCCATCGATATCCTCAAGGCGTCCGGCAAGAAGTTCGAGTATCCGGCCGAATGGGGCCTGGACCTGCAGACCGAGCACGAACGCTACCTGACCGAGCAGCACTGCAAGGCGCCGGTGGTGGTCAAGAACTACCCCGACGAGATCAAGGCCTTCTACATGCGCCTGAACGACGACGGCAAGACCGCCGCGGCCATGGATGTGCTCGCCCCCGGCATCGGCGAAATCATCGGCGGCTCGCAGCGCGAGGAACGCCTGGACATACTCGAGCGCCGCATGGCCGAGCACGGCCTCGATGCCGAGACCTACAGCTGGTACGTCGACCTGCGCCGCTACGGCACCGTCCCGCACTCGGGATTCGGCCTCGGCTTCGAACGCCTGCTCAACTACATCACCGGCCTGACCAATATCCGCGACGTCATTCCGTTCCCCAGAACCCCCGGCCACGCGCCGTACTAGCTCATATCGTGTCGTCCCGGCCCGAGCGGAGCGAGGAGCCGGGACCTCGCACGCCAACGCCCTGCACGGCCTGGCTCAGTGCCCGCCGATAAGTGCGAGGTCCCGGATAGCTGCTTTCGCAGCTTCCGGGACGACAGGGGGAGCCGTTTTCAGGACGCTGGGGGCGTGTCCGCGGCGACAATCGCAATCCCGTGTCGTCCCGGCCCGAGCGGAGCGAGGAGCCGGGACCTCGCACGCCAACACCCTGCACGGCCTATCTCAGTAAGGCACTGACGAACCAGCGCCGTCGAACTCCGCCAACTCCGGAAACAGATCCCGCCAACCGGAATTCTGTTGCTCGATCAACGCCAACTTCCACGCCCGGCGCCAGCGCTTGAGCCGCTTTTCTCGCTCGATCGCGGCGCAGATGTCGCCACATGCCTCGAAATGAACCAGCCGACGCAAGCGATATTTGCGGGTAAACCCCGAAACCCTGCCCAGTCGATGCTCCCACACCCGCCGAACCAAATCATTGGTGACGCCAATGTAGAGCGTTCCTCGCAAACGGTTTGTCAGGATGTAGACGTAGTACTGACGATCCATTTATGAAGTGTTGGCGATGCGCCATGCTCGGATCGATCGGAATTCAGCGTTCGCAGATGTAGGAATTGCACGTTAAGAGGCGGGGGATTGTTTGGAGCCGTGCAACCCGAGGGGTGCGAGGTCCCGGATAATCGCTGCGCGATTTCCGGGACGACAGCCCCCGTGTCGTCCCGACCGGAGCGAAGCGGAGAGCCGGGACCTCGCACGCCTGCCTCCGGCATAGCCTGGCTCAGTGCCCGCCGATGAGTGCGAGGTCCCGGATAACGGCTGCGCCGTTTCCGGGACGACAAGACGGGGCGGGTTCCGGGACGACAGGGGCGGGGCTGCCTTATTTACAAAACATACATCCATGTATGTATAATTGTGCGGTTGCCGAAGGACGCCCTGCCCGTCCGATTCAATCCCATCAGACCGGAGTCAACCGAACATGACGTTTTTCTGCCGTACCGGAACCCGGGTCCGGGACATGGCCGCCGTGTTTGCGGTCATTCTGCTGCTGTCTGCCTGTTCCGAGCCCCAGCAGGACCAGCAGCAGCCACCTCCCCCGGTCCGCTTCACGACCGTCGAAGCCACGGATGTCACGACCGAGGCGGAATACGCCGGCCGGGTGCGCGGTTCGCGCGAGGTCGAGGTGCGCTCGCGCGTGGAGGGCATTCTGCTCGAGCGGCTCTACAACGAGGGCCAGATAGTCGCCGCCGGCGACGAACTGTTCCGGGTCGATCCCGAACGCTACGAGATCGCCGTCCAGCGGGCGGAAGCCGAGCTGGCCAACGCCCGGGCCAGCTACAACCAGGCGCAGCGCGAATGGCGCCGAATCAGCGGGCTGTATGAACAAAATGCCGTCAGCGAGCGTGATCGCGACCAGGCGCAATCGGCACTGGAACTGGCCGAGGCGGGCGTGGCGCTGGCCCGGGCCGGATTGGCTTCGGCACAGCTCAATCTGGACTGGACCCGGGTCACCGCGCCGATCTCGGGCGTCACCGGGCTCGAAACGGTCTCGGAGGGCAGCCTGATCAGCACCGGCGCTCTGCTGACCACCATCACGCAGACCGATCCGGTACACGTGCGCTTCTCCCTGCCCGAGCGTGACGCGGTGATGCAGCAGCGTGCACGCCAGGCCATGCACGGCCGCGGTGAAACCACCGAGCAGACCGCCCGCCTGGAACTGCCCGACGGCCGCGAGTACGCCACGCCCGGACGGGTCGACTTCACCGACGCCACCATCGACCCGCGCACCGGCAGCGTGTCGGCGCGGGCCGTGTTTCCCAACACCGACGGCGAACTGGTGCCCGGCCAGTTCGTCCGCATTCGCATGACCACGCGGTCATTCGAGCAGGTCTTCAGCGTGCCGCGCGAAGCCGTGGCGCAGGGGGCCGACGGGGCGCGCCTGTTCATCGTCGGCGACGACGACACGGTGAGCGCCCGGCTCGTCGAACTGGGCCCGACCAGCGGAGAAAGCCGGATCATCATTTCCGGGCTGGAGAACGGTGAGCGCGTGGTCGTCAGCGGACTGAACAACCTGCGCGACGGCATGCCGGTCCAGGCACAACCCGTCGAAGCGAACCCCGAATCCGCCAGCGAACAAGGCGACGCCTGATCATGCTCAGATTCTTCATCGACCGGCCGATCTTCGCCTCGGTCATCTCGATCATCATCGTGCTGGCCGGCAGCGCGGCGCTTCGCGCCCTGCCGATCGAACTGTACCCGGACGTGGTGCCGCCGCAGGTGGTCGTCCAGGCGAACTATCCCGGCGCCAGCGCCGATGTCATCGCCGAGACGGTTGCCGCGCCCATCGAGCAGGAGATCAACGGCGTCGACGACATGATCTACATGGAGTCGACCGCCACCGACTCCGGCGCCCTGACGATCACCGTGTCGTTCGAGATCGGCACCGACCCCGACCAGGCCACCATCAACGTCAACAACCGCGTGCAGGCGGCCCTGCCCCGGGTACCGCAGACCGTGCGCCAGCTGGGTGTACGCGTGGAGTCGCGCTCGACCAACATCCTGCTGGTACCGGTGCTCTACTCGCCCGAGGGTTCGCACGACGCCCTGTTCATGTCCAACTACGCGCTGCTCAACGTGCTCGACGAGCTGGTGCGCGTGCCCGGCGTGGGCGATGCCTCGCTGTTCGGCCGCCAGGACTACTCGATGCGGATCTGGCTCAAGCCCGACAAGCTCGCCCAGTTCGGGCTGACCCCGGCCGACGTGGCCGGCGCGGTGCGCGACCAGAACGCGCAGTACGCCGCCGGCCGGCTCGGCGCCGAACCGGCGCCGGACGACACCGCCTTCACCATGGCGGTCTCGACCAGCGGCCAGCTCGCCGACGCCGAGGAATTCGAACGGATCATCCTGCGCTCGCAATCCGACGGCAGCGTGCTGCGCCTGGGCGATGTCGCCCGGGTCGAGCTCGGTGCCCAGGACTACAACTTCTCGGCCACCTACGACGACCAGCCCAGCGTGCCGATCGGCATCTACCTCCAGCCCGGCGCCAACGCGCTGGAAACCGCCCAGCGCGTGCGCGATGCCCTCGACGAAGCGCGAGGCCGCTTCCCGGCGGACCTGGACTACGCCATTCCCTTCGATACCACCGAATTCATCGATATCTCGATCCGCGAGGTCTTCACCACGCTGGTCATCGCCACGCTGCTGGTGGTTCTGGTCACCTTTGTGTTCCTGCAGCACCTGCGCGCGACGCTCATCCCGGTACTGGCCATTCCCGTCTCGCTGGTGGGCACCTTCGCCGGCATGCTGGCGATGGGCTTTTCGATCAACCTGCTCACGCTGTTCGGGCTGGTGCTTTCGATCGGGATCGTGGTCGACAACGCCATCATCGTGATGGAAAACGTCGAGCGGCTGATGCACGAGAAGAACATGAAAGCGCGTGAGGCCTCGGTCCAGACCATGCAGCAGGTCGCCGGCGCCGTGGTGTCGTCCACGCTGGTGCTGGTGGCGGTATTCGCCCCGGTCGCCTTCCTGGGCGGCATGAGCGGCGAGCTGTACCGCCAGTTCGCGGTGACCATCGCGGTGTCGGTGGTCGTCTCCGGCGTGGTCGCACTGACCCTCACGCCGGCGATGTGCGCGCTGCTGCTCGACGGCGAACGGCGCGACGTGTCCAAACCCTTCCAGTGGTTCAACAAGGGGTTCGAGAAATTCACCAACGGCTTCGTGGCGAGCGTGGAATGGCTGCTGCGCCGCTCGGTCATCGGCGTCGGGCTGTTCGTGCTGGTCATCGTGCTGGCCGTGCTCGGGATGCAGCGCCTCGCCCCCGGCCTGGTGCCGGCCGAGGACCAGGGCGTGGCCCTGGTGTCCTACTCACTGCCGCCCTCGGCCTCGCTCAACCGCACCGTCGAATTTCGCGACCGGCTCTCCGAGTCGTTGCTGGCGATGGACGAGATTGACGACTTCACCACTTTCGCGGGTTTCGACATCATCTCCATGAGCCAGCGCACCAACTCGGGTGCCGGCTTCGCCAACCTGGCCGACTGGAGCGAGCGTGAAGGTCCGGGCCAGGATGCCCAGTCGATGACCGGACGCATCATGGGCATGGGCATGCAGATGCCCGACGGGTTCGTGATCTCGTTCGCCCCGCCGCCGATCCAGGGCCTGTCGCTGACCGGCGGCGTGGAGGGCTACCTGGAAGTGCGCGGCGATGCCGACACCGCTGAAATCCAGGCCCTGGCCGCCCGCCTGATGGCCACAGCCAACGAGCGCCCCGAGCTGACCAATGCGCGCACCACGCTGGATACCTCCTTCCCGCGCTACCGGGCCGAAGTCGACCGCGACAAGGCGCTGGCCGCCGGCGTGCCGATCGGCCAGGTGTTCTCGACCATGCAGGCCACCTTCGGCTCGCTCTACGTCAACGACTTCACGCTGTCCGGGCGCAACTGGCAGGTCAACCTGCAGTCCGAAGGCGAGTTCCGCAGCACCCCCGAGGACCTTGACAAGGTCTTCGTGCGCTCGAACAGCGGCGAAATGATTCCGCTCAGTTCCCTCGTCCGTCTCGAGCGAACGTCGGGCGCGGATATCATCAACCGCTTCAACGTCAACTCGGCGGCCAAGATCATGGCCGACGCCGCCCCCGGCTACACCACCGGAGAGGCCAAGACCGCCATACAGGAAGTGCTCGACGCCGAAATCGACGATCGCAACGTACTACCCGGCTGGACCGGCGAGGCCTACCAGCTCGATGCCGCCGCCGGTGCCGGCACACTCGCCTTCGCCCTGGGCCTGGTGATGGTGTTTTTGATCCTCGCCGCCCAGTACGAGCGACTGACCCTGCCGCTGGCCGTGGCCACCGCCATACCCTTCGGCGTGCTCGGCGCGGCCCTGGCGGCCATGCTGCGCGGCTTTCCCAACGACATCTACTTCCAGGTGGGGCTGCTGGTGCTCATCGGCCTGGCCGCCAAGAACGCCATCCTGATCGTCGAGTTCGCCGCCCAGAACCGCGCATCGGGGATGAGTGCCTTCGAATCGGCCGCGGCGGCGGCTCGCCAGCGTTTCCGGGCCATCCTGATGACGGCATTCACCTTCATCATCGGCACCTTCCCGCTGGTCATCGCCAGCGGCGCCGGCGCGAACAGCCGCCAGGAGATCGGCACCGTGGTGGTCGGCGGCATGATCTTCGCCTCTACCCTGGCGCTGTTGTTCGTGCCGCTGTTCTACAAGCTGTTCGAGGACTTCTCGGACTGGCTCCGGCGGCGGCGTACCGAATCAAGTTCCGGAGACGCCTAAGTCATGGCACGCCGAACCAAGGCCGAAGCCGAAGCCACCCGCGAATCCCTGCTCGATGCCGCCGAGGCGGTCTTTTACGAAAAGGGGGTCGCAAGGGCCAGCCTGCGCGAAATCGCCCACACCGCCGGTGTCACGCGCGGGGCCCTGTACTGGCACTTCGAGGGCAAGGCCGACCTGTTCCAGAGCATGCTCGAGCGCGTCCACATGCCCTTCGAGGAACTGGTCGAGGCCATACCCGACGAACAGCGGGCCGAGGGCCATCTCGACGAGATTCGCCTGGCCTGCCTGCAGGCGATCGATCGGCTCGAACGCCCGCAGTACAAGCGCGTTCACGCCATCCTGCTGCATCGTTGCGAGTTCTTTGCCGATATCAACCCGGTCGGGATGCTGGCCGAACTCTCACGCGAGGCGGTGGCCGCCACCCTGCCCCGATTCGAAGCCGCACGCAGCGCCGGTGAGCTGCGTCCGGGGCTGAGTGCCGAAGACGCCAACCAACTGCTCCACGCAACCCTGCGCGGCCTGATTCATGGCTGGCATCTGGACACCTCGGCATTTTCACTCGCGGAGACCGGCAGTCGCCTGGTCGACCAGTGGTTCCGGCTGGTGTCGGCAGACGGCTGACTCAACCGTCCGCGAGCTCGACCCGATTGCGTCCGCCTTCCTTGGCGGCATACAGGGCCCGGTCGGCACGCTTGACCAGCTCGCGGCTCTGCTCGCCCTTTTCGTGTACGGCCACGCCGAAGCTGGCGGTGACGCTGCCGTAGTCCCGGATTTCCAGGACCTCGATCGCGGCTCGCAGCCGTTCAGCCAAGTGGGTCGCACCTTCGAGCCCGGTATTGGCGGATAGCACGATGAATTCTTCACCGCCCCAGCGGCCAACGTGATCGGTGTCGCGCAGCTGGGTCGAGACGGACCTGGCAACGTGCTTGAGCACCTCGTCGCCGGCGTCGTGCCCCCAGGTATCGTTGAAGCGCTTGAAATGGTCAATATCGAACATGACCAGCGCGCAGGGTCGACCGTAGCGTTCGGCCACGGAGACCTCGTGGTCGATGGCCTCTTCCATGCGGTAGCGATTCCACAGGCCGGTGAGGTGGTCACTGGTGGCCAGGCGCTCAAAGCGCTGATTGAGCCGACTGATCTCGCCGGCGGCGACCAGCACCGCAAGATCGCTGGCCAGATCGGCGGCGGCACGCCGCTCAACGGGCAGCCAGCGGGCACTTTGTCCGCGCACGGTTTCCTTCCAGGCCTCGAAGCTCTGGCGCGGCGACAGTCGGCCGCTTTCCCGATCGATCGCCTTTGCGGGATTACCCGCCCAGATTCTGGTTTCGGCCTTCTCGGAGCGAAAGAACAACAGCCAGGCGTCGCGCGGATTCTGGACCGGCAAAGGCACCGCCAGCAGGCCCGCGGCCCGCGCGGGTTTGCAGAACTCGGCCAGTCCGGTCTTGCCGAGCTCATTCGATGACCAGGCCAGGTCGCCGGAATGGTGCTCGCCTAGCCAGGCGACGATGCTTTCGATTGACTCGGTATCCGGCACGGTGCCCGCGCTGGCGCTCCAATCTCCCGCGACGAGCACCGCACCACTGGCATGGAAGACCCGCAGCCAGGCCGGCCCGTGCCGCGCCACGATTTCTTCCGGCTCGGAGAACTCGCCACGCTGGTCGACCAGCATGTCGCGACTGTCGTTGGCCCGCTGAATCAGCGCGGCTTCCTCGCGCGCCTGGATCAGTTCGAGCTGAAAGCAGGCTGTCTGCACCATGGCGCGCAGCGCATCACGCAGCGCCGGCGGCAGGATGTTGGGCGAGGCGGCGTGGCAGGCCAGCAATCCCCACAACTGACGATCCAGGTGCAGTGCAATCGACATCGAGGCGGTCACACCCATATTGGCCAGATAGGCGGCGTGAATCGGCGCGACCGCACGCAGAACGCCGCGCGAGAGGTCGAGGGGTGATTCGTCGACGGGATCGGTCGGCGGCACCAGGGGCACGGCTTGAGCCGCCGCATCCGGAATGTCGCGAACGCGCTTGACGCTATAGAGCCGACGGACCTGGGCGGGAATGTCGCTGGCCGGAAAGTGGTGGCCCAGATAACTGTCGGCGCCTTCGACCCGGCTTTCGGCAACGACGCTGCCGTTCCAGTCCTCGTCGAACCGGTAGATCATGACCCGATCGTAGCCGGCCAATTCGCGCACCAGGGCGGTCAGTCCCCGGAGCAATCCATCGCGCGTCGTGTAGCCGGACAGCTCGGTCTGCCAGTCGGCCAGGGCGCCGAAGAGCCAGCGTTCAGGATGACCGGACATCGGTTCGAGTTCAGCCACCACGCGCGACTCGCTGCGATAGGGCAGCAGGCTAAAGCGCCGCGCCCGACCACGGATACGCAGCGAAACAACCAGCGCGCCGTAACGGTTGCGCGTGTCGAGCTGGGCGCGAATCTGGTCGAGCCAGCGGCGAGTGAACAGCTGCTCGGGGGTCATGGCGAGCGCATCCTCCGGCGGTACCCCGAGGATGGATTCGAGATTGGCGCTGACCTGGCGCACCGCCTCGAGTTGTTCGTCCATGGCAATCAGCGCGCCATGCGGCTGAATCGCGCCCGGAATATGCACCGGCTCACGCTCGCAGGCTTCGAGCGCGGCATCCAGTTCCCGCTCGTCCATCACCCTACCCTTCTCTCCAGCAGCCGCTACTGACGGTCAAGTTAACGCAATTGGACGTCATGTTTCCCGCTTTCGAGGAAATCCAGGCCGGCCTTGTAGGCGGTAAATGCCGCCCGGGCACTTGCAACAGCCTGCTCGAGTGCTTCATCTTCTTCCAGCTCGTGCTCCAGAGTCGCCAGCAAAACAGCGTAGTCGTGGGGCGCCGTCGCCTCGCCGAAGAAACGGCAGGGAACGGTATCGCCCAGACTGGAATGGATGCATTTGGCAATAACCGCACTGCCCTGGCGCGACCCCTCCAGTACGTACACCCGGCCCCACCAGGCCGCGCGTTCATCCGAATCCTCCAGCCGGTTCTGCGAGAGTGGGGGAACGGGCCGGCCCAATTCGAACAGGTCCGCTTCCAGGCGTTCGAGACGCGCGGACAGTTCGAGTCCCGACCCGGGATGGTGGCGACTTTCATGAACCTGCCGTTCGAGTTGCGCGTGCGGTCGGTGCATGGCCGCGAGCGATTCAGCGTACTGCGCGCGGCTGAGATCACTGCTGGTGAGCCGCTGCATCAACGGGTGATGGTCCAGTTCGTGATGGGCTGCCGCCGTGGCCCGGCGCAAGGTCTGGTGGACGTGGCCCCGTAGACGCCTGCTCATGGCGTCACGATAGCAGTTGCGCGCCGAGCATGTACCACAGGGGCACGGTCACCGCTGACAGCAATACACCCCAGGCCACCAACGCGGAAGCCAATGGCGGCGCCAGCCGGGCCGCGGAGAGCAGCGCGGCGGCGGTAATCATCGGCGGCATGGTCGATTCCAGCAGGGCGACGCGCGCGATGTCGGGGCGTGTGTCGAGCAGCAGGATGATGCCCAGCGCCACGGCCGGCAGGATCAACAGCTTGCTCAGCAAACCGATCATCAATGGCCGACGGTACTCCGGCACCAGGCGCAGATGCAGGCTCATGCCGATCGCCAGGGTAACCAGCGGCAGCAGCATGTCGGCGAAGTTGTGCGCCAGGTTCATCAGCCACTCCGGGAACCAGGCATTGCCCAGCAGCAGTGCGCCGACCAGTGCGATAAAGGGCGGGAAGGTCACGATCCGCTTTGCCATGTCCCCGACCGCCGGACGCTGTCCGCTGCCGAACCAGGCGAGCACGAAAAGCGCGTGTGTACACACGATCAGGAAGGAACCGAACTGGTCGTAGACCACCGCGAAACGCACCTGCTCCTCGCCCAGCAGGGCCTCGACCAGGGGAAAGCCGAGAAACGAGGTATTGCCCAGCGGCAGCAACAGCAACAGGACGGCCACCGCCTCGCGTTTGAGTGCCAGCCAGCGCGCCAGCAAGAGCACCATAACGACGCTCACGGCGAGCAAGGCCCAGGGCACGATCACCAAGGGCAGTAACGCAGTGCTGGCTTCCAGGGTCGGCACGTGGATGAAGATCAGCGCCGGCAGGCACAACATGATCACCACGCGATTGAGCACTTCCGGCGCGCTGGGCGGGAAGAAGCGTGCCAGCAATCGCCCGACCACGATCAGGGAAATGATGACGAAATAGGCCGACATGGCCTGAAATCATACGGCAGATTGGCGCCGGCGAGGCGCGCAGGTTTCATGAAACCCGGTTGAAAGGATTTCGACAGGTATTCCGCCGCCGTGGATGGTGATCTCGCCTTTCTAACTGTCCTTCACGGGAGGTACTACCATGAAATTCAATATCATCAGCATCGCTTGCCTGGCCCTGGCCGTCAGCCCGGCATTTGCCGACAACCACGAAGAAGCCGAAGACTGGGTTCAGCGCGTCTATCTCGAATACGTCAAGGGCGACAAGCATGACGCGTACAAGGAAGTCGTCACCGAGTGGAACGAGTGCATCAAGGAAGCCGACGAAGATGCCGAGTGGTCCGTCTACCAGGCCGAAACCGGCAACGTCAATCGCTATGCATTCGTGGTCAACAACCAACGCTGGGCCGATTTCGACGACGACGATACGGAACTCGACGCCTGCTACGGGCAGTTCAAGGACCGCTATCATGACACCGTCGACAAGGTCTACGCCTCCTTCGACGTCTACCTCGAAGACCACAGCCATCACGTCGACGACGACAAGGATCGCTCGATCGCCTGGGTGACCAGCTTCGAACTCGAGGACCGACGTGCCTTTCTCGAAAACGTCAAGAAGTACACCGAGGCCGCAAAAGAGAATGAGTGGGGCGACCCCTTCTATTTCTATTCAGCCATCGGTGGAGAACACGGCAGCGGCATTTACGTTGTTTCGCCCGTGACCAGCTTTGCCGATTTCGACGGCGACAACGGCTTCTGGAAGATGCTCGAGGAACACTTCGGCGAAGAAGCATTCATGAAGATGCGCGAAACCGACCGCGAGTCGATCAAGGACTACCATGCCGACATCTGGGTCCGGGTCGACGAACTCAGTCACATGAAGGAATAGGCTTAAAAATCTAGACAAAAAACCCCGGCGCCCGGTGGGCGTCGGGGTCTCGTCTTGCTGACGACTCTTACAGGCCGGATCAGGCCAGGTCGAAGCGGTCCGCGTTCATCACCTTGTTCCAGGCATTGATGAAGTCGTGGACGAACTTTTCCTTGCCGTCTTCGCTGGCATAGACTTCGGCCACCGCGCGGAGCTGCGAGTTGGAACCGAAGACCAGGTCGTTGCGGGTGGCGGTCCACTTGACCTCGCCGCTTTCGCGATCGCGGCCTTCGTAGATGCCATCCCGGTCGGTCTCCTTAACGTCGGTGCTCATGTCGAGCAGGTTGACGAAGAAGTCGTTGGTCAGCGTACCCGGCCGGTCGGTCAGCACGCCGTGCGACGTCTGGTCGTGGTTGGCGCCAAGCGCACGCATACCGCCGACCAGGGCCGTCATCTCCGGCGCGGTCAGGCCGAGCAAGTGCGCCCGGTCGACCAGCAGTTCTTCCTGCGGCCGGTCGTGCGTGTGGCCGAGGTAGTTACGGAAACCGTCGGCTTCCGGCTCCAGCCACTCGAACGACTCGGCGTCGGTCTGCTCGTCGGTTGCGTCGGTGCGACCGGGTTCGAACGGCACGGTGACGTCGAAGCCGGCGTCCTTCGCCGCCTTCTCCACCGCAGCCACGCCGCCAAGCACGATCAGATCGGCCAGCGAGACCTTCTTGTTGCCCGACTGGGCATCGTTGAAGGCTTTCTGCACGCTCTCGATCTTGTCGAGCCAGCCGTCGAGCTTCTCGGGCTGGTTGGCTTCCCAGTCCTTCTGCGGGGCCAGGCGGATGCGTGCGCCGTTGGCGCCGCCGCGCTTGTCGGTGTGGCGATAGGTCGAGGCCGAGGCCCAGGCCACGAAGGCCAGCTCGGAGACCGACAGACCGGAGTCGAGCAGCTTGCCCTTGAGTTCGGCAACGTCGTTGTCGTCAATCAGGTCATGATCAACCTTGGGTACCGGGTCCTGCCAGATCAACTCTTCGTCCGGCACTTCGGGGCCGAGATAGCGATCGATCGGGCCCATGTCGCGATGGATCAGCTTGAACCAGGCCCGCGCGAAGGCATCGGCGAACTCGTCCGGGTTCTTCCAGAAATGCTCCGAGATCTTGCGGTAGTCGGGATCGACCTTCAGCGCCAGGTCGGTAGTCAGCATCATCGGCGCGTGGGTCTCATTGGGATCATGCGCGTCAGGCACGATGCCCTGGGCTTCGTCATTGACGGGACGCCACTGCCAGGAGTCACCCGGGCCCTTGTGCTTTTCCCATTCGAAGTTGAACAGGTTCTCGAAGAAGGTCATGTCCCACTTCGTCGGAGTCTGGGTCCAGGCACCCTCGATACCGCTGGTGATGGAGTCCTTGCCCTTCCCGGTGCCGAAGTCGCTCTTCCAGCCCAGGTTCTGCTGTTCGATGGGAGCGGCTTCCGGCTCGGCACCCAGGTGCGAATCCGGGGCCGCGCCGTGGCACTTGCCGAAGGTGTGGCCGCCGGCAATCAGGGCGACGGTTTCGTAGTCGTCCATGGCCATGCGAGCGAAGCTCTGCCGGATGAAGGAAGCCGCTTCGGCCGGATCGGGATTGCCGTCGGGCCCTTCGGGATTGACGTAGATCAGGCCCATGTGGTCGGCAGCCAGCGCACCCATCAGCTCACCGTCTTCGCGGTGGCGCTCATTGCCCAGCCATTCGCTTTCAGGGCCCCAGAAGACATCGCCTTCCGGCTCCCAGACGTCCTCGCGGCCGCCGCCGAAACCGAAGGTCTTGAAGCCCATGGATTCGAGCGCGACGTTGCCGGCCAGGATCAGCAGGTCGGACCAGGACAGCTGCTTGCCGTACTTCTGCTTGATCGGCCACAGCAGGCGACGGGCCTTGTCCAGGTTGCCGTTATCGGGCCAGCTGTTGAGGGGTGCGAAACGCTGGTTGCCGGTCGAGCCGCCACCACGGCCGTCGGTCACGCGATAGGTGCCGGCGGCGTGCCAGGTCATGCGGATGAACAACGGACCGTAGTGACCGTAGTCGGCCGGCCACCAGTCCTTCGATTCGGTCATCAAAGCGTGGAGGTCCTTCTTGACCGCGTCATAGTCGAGCTTTTCGAACTCCTGGGCGTAGTCGTATTCCTCGCCCATGGGGTCGACCTTGTCCGAATTCTGGTTGAGAATCCGCAAGTTGAGGCTCTCGGGCCACCAGGTCGAGTTCGACAGCGCACCGCTCGCGGTGTGCCGGAACTTCGCCGGTGCAAACGGGCATTTCGCTTCAGTATCCATTTCTCTCCTCCGGTTTAGCGTGCTTTTTGAATCGGGTCAACGCAGACAGTGCGCGCGACCAACTTGAATCACAACCCCGAGATGATAGCGAAGCGCCGCCGATTTGCAAAATAAATTGTTTTCATGCTACCGATAGCGTACGGGTATAACGGCAATCAAAGCACAGCCGGGCACATTCATAGTTTGCGAACCCGGCAAGAACCGGGTTCGCGCCCCTTCTGGGACCTCACGCACTGCAACTGCAATCGCATGGCTCGGCTTCGGGATTGTGCGCATCCCCTTTGACAACGAACACCTCCCAGCGGTGCCCGTCGGGATCGGCAATCCAGACCTTATCCTGGACGGCGTGGCAGCAATCCGTATCCGTTTCGACCAGGGTCTCCAGGCCCGCCGCCTGGAGCCGCTCGATGGACTGGAATACCGCTTCGCGATCGGCCACCTGAACACCCAGGTGCGAAACGGAACCCTCGTTCGCCTGATTCAGCGCCAGTTTCAAAGGCGGGTTGTCCAGTTCGAAATTGGCGTAGCCCGGGCGAACCTTGGCCGGCTCGGCCTGCAGGAAATTCCGGTAGAAGGCCAGGGCTGCATCCAGATTCCTTACGTCGAGTGAGATGTGCGTCTTGTTCATTTGGTACTCCTGTAATTCTGCAATTATCGAAGTAAATGGACGAAAAAGGCCACTGAAACCATGGAAGAATCAGCCTAGCAACAGCGACCAGCGAAGTCCGAGTCCACCACCGAATTGCGGCTGCAGCACTCGGAATACAGAAAATCGAGCAGGGCCTGAAGGGTGTCGTCCCGGGCAGCGTAACGAATCCACTGACTCTCCCGCACCGAGACCACCAGCCCGACTTCACGCAGTCGATGCAGGTGATGCGAAAGCGTCGAGGCCGGAATTCCCAGCTTCTCCTGGATCTCCCCGGCCGCCACGGCGTCCGGATAGGCCGCCAACAACAGTCGCATGACTTCCAGACGGGCGCCCTGCCCCAGCGCTGCGAACACGGGCGCCAGGTCCTCGGCCGAATCCAATTGTCCGGAGTGACTTTTCATATTTCCAGAATACTCGAAATACTAGCTGGATGCAACCGCAAACTTCCTCTGGAGTGGCCCACAACCGCTTCATGCCCCGGACCGTCTTCCCCGCGGTATCCTCTCCGGTTCCGATTCGCCCAGCCGGATTTTCAGAACTTAACGATGAACGAAGTCACGCATCCTCTCGCCGATGAACTCAAGGCCATGACCGAGCTGGTGCTGCTCGGCGCCATCTGGGGTGGCTCGTTCCTGCTCATGCGCGTGGCCGCGCCGGAGTTCGGGCCCTTCGCCCTGGTCGAGATCCGGTTGGCCTTCGGCGCACTGGTGCTGCTGCCCTTCGTCTTGCGGGCGCGCAAGCGCTTAAGGGGGCGATGGCACGTGTTGTTCGGGATTGGACTGATCAACTCGGCCATTCCATTCACCCTGTTCGCCTGGGCCACGGCCATCGCGCCGGCGGGCATCAGCGCGATTGCCAACAGCATGACGGCGCTGTTCGCGGTGCTCTTCGCCGGAATGATGTTCGGCGAAAAGATCGGCATTCGCCGCGGCCTCGGCCTGGCCTCGGGCATCATCGGTGTCATCGTCATGGTGGGCATGCCCATGGCAGGTGTACCGGTCGGCTGGGCCGCGCTGGCGGCCACGACGGCCGCCGCCTGCTACGGCCTGGCCGGGAACCTGGTGAAACGCCACCTCGCCGGCCTGCCGCCGGTTGCGCTCGGCGGTGCCACACTTTCGTGTAGCGCCGTCGTGCTTTCGCCCCTCGCGATCTGGAACTGGCCGGAGCAATCGCTGAGCGCCACCGTCTGGGCCAGCGCAATCACGCTGGGTGTGCTCTGCACCGGGATCGCCTACGCTTTCCTGTTCCGGCTGCTCGACACCATCGGCCCGAGCCGTACCGCCACCGTAACCTACCTGGTCCCCCTGTTCGGCGTCGCCTGGGCCTGGCTGGTGCTGGGCGAACCCGTCACACCCGGCATGATGATCGCGGGCACCCTCATCCTCGGCGGCGTCGCCCTAAGCCAGTCCCGCCGGCCGCCGCCGGTCATCCCGCGCCAAGCATGACTTGCCAAACGTCGCAGGTCCGCCTACCGCTCATGATTGCTGCTTCCGCGGGACAGCCCCCTGAAAGGGCAAGCCGATGAAGCGATGAATGGCGACGATTACCAGCGCCATGACTGCGCCGAACACGGTCAACAGGACGACGCCGGAAGTTGTGCTCATGCTCAGCACGAAACCGAGCGGGCACTCGGGCCGGTGTACGGGCAGGAACATCGCAGATGAGGTTGAACAGCCGCGCCTCACGTCCGGTCGTCGATTGATCGATCAGTTTTCAAACCCATCACGGAAGATTGAGTCACCCGGTTCGGCGACCTGCAACTCCACCATCGTCAGCGGATCTGCGGAATTGGTGACGGTAAACAGCCCGTCTTCGCCGGCCACCAGGTCCAACGATTCACCCAGCTGCAGTTGACCGCTGCGCCAGGACAGCGCCTCGTCCGACTCTTCGACTCCGAGCACCAGCGCGCGTGAGCTCAGATTGACCAGGCGAACCGTCCCACCCGGGCGGACCTCGGACCAGGCCGGGCTCATACCCTGGTCCTCGATCATGATTACCCGGTCCGGTGCATTGCTCGAAATCGGTTGCAACACGAGGCCGCGTTCGATCGGGCCTTCGGCAATAAACGGCGGACTGCGATGCATCTGATAACCATCGGCCTGCGCCACGAGCTGGTAGACACCGCGTGGCACGCTGAAGCTGAACGGATAGGCGCCTTCCAGGCTGCTCTGGACATACATGCTGCCTGTCTGACCGTACGGCTCACCGTTCCAGGGCACAAACAGCATCTCGCCCCGCAACGGAACGCCGACCAGCAGATCGATACGGATTTCCGGGGCGCTTTCGTTCGACAGACCTCCGGTTTCGACGCCGGCCGGCGCCTTCCACACCTGCCCGTGCCGGGCCACAGCCGGGCGGCCGGCAAATCCGATATCCATGTCGCCCAGGGTCAATTTGACGATCAGTTCGCGCTCGTCTGGCGTATCGGTCTCGCTACGCGATTGGCCTGCCGTGGTCTGTTTTCCGAACAGGGCATCGGCCTCGTCGAAGAAGAAGGACTCGGTCTGGTAAAAGGCCGGGACGGCGGTTTCGACCGCGTTGAACCGGCGCTGCTGCTCACCGTAGCGGTCGATCAGACGCGGGTCCGCATCGATCAGCGACGGCTTGAGGCCGAACACGGCGATGTATTCGTTGCCTTCGGCCGAGGCCGGCAGCCGCACCGACCAGTCGCCGCGCGAAAATCCCAGGGTGTCGGGCAGAATCACCGGACCCGGAATGAGCGGTCGCCCATCGTCGTCGGCCATGATCGTCGCGGCCTGATCCGCGGGCACCTCGACGAAACCCAGACTGATCGGATCGATCGGCAGGCTGCTGTCGACGGTGAACACGCCACAAGCGGCCATGGCCGTTCCGTCGCGCCGGGCGCGTTCACCGATTCGGTCCTGTTGATCATCCGCCAGGCGGGCGGCCGAGTCGTCGCAGGCATACGGATCACCCACGGCAATGCGGTAGTGGGCGTCGGGCAGGTTGGTCAAGTCGAGCTGCCAGCGACCATCATCCAGGAGCGAAGTCTCCTCGACGTACACCCCGGGTGCGATGTAGTCGCCGGCACGGCTGTCATCCGTGGTGCTGGCGATGACCTGAATCCAGAGATTGACGTACCCCTCGTTGGCAATCTGTTCCTGGTAGTAGTCGCCTTCCTCGCTGACGTACTGGGCCGTTTCGCCTGTAGGAATGAAGCCGCCCAATGTCAACTCGGACTGGTTGGTGGTCCCGCGCGGCACCCAGAACGGTGAATTCGGAGAACGCGCGGCGATGCGGCCGTGCTCGGGCCATTCGGTCAGCATGCCCAGGCCGGAGACTTCCGAAAAACTGGTCACATGGTTATCGGTGTTGATATCGCCTTGCGTGATCGCCTCGGCATGCACGGTCCAGTCGACCGGCTCCGCGCGCAAGTTATCGCCAACGATCACTTCATCACCAATCTCGGGGCGGAATTGCACCACCAGGCGTCCCCGTTCGCCCGGTGCCAGGTTGACCGGCTCGAAGCGGACGCGATTTTCCTCGATGCTGTACTCGTCGGGCTGCAGGCTGGAGTAAATGGTCTGCGCATCGCGGCGTGGCTTGACCAGGGCAAACGTCGAGCCGGCCTCGATCTGGTCCCGGGAAATGCCATGCGGAAAGTCGAAGATCCGCTCGACATTGTCGGCGCGCTGGCTGCCGATATTGGCGTAGTCCATGACCCAGGTCCACTCGATCTTCTGGTCGGTAACACGCGTGCTATCCGGTTCGGTCAGGATCCGCGACGACCCGCCCAGATCGACCGCCAGGTCCGGACCGGCGCCGGCAGAGCCAAGCGGCCGGAGCAGGAAGTCTTCGGTTTCGCCGAAGCGCCACGGAACACCGGACCCGCGTCCATCGCCGAACTCGACCGATCCGACCGCGGCGGTCTTGACCGACGGCGTCTCGCTCAAGCTCAGGCGCACCCAGGCCGGCTGCAGGGCGAGCTCGCTCGGCCAATGGATTCGCCCGGTTGGAACCTGCAGCGTGTGGTATCCGGGACCCAGGGCGGCGACGTCGACCGGATAATCGATGACGGCATGTTCGAAGGCCCGCCCGGACGGACAGGACGCCACTCGCCCCCACTGCCCGTCGCGGTCGAAATCCAGCCAGGCATTGAGGAAGGCGGATTGCTGCCCGGCCGCAAACCACGCCGCCGCTTCGCGGCTGACGAACACCTGCACATCGATGGTGGTGGCGCGGCAATGCCGCAGCGCCCATGACGCGGGCTGCGTGCCGTCGTCGAATTCGTCGAGATCGGCACGGTTGCGGGCCGGCTCGATATTGGCATTCGTACCCAGATCGGCATCGGCCTCGCGACTGACCGAGCGGCCCAGGTGCAACGGGCGGGGCCGGGCATGGGCCGGCCCCGGCACTGCGCTGGGCGGTGTATCGAAAACGCTGGCGAAGCCGGCCTGCATATCTCGATAGGCATTCATCGCTACGCCGGCGCGATTGGAACTGTCGGGCGCATCACCCAGATCCCAGCCGCGAACGCGAACCGTTCGGGAGACGTGACGGATTTCATCGTCCGGGCCCGGGCGCACGCTCTCCTCGCCGGCCCGCAGCATGGACAGCAGTACATAGTGGATCCCGGCTTCCAGCGCCGTTGCTTGCCGGCTGGTCGACGACTCGTCCAGGTGCGGGCGCATATCGGTCCAGACGGCCACGGTCCGGGTCTCGCCGGCATCGATCAGAACCGGAGCATATCGGGATTCGGTCCCCGGCGGCTCCGAGTCTGCCGAACGTACGTCCATCAGCACGCCGACGGTCGCCGGCAGCTGCCCCTGATTGCTCAATGTCGCCTGCAGCAGCGCTACATTGGCATAGCGGTCATGGCTGTCACTGACTCTCGTCGGCTCCGTTCCAGCCCCGTCTTCCTCTCCGGGAAAGGACAGCGACAAATCGACCGCAATATCGTCCAGCGAAACCATCGGTGGACACTGCACCGAGTAGTCGCTCGATGCCGTCGTTCTCTGTCCACTGCCGTCGAGCACGGCAATAACGGCCTGGCTCCGGCGATCGGCGAGTGTCTGACCCGGCCGGCAAGCCACCTCGACCCGCACGGGAATGGTCAATTGAATGCGGGTGCCGCCGGCTGCCATGGTGCCGCGCCAGCGCACCACGGTTTCATTGACGCCATCGGTCGTTCGGCGCTTCTCGACGGCAACCCGGCGACTGCTGACCGCCCCGCTGCGCACAGACAACTCAACCGTGCCGTCGATATGCAAAGGCTCGCGAATAACCTCGACCAGGGAAAATTCCCGAGTTTCGCCGCCACTGAATTGAAGGTCGGTGACGTATTCGATGAGTTCACCGGCACGAACCGTCTGGTCGTCGCTGACGATCTGCCTGGAGACGGTCAAATCCGCTATCGATGCCGCCACCGGTCCGGAGACAGCAAGCACCAGAATAATAAAACTTGCTACACGTGACATGACCCAGCCTTGTTGTATGACACTGGATCATGATTCGGGCAGACGGTGGAATAGTCATGCACGATTCATCAAGAAACCCTTAAAGTCTCCTCAACTGCCTATGTAGGTAACCCTCGAGAGTCCACGAACTACTGGCCAGCGCCGGGGCGCTTCAAGGCGTAACTGGTTGAAAGCCGGGAGTGGTTGGTGTAGTTTTGAATGGGAGGAATTGTATTAGGGAGCAAAGGGAGGTTTTATGGGGCTCGTTGAAAAGCTGCGTTCGCAGCATCTTTGGGCATGCTTGATCCTGGTTCTGCTGCCCGGCTATACGGAGGCGCTTTCGCCAGTCACCGTCGAAGGCTCGACCGCTTTGCCGGCACTTCCAAACGCCGAGATCACGGTTTATCACGGTACTGAAACTCCAAGTACGACGGTCGCAAATGATTCCGGACGGTTCTCAGCGCAATTTGAGTCAATTTCCAGTGACGATCTTGTTCGAATTCAGGCTTGCGGTGTTGGGGATCAGGACCACATCTGCTATTTCCGGCTGATCCACACAGATAAGCACATCACGGACAACTCCGACAGTAACGATGTGTTCCGAACGGGCCCGATTTCACCCGTCAGCACTATTGCCTACGCCTCGCTGGTCAAATTCGGGCTGGACGGTCAGGAGCCCGAAACCTGGAACGATATCGGGCACCTGGTGCGCGGACTCCAGGTCTACTCGCTGTTCCACGATGCCGCGACCCTGTTTCATCTGTCACAGTCAGCAGACAACATGCCTGCGGGCTTCAGCAACCTGCTCGAGCTGTCCCTGAATGAACAGGCCCTGAAAGATGCGGTCAATGCATTCGATCCGGAGCAGCGCATGGTGATCTATGAAGGATTGATATCCAAGCCTTACCTGTTCCTGGTTCCGGAAGGGCAATTTCCTGTCGATAGTACATTGATGGTGCAAAATAGCGACGGTTCGACCGCCAATTCAGCCTATTCCATCGAGCTCGAGAATGATCAGTCCGGTCAGTTCAGCACGCGCGGCGGATCCGGATTGGTCACTTGGGAAAACATGGCAACCGGCGACCTCATTTTCGCCGATGACATGGACTTTTTCGGTGTCAATGAGCGCTACATTGCCATGCTGCCTGCCGAGGGTGATTCGATAATGCCTCCGATCAGTTCCTATATCATCCCCGATGGCTATACGGACTCTGTTGAGTTGGTTCAAAAGACCCTTCAAGCCGACTGGCGCATGGTCAATGCCTCCGAGGCCATTCCGATCAGCCTACTGAGTACTCGCGAGGAAACAACCGCACCGGACAACCCGGAACTGAGCCCTGATGACGTCCCGGCCCTCGGAACGACTACCAGCCACTCGGTCTTGACCACAAAGACATTCGATGCAGCCCCTGTGACCTGGTCAGGCCCCGCCGAGGGCACTTCGTGGGCCTTCCCGCGCTGCGATCCGGACTGTGAATCCGATGCAGGCGTGGTCGGCGCGCCGAACCTCGATATCATTGACTTCGAAAGTGGGGGCAATGCCAGCGCCCGGATCAGTGGTGAAGCGCTTGAATGGGCATCGACAGGCAATGAGTACACCATCACGCACGGTGATGGGATCAGCGTGGAAGTCATCCCCCTGGGCGCAAGCAGCTTCGAGTTCGGAGACCTGGAAACGACCCAGGTGGTGACCCGCGGCATTCTCCCGGATGGGCAGATCAAGACGACAAGCCACAATATTCTGCAAGCCGATGACCCCACCCCCACCCTGGCCGATGAGGAGATTCCGGGACGATACCGGTTGATGTCACCGATTCTGTCGGGCAGCTACCTGCAGCTCAACCTCGACGGAACCGGCTGGTCGGCAATTCTGGATGATCCGAACGACCCACGGCCGGATGAAGGTGGTTACGATTTCGAGTGGGAAATCCTCGAAAGTGGCGATCTGCTGCTGAAGTTGCTGCCTAGAGGTTCCTCATTCGTGCAGGCCACTTTCACGCTGCTCCCGGCCAATCAGACCCCGGAAGGCCTGTACGGGATCGGAAGACTGGGATTTGGAGCGGAACCAGCTGTTGATTCAGCAGGCACCCTGTTTTTCCTTGAGTCAGTCCCGGAACCGTAGTAAACCCGAGGTGAAAGCGCCGCACAGTCGGCGCGCCAGCAAATCACGAGCAGACCCGTGGCCATCGATAGCAACAACCTGGGTGGTTCACCATATCGGGAGACATCGCGAGTGGCTTCGAAGTCCCGCGCTCTACCTGCACGTGCGGAACCGCCTCCCGGGGCGCCTGAAGCAACCTGAAACCGTCGCGATCAGCGTTGCCCTACGGCCTTTTCGTACAGGCCCGGGAAGCGGCCATCGGGATCGCACTCGCGCTTGAGTGATTCGTAAGTCTCGCGATCGTATTCCTGCCAGAAGCGCGACTCGTCGTAGGTGCTGCGCGAGTACAGGCTTTTCTTGCCGCCGTGTCTGGCCACCAGTTCCTCGACCAGTGCGTTGTAGTGACCGTCCGGTTCGCTCGAGCGCACCATGTCCCAGAAGCCGAAATTGATATACGGCGTATCGGTGCGAAGCTCGAACAGGGAGAATCGGCCGTCGGGCACAACGAAGGGGCAGATCCAGACGGGGCGGATGCCGATTTGATTTTCGAACTCGGCAAGGAAGGCCGCGGCATTGTCGATCGGAATATCGACGTCCTGGATCACCGATTCGGTACGAGGGCGAAAATACTGGAGCATACTCAGCGGCCAGTGGTGGCTGGCGCGCATGATTTTCTGGTAGGTGATGCTGTTGAGTCGCTTGCGCCCCATGACGAAGCGCAGCGGCTTGAACTGCATGCCGAGATTCTTGCTACACCAGAACCAGTCGGTGTCCCAGCGCCAGAGATAATCGTGGATGCTCAGGTAGTCTTCCTGTCGTTCGTGCAGGCTCTTCCAGTACTGCTGCAGCCAAGTGTAGTCGCTTGCCTCGACGCCCGCGGGTAACGCATCGATGAAATGCGCGCGGGTCAGAACGAATTCACCCGGGGCAAAGTACACGCCGTCGAGATAGGCGCAAGTCGGCTGCTCGCATTCCCTGGCGATGGCGGCAAAGAGTTGTTCCGCGTCGCTGAACGACGTGTGCTCGAGCCGCACATAAGGCGTTACCGGAATCAGGTCGACGCGAAGCCGTGTCGTGTAGCCCAGGCTTCCGTAGGAGTTGGGAAAACCAAAGAATAGTTCCGGGTGCTGTTCGGGCGAGCAGGTGAGCACACGACCGTCGGCCACCAGCACATCCATTTCGCGGACCGTGTGGTGCACCAAGCCATATCGGAAAGCGCTCGACTCGATGCCCAGACCGGTCATCGCGCCGCCGACGGTGATACTTTTCAGTTCCGGGACGATGGCAGGGGCGAAACCATGCGGCAGGGTGGCGTCGACCAGGTCGACGTAGGGCGTCATGCCTTCGACTTCGGCGACGCCGGCTTCGGCATCGATCCCGATCACCTGGTTGAGCGAGGTGACGTCGAGCTCGGTGCGGTCCACCGCCTCGCGCGGACGGAACAGGTTACTGGTGCGCTTGCGAAGGCGTACGGGGCCTTCGGAGTCCGTCAGCGCACCGGCCAGTGACTCGACACGCGCACGGTGGGCCGCCCAGTTCGCTTCGCTCATGATTCAGCGAACCGGGATATAGCGAGGCACGTCGCCGTGGCTGAGCACCAACTGCCAGAGGTTCAGGCCCCGCGCCCGGAACGCGCCGGCCGAGCAGTTCAGGTAATAACGCCACATGCGGTAGAAACGCTCGTCGAGCCCTTCACTCTCCTTGAGTTCCGGCCATGCTTCGAGAAAGTTCGCTTCCCAGGCCATCAGCGTGCGGTCGTAGTCGGGACCGAAGTTGTGCCAGTCCTCGAGCACGAACAGGCCTTCCTTGGCGCGCGTGAGCTGTGCCTCCGAGGGAATCACGCCGCCGGGAAAGATGTACTTGGTGATCCAGGGGTCGGCGGTTACACGGCTTTCGTTGCCGCCGATGGTGTGGACCAGGGCCAGGCCGCCGGCCTTCAGGCGGGCCTTGGCAAGCTCGAAGAATCCACGGTAGTTCTTCGGACCGACGTGCTCCATCAGTCCGACGCTGACCACCCGATCGTACTCACCGGGATCGCGGGCCGCCTCGCGATAGTCCTGCAGCCGCAAGTCGACGGGCAGGCCCTTGCAGATTTGACGCGCATAGTCGACCTGCTGGCGGCTGATGTTGTAGCTGACCACCTCGCAGTCATGCTCGGCGGCCAGATAACGGGCCAGTTCGCCGAAACCGCCGCCGAGTTCGAGTACACGCATGCCCGGTTTCAGATGCAGCTTGCGCGCTACCAGGGCAAGCTTGGCGCGTTGTGCCTCGTCGAGCGCGCGCGCTTCGCCTTCGGGCCCGTAGTAAGCACAGGTGTACTGCATGGTCGGGCCGAGCATGGCCTCGTAGAGGCGGTTCGACAGGTCATAGTGCTGTTCGGCGACTTGCTTCGAGCGTCGGCGATCCTGCCGGTTGATGAACCGGCTCAACAGCACCTGGAACAGTATCGACCAGGTGCGGATTTCGCGATCGAGTCGCGCCCGCTGGACCCGGAAAAAGAACTCGTCGAGCTGCTCGGCATCCCACCAGCCGTCCATGTAGGACTCGCCGGCGCCGACCGAGCCCTCGCCCAGCACACGGTTATACAGTCGCTCGTCGTGCACTTGCAGATCCCAGGGACGCCCGCCATCAATCTCGATGCCGGCGGCCTTGAGCAGTTCCACCACTTTCCGGTTCGCTGACACGATTTGGCTCGCTTTGGAAGTCGGTTAGGTTTGAATCCCTCGCAGAAAGATTAGTCGCCCCTTGCCGACCGGGTCAAGGCGCATTCAACCCCCTGCGCTGTTATTCTTTGACATTGCCTTTGGAGTCAAGCGTTCATATGGACTGGCTGCCGAACTTCTCGATACCGGATTCCGTCTTCAGCCTGATCATCAGCACCGGCATTCTCGTTGTCGCGGTGGCCATCATGCGCAGCCTTACGGCCCGCTATATCCGCCGCAATGTCGCAGCCGCGGAGTTGCGCCGCAAGTGGCTGGTCAATTCGCGCAATGGCCTGTTGCTGCTTTTGCTGCTGGGGCTGGTACTGATCTGGGGCAACGAGCTTCGCACGCTGGCGCTGTCCATCGTCGCCCTCGCCATCGCATTCGTGGTGGCCACCAAGGAACTCATCCTCTGCCTGACGGGCTCCCTGCTCAAGAGCGGCTCGGCCGCTTTCAACCTGGGCGATCGCATCCAGATCAAGGACTTTCGGGGCGACGTTATCGACCACAGCCTGCTGGCCACGACCATTCTCGAAGTCGGGCCGGGCAAATCGATGCACCAGCGTACCGGCCGCAAGATCGTTCTCCCGAATGCGCTTTTCGTTTCCGAACCGATCGTCAACGAGAGTTTTACCGAGAAATTCGGTTTCCACGTCCTGTCCATTCCGTTCAAGCGCGGGGACGACTGGAATGGCGCCCGCCGGGCCCTGCTCGAGGCAGCCGAACGCCACTGCGCACCCTTTATCAACGAGGTGCGCGCGCACATGGGCCAGGTCAGCGAGCTGCGGGGGCTGGGATTGCCGCCGGTCGAACCGCGCGTCACGATCCATGTGCCCAATGCAGAGGAAGTACACCTGGTCGTCCGCCTGCCCGTTCCGGCCGGACAGCGCAGCTCCACTGAACAGGCCATCCTAGAGGACGTCCTCGCGGGAACCGATTTTTCCACCGAAAAAGAGGCGCCCACTGACCCGGAAGGGTCTTGAGGAATCGATGCGGGATGCTTCCACAGGCATGGATAATGGGCCCCTGAATTTCCCGGGAGGTTGACAGTGAAAGCCATTCAGATCGCAGAATTCGGCGACCCCGCGGCCATCGAGGTCAGCGACATTCCGGCTCCATCCGATCCGGGGCCGGGCGAGGTTCGCCTGGACGTGAAAGGCGTCGGCGTGGGCTATTTCGACGGTCTGCTGATTCGTGGCGACTACCAGATCCGGCCCGACCTGCCCTTCGTGCCCGGCAGTTCGCTCGCCGGCGTGGTTGAGTCGGTCGGTGACGGTGTTTCTCATCTCTCCCCGGGCCAGGCGGTCGCCGCGTTCGCATTACACGGCGGCATGGCCGAGCAGGTCGTCTTGCCGGCCAGCTCCTGTGCGCCGTTGCCGGAGGGGATCGAACCAGTGGCTGCCGCCAATTTCTTCATTTCCTGGGCGACCAGCCTGTACGGGCTGCGCGAGATCGGCGGCGTTCGCGAAGGCGATACCGTGCTGGTCCTCGGGGCCGCCGGCAGCACGGGCACGACCGCCATCCAATGCGCGAAGGCCCTGGGCGCCAGGATCATCGCCTGCGCCTCCAGCGAGGAGAAACGCAAGCATTGCCTCGACCACGGCGCGGATGTCGTCGTCGACTACACGGGCGAAGGCTGGCGCGACGAGGTCAAGGCGGCCACGGACAAGCGCGGCGTCGATGCCGTCTACGACCCGGTCGGCGGCGAGATGTCCGAACCGGCGCTGCGCCTGATGGCACCCGGCGGCCGCTTCCTGGTGGTGGGCTTCGTCAACGGCATCGCGAATATCCCCATGAACCTGCCGCTGCTCAAGCGCTGCAGCATTCACGGCGTCAACTGGGGCGGAACGGTCATGGCCGACCCGAGCGTGGTGCCACCGGTAATCGAGACCCTGGCCGAGTGGACACTGACCGGCGCCATCGACCCGGCGCCGACCCACAGCTACTCCCTGGAAGACGCCGGCGAGGCCTTCGCCGCGCTGTTCTCCCGGCAATCGAGGGGAAGCCTGGTCGTGACGCCCTGAACCCGACCATGACTTCTGGCAGTCGTGTACGCCGCGCGGTGGACGTTAGCCTGCGGCTTCCACCTTCAATGGACCGAATTCGATGCTCAAGAAGTTTCTCAAGTGGGGCAGCGTCAGCCTTGCCGTGCTGATACTCGCGGGCAGCCTGCTGTTCGTCAATTTCTGGTATTTCAAGCCACTGTCGATCGACTGGTTCTACTCGCGGGCCTTCCTGAAGTTCAGCCTGCAGCAGCCGGAGATGCTGACCTCGCTACGGATTCTCGACCAGTTCGGGATTCGCGGTCACAACGCGGAGCTCAGCGACGCCTCCCCCGAAGCGAACGAGGAGATACTGGCCTACTGGCGCGAGCAGTACGAAACCTTCAAGCGCTATGACCGCTCCGACTACGAGGGCCAGGACCTGCTTTCCTACGACGTGTTCGACTTCTTCATGTCGAACCAGCTCGCCGAAGCCGACCGCTGGCGCTTCCACAACTTTCCGGTCAACCAGATGTTCGGCGTGCAGAGCACCCTTCCCGACTTCATGGTTCAGCAGCACGTGGTCGAGGACGAGCTGGGTGCCGAGCACTACATCGCCCGCCTGAATGAATTCGACGAGAAATTCGACGGGGTGCTGGAAGGGCTCCGGGTTCGCGAAGAACGCGGCATTCTTCCGCCTTCGTTCGCAGTGACCAAGGTCATCGACCAGATCGAGGGGTTTCTCGACAGCGCGCCGGATGAGCACATGCTGGTGGTGGAATTCGACGAGAAGATGGAAAGCATCGACAAGTCGGAGTTGCCGACCGACCGCCGCGAGGAATTGCGTGAGCAAGCCGTAACGGCCGTGGCGCAGTCGGTCTATCCCGCCTACGAGGACCTGCTGGCCTACCTGCGCGAGCTCGAACCGAAGGCGACGAGCAACGGCGGCGTGTGGCGCCTGCCCGACGGCGAGGCCTTCTACAAGCAGGCGATCCGGCAACACACGACCACCGAGATGAGCGCCGGGGAAATCCACGACATCGGCCTCGCGGAGGTCGAGCGCATCGGCCGCGAGATGGACGCCATCCTGCGCGCCGAAGGCCTGACCGAGGGCACCATCGGCGAACGCGTTCAGCGGCTGTCCGAGCGTCCGGACCAGCTCTATCCCGACACCGACGAAGGCCGTGAACAGATTCTGGCCGAATACCAGAAGATCCTAGACGAGATCGACCCGGCCATGGACGAGTATTTCAATCTGCGGCCCGAAACCGGCGTGCAGGTCAAGCGCGTGCCCGAGTTCGCCGAGGAGACCTCGGCCGGTGCCTACTACCAGCGCCCCTCGATGGACGGCAAGCGCCAGGGCACTTTCTTTGCCAATCTGCGTGACGTCTCCGAGGTACCGAAATTCGGCATGCGCACCCTCGCCTACCACGAAGGGATTCCGGGCCATCACTTCCAGATCGCCATTACCCAGCAGCTCGACGACATTCCGATGTTCCGGCGGCTGGTGCCCTTTACCGCGTATTCGGAAGGCTGGGCGCTTTACGCAGAACAGCTGGCCCGGGAGATCGGCTTTCAGGACGATCCGCTCGACAATCTCGGGCGCCTGCAGGCCGAAATGTTCCGCGCCGTTCGCCTGGTGGTCGACACCGGCCTGCACCACAAGCGCTGGACAAGGGAGGAAGCCATCGACTACATGCTGGCTAATACCGGCATGGGCGAAGGCGAGGTCGAGGCCGAGATCGAGCGCTACCTCGTCATGCCCGGCCAGGCACTGGCCTACAAGGTGGGCATGATGAAGATTCTCGAACTGCGCGAGCGCGCCCGGCGCGAACTCGGCGACGACTTCAGCCTGCCGGAATTCCACGACCAGATTCTGGGCCACGGGGCGCTGCCGCTGACGCTGCTCGAAGAGGTCGTCGACAAGTGGATCGAGGAAGAGCGTAGCGTCTGATCATGCTACGGCAACCGCGCCGGACTCCGGGGCGGCTGCCGTTCTGTCGTTGATTGCTCGCAGGCTCGAACTGGCAACACCTGCTTCAGGCGGCTACGATGGACGGGTCTCATTCAAGGACGCACCTCATGCCGGCCGGAACGACCAAGACGCTGCTGATTGTCGCCGCTGCACTGCTGGCCTCGGCATGTGCGACCTCGTCACCCTCCGGGCCGCAGTTCGCACAGGACGCACCCTGGTGGGAAAAGTCCGGTCCGTGCCGGATCTGGGTTCCCGTCGAACCGCAACCCGGCCGAACACCGGCCTGGGATGCCGGACCCTCGACGCCCCGGATGTCCAACACCGGCGACTGCCGGGCCCTGCAGGCCGCCCTGCCCGATGGCGCCGTTCTGATCGGGTCGCCCTGAACGAACGGTCTGGCAACAGCGGCCTGCGCGGGTTCAGTCGATCAGGTCGATCTGGAATGATTCCGTGTTGTCCTGAAGACCGAATTGGGCACCGGGAAAGCTGTAAGTAGCATCTTCGCCGTAGAATCGCACCATGCCCGATCTTCAAATCATCGTACTGATCGTCTATTTCATCGCGATCTTCGGGGTGGGTGTCTACGCAAGCCGCTTTGTAGGCAACACCACGGACTTCCTTCTGGCCGGACGCCGCCTGGGACTTGTGCTTGCCACTGCCACGCTTTGCGCAACGCACTTCGGTGGCGGCTTCGTGATGGGTTCCGGGGAATGGGGGTTCCAGTACGGCCTGACGGGCATCGCCTACGCCGCCGGTGTCGGACTTTCACTGGTGGCGCTCGGCCTGGTCGCCGCCCGCCGGATGCGACGCCTGGCGATGTTCACCGTGCCTGACTATCTCGCACTGCGCTATCGCAACGAAGTGGTTCGCATACTGGGGGCACTGCTGTCGCTGGTCGCCATAATCGGCATCATCGGTGCCCAGGTATGGGCAGCACAGGGGGCACTGTCCATTGTCGGCCTTGATCCGACCTGGGCGGCAATTGCTGCTACCGGGCTGTTCATCGTCTACACGGCCATGTCGGGCCTTTGGGGTGTGACTTTGACCGATGCGGTTCAACTGGGGATCGTATTCATCGGCGTGCCGGTTGCGGCATTCATGGCCTTGGGAGAAGCGGGTGGGATCGTCGGTATGCGCACCGGCATCGAGGGGCTGGAGGTTGCGATTTCCCGTGATGCCTACTTCAGCCCGTTGGGTGCCGGCCTGGGCCTGGTACTGGCCGCCATCGTGCCGACCATGATGTATACGCTGATCGGACAGGACTTCTACCAGCGGCTGTTCGCTGCCCGCGACGAAAACACTGCTCGGCGCGCGGCGATTCTGGCCGGGTTGTTGCTGGTGCTGTTTGCCGTCTTTCCCGTCATCACCGGCATGGCCGCCCGGGCGCTGTTCGGTGGCGAAATCGAGGCTGCACAGGCCATTCCGAAGCTGATCGCCGAAGTTCTGCCATCAGCGGCTGCCGCCATTGTTATCGCCGCCATCATCGGTGCCATCATGTCGACCGCCGATTCCCTGCTGGTGGCCGGTAGCGCGCATGTCACCAATGATCTCTACGCCCGGCTCATCAAGCCCGACGTCGACATCGACGGCCGGCAGTTGCTGTTGATCTCGCGTGGGGTGACGGTGGTCATCGGCGTGCTGGCGCTGTGGATGGCGCTGGCCTTCGAGGCCATCATCGATTTGCTCTTGATGTCCTACACGCTCTATGCAGCCGGTGTTTTTGTCCCGGTCGTGCTCGGGCTGTATTGGCAACGGGGCAACGCTGCCGGGGCGATCGCTGCCATCCTGGGGGGATCGGGCGTCGGCGTGGCCGGCGAGCTCGGCTGGTTCGAGTTCGCCGGCCTACCGCTGATCGGCGGCTTTCCGGTCATCGTCATCGGCGCTCTGGCCTCGCTCGTGCTGCACGTGACCGTTTCATTACTGACACCGCCGCGCGAGCGGCATCCAGCGCTGGAATGACCGGTACACATCGAGTCGGCGCACGGTGTCATGCAGATGTCGAGCGGCATCAAGTTCAAGCGCATCGGCCTATTGCTGCTGATGGCGGTCGGCTATGTGGTTGTCGCCGCCTTGAGCGGCCGCCAGCCGTCACGGGGATGGCTGAAATGCTTCGCATTTCAGCGAGCTCGGGCCGCTTTGCGGCCCTCGGTTCGAACCCTGAGGGGGTGGCGTCGAAAAGCCGGCTCGGAGGGTTTCGAGACTGAATTCTGTGTGTGGGGTTCATCGTGGCCACGGCCACCCGCCGCATTGAGCGGCGTGTGGCCGTCACGGGGATGGCTGAAATGCGAAGCATTTCAGCGAGCTCGGGCCACTTTCGTGGCCCTCGGTTCGAACCCTAAGGGGGTGGCCGAGGGGATACAGGCTTCGAATTGGCTAACGAGCTATTCGAAGTCTTATAGCTTCGAGGAAGTGGGTTCGATCCCATAGTGGGGGCGTCAAATAAAAAAGGCCCGCTCAAGGCGGGCCTTTTCTATTTGGCGTCCCCACGGGGATTCGAACCCCGGTCGCTGCCGTGAAAGGGCAGTGTCCTAGGCCTCTAGACGATGGGGACTGAAAACGTCTTCGGAGATGCTTTCAGAAACCTTATTGGTGGAGCCAGGCGGGATCGAACCGCCGACCTCTACAATGCCATTGTAGCGCTCTCCCAGCTGAGCTATGGCCCCACAACAAGCCGGGCATTCTAGTCGAGGGTATGGGGGCTGTCAAACCCTTTTTGGCCGTTTCAGTCGGACTCCAGTACCAGTTCGGAAAAATCCAGCAGTCCGGCCGGTCGATCGATGATTCGGCTCGCTGCAAGCAGCGCGCCGCGGGCGAAAACACGCCGATCGCTGGATCGGTGCGTCAATTCGAGACGTTCACCCTCGGCCAGGAAATAGACGGTATGCTCGCCGGCGACATCGCCACCGCGAATGGCCTGGAAGCCGATTTCACCCGCGGGACGCGCCTGGCGGCGCTGGCTGCGATCATGCACGGCCCGGTCACTCAGTTCCTGACCGCGTGCACGGGCCACGGTTTCGCCGAGCCACAGTGCCGTGCCGGATGGCGCATCGAGCTTGCGCCGATGGTGAGCCTCTAGAATCTCGATATCGAAGTCTTCCCCCAGCGCTTGGGCCGATTGCCGGGCCAGCCTGACGAGGAGATTGACGCCGACGCTGAAGTTCGCGGCCTGGCAGATGGCGATGTGTTCGGCAATTTCGCGCAGTTCGTGCTGTAGCGGCTCGCCCAGGGCCGTGGTGCCGGTCACCAGCGGTATGCGTCGGCGGGCAGCGAAATGCGCGACGCGCTCGAGCAAGTCGGGATGGGAAAAATCCACGATGACGTCGGCTTGGACGTCCGGCTCGAAGAATTGCTGGCTGGTCGCCTCGCCGGCCAGGACGAACCGGTCATCGGACTCGATGACTTCGATGATGGCGCGGCCCACCGCGCCGGAGGCGCCGCTGACGAGAACTTGCAGGCTCATGCTGGAAGCTTACCGCATTCGACGCCGGTGGTTCAGGTAGGTGCGAGATCCCGGCTCGCAGCTTGCGCAACGGCCGGGATGACAGGTCCGATCAAAAGCCCATGCGGTCGAAGAAGCTCTTGACCCTGTCGGTCCAGCCCGACGACTGCGGACTCTGTTCGGGCTGGTCGTCGAGCGTGTCCTGGAGCTGCTTGAGGAGGTCTTTCTGCTCACGCGAAAGATTGACCGGTGTTTCGACCTCGACCCGGCACAGCAGGTCACCGGACGTCCGTGATCGAACCGACTGCACGCCTTTGCCGCGAATGCGAAAGACCTTGCCGGACTGCGTCTCGGCCGGAATCTTGAGCATCACCGATCCGTCCAGGGTGGGCACCTTCATCTGCCCGCCCAGTGCCGCAGTGGTAATGCTGATCGGCACCTCGCAGAACAGGTCGTCGCCGTCGCGCTGGAACAGCGGGTGCGGACGTACCTGTACGTCCACGTAGAGATCACCGGCGCCGCCACCCTGGGCGCCGGCGCCGCCTTCACCGCTCAAGCGAATACGGTCGCCGGTGTCGACACCGGCCGGAATGCGAATCTGCAGGGTCTTGGTCTCGCGCACCTGGCCGGTTCCACTGCAGTCACTGCAGGGATCCTTGACGGTGCGACCGCTGCCGCGGCAGGCCGGACAGGTCTGCTGCACGGAGAAAAAGCCCTGCTGCATGCGCACCTGCCCCTGGCCACCACAGGTCGAACAGACGTTGAGCTGACCGTCCTTCGAGCCGGTACCGTTGCAGGTCTGGCACTCGCCGAGCGTGGGCAGGCTGACTTCCTTTTCGACGCCGGAGACGGCTTCCTCGAGGTCCAGCTCCAGGGTATAGCGCAGGTCCTGGCCGCGGCGCGACTGGCTCTGGCGCCGGCGCCCGCCGCCGCCGAAGATGTCGCCGAAGATGTCGCCGAAGATATCGTTGATGTCGCCGAAGCCGCCCTGGGGGCCGGCGCCGCCGCCACCCATACCGCCGTTGACGCCGGCATGACCGAAACGGTCGTAGGCCGCACGCTTCTGCTCGTCCTTGAGCACGTCGTGCGCTTCGCGGACTTCCTTGAACTTGTTTTCGGCGTCGGGATCGTCCGGATTGCGGTCCGGATGATACTGGCGCGCCTTTCGGCGATACGCCTTGCGGATCTCGTCGGTCGACGCTTCGCGCGTTACGCCAAGGATGTCGTAGTAGTCAGCGGACATGAAAGACAGTGTTAAGTGTTAAGTGTCAAGTGTGAAGTAATGAAGTGCTGAAATGCGAAGGTGAAGAGGGCCGCTGAACCGCCCCCTTCACACTTCACACTTCACACTTCACACTCAAGAATCATTTCTTCTCGTCGTCGTCGACTTCGGTGAACTCGGCGTCGACCACTTCCTCGTCTTCGCCGGAGGAAGACTCGCCGCCCTGTTCACCGGCAGCTTCCGTGCCGCCCTCTTCGGCCTGGGTCTTCTCGGCCGCGGCCTTGTAGAGCTCGGCGCCGGCCTGCTGCAGTTCGTTGACGGCCGACTCGATGGCCTCCTTGTCGTCGCCCTTCATGGCCTCGTCGACCTTGGCCAGGGCATCCTCGATCTGCTTTTTGGTCGACTCGTCGAGGTTGTCGCCGTGCTCTTCCAGGCTGGTGCGCGTCGAATGGGCGACGGCGTCGGCGTTGTTGCGCACCGAAACCAGTTCCTGGAACTTCTTGTCTTCCTCGCGGTGCGCCTCGGCGTCTTGCACCATCTGCTCGATTTCTTCCTCCGACAGACCCGAGCCAGCCTTGACTTCGACCTTCTGCTCGCGGCCGGTCGCCTGGTCCTTGGCCGAGACGTGCAGGATGCCGTTAGCGTCGATATCGAAGGTGACCTCGATCTGCGGCACACCTCTGGGGGCAGCCGGAATGCCGGTCAGGTCGAAGCGTGCCAGCGACTTGTTGGCCGATGCCTGCTCGCGCTCGCCCTGCAGGACGTGCACGGTCACCGCGGACTGATTGTCCTCGGCGGTCGAGAACACCTGCGAGGCACGTGTCGGGATGGTCGTGTTCTTGTCGATCAGCTTGGTGAACACGCCACCGAGGGTTTCAATACCCAGCGACAGCGGTGTGACGTCGAGCAGCAGCACGTCCTTGACGTCGCCGGACAGCACGCCGCCCTGAATGGCGGCGCCCACGGCCACGGCCTCGTCGGGATTGACGTCCTTGCGCGGCTCCTTGCCGAAGAAATCGGACACGGCCGTCTGCACGGCCGGCATGCGCGTCTGACCACCGACCAGGATGACCTCGTTGATGTCGTCAACCTTCAGGCCGGCGTCGTTGAGCGCCGTGCGGCAAGGCTCGATGGAGCGCTTGACCAGGTCCTCAACCAGCGCCTCGAGCTTCGAACGCGTCACCTTGATGCTCAGGTGCTTCGGACCCGCCTGGTCGGCCGTGATATACGGCAGGTTGACTTCGGTCTGCTGGGCAGACGACAGTTCGACCTTGGCCCGTTCCGCGGCTTCGCGCAGGCGCTGCAACGCCAACGGATCCTTTCGCAGGTCCACACCCTGGTCCTTCTTGAATTCGTCGATCAGGTAGTCCTGCAGGCGGTTGTCGAAATCCTCACCACCGAGGAAGGTATCGCCGTTGGTGGCCAGCACTTCGAACTGCTGCTCGCCGTCGACATCGGCGATCTCGATGATCGAGATATCGAACGTGCCGCCACCGAGGTCGTAGACGGCAACCTTGCGATCGGCGCCTTCCTTGTCCAGGCCGTAGGCCAGTGCGGCCGCGGTCGGCTCGTTGATGATGCGCTTGACCTCGAGACCGGCGATCTTGCCGGCGTCCTTGGTGGCCTGGCGCTGCGAGTCGTTGAAGTAGGCCGGCACGGTAATGACCGCTTCGGTGACTTCCTCGCCCAGGTAGTCCTCGGCGGTCTTCTTCATCTTCTGCAACACCCGGGCGGAGACTTCCGGCGGCGCCATCTTCTTGTCGCCGACCTGTACCCAGGCATCGCCGTTATCGGCTTCGATGATCTTGAAGCCGACCAGATCCTTGTCCTTCTGGACCACGTCTTCCTTGTACTTGCGCCCGATCAGGCGCTTGACCGCGTACAGCGTGCGGTCGGCGTTGGTGACCGCCTGGCGCTTGGCCGGCTGACCCACCAGCACCTCGTCGTCCTTGGTAAAGGCCACGACCGACGGTGTGGTGCGGTTGCCCTCGGCGTTTTCGATCACGCGCGTCTTGCCGCCTTCCATGACGGCAACACAGGAATTAGTGGTTCCCAGGTCAATGCCGATAGTCTTACTCATGGTATTTCAATCCTGTTCGATTCGTTTTGAAACTCGGTTGTACGTAAATGCACTGAAGAATGCTCTAGCCGTTTAGTGGGGCCCGGAGACGCTCATTTCAATCGCCGGGGCACGCGCTCGTTCATCATCAAGGCTCGCTGGCAACGATCACGCGCGCGGCGCGCAACAAGCGATCATTGAGCCGATAGCCTTTCTGCAGCACCATCAGCACGGTGTCGGGCTCGGCGTCCTCGCTGGGCTGCACGCTCATCGCCTCGTGCCACTGCGGATCGAAGCGTTCACCTTCGGGATTGATGACTTCGAGGCCATGATCTTCCAGCGCCTTGAGCAGCAGCTTGCGCGTCAACTCCAGGCCTTCGCGCGCAGAGTCGCCTTCCGCGGCGTTCTCCAGCCCCTGCTCCAGGCCGTCGATAACCGGAAGCAGATCGCGCATGAGCGCCTCGTGCTGGTAACGCCGGGCCCTGTCCATGTCGCGTTCGGCGCGCTTTTGCATGTTGTCCATGTCGGCACGCGTGCGCAGCAGCGCCTCGCGCAGCTTCTCGACCTCGCGTTCCGGATCACCGTCATCCGCGGATTCGGACTGCGTGGGTTCAGCCTGGGAGGACGCTTCTTCCACGCTGTCGGCGTCGCCGGCCTCGGCCTGGCTCGCCTGTTCGTCAAACCGCGTCTGCTCGTTATCGGCCGCTTCCTTCTTGTCTCCCATATCGATTCGCCTTGATCGTGAACTTGTTGATCCTGCGCGCAACAATGGGGGTCGCAGTCGGCCAATACAACCGGAGTTGTTCGAAGGCCTGCTTAGTGCTAGCTTGTTGGGCTTCTGGCCCGACCGGAACCCGCATGCTGCGTCACCTCGCGATCCGAAATTTCGCCATCATCAGCGAAGTCGAAATCGACATCGAACCCGGTTTCACCGCCATCACCGGCGAAACCGGGGCGGGCAAATCCATCCTGGTCGACGCGCTTGGACTACTGCTGGGCGACCGGGCCGAATCGAGCCTGATTGCCGAAGGCCGGAAACAGGCGGAACTGGAAGCGGTCTTCGCCCTGGACGAAAATGACCCGGCACGCCAATGGCTCGAGGAACAGGCGCTCGACGAGGGCGACGAACTGATCCTGCGCCGGGTTCTGACGGCACCGAGCGGATCGCGCGCCTGGATCAACGGCCGCTCGGCCACCGTCGGTCAGCTGGCCGAACTGGGGGAACGGCTGGTCGAAATCCACGGCCAGCACGAACACCAGCAGCTCGAAAAAGCGCCTGTGCAGCGGCGCCTGCTGGACCGCCAGGTCGATGACAAAACCCTCGGGGCGGTCGCCGACGCCTATCAGGACTGGCGAAAGGCCCGCCAGGCACTCGATGAAATGGAAGCGGCCGCCGGCGACGCCGGCCAACTCGATCTGTTGCGCTTCCAGGTGCGTGAGTTGTCGGACCTGGCGCTGGCCGAGGGAGAATTTGACGCGCTCGGGAAAGAGCAGGAACGGCTGGCGCGCAGCGACGACGTGCGCCTGGCCGTCGCCGATGCGGACCAGGCACTCGACAGCGAGGAGGGGCCGGGCGCCCGGAGCCTGATCAATCAGGCCATTCAGGCACTCGATCCGGTGCGGGAACTCGAGCCCGAACTCGAGGAAACCGCCAGGATGCTGGAAGAGGCGCGCATCAACATCGACGAGGCCCGCAACAGCCTGGAGCGCGTCGGCAGCGAAGACGACGGCGATCCCGAACGGCTCGACACGGTCAACCGGCGTCTCGAGAAGGCGCTGGACCTGGCACGCAAGCATCGCGTCCAGCCCGACGAGCTACCGGCCCTGGCGGCGCAACTGGCGGAAAGGCTGGAATCACTCGAAAACCAGGGCGAACGGCGCCAAGCGCTCATCCGGGATCTCGAGCAAGGCCTGGAGAAGTGGCGCAAGGCGTCGAGCAAGCTCAGTGACGCGCGCAGCAAGGCGGCCGAGGCGCTTTCCAGGCTGATTACCGAACGACTCGGTGAGCTGGGCATGGACACGGCAAAGTTCGGATTCAGGGTCGAGTCCGAACCCGATGCGACACCCTCGGTGCACGGCCTCGATCGCGTGGTCATCGAGTTCAGCGCCAACCCCGGCCAGCCGCTCCAGCCGCTATCGAAGGTTGCCTCCGGCGGCGAATTGTCGCGCGTAGCGCTGGCGCTGATGATCGCCACCGGTGGCCGGGTCGGCCCGAAGACGCGCATTTTCGACGAAGTCGACGCCGGTGTCGGCGGCGAGACGGCCCACATCGTCGGGCAATTCCTGCGCGAGGCCGCCGGCAACGGCCAGGCCATGTGCGTCACGCATCTCGCCCAGGTCGCCGCCCGCGCCGACCACCAACTGCGGGTTCACAAGGAAAAAGGCGAGGCCGCCACCGCCCTGGCCGTCGAATCACTCGACAGCAAACAACGTCAACGCGAGATTGCACGGATGCTGGGCAGCGCGGATTCGGACAAGAGTCTCGCGCATGCCAAGGAAATGCTGGGAAAGAGCGTGAAGTGTTAAGTGTGAAGTGTGAAGTGTGAAGTAGTGAGGCGCTAGAGAAGATGACGCACTCAACCTGCTGTTTTCTTTACACTTCACACTTTACACTGAACACTTTCAGTCAATCTTTTTTGGGCCTGACGTACAGCACCATCGAGTGATCGATGATTTCGTAGCCGTGCTCCCGGGCGATCTCTTCCTGCCGCTTTTCGATGGCTTCGTCGAAGAATTCGACCACTTCGCCGGTCTCGAGGCAGACCATGTGGTCATGGTGATCGCCCTCGTCGAGTTCGTAGCAGGCCTGCTGGGAGCGACCGGTTCCGTCGTCGAACAGGTGCTTGCGAACCAGATGGGCCGACTCGAACTGGGCCAGCACGCGATAGACCGTGGCCAGACCGATTTCCTCACCCTGGTCGACCAGGGTGCGGTAAATGTCGTCAGCCGTCATGTGTTTCTGGTCGGTGGTCTCCAGCAGGCGCAGAATCTGCCGGCGGGGATGGGTGACCTTCAGGCCGGCTTTCTTCAGTTCGCTGCTTTGTCCTGGCATGCTCTACCCCGGTCGGATGGCCCGTACGCAAGATAAGTATTGTATCATTGCCACCCATGTTGAACGCACCTACAGTCATCAAACTCGCCCGTCCGTTGGTTGTACTGGCCGCCCTGTGGCTCAGTGCCTGCGGCGCTCTCGTCTACAAACAGGACATCCAGCAGGGCAACGTCCTCGACAGCGAGGACGTCTCCGAGCTGGAGACCGGCATGACCAAGCGCCAGGTCCAGGTCCTCCTGGGTACGCCATCGGTCAACAGCCCGTTCCACAACGACCGCTGGGACTACATGAACTCCTATGCGTCCCGCGGCAGCAACCCGAAAAAGCGTGTTCTCACACTGTATTTCGAGAACGATACGCTGGCGTCCATCGAGGGCAACTACCTCGACGAGGAGAACATGGCCAGTGAGGCGCTGGACGAGTTGCAGAATCCCGAGGACACACCCATTCAGGATCTCGACACGTTGCGCGACGAAGAGCGCGGTGGCCCCGGCACCTGAAGCCCGGGGCTTCAGCCTTTCCTGTTTTGGGCGCGCGCGAGCTCGGCGAGTTGGCGCCGCACTTCCTTGGGATCGGCAGTGAGCGGCCGATAGACTTCCGCACGATCACCTTCCTGCAGAACGGTATCGGGCCGGCGGCGCTTGCCGAAAATGCCCATTCGATCCTCATTGACCTCGAACCCCGGGATCCGGGCCGGTATATCAGCCTGTGCGACGGCCTGGGCCAGCGTGGTTCCCGCGGGCACGGTCAGAGGAACGACCAGCTGACGCTCCGGCGTGGCGGCGGCAACTTCAACCGAGATGCGCTCAGCGCTCATAAACCCGGTAAGCGCGACGCGTGAAATCGTCGACCATGCGATCGGCCATGCGCGAAAAGTTGCGCTGGAACGGCCTCAGCAAGAGTCCGCCGCTGACGCGGAAATGCAGATCCAGGCTGACCCGGCAACCGTCCCCGACGGCAGCAAACTTCCAGCCCCCGCCGAGATCATCGAACGGACCACGATCGAGTTCCATGAGCAATTCCTCATCGGGCACCAACGTGTTGCGCGTGGTGAAGCGCCTGACCAGACCCGCCACCTGGATTTCCAGTGTGGCCAGCTGATAACGCTCATCCTCACGGTGCACCTCGGCCGATTTGACCCAGGCCAGAAAATGAGGATATCTCTCGACATCCCGGACCAGGGCGTACATCTGGGCCGGCGCGTAGGGAACGAGTGCTGAGCGGTGGACTTCGGGCATGCAAGCGTGTGAAGTGTTCAGTGTGAAGTGTGAAGTGTGAAGTTTAACGGTTGGCGGGGTTGCCGAATGGTGTGCATGGATCCAAGTTATCATTCTGCGTTCGCCTGAATACGACCAACACCGTGGCCAAGAAGCAGTCCTCATCGACCATCGCCGTCAACAAGCGTGCCCGCTTCGAGTATCAACTCGACGAGCGGCTGGAGGCCGGTATTGCGCTGGAGGGCTGGGAAGTCAAGGCGCTGCGTGAAGGCAAGCTGCAATTCGGCGACAGCTACGTGCTGCTCAAAAACGGGGAAGCGTTCCTGTTCGGCTGCCTGATCACGCCGCTGCCGTCGGTTTCCACACACATCACGCCCGACCCGACGCGCACGCGCAGACTGCTGCTACATCGCCGCGAGATCGACCGGCTCATCGGGCTGGTCGAGCGCAAGGGGCATACCGTCATCCCGACCGCCATGTACTGGAAACAGGGCAAGGTCAAGGTCGAGATTGCCGTGGCCAAGGGCAAGAAGCAGCACGACAAGCGGCGCGCCGAAAAGGAAAAGGACTGGGAGCGGCAGAAGAGCCGCATTCTCAAACACAATTGAATGAAGTTTCCGCGGCTCCCGGGTCGGGCGCTATGATGACGCGATGAAAGGGGAACGAATCACGACAGACCCGGATTTACGCGAGTTTGCTCGGCTGAGCGATCTGGGTCTCATGCCGCGCCGCGTCTACCGCCTTCGCATGCTGGGCATGGGCCTGGCCGCGCCGCCGGTCGGCGTCGTGCTGATCGAAATCGGCGCCGGCTGGCCGAGCTGGGCGCTGCTGATCTTCACGGCACTGATCTGGCCGCAGCTGGCCCTGATACTGGCTCAGCGCAGCCGCAACCCCTACCGCGCCGAACTGCGCAACCTGTTAATCGACTCCGCCGTGGCAGGGCTGTGGGCGCCGCTGATGCACTTCAACCTGCTGCCCAGCGTGCTCTTGATCACCCTGGCGACCGTCGACAAGATCAGCACCGGCATTCGCGGCCTTTGGCTGTGGTCGCTTCCGGGGCTGTTCGCGGGTCTGCTCGGCGGTGCGCTGGTGACCGGCTTCCGATTCCAGCCCGAGTCGAGCATGGCCGTGATTCTGGTCTGCATGCCCCTCCTTCTCATCCATACCATCGCCGTGAGCCTGACCGGCTACCGCCTGGTGCGCAAGGTCCAGCGGCAGAACCGCCAGCTCGACGAGTTGAGCCGTATCGACATGCTCACCGGACTTTCGAGCCGCGGACACTGGCAGGCGCGCGCCGAACTCATGCTACAGTCCAGGCACCAGGACGGCGAGCCGGTCAGCCTGCTCCTGGTCGATCTCGATCACTTCAAGACCATCAACGATCAGCACGGACACATCACCGGCGACGATGCCCTGCGCGGCGTATCCACCATCATTCGCCGCCACCTCGTCCGTGGCGACGTGGCGGGACGATTCGGGGGCGACGAGTTGGCGATCGCCCTCGCCGGCGACGCGCGACGTGCCGAAGCGGTTGCCGAGGCCATTCGCTCGGACGTAAGCGAACTCGATCTGCCACATCTCAGCGACGAGGAACTATCGGTCAGTATCGGCTTTGCCGAGGCCGGCGACCGGGACCTGGGCGTGCGTGAATGGCTTGAATCAGCCGATCGCGCCCTCTACCGTGCCAAGGAGGCCGGACGCAATCGCATCGCCGGACTGAACGAAGCCGACTGCGGCTCAATGCCGCTACCCGAATCGGGAACTTGACCCAACGTCTGGCACATGCGTGATAGCCCGCACCCGAGCTAGGCTTGCCTCACTTTCGGCAACTTGAGGAGACCACCATGGGCATCACAAACTTTCGCCAGCGTCTGATCTCCCTGGCCCTGCTGATGCTGTCTACCCCGGTACTGGCGAGTACCGGAGAAGAAACGCCGTCCGATCGGCTCGCAGAGCTGCTGGACGAATACGATTCGACCACACCCGGCCTGGTCATCGGCGTCGTCAAGAACGGGGAACTCGTCCACCAATCGGCCCACGGCATGGCCGATCTCACGCACGATCAGCCGTTTCGCATCGACACGCCCACCAACCTGGGCTCGACGAGCAAGCAATTCACCGGGTTCGCAATCGCACTTCTCGCCAGCCGGAATCAGCTGTCACTGGACGACGACATTCGCGAGTATTTCCCCGAGCTGCCGGATTTCGGGCCAACGGTGACCTTGCGTCACCTGGTCTCGCATACCAGCGGCTACCGGGAAATCCTCAACACGCTGGCGCTGGCGGGCTGGCGGCTGATGGAGGGCGACCAGTTCGAGCCACGCGAAGCCTTGACCGTCATACGCCGACAACCCGAACTTCAGAATACGCCCGGCGAGGAATTCAATTACAACAACACCGGTTTCATGCTGCTGGCGCAGGTTATCGGACAGGTGACCGAAAGCTCCCTTGGTGAGTACCTGGAAGCCGAAGTGTTCGAACCCCTGGGCATGAATGCCACGCAGATCCGTTCCCGCAGCGGGCAGATCATAGAAGACCGAAGCATCGGCTACACCGAGAAGGATGAAACGTTTCACGAAACCCAGGATATAAGTGGCGCCGATGGTGCCGGCGGTGTCTATTCGACGGTCGGTGACATGGCGCGCTGGATGACCCACCTGAACCAGTTCGAGCTCGGCGGAGAGGCGGTTGAAGACATGATGACCACGCCCTTCGAGCTCAACAATGGCAAGGCCACCAACTACGGCATGGGCCTGTATATCGACGAGTATCGTGGCGTGACGCGCTGGCAGCACGGCGGAGCCGATGCAGCCCATCGATCGCACTTCGTCTACTTCCCCGAGCTGAACGGAGGCTACATGGTCTTCAGCAATCACGCGGGACTACCGGCCGCAATTCCACGCCTGGTCGCCGAAGTTCATTTCGGCGAGCACTTCGAGCAGGAAACCGAATCCGAGGCGGCTGTCGACAATCGCAGCGATGCCACCTTCGACCCCGACTCGCTCACATCCAGGGATCTCTCGCGCCTGACCGGGCGTTACGAGCTCGAAGCAGATCCGGACTTCATTCTCAATGTGTTCGTCGAAGAAGGGCAGTTGCACGTACAGGGAACCGGACAACCGGCCCTGGCCGTCGAGGCCGTCACGCCAACCGAGTTTACGGCCCAGGAAGTCGGCGCACGTTTCGAGTTTCACGTCACTGAAGACGGCAGCGTGCCCGAGCTCACCCTGCACCAGGGCCAGGCGATGAAAGCCGTTCGGCTGGAAGATGAAGAAAGCGAGGGCCCGTCGATTCAAGACTACACCGGCCAGTATTTCAGCGAAGAGCTCCAAACCGTCTACACCGTCGAGAGCGAGGATGACACCCTGGTGATCCGGCACCGTCGACTTGGAGCAATACCGATGGCACGTATTCGCGGCGACCGCTTCAGCGGTGAGTTCCCGATCGTGAACATCGAATTTCAGCGCAACGAAGACGGCGAGGTCACTGGCATCACGGCGGGCAACGGACGCACCAGTAACGTGGCCTTCGAACGTTTCGAGCCCTGAACATGTGCCCAACGCTTGCGGAACTTTCACGCAAACTGCTAGTCTTAACTGACGACTTCGGGGGCGTTCCGGCTTCGACGCGGATCGGACGTACCCTGGGGCATGCCGAGGTCTCAGCTCACCTCGTAAAACCAGCTGAACCAAAGTTAGTTGCCAACGACGACAACTACGCAATGGCTGCGTAAAACCCAGCCTGCTCCCGACCGTTTGAGCCTGCGCTTTCGACTCGGGATCATTTAGCAGGATCGCGTCATGTCGCGTCTCTGGGCATGGCGTTAAATCAAACAGGGACTGGTCGTTACATATGCCCTGCCCCTCGGGCGTTGTAACGACGAGAAATAATCGAGCGGGCTAAGCATGTAGAACCAGGATCAGATGGTTCGCGGACGGGGGTTCGACTCCCCCCGCCTCCACCAGGATCCCCGAGACAGAGCCGGCCATTGCGCCGGCTTTGTTGTATCTGGACAACCAGTTTCCGCCAACCAACCCGCCAAAACCCCATAGTGGCTAGAATGTCCCGGTCGCATTCACTACCGAGAATCCTCGGCCGGGGACAGCAACGATGCATCTGGCTACTCTGCTCTTAATCATCCTGGGCGCCGGTTTGGCCAGCCAGTGGCTGGCCTGGCAGATCCGGTTGCCGGCGATCGTGATCCTGATCGCCAGCGGTCTTGTGCTCGGCCCGGTGACCGGGTTGATCGATTTCGCCATGGCGCCGGAAGAGCTGACCGAGCTGATCGGGCTGGGTGTCGCCATCATCCTTTTCGAAGGGGGGATGGACCTCAAGCTGGGCGAGTTCCGCCGGGTCGGTCACGGGGTCGCGAGGCTCACGACCATCGGGCCACTGCTGGCGTGGCTACTGGGTGCGCTGGCCGGCCATTTCGTGGCGGGCCTGACCTGGCCGGTCGCCATCGTGCTCGGCGCCATCCTGGTCGTGACCGGACCCACTGTCATCCTGCCGCTGCTCAGGCAGGCGCGTCTCAACAAGGAATCCGCTTCCCTGCTGAAGTGGGAAGGCATCGTCAACGATCCCGTCGGCGTCTTGCTGGCGGTCCTGGCCTTCCAGTATTTCACGATCTCGGGCGAAGACTGGACATCGGTACTCCTCGGCCTGGGCAAGGCCGTGGCCGTCGCCGCGCTGCTCGGCGGGCTGGGTGGCTGGCTGACCGGCTGGTTCTACCGCCGCGGTGCCGTGCCGACCCATCTCAAGCCACCCATGCTGATGGTGCTGGTCCTCGCCGCCTACTGGGCCAGCAACCAGGTGCAGCACGAAGCCGGACTGCTGACGGTCACCATCATGGGCTTGGTACTGGGCAACATGAAACTGGTCGAACGCGAACCGTTGCGGCACTTCAAGGAAAACCTCACCGTCGTTCTGCTGTCGGTGCTGTTCATCGTCATCCCCACACAACTCGACGCCTCGCATCTTCAATTGATCAGCATGTCCTCGGTGCTCTTCGTGCTGGCCATACTCTTCGTGGTACGTCCGCTGACGATTGCTCTGGCGACCATCGGCGCCCCCATGCGCTGGCAGGACAGGCTCTTGATGGCCTGGATCGCGCCGCGCGGGATCGTGGCCGCGGCCACGGCCAGTATTTTCGGCCCGGCGCTGGTTGCCGCCGGCTATCCGGAAGCCGAAATCCTGATGCCGCTCGTTTTCCTGGTCATCCTGGTGACCGTGGTCATCCACGGCCTGACCCTCGGGCCGCTCGCCCGCAGGCTGAAACTGGCCGCGGAAGAGGAAAACGGTCTGCTGATCGTCGGCGCCAGCGACTGGACCCGTGCGCTGGCCAACGTTCTCGAGGACCTCCACATCGATGTCCTGATTGCCGACGGCTCGTGGCATCGGCTCAAAGCGGCGCGCATGGACGGCATCCGCACATACTACGGCGAAGTGTTGTCCGAGCATGCCGAGCACGAGCTCGAGGACGAGCATCTCAGCTACCTGCTGAGTGCGACCGACAACGACTACTACAACGCGCTGGTGTGCAAGGCGCTGGGCGGCGAGTTCGGCCATCACCGCACATTCCAGCTCTCACCCCCGAGCGAGTCGAGCGACGAGCAGCGACGCCTGACGCTGCAACAGCGCGGCTACTTTGCCTTCGAACCGCCCGTGGACGCCCGTTCGCTGGACCAACGACTGGACGACGGCTGGACGATCCAGACGACGCGCCTGAGCGAGCGTTTCGAATTGGACCAGCTGAAAGAAAGGCTGGGCGAACCGGGCGAGGACTGGCTGCTGATCGGCAGCGTCTCTCCCGACGGCAAACTCCAGGTGTACTCAAGCGAGCATGCATTCACCGCGGAAGCCGACTGGCGACTACTCTACTTCGCGCCCGGGCAGGCGGGTTCACCCCAATCCTGATTGCCCGGGATCGTCCGAGGCCGCGCCCTCGCGGTGCCGAATGAACCAGCACTGGTGAATGCGACGGTTACGCTCGAAATCCTTCGGAATCGACCAGCGCGTCCGATCCTCGACTTCGAACGCCTGTTCAATCGCCGCGTCGAGCGAGAAACTGCGCAGGTTGGTGGAAAACACCAGCGTGCCCGCGTGATCGAGGCAGCGCATCGCCTCGGCCACCAGTTCAGCATGGTCGCGCTGGATATCGAGATCGCCGTCCATGCGCTTGGAGTTCGAGAAGCTGGGCGGATCGAGAAAGATCAGGTCGAAACGATTGCGGCAGCGGGCCAGCCAGTCGCGGGCGTCGGCGTGAATCACGTGGTGCCGGTCCATGTCGCAGCCGTTCAGTTCCAGGTTGCGCCGCAGCCAGTCGAGATAGGTATTTGAAAGATCGACGCTCGTCGTCGCCCGGGCACCGCCGAGAGCAGCATGCACCGTCGCGGCGCCCGTGTAGCAGAACAGGTTCAATAACCGCTTGCCGTGGGCGTGTTCGGCCAGCCACTGTCGCACCGGCCGGTGATCCAGGAACAGCCCGGTATCGAGGTAGTCGGTCAGGTTGACCTCCAGCCGGCAGTGGCCCTCGCGCACGATGAGCGTGCGCGATTGTTCGCTCATGCGTTCGTACTGCTCGCTGCCGCGCTGCCGGCGCCGCACCTTGAAGACCATCCGCTCCGGCGGCACGCCGGCAGCGGCCGGAATGGCGCTGAGAGCGGCACGCAGGCGATTCTGCGCCTTACCGGGATCGACGCTGCTCGGCGGCTCGTACTCCTGCACGTGCAACCAGTCGCCGGACTCGCTGCCGTAAACGTCGACGGCCAGGGCGTACTCGGGAATATCGGCGTCGTAGAGCCGGTAGCAGGTGATCCCTTCGCGCTTGCGCCATTTCCTGAGCTGGCGCTCGTTCTTGTGCAGTCGATTCGTCAGATCCGGTGCCGCCTGCTCCCCGGTCGAAGCGGCGGCATCGGCGCCGATCTCGAAACGCTCCAGCCGACACTCGAGCGGCCCGTTGAAGAACTGCCAGCTCTTGTCCGGCTGCAGGCCGATGCGACAGCCGGCGCCGTTGAGTACCAGCGCCCGCCAGCCGGGAAAATGGCTTCGCAGTGTCTCGCCCAGCTTGAGGTAGAGCGGCAACAACTCGTGCTGTTCCCCGATGCGTTCGCCGTAGGGCGGATTGGTGGCCACCAGACCGGTCCGCACGCCCGACGGCGCGGTGGCTTCCCCGAGCTCGCGTCGTTCGACGTGAACACGGCCTGCCAGTCCGGCACGCTCGACATTGACCAGGGCCAGGCGAACCGCCTGGCGGTCGTGGTCGAACGCGACCATCGGCGGCAGGTGTTCCATTCCCTTCTCCTGGCGCTCCAGGGCCTCGTCGACCAGGTCCTTCCAGGCATTGTCGTCATGGCCGCGCCAATGCTGAAAACCAAACCCGGTGCGCAGCAAGCCCGGGGCGGTGTCGGACGCCATCCAGGCGGCTTCGATGGCCAGGGTTCCCGTGCCGCACATCGGGTCGACAAAACCGCCCCTGTCGGCGGCAATCCGTGGCCAGTCGGCCCGGTAGAGCATGGCGGCGGCGAGATTTTCCTTCAGCGGGGCGGCAATACCGGTTTCGCGATAGCCGCGCTTGTGGAGGCTATCGCCGGACAGGTCGATGGCCACGGTCACCTGCTCGCCGTGCATGTGGACATTGATGCGAACGTCAGGCTGCCGAATATCCACGGACGGCCGGCCACCGACCGTCTCGCGTATCTGGTCGACAACGGCATCCTTGACGCGCTGGGCGGCAAAGCGGCTGTGGGTGATGGCCGCCTTGATGCCGGTGAAGTCCACCGCCAACGTGTTGTCCGGGCCGAGGTGCATCGACCAATCGATGGTCGAGACACCGCGATAGAGTCCGTCATCGTCCTCGGCTTGAAATTCCGCAATCGGCAACAACACCCGGTTGGCTATCCGCGACCACAGGCAGACGCGGTAGGCATCGACTAGCGTGCCTTCGAACAGCACGCCGCCGCGCTGCGGATGAACACCCTCGAGACCGAGCGCCGTGAGTTCCGTCGCCAGCAGATCGTGCAGTCCACGAGGTGCCGTGGCGAACAGTGTGAAGCGCTTGTTCAATCCGTCACTCCCACGTCTGATCGCAACGCGTCGTATCCCCTTCGATCACGTTCTCTTTGATGCTTCATGTGACGAATCCGTCCTCGGCTTCACTGCGAGTCGACTACGATAACCGTTTGGACTCGCAACGAGTGTTCGACTCGATGGATTCGGATCAATGAAGCGTCTTGCAGTGCAGTTCCTGCTGGTTGCCATCCTGGGCTGCCAAACCATGACCGGGGCGGCCCAGACGCCGGTGCAGACCGTCCAGCCGACCACAGGCCGCAGCACGGAGTCGCTGCGCATGACCGGCAACCTGGTCGCGCGCCAGGTTTCGGGCCTGTCGACACAGGAGTCCGGGCTGATTTCGACCATCCACGTCGATGCCGGCGATGCCGTCGAGCGGGGCGACCTCCTGGTCGAACTCGACGTCGGCCTGGTCGAGCAGGACGTGGCCCGGGCCGAGGCCGCCCGGGACGAGGCCAGGGCATCGCTCGCCGAAGCCCGGCGCCTGGCCGCGGAAGCTCGCCGGCTCGGCGACGACAGTTTCTTTCCCGAAACCGAGCGCCGAGCTCGCGAGTCGGCCGTCATACTGGCCGAGGCGGCACTGGCACGGGCCGAAAGTGAACTCTCGCGCGAGCGCGAACGGCTCGATCGCCATCGCCTGTCCGCGCCGTTCGACGGCGTTATCAGCCAGCGCCATTTCGACCGGGGAGAATGGGTGGATCCGGGGTCGGCGGTGGTCGAACTGGTCAAGGTCGACGAGCTTTGGCTGGACGTGCGCGTGCCGCAACATTACTGGCAGGACCTGCGCGATCGGGAAAATGTGACTGTCCGGGCCTGGGCCGATGTGGATCCGGAGCGCGAACTCGATGCCCGCGTGCACGCGCGCGTACCGCTCAGCGACCCTACCGCCCGTACTTTTCTGCTCCGGCTTCTGGTCAATGACGATTCCGGCCGCATCACGCCGGGCATGTCGGCCGGCGTCGAGGTCATGATCGAGCGCGACGAAACCACCGTGCGCATACCGCGCGACGCGATCCTGCGCTACCCCGATGGCACCACGACGGTGTGGATCATCGAGGATGGCGGCAACCGCGCCACCGAAAGGGAAGTCGTCGTTCAGCGCAATATCGGCGATCTCGTCGAGCTCGAAGGCGAACTGCCCAAGGATGCGCGGGTAATTACCCGCGGTAACGAGGTGCTCAGTGAGGGCGAGACGGTGCGCATCGTCGAGGGTGAAAACTGATGTTCGAGGGCATCATCCGCCACGGCGTCATCGTCACCGTGGTCGTGTTGATCATTGCGGTACTGGGCGTGCTTGCGGCCCTGCGCATCCCGGTGCAGATGATTCCCGACCTGGAAGTGCGGGTTATCGGCGTGGAAACCAGCTGGCCCGGGGCTACACCGCAGGACATCGAGAAGGAAATCCTGATCGAGCAGGAGCAGTACCTGCGCAGCATCCCGAGCATGGACCGCATGATCTCGACGGCCAGCTACGGTCGGGCCGAGATCGAACTGGAGTTTCCCTTTGGCACCGACATCAACGAGGCGCTGATCCGGGTCAACAACGCGCTCAGTCAAGTGCCCTCCTATCCGGAAAACGTCGACGAGCCGCGGCTCGAAGCCAGTTCGTTTTCGCAGAATTCGTTCATGTACTTCCGCATCACACCGCTGGAGGGCAACCCCTTCGAGCTGGACATGCGGCTGATGTACGACTTTCTCGACGACAACGTACGCCCGCGCCTGGAGCGGGTCGATGGCGTGTCGCGGATCAACATCGGCGGCGGCGCCGAACGCCAGATCCGCATTCTCGTCGACCCCGGCGCCCTGGCCGAACGCGGCATCACGCTCACTCAGGTGCGCGACGCCGTGCGCGGGCGCAACCGCGACACTTCGGCCGGCGACGTCGAACTGGGCAAGCGCCGCTACCTGCTGCGCACGGTGGGGCGATTCGAAAGCCTCGAAGAAATGGAGCGTCTGATCGTCGATCGCCAGGACGACAGCCTTGTACGGCTCGAAGACGTCGCTAACGTTGAGGAGTCCTACTACGAGCAGCGCGACCTGAGCTTCGCAGGCGGGCAGCCGAGCATGAGCATCTCCGTCGACCGCGAACCCGGTTCCAACGTCATCGACATCAAGCAAGCTCTCCTGCCGGAAGTCGAGCGAATCAACGCCGAAGTACTCGAACCGGCCGGCATGCAGATGGGACTGACCAGCGACGACGTGCGCTACGTGCAGGCCTCGGTCGCCAATGTCTGGCAGAACCTGATCCTGGGCGCGTTGCTCGCCACCGTGGTGATGTTTTTGTTCCTGCGCTCATTCGGCGCCACCCTGGTGGGTGTCATCGGCGTACCGATCTGCACCCTCGCCGCCTTTCTCGGCTTGCTGGCGGCCGGGCGGACCATCAACGTCATCTCGCTCGCCGGTGTGGCCTTTGCCGTCGGCATGACGCTCGACAACAGCATCGTCGTGCTCGAGGCGATCGAACGCCGGCGGCGCGAGGGTCTGGAGCGCATGGCCGCCGCGCTGGATGGCGTCAGGCAGGTCTGGCCGGCGGTGCTGGCATCGACCATGACGACCGTGCTGGTGTTCGCGCCGATCTTCTTCATCCGGCAGGAAGCCGGCCAGCTCTATTCCGACGTGGCCGTGGCCATATCGGCCTCCATTCTGGCGAGCATGCTGGTCGCCATCTCGGTGGTACCGACGCTGAGCGCACGCATGAACTTCGGCGTGCGTGATACCGGCCGGGCGCACGGTCATGCCTTGCGCGACCGCATTCTCTCCGGTGTGGGATGGCTGATCGAATCGACCCGGCGGCGATGGGCGACACTTGCGTCGGTCTTCGTCGGCGTCGCCGTGATCATCATCACGCTCACGCCACCGGCCGAATACCTGCCCGAAGGCGAAGAACCCAAGACCTTCGCGACCATGATCGCCCCGCCGGGCTACAACCTCGAAGAAATGCGGCGTATCGGCAAACAGGTCGAGGACTACCTGATGCCCTTCGTCGGCGACGACCCGGAACGCTTCGAACGCGGTGAGACGGAGGTACCGGCCATCGCCTACATCAACCTGTCGGTCAGCACCGACAGTATCTGGGTGCTGGCCGAATCGATCGATCCCGGCCACATCGAGCCCTTGATGGATGCCCTGGAATCCCATTACGAAACCTATCCGGGCATGCGCGCCTTCGTCAGCCGCGGCTCGATCATCTCGAGCAACGATGGCGGCACACGCAGCGTCAACCTCGATATCACCGGCCGCGAGCTGGCCGATATCTACCGTGTGGCGCGGCTGGCCTACGATCGGGCCGAAACGCTGTTCGACGATCCCAGGCTCGGCTCTTCACCCTCTTCGCTGTCACTCGACCAGCCGCTGGTCGAGATTCGACCCAACTGGGAGCGCGCCGCCGAAATGGGCATCGACGGGGCTGACCTCGGGTTCTCGGTAGCGGCGCTGACCGACGGCGCCTTCATCGACGAGTACTTTCGCGGCGACGACAAGATCGACATCTTCCTGTTCAGCCAGGCCGGCAGCGAGCAGCGTCTCGACCGCATCGAAGAGCTGCCCGTGCATGTCCCCGATGTCGGCGTCGTACCACTGGCCAGCCTGGCCGACGTCGTCGAGACCGTCGACACCGACGCCATTCGCCGGCTCAACGGTCGGCGGACCGTCACCCTCAACATCATTCCGCCGCGTTCGGTCGCCCTCGAGACTGCCCTTGGCCAGGTTCAAACGGAAGTGGTGGACTGGCTCGCCCGGGAGGGCCACCTGGCGGACGACATGAGCCTGGACATCTCCGGCGCCAGCGACCAGCTGATGGAAACCCGCGCAGCGCTGGGGGGTAACTACATCGTTGCCATTATCCTCTGTGCCCTGGTCATGGTCGCCATCTTCAGGCACTGGGGCTGGCCGCTTGTGATTCTGACCTCGGTGCCATTGGGTATCGCGGGGGGCATTGCCGGCCTGGCCCTGCTCAACGGGGTGGGCAGCCTGCTCCCGCTGGTCGGCGGCCCGGAGATCAGCCAGCCGTTCGACATGATCACCATGCTCGGCTTCCTGATCCTGCTCGGCGTGGTGGTCAACAACCCGATTCTGATCGTCGACCGCACGCTGCGTAACCTGCGAGAGGGCATGACCGACGCCGTCGAGGCGGTGCGCGAAGCCGTGTCAACCCGCATCCGCCCGATCATGATGTCGATGATCACCACCCTGTTCGGCCTGGCACCGCTCGTGTTCATCCCCGGCGAGGGCACCGAACTGTATCGCGGTGTTGGTGTGGTCGTACTCGCGGGCCTGCTGTTCGCCACGCTGGTCACATTGACCTTCCTGCCGGCACTGCTGGTGACGCTGCTGAAACTGAGAGAGCGCCGGGCAAGCGCCTGATCCGGACAAGGGCCCCCTGCCGGATGTTCGTGATAAGCTATCGCTTATCGTCGATTTGCGATTGGTATTCATGATGTCCCACGATGAAAGAATCGCCGAAGTCGCACGAGCTCTGGGCCACCCGGCTCGCGTTCGGATCGTGCGGCTTCTTCTGGAACGCGACCGCTGCATCGGCGGCGATATCGTCGACGAAATCGGCCTGGCGCAGTCGACGGTTTCCGAACACCTGCGCATCCTCAAGGACGCTGGCATCGTGGTCGGCGAAATCGAGCGCCCGCGCGTATGCTACTCACTCTCATCGGAGCGCCTGACCGCGCTGTCCGAGCTGATTTCACAAGTAGAAAGCTGCTGCTGAACGCTGACCACGGACCCAAGCCTATGCCGGAAGCGCCCCGCAAACGACTGTCGTTCCTCGACCGCTACCTGACGCTGTGGATCTTCGTGGCGATGGCCGCCGGCACCGTCCTCGGGACGGTGTTCACCAGCCTGCCCGAGGCGCTGGACGCGGTCTCGATTGGCCACACCAACCTGCTCATTGCCGCCGGCCTGATCCTGATGATGTATCCACCGCTGGCGCGGGTGAAATACGAGGAACTGCCGCTGGTCTTTCGCGACAAACGGGTGCTGGCATTGTCGCTTGTCCAGAACTGGCTGATCGGGCCGGTGCTGATGTTCGCGCTGGCGATAATCTTCCTGCGCGACTATCCCGAGTACATGACCGGCGTGATCCTGATCGGCCTGGCACGCTGCATTGCCATGGTCATCGTCTGGAACCAGCTTGCCGGCGGCAACAACCAGTACGTGGCCGCGCTCGTGGCGTTCAACTCGCTGTTCCAGCTGGTCTTCTTTACCTTCTACGCCTGGATTTTCCTGACCGTCCTGCCGCCGCTGTTCGGCCTGGAAGGCAGCGTGATCGATGTCGGCTTCGGCACCATCGCGCAGGCGGTGTTCATCTATCTGGGGATTCCCTTCGCCGCCGGCTACCTGACCCGCCGCATCCTGATCAAGCGACGCGGGGTCGACTGGTACGAAGGCACCTTCGTGCCGACCACCGCGCCGATCACCCTGTTTGCGCTGCTGTTTACCATCGCCATCATGTTCTCGCTGAAGGGCTCGGCCGTGCTCGGCCTGCCGCTTGACGCGCTGCGCATCGCCGTGCCGCTGGTCATCTATTTCGTCATCATGTTCATCGTCAGTTTCTGGATGGGCCGGCTGATCAACGCCGACTACCCGCGTACCACAGCCATCGCCTTCACGGCCGCCAGCAACAACTTCGAACTGGCCATCGCCGTGGCCATCGCCGCATTCGGCCTGGCCTCGCCGGTGGCCTTCGCCACGGTCATCGGCCCGCTGGTCGAAGTACCCGTGCTGATCAGCCTGGTCACCGTGGCGCTGTGGCTGAAGCGGCGGTGGTTTGCGGCGGGTGCTCCTGAGCGGTAGACAGTAGCCGGTATCTGGGGGCGCTTCGTTTTAAAACCTTAATTGTCCACAGATGAACACTGATGAACACAGATGAAAAACACACAAATCCACGTTCGAGAATCTATCGATAGTCCAAAAGCCGGGATCAACAACCGCAGATTTCATACTTTGTTTTTCAGTCAATATCTGTGTTTATCTGTGTTCATCTGTGGACATTCAGGGTTTTTGAATTCATGACCAGGCAACGAATCCTCTTTTTGTGCGTCGCCAATTCGGCACGCAGCCAGATGGCCGAAGGGCTGGCCCGGGCAATGCTCGGTGAACGGGCCGAGGTGATGAGCGCCGGCTCGCAGCCGTCGACCGTCAACCCCTGGGCAGTGAAGGCGATGGCCGAGATCGGTATCGATATCTCGGAGCATCGTTCCAAGTCCATCGACGAATTCGATCCAACCGATCTGGACCTTGTCATCACGCTATGCGCCGAGGAGGTCTGCCCCGCCCTGCCCGGCGGCGTCGAGCACTTGCACTGGCCGATTCCCGATCCGGCCACAGAACGCACCGATCAATTGTCCGATGGAGAGGTTCTGGATCGGTTTCGAAGCGCTCGCGACAGCCTGCGGGCGCGATTGGATTCGCTCTTCGGCTGAGTTCTATCCGAGCGTTTCCAGTTGGTCATCGCGTGACAACCCAACTACGTGGAAACCGAATACAGCCAGACCCCGCCATTGGGGTAATCTACCGGCATTGCCAACTCGCCTCAGAGGAGCCCGCACATGCAAATGATCACCAACCAGCCCGCCAGGTTCGTGTTGCATTCCTTGTTGTTCATCTTCATGTTTTCAGGTTCGGCTCACGCCGCCGAGCTGATGCTGGCTCCCGGCCTCACCAGCCAGGGCGATACCACGGCCAACGCCAGTCTGGCGTTCGACTGGAACAAGCGCTGGTTCGAGAGCGAGCGCGGCCACCTGAGCGCCTACTGGAACGTGGCGTATACGTGGTGGGAAGCCGGGCGATTCGAAAGCGACGAGCACTCGGTTTCGGTCTCGCCGGTGTTCGTCTATCGCTTCAACGCCGACGGCTGGCAGCCTTTCGTCGAGGCTGGTGTCGGAGCGGCCTATTTCAGCGACGATCTCGTGGGCGACCGCCGGTTGGGCTCGCAAGCCCTGTTCGAGGACCGATTCGCCGTGGGCGTTCAGATGAGTGAACGCGATGCACTTCGGCTCAGGGTGATCCACTACTCCAACGCAGGCCTGGAAGACCCCAACCAGGGGATCAACTCGTGGTCGCTGGTCTACAGCCGGCGGTTCTAGGAAGCCCCTGAAAACGACTGCACGGACACTCCTCGCATTCGGCTACTTGGCTTTGTCGTCTTCGGAATCGCCCTTGCTGACCGAGTCGTCCTTCTTGTCCGACGTTTGCGAAGCCGAAGGCTTGGTCGCCTGAGCGGAAGGCCGGTAGTCCTTCGGCGCACCGATATGACGCAGGCGCACTTCCGCGTGCCCGACCTGGGGCATACGTTCGCGGACGGCTTCATTGTCGACCAGTCGCTCGGCACCGTCGCTCAAGTGATCGAAGACCTTCTTGTAGCTGTCGGTCAGCTCGTTGATCAGTTCGGCCGTCTGCACGAAGTGAGCATTGACCTCCTCGCGAAACCGCTCGTTTTCCTTCTTCATCTCGTTCACGGACATCGGTCCGGCACGGCGAACGGCGAACATCCAGACGGCGCCGGCGCCGAGCGCAGCCCCGACGATCAGGCCGATGATGACCCATGCGAAGGTGCTCACGAATAATTCTCCTGCCTTCAAGCCTGCGGGCATCATAACAACCCACACGTTAGTGCCCCGTTATTCGTCCCGATCCTTCCAGCGCAGCTCGTAGAGGTCATGGCGCCGGTCAGCCAGGTTGCGCACCGAGCCGTGTGAACGAATCTCGCGCAGATTGTCGAGGTCGAGATCGGCGATCAGCATGGTCTCGGTGTTGGGCGTGGCCTCGTGGGCGATGGCGTCGTGCGGGAAGGCGAAGTCCGAGGGCGTGAACACCGCCGCCTGGGAATACTGCATGTCCATGTTCTCGACCCGGGGCAGGTTGCCGACCGAGCCCGTGATGACCACGTAGCACTCGTTTTCGATGGCGCGGGCCTGGGAACAGCGGCGCACGCGCAGGTAGGCGTTCTTGGTATCGACCCAGTAGGGCACGAACAGGATGTTGATGCCGCCGTCGGCCATCAGGCGCGGCAGTTCGGGAAATTCGACGTCGTAGCAGATCAGGATGCCGATCCGGCCGAAGTCGGTGTCGAAGACCTTGACCTTGTCGCCGCCCTTGAGACCCCAGTAGGCCACCTCGTCGGGCGTGACGTGCACCTTGTACTGGCGGTCCCAGGTACCGTCGCGCCGGAGCAGGTAGCAAACGTTGCGCAGTCGCTCGCCGTCGTACTCGGGCATGGAGCCGGCGATGATATTGATGTTGTAGGACACCGCGAACTTCAGCATCTGGTCGCGAATGGCCTCGGTATAACCGGCCAGCTGGCGCACGGCTTCGGCCGGCCCCTGGTCGTTCCACGGCGCCATCAAGGGCCCGTTGAAGAACTCGGGAAACAGCATGACGTCGGCCTGGTAGCCGGAGACGGCGTCGACGAAGTACTCGATCTGGCTGTAGAGGTCGTCGAGCGTTTTCATCGGCCGCATCTGCCACTGCACGGCACCGACGCGAACGTCCGACGGCCGCCCGCCGATCATCTTCTGGTCGGCCTCGTCGTAGTAGATATTGACCCATTCGAGCAGGACCGCGTAACCGGAAGAATCCTTGTCGTCCGGCAGGTAGCCCTTGACGATGCGCCGCACCTGAAAGTCGTTGGAAAGCTGGAAGGTCAGGATCGGGTCGACCAGTTCGCGCGCGCGCACCTTGGCGACATACTGCTGCGGCGTCATCTCGTTGGCATACTGCTTGTAGCCCGGGATTCGGCCGCCGACGACGATGCCGCGCAGGTTGAGATTTTCGCACAACTCCTTGCGCGCGTCGTACAGGCGCCGGCCCAGGCGCAGGTCGCGATAATCGGGGTGGACGAAGACGTCGACGCCGTAGAGCACGTCGCCGTTGGGATCGTGCGTGGTCAGGTAGCCGTTGCCGACGATGTCCCAGTAGCGGTGGCTCTGGCCCCAGCGGCTGTACTTGACGATCAGCGAGATCGCGGCGGCCACCACCTTGCCGTTGTCCTCGATGCAGATCTGGCCTTCCGGAAAGCGCGTGACCTGCGATTCGAACTGTTCCCGCTCCCACGCACCGTCGAGGCCCTTGTAGACCCGGTCCATGATCTCGGCGATGTCGTCGTAGTCCTCGATCCGCGAGGGGCGCAGGATCAGACGGTGGGAGTCGGAGTTGGAGTCAGTGCTGTTCACGTGTGCGATTCCAACGCTCTGGAATGATGAAAGTGGCCACAGATGAACACAGATTAACGCAGATCAGGTTGACCCCGGATGGGTCGTGAAACTGTGGCGATCTGTAGATTCCTCATTCACCATGCTCGAAGACAGTCTCGCCGCCGACGACGGTTCGCAACACTTCGATATCGGCCAGGTCGGCGGCTTCCACGTCGTAGGGATCGGCATCCACGATAATGAAGTCGGCCTGCTTGCCGACTTCCAGGCTGCCGACCTGATCTTCGGCAAACCCGGCGTAGGCCGCGTCGATGGTGAAGCCGCGCAATGCCTGTTCGAATGTCAGCGCCTCCTGTGGACGCCAACCGCCGGGCGGCAGACCGTCGCGTTGCCGGGTGACGGCGGCATGGATACCCAGCCAGGGATTGACCGGCTCGACCGGGAAGTCGGAGCCCAGGGCGAGATGAATACCATGCTCGAGCATGGTCGCCCAGGCGTAGGCGCCTTCGAGCCGCCCCTCGCCCAGGCGATCGCGGGCCCAGCGCATGTCGGAGGTCGCGTGGATGGGCTGCATGCTGGCGATGATGTCGTGCTCGGCCAGACGCGGGATATCGTCGGGATGAATGATCTGGACGTGTTCGATGCGGTGACGACCCGGATTGTCCGGATGATCGCCCTTGCTCGCGACGATGGCGTCGATCACCTGCCGATTGGCGGCATCGCCGATGGCGTGGATGCCCACTTGCAGGCCGCAGCCCATTGCACGGTCGACGAGGGCCTGCAGATCCTCGTCGGATTCGAACAGCAAGCCGCTGTTGCCCGGATCGTCGCTGTAGTCTTCGAGCAGTGCCGCACCGCGGCTGCCGAGCGCCCCGTCGGCATAGAACTTGACCGACCGGGCCTTCAGGCGATCGCCGGAATGGCGTCCGCTCTCGCACAACCACTCGAGCATGGCTTCGTCGCCGTCGGCGAAGGCGGTAACGCGCACCGGCAGATCGCCGGCCTGGTCGAGACGTCGATAGAGCCGGAAGTCGGCCAGGCTGGCGCCCATGTCGTGTACGCCCGTCAGGCCGTAGCGTGCCATTTCCGACATTGCCAGTTCGAGCGCACGCTCGCGCACTTCGTCTCCGGGCGCCGGCATGGCGTCCTCGATGAAGCGCATGGCGGTATCGATCAGGATGCCGGTCGGGCGACCGTCGTCGTTGCGATGAATCGCCCCGCCCTGCGGCTGCCACTCGCCGGCCAGATCGCGGGTCGCGCGTTCGAGCGCGGCCGAGTTGGCCCAGCCGGCATGGCCGTCGACGCGAACGAGCCACACGGGGCGCTCGGGAAACGCCTCGTCCAGGTCGGCGGCCGAGGGAAACGGTCCCTCCCAGCGGGTCTGGTCCCAGCCGCGTCCGGTCAGCCAGGCGCCCTCGGGGAGGGTGTCGGCATGGGCCTTCAGCGCCTCGATGGCTTCATCGAGGCTGTCGGCCGTGGTCAGGTCGGCCCGAAGTCGCGCCAGCCCCAGGCCCATGACGTGGCCGTGCGCATCGATCAGGCCCGGCAGCAGCGTATGGCCGCCGGCGTCGACGGTCTCCAGATCGGGATGGCTGGATTCCAGTTCCTCGGAAGCGCCCAGAAAGACGACCTTCCCGATCTCGTCCCAGGCTATCGCCTGGACAAGCGGCGCATCCGGGTTCATGGTATGGATTCGTGCGTTGACAACTGCCCCGGGCTTACCGGCAGTGGCGGTCAGGGACAACAACAACAGCGAGGCAAGCAGGAAGATACGTGGCATGGCAGAATCGATCCGGGCAGTCAGGGAAACGCCGGCCAGTCTCCAATGCCGTCACGGTTTCGTCAAGCGCCGGTCATCGCGCTGCCACATACCGATTCCAGGCTGCAGTCAGATTTCTGTCGAGGTGGCGACATGACACAGCGCAATTCCTTTCCGTTCAAGCGGCATGTCCGCACGATCTGGATCTCCGACCTGCACCTGGGTTTCCCCGGCTGCAGCGCGGAGCAGGTGCTGGATTTTATCCGCGAGATGCGCTGCGAGACACTCTACCTGGTCGGTGACATCGTCGACTTCTGGTATCTGAAGAAGAAACGCCACTGGCCGCAGAGCCACAGCAACGTCATCCGCTCCCTGCTGGGCAAGGCCAAGCACGGAACCCGCGTGATTTACGTGCCCGGCAACCACGACGAAGCCATGCGGCAGTACGACGGCATGACGATCGGCAACATCGAGGTCACCAACGAAATCATCCACGAAACCGCCGACGGCCGACGCTTGCTGGTACTGCATGGCGACCAATTCGATGCTGCCGTGGTCAGCTCCCCGCTACTGGGCTTGATCGGCTCACGAGTCTACGACGGACTACTCAAGTTCAACCGCCTCATCAATTGGATTCGAACCAAGATGGGTCGTGGACACTGGTCGCTGGCCGCCTACATCAAGCAGCGGGTCAAAAAGGCAGTGAAGTTCATGTCCAATTTCGAGGAAGCCGTGCGCCGATCCGCGCAGAAAAACGAGGTCGACGGCCTCGTCTGCGGCCATATTCATCGCCCCGAGATCGCCGTCGGCGAGGAAGTCATCTACCTCAACTGCGGCGACTGGGTGGAAAGCTGCACTGCCCTGATCGAACACCATGACGGCACAATCGAGCTGATTCGCTCCAGTGATGTGCAGGAAGTCGTCAAGCGCCTGCCGCCGCGACGCAAGCGCTCGCCCACGCCGGATGCGCAACAGGCAGCGTGAACATTTTGCCGCTCGACAAGAAGGCAGCGGCGCGCCGGTATAATCCCATGCCATGTCACTCACTGCCCCCGGCCCCGAAACACGCGTCTATCGACCTGCCGAACTGAACAAGGAGGTCCGCCTCCATATCGAGGCCGGCTTTCCCCGCCTGTGGCTGTCGGGCGAAATCTCCAACCTGGCCCGACCGCCGTCGGGACACCTGTATTTCACGCTCAAGGACGAACGCGCCCAGATCCGCTGCGCTTTGTTCCGCGGCAACGCCGCCGCTGTCGGCTTTCGGCCGGAGAACGGCATGCAGGTGCTGGTACGCGGGCGGTTGAGCCTCTACGAACCACGCGGCGACTACCAGTTGATCGCCGACGGCCTGCTGGAGGCCGGCGCCGGCGCCCTCGCCCAGGCCTTCGAAGCGCTCAAGAAGAAACTTGAGGGCGAAGGCCTGTTCGAGGAGGCCCACAAGCAGGCCCCGCCCAGATGGCCGGAGCGGATCAGTGTCGTGACCTCACCGTCGGGCGCGGCCATCCGCGACATCCTGCAGACGCTGGGCCGGCGCTGGCCCCGCGCGAAAGTGCGCATCTATCCCAGCCAGGTCCAGGGCGAGACGGCACCCGCCGAGCTGGTGCGTGCCCTGAAGGCCGCCGACAGGCACGGCTTCGGCCAGGTCATCCTTCTCTCCCGCGGCGGCGGATCGCTGGAAGACCTGTGGGCGTTCAACGACGAAACCCTCGCCCGCGCCATTCATGCCTGCGCTACCCCGGTGATCAGCGGTGTCGGCCACGAAACCGATTTCACCATCGCCGACTTCGTCGCCGACCTGCGCGCGCCGACGCCGACCGCGGCCGCGGTGGCCGCCACGCCTGACGGTCCCGAACTGCTCGTTCAGCTTCGCCGCCAGGAATCGCGGCTCGAGCGCGCGCTCGATCAGAAACTGATGCAGCAGGCCCAGCGTCTCGACCACGCCGACAACCGCCTCAAACAGCAACACCCTCAACGCCGCCTGGACGAGTTGTCGCGCCGCCGGGAAGAACTGGCTCGCCGCGGCGAACTCGCCATCAAGCGACAGCTGGATACACGCCAACGGCAACTACAGGGACTCGAAAGCCGTTTGGCCGCCCGCCACCCCAAACGCCAGCTCGATCAGTTGCAGCAGCAAGTCGGCATGCTTCGGGCACGTCTGGATCGCGCCGCCAAATACGCGCTGGAGAGCCGCCAGCAACAGCTCGCCTCCGTCGCCCGATCGCTCAACAACGTCAGTCCGCTGGCCGTGCTCGAACGCGGCTACGCCGTGGTTCGGGACAAGGAAGGCCAGGCGGTGACGCAGCGCACCCAATTCGACAAAGGAAAGCGAATCAATATATTGATGGATCAGTTTGAAGTAGACGCGGAAGTCGTGGACTCACCCCGGGACGCCCGCCTGAAATGAGTTATCGCCTGCTCGCGCCCGTCACACACGAGGTGGAAGTCAAGAAGAGCCGATTCATCGCCCAGGCCGCTCCCGTCGACGACGAGGATGCCGCGCGCGAATTCATCGATCGAATCAGCGACCCGGCCGCCACCCACAACTGCTGGGCCTGGCTGATCGGCGACAACTACCGTTTCGACGACGACGGCGAACCCGGCGGCACGGCGGGGCGCCCGATACTGCAGGCCATCGAGAGCCAGGGCTACGATCACACCGTCGTGGTCGTCACCCGTTTCTTCGGCGGGACCAAGCTGGGCACCGGCGGCCTGGCAAGAGCCTACGGCGGCACGGCCAACGAGGCCCTGCGCACTGCCGAGAGCGCACCCATCGTTCCCAAGGTCCGGCTACGACTGATCCTGCCCTTCGAATTCGTCGACGCCGCTCACCACGCCCTGTCCGAGTTCGAGGGCGACAAGCTCGACGAGGAATACGACAGCGACGGCGCCACGCTGATCGTGACCATCCCGGCCGTCAGCCGCGCCGCGTTTGCCGATTACATGAGGGACCTCGCCAAGGGGCGGGTTCGGGTGGCGAGGATTTAAGGTCTGCTCGAATGGGGGCTGCCATCCGCTGGCTCTGCGGCTTTCGATCTGGCTCGGAAATTTTCAAATTCGAAGCACCAAGTACCAAACAAATTCGAATGATCAAAAATTGAATGTTCAAAACGGGAACGGTGCTGGAAAGCAACTTGTTGCGGGCACCCCGAAACGAAACGACGCAAACGAACCAACTCAAACAAAATCACCAAGGTCGTGCGGTATGGTTCGCCCGCGACCTCGGCGAAGCCGAAGCGCACAGCGAAGAGCGGAAAACAGCCGGCGGATGTCTGAGCGGAGGCCCGCAGGGCCGGAGCGAGTTCCGACGGCGCCGCTCTTCGCGAGCACTGCAGGGAAAGCTGCGGCGCCAGCCGCAGCTCGAGCCGCGGGAGCGGGCGAACCATAGCGCACGACCGTCCCACACCCGCGGAACAAGCCGCATGAGCGAACGGCGTGCCCCGCACGGCCCGCCCCACCCTAAGCTAGACTGAATGAACGATGCCTGCCGACACCCAGCACCTGCATATAGCCATCATCGGCGCCGGATTCGCGGGGATCGGCACCGCCATTCGTCTGCGCCAGCGTGGCGAAAGGAATTTCCGGATCTTCGAAAAGGCCGAAGGCGTCGGCGGCACCTGGTGGGTCAACCGTTATCCCGGCTGTGCCTGCGACGTACCCTCGCGGCTGTACTCGCTTTCCTTCGCGCCCAACCCGGACTGGACGCGGCACTTCGCGCCGCGGGCCGAGATCCAGGAATACCTCGAACGACTGGTCGACGAATACCGGCTGAAACAATATTTGCAGACCGGCACGGAGATCGTGCGGGCCGAATGGAGCGACTCCGACGGCCTCTGGCAGCTGGCGGACGGACAAGGCCGACAATACACCGCCGACGTACTCGTCTCCGCCATCGGCGGCCTGTCGCGGCCGGCCTGGCCGGACTTGCCCGGACTGGACGACTTCTCCGGAACAATCGTGCATTCCCAGCAGTGGCCCGACCAGCTCGATCTGGCTGGAAAGCGCGTGGCGGTCGTCGGCACGGGCGCCTCGGCGGCACAGTTCGTGCCGCATGTCGCCGAAACGGCCGAGCACCTGACCGTCTTCCAGCGAACGCCGGCCTGGATCATCCCGCGCCGTGACCGGCCCATCGGCCCGATTCGCCGACAACTGTTCCGGCGCATACCCGTCCTGCTACGCCTGGCCAGGTTCATGATCTTCGCGCGCAACGAAATGCGGGTCCCCGCGCTGATGCGCTGGCACTGGCTCGGCGCCGGCCACCGCTGGTTGGCCGACCGGCACCGACGACGCCAGGTCCGGGACCCGGAAACCCGCGGGAAACTGCGGCCGAGCTACGACATCGGCTGCAAGCGCGTCATCCTGTCCGACGATTTCTACCCGACCTTCAATCGCGACAACGTCACCCTGATCGATCGTGCGGTCGCCCGAGTGACCGAAACCGGCGTCGTCGACGCGGACGGCCGGCATCACGAAGTGGACACACTGATCCTGGCGACGGGCTTTCGCGCCACGGAACCCGTTCCGGAAGGCATGATCACCGGCCGCGACGGACGCGACCTGGCCGGGCAATGGCGCGACGGGCCGGCCGCCTACAAGGGCACGACCGTGCACGGCTTTCCCAATCTGTTCATTCTGCTGGGCCCCAACACGGCCCTCGGACACAGTTCAGTTTTGTTGATGATCGAATCGCAGATCCGCTACCTGCTCTCTGCCCTCGATCACCTCGACGCCGGCGAGGGACCGCTCGAGGTCAGTCGCGAAGCGGAAACGGCCTGGAACGACTGGATCGAACAGCGGCTGGCGCACTCGGTCTGGAACGCGGGCGGCTGTAGCAGCTGGTACCTGCACCCGGCAAGCGGGCGCAACACCACCATCTGGCCGGGCTTTGTCCTCGACTTCCGGCGCCGCGTAAAACGCTTCGACCGGGCCGCTTATCAACGCCCGGACTCAGCAGCCTGAGTCCTACTTCAAAAGACCGATCTCACGAAGGCGCTCGAGCAGGTAGTCGTGCGAGGCGATCGGGTCGTAACGGTTCGGGTTGTCCTCGCTCGCGCAGCCCGGCAGTGTCTCGATGACGAAGTCGGGATTGGGGTGCAGGAAAAAAGGAATCGAGTAGCGCGAACGCTTCGCGGCTTCGCCCGGCGGATTCACGACCCGGTGTGTCGTCGAGGGATAGACGTGGTTGGTCAGGCGCTGCAGCATGTCGCCGACGTTGACCACGATGGTGCCCGGCAGGGTGGTGACCGCGATCCAGCGCCCGTCGCGCGTGAGAATCTCCAGGCCCTGCTCGCTTGAGCCGACCAGCAGGGTGATCAGATTGATATCTTCGTGCTGCGCGGCGCGAACGGCGCCCTCCGGTGCGTTCTCGATCGGCGGATAGTGCAGCGGGCGCAGGATGGAATTGCCGAAGTTGGTCTTGTCGGCGAACCAGTCCGGCTCCAGGCCCAGGTCGCAGGCCGCCGCCGAAAGGACGCGATCACCCACCTGCTCGAGCGCGTTGTAGATGCGCATCGCGCGCTCCCGAAAACCGGGCACCTCCTGCGGCCAGAGATTGGGCAGGAGAATCTCCGGGTGGGGATTGTCTTCCGGTGCGATTTCTCGGCCCACGTGCCAGAACTCCTTGAGGTCCGGCACCTCCCGCCCTTTTGCATGCTCGACCCCGAAACCGGTATAGCCGCGTGCACCGCCCTTGCCCGCCTGGTGATACGCCATCTTGGTTTCTTCAGGCAGGGCGAAGAACTCGCGGAAGGCCGCGTAGGCATCGTCGATGGTCTGTTGCTCGATGCCGTGGTCGGTAATGCCGACAAAGCCGAATTCGCGCCAGGCTTCGCCGAGGCGGTCGCTGAAATCGCCCTTGTGGCCGTCGAAATCGGACAGGGAAAGGACGGGGATCCCGGTATCGTGTGTCGTCATGCCGTGAGTACCTGTTTGACCGAGCCGGCCAGTTCCTCGGCCAGCCGTTGAACCTGTTGCGAATCGAAGCCCTCGACGGTCACCCGAACGAGCGGCTCGGTGCCGGACGGGCGCAGGATGACGCGCCCGTGTCCATCGAGTTCATCTTCGACCCGTCGCACCGCCGCCCCGATTTCCTCGTTGCCGTCCAGAACCGCGCGGCCGTTACCGCCGCTGGGCACGTTGATCATCACCTGCGGGCACTTGGTCATGCCGGCGGTCAGGTCGGCGAGCTTGCGCCCACTTCTGGCAACAATCTCGAGCACCTGCAGCGCGCTGACGATGCCGCATCCGGTGGTTGCCCGGTCCAGGCACAGAATATGCCCCGACGACTCGCCGCCCAGCACCCAGCCGCGCTCGACCAGGGCCTCGTGGACGTTCCGGTCGCCGACGGCGCTGCGCACGAAATCGATGCCGCGCTCGGCCAGTGCCTGTTCGAGCCCGAAATTGCTCATTACCGTACCGACGATACCGCCCTCGAGACCCCCGTTGGCCTGACGCGCGGCGGCCAGGACGAAGAGAATCTGGTCGCCGTCGACCAGTTCACCCCGATGGTCGACCATCACGACACGATCGCCGTCGCCGTCGAAGGCCACACCCAGGTCGGCGCGCTCGGCCGTGACCATGCGAGCGAGGTTGCCGGGGTGCGTCGACCCGCACTTCTGGTTGATATTGAGGCCGTCGGGCTGGTCGAAGATGCCGATCACCTTGGCGCCGAGCTCGCGGAAGACCTCCGGGGCGATTCGGTAAGTGGCGCCGTTGGCGCAGTCGACCACGATCTTGAGCGCGTCCAGACGCGTTCCCCAGGTCACCGTGCCCTTGCAGTACTCGACATAACGTCCGACGGCATCGTCAATGCGCCGGGCCTTGCCCAGTCGCTCCGGGCTGACTTGCTCGAACGGCTGCTCGAGACGTGCTTCGATGGCCGACTGCAGGTCGTCGGACAGCTTCTGGCCTTCGCGCGAGAAGAACTTGATGCCGTTGTCCTCGAACGGATTGTGCGAAGCCGAAATCACGATACCCGCGGCCGCGTGCATGCTGCGCGTGAGGTGGGCGATGGCCGGCGTGGGCATGGGACCGAGCAGCAGGATGTCGATACCGGCGGCCGAAAAACCGGCTTCCAGGGCCGACTCGAACAGATAGCCGGAAATGCGCGTGTCCTTGCCGATGACCACCGTGGCGTCTTCGCCGAATTCCTCGGCCAGTACGCGGCCGGCGGCCCAGCCGAGCTTGAGGACGAAATCAGCGGTGATCGGCGGCTCGCCCACGCGCCCGCGAATACCATCGGTTCCGAAATACTTCATTGCTGCCATCCGCCCATTCTATCGGGTTTTTTCCGCTTTCCCGACGGCCCGTGCAACCTTCAGGGCATCGACCGTCTCGGCCACGTCGTGGACCCGCAGCACCGCCGCACCCTTACCGGATGCGATGAGGTGCGCCGCTATAGAGGCGGCGACCCGGTCGGCGGGATTCTCCCGCCCCGTGATGGCCCCGAGCATGGATTTGCGTGACATGCCGGCAAGTACCGGAAAGCCCAGCTCGACCAGCTCGTCGAGCCGCGCGAGTAGTTCCAGGTTGTGCTCGAGCGTCTTGCCAAAGCCGAAGCCCGGATCGAGCACGATGCGCGTCTCGTCGATGCCCGCAGCGCGGCAGGCCAGCACCCGCTCGCGCAGGAAATCGCGAATATCGTCGACGACCGATGTGTAGCTCGGGTTCTTCTGCATCGTGCGCGGTTCGCCGAGCATGTGCATGATGCAGACCGGCACGTCGAGCTCCGCCACGGTCTCCGGCGCCCTCTCGGCCCGCAGGCCATTGACGTCGTTGATCATGGCTGCACCGGCGGCAATGGCTCGCCGCATGACCCCCGGCTTGGCCGTGTCGATCGACACCGGCACCTCTGTCGCCGAGACAATGCCCTCGATCACCGGCAGCACCCGGTCGAGTTCCTCGGCTTCGGCCACGGGGTCGGCGCCGGGCCGGGTCGACTCACCGCCGACATCCAGGATATCGGCACCGGCTTCGACCAGCTCGAGCGCATGCGCCACGGCGCGATCCGGCGCCAGGAACTCGCCGCCGTCGGAAAACGAATCGGGTGTCACGTTGACCACGCCCATGACCAGCGTTTCGCCGGTCAGGTGCGCGTTTTGCAGGCGTTGTCCGAGGCTATCGGGCATGCATGTCTCTCGAAGTCGGTATCCAGCCCGCTATTTTATCGTGTTGCGACGGCACTGCCCGCTGCAAGAGATCAGAAATCGGAATGCGCCGGGCCGCCGGCGACGCTATGCTTTCGACCATGCACAACGCCGACCGACAAGCGCAGAATCTGGCCCGGGCCCTGCGAACCGCCGCCGAAGGCGACTTCGATATCGATGTCGCCGGCCTGGCCGGGCTCGCCGGCTACAGCTCCGGGCATTTTCAGCGCCTGTTCCGCCACCATTTCGGCATTTCCCCGGGCCGTTTCCTGCGTCACTCGCGCATCGATCGCTTCGCGCAGCTTCTGCGATCCGGGCACGGTGTCACGCACGCCGCCGCGGAAGCCGGCTTCGGCTCCTCCAGCCGCGCCCACCAGGCCGCGCAGGACGGCCTGGGCATGAAACCCTCGAAACTGGGAAGTGGGGCCGAAGGTGAAACGATTCGTTTCGCGACGGCGGGCTGCCGCCTCGGCCGGGTACTGGTGGCCGCCACGGCAAAAGGGTTGTGCGCGGTATTGCTGGGGGAATCGGACGAAGAAATCGAGTTGGAGCTGGCGCGTCGCTTCCCGCAAGCGGATCGGCGCAGCGGCGATTCCGCCTTCGTCGAGACGCTCGATCAGGTGGTCAAGCTGATCGATCGGGGCCGGCAGCCGAGCGAGGCACTGCCCCTGGACCTTCGCGGCACCGTGTTTCAGCGCAAGGTCTGGGCCGCCCTGCAACAGATTCCGGCCGGCGAAACGCTGACCTATGGTGAACTGGCCCGCCGGGTGGGCCTGCCCGGTAGCGCCCGGGCCGTAGCACAGGCCTGCGGCGCCAATCCGGCGGCGGTGGTCGTACCCTGCCACAGGGTGGTCGCCGCGGACGGCGGATTGGGCGGCTATCGGTGGGGGATCGAAAAGAAGCAGGCGTTGCTGGAGCGCGAGCGAATGGACGTTTAGAGCCGTTCGATCCGATCCGAAGCGTTGTCCGTCCCGTCGGGGGTGTTACCCCGACCTACGCCAGCCCCGATCAGGGGCCGGTTTCGGTCATTCGAACATTGGAATTTCGAATTTGTTTCGAATTTGGTGCTTGGGATTTGGTCCTTTGCCTTACCCCAGCGCCGGCTCTCCCGACGGCTCCTCGCCCTTGTTATCTCCGTCACCGCCGCTCGGCGGTTCGCTGTCGTGCCAGCCCTCGGGCGGATCGGGCTCCTGGCCGTCCATGATCTGATCGATCTGCTTCGAGTCAATGGTCTCGTAGCGCATGAGCGCATCGGCCATCAGGTGAAGCTGCTTGTCGTGTTCGGTCAGGATCTCCTTGGCGCGCCCATAGGCCGCATCGATGATCCGGCGCACTTCCTTGTCGATCTTGCGGTGCGTCTCGTCGGAGATGTTCTTGTGCTGCGTGACCGACCGCCCCAGAAAGACCTCGTCCTCGTTCTCGTCGTAGGACAGCGGGCCGAGTTCGTCGGACAGGCCCCACTTGGAGACCATGTTGCGGGCGATGTCGGTGGCGCGCTCGATATCGTTCGACGCGCCCGTGGTCACCTTTGCCTTGCCGAAGATCAGCTCCTCGGCCACGCGGCCGCCGAACAGGCTGGCCAGGTTGGACTCCAGCTCGGTCTTGTTCTGGCTGTACTTGTCTTCTTCGGGCAGGAACATGGTCACGCCCAGCGCGCGGCCGCGCGGGATGATGGAGACCTTGTAGACCGGGTCATGCTCCGGGACGATGCGTCCGACGATCGCATGACCGGCTTCGTGGAAGGCGGTCAGGCGCTTGTTCTCTTCGGACATGACCATCGACTTGCGCTCGGCGCCCATCATGATCTTGTCCTTGGCCAGCTCAAAATGCCGCTGTTCCACGGTCTTGTTGTCTTCGCGGGCGGCAAACAGCGCCGCCTCATTGGCCAGGTTGGCCAGGTCGGCGCCCGAGAAACCGGGCGTACCGCGCGCGATAACGCGCGCCTCGACATTGTCGCCCAGCGGCAGCTTGCGCATGTGAACCTTGAGAATCTGCTCGCGGCCCTTGATATCGGGCAGCGGCACGACCACCTGGCGGTCGAAACGACCCGGGCGCAGCAGGGCCTGGTCGAGCACGTCCGGCCGGTTGGTCGCGGCGATCAGGATGATCCCTTCGTTGCCTTCGAAGCCGTCCATTTCGACGAGCAGCTGATTGAGGGTCTGCTCGCGCTCGTCATGGCCACCGCCAAGACCGGCACCGCGCTGGCGGCCGACGGCATCGAGTTCGTCGATGAAGATGATGCACGGGGCGTGCTTCTTGGCCGTCTCGAACATGTCGCGAACGCGCGAGGCTCCGACGCCGACGAACATTTCGACGAAGTCAGAGCCGGAAATCGAGAAGAACGGCACCTTGGCCTCGCCGGCAATGGCGCGAGCCAGCAGGGTTTTGCCCGTGCCCGGCGGGCCGACCATCAGGATGCCCTTCGGAATATGCCCACCCAGGCGCTGGAACTTGCCCGGGTCACGCAGGAAGTCGACCAGCTCGGTGACTTCGTCCTTGGCCTCCTCGCAGCCGGCGACATCGTTGAAGGTGACCTTGACCTGGTCCTCGCCCTGCAGCTTGGCGCGCGACTTGCCGAAGCTCATCGCACCACCACGACCGCCGGCACCGCCTTGCATCTGGCGCATGAAGTAAACCCACAGGCCCACCAGCACCAGCACCGGCAGCAGGCTGATGAGAATGTCGACGACGATCGAGCGGCCCTCGGGCGGCTTGGCCTCGATCTCCACCTCGTTGTCGAGCAGGTCCTTGATCAGGCCGTCGTCGCGCGGCGCCATGACACGAAATTCCTGACCGTCGCTCGTCTGGCCGGTAATGGTTTTCCCGCCACTACCTTCCTGGATTTCGACGCTGGTGACGTTGCCGCGCTCGACTTCCTCGAGGAAGACCGAGTAATTCATTTCGCGCGGCTGCGCATCGGGCTGAGAGTAGTGATTGAACACACTCATCAGCACGACGGCGATGATGATCCACATCACCAGGTTCTTTGCAAAATCACTCAAAATGCTTATCTCCGGTGGACGCCGTGTTTGCGGCCCGATTCTACGACAATGCGATCAACTCTGCGTTCAACCACGCGGCCGATTGGCCACGACATACACTTCGCGGCTTTCGGCCCGCGATGCGCGGGGCTTTCGAACGCGAACGACAGAATACTTGCGCTTCAGATCAGCCAGGAAGGCGTCGAAGCCCTCGCCCTGGAAAACCTTGACCACGAACGTGCCGGACGCATCCAGCCATTCGTCGGCGAACGCTTCGGCCAGTTCGGCCAGGTGCATGCTGCGGGCCTGGTCGGACGGGCCGATACCCGAGATATTGGGGGCCATGTCGGACAGGACAAGGTCGGCACGGCGCCCTTCCATGGCCGTCTCCAGCGCCGCCAGCGGCTCATCCTCACGGAAATCGCCCTGGATGAAGACCACACCGTCGATGGGATCCATGGGCAGGATGTCGAGTGCAACGACCCGCCCCGACGAGCCGACCTTCTCGAGCGCCACCTGCGACCAGCTGCCCGGTGCCGCCCCCAGGTCGACGACGAACTGGCCGGGACGGAACAGCCGATCCTTCTCGTCGAGTTCCAGCAACTTGAACGCTGCCCGCGCCCGGTAACCGGCTTCTCGGGCACGCTTGACGTAAGGGTCGGATTGTTGGCGTTTTTTCCAGTCCACGAATAACAGTGTTAAGTGTGAAGTGTTAAGTGTTAAGGATCAATGAGATGGCTTTATGTTGGTACCTAACACGTAACACCTAAGCTGACCCACGCCAGCCGCAAGCCGTAAAATACGAAACACGAACCACTATTCTAAAGCCCGCCACTTCACACTTCACACTGAACACTTCACACTTTCCCATCCGCGTTACCATTGATGCTCCACATAAACTGCCGCATCGCATGCCCCTGACCAACCCCCAGAAAAAGCACCTGCGCGGCCTCAGCCACGACCTGCATCCGGTGGTGATGGTGGCCGACAAGGGGCTGAGCGAAAACGTGCTCGCCGAAGTCGAACAGGCGCTCGAGCATCACGAACTGATCAAGGTCAAGCTCCGTGGTGAGCGCGAACAGCGCGATGCCTGGATCGGCCAGCTGGTTTCAACCTCGGGCGCCGAGCTGGTGCATCGGATTGGCCAGGTCGTGTGCCTGTACCGTCGCCACCCGGAAAAACCGAAGATCGAGTTGCCCCGCAAATAGCCGACACCCGTCATGGAACTGACCGAACACACAGCCGGCAACCATTACCAGATTCGCGGCATCGAGCCCCACCGCGTCTTCGTGACCGATCAGTGGTACAGCTCGAGCCTGGTGGTGGGTGCCCATTACCTGGAGCCCGACTGGCCGGTCGCCAGCCTGGCCGAACTGGGCGAGGAGCACATCGCCCCGCTGATCGAACTCGGGCCCGAGCTGGTCGTCTTCGGCGCCGGACAGAAACAGCAATTCCTGCCGCACGCCGTGCAACGCACCTTCTTTCGCCGCGGTATCGGCGTCGAGTGCATGACGCTGGACGCCGCCGCCCGGACCTTCAACGTCCTGATGAGCGAAGACCGCCGGGCCCTGGCGGCTTTGATTATCGCCTCGGGAGATAATCCAGCGGATTGACCGGCTCGCCGTCGAGGCGTATCTCGAAGTGAAGCATGTTTTCCTGGCGGTCGTCCTGCCCCATTTCCGCGATTTTCTGCCCGCGCTGCACGCGATCGCCTTCGCCGACCAGGCGGCGACGGTTGTGGCCGTAGGCTGAAAGCAGATTGTCAGAATGCTTGATGATGATCAGTTCGCCGTAACCAATCAGCGCCGTGCCGCTATAGACCACCTGACCGGCCGCCGCGGCGAACACGTCCTGCCCGGCATCCCCCGCAACCCCGATTCCCTTGCGGGTATCAGCCGGATCGAACGAGCGCGCGAGCCGGCCGTCGGTCGGCCACTGCCAAGCCACGCCGCTCACGCTACGGGTATTGCCGGACGCCGACGGCGCCGGTGACGGGTTGGACGGCGGCGGATCGGCCCGGGATTCGGTCGGCTCGGGACGCTCGGGCGTCGGTGCCGGTTCGGCCGGCCGCTGCCGGGATTCGCTTTCGCTGGGAGGGCTCGAGGTAGCCTCCTCCTCCGATTCACTCTGACCGGACTGCGACGGCGGCTGCGTCATGCGCAGTTCCTGACCGGGCCGAATGGTGTAAGGCGATCCGATCGAGTTCCAGCGCGCCACCTCGCGCCAGTCCAGACCATAGCGGAAGGCGATGGAATAGAGCGTGTCACCGCGCTCGACCCGGTACCAGGTCGGGGGGGTCTGGACGACTCGTTGCTCCGTCTTTGGTGGGGATTTCCGAGGGCTGTCGGGACTCGGCTGCCAGGGGGCGCAGGCGACCAGCAGCAGTACCGCCAGCAGGATCGTATATCGCCCTGTCGACGCTACCAGAGCCACCAGATCAGCCCCCCGACGGCAACCGCCGCGATGACGAGCCAGCCCAGCAGGTCGACCCAATCCCTGAGCCGGTCCGCGGCACGCTCACCGCCCGCCCAGACGATGCCCGAAACCAGGTAGAAACGCGCCCCGCGCCCGATCACCGATCCGATCACGAAACCCAGCAACGGTGTGCCCAGTGCGCCGCCGGCGATCGTGATGATCTTGAACGGGATGGGCGTGAATCCGGCCAGCATGACGAACCAGACACCGTAGGCTTCGAAGGCCTCGACCGCCGAATGATAGGCGTGGAGATAGCCGACTTCCTCGATCAGCGGCAGGACCGCCTCGATCGCCAGCCAGCCGATCAGGTAGCCGAACATTCCGCCGATGACCGACGCCGCGGTGGTCAGGAAAGCCAGATGCCAGGCGGCAGAGCGCTCGGCCAGCACCATTGGCGCGAGCATGACGTCGGGCGGAACCGGAAAGAAGGTCGCCTCGGCGAAACTCAGGCCGGCCAGATAGCGCCGGGCATGGCGATGACGCGACCACGACAGAACCCGATCGTAGAGTGTCCGGAACATAACCGTTGTCAATCCAGCCCTTCGAGCAACGGGACGAAACTCACCGCGCCCAGTTCCTCGCGGTCCAGGCCCTTTTTCGTCTTCGTTACCCGCACGAGTTGCTGATGCAGACCCGCATGCTCGGGGGCGACCAGCACGCCGCCGACATCGAGCTGCTCGTAGAGCTGGTCGGGAATACGGCCGCCCGCCGTGACCAAAATGGCGTCGAACGGCGCCTGCGAAGGCCATCCCTCCATGCCGTCGGCATGGCGGGTGTAGACATTGTGCAGACCCATGCGGTGGAAGCGCTGTCGCGCACTTCGCTGCAGTTCACCGATGCGCTCGGTGGTGAAGACCTTGTCCGCCAGTCGCGCCAGGATGGCGGCCTGGTAGCCCGATCCGGTGCCAATCTCGAGCACCTTGCCGAGGGGCTCGTCACGCATCACCGCCTGGGTCATCATGGCCACGACGTAGGGCTGCGAAATGGTCTGGCCACGGCCGATGGGCAGGGCCGTGTCCTCGTAGGCGCGCGACGACAATGCCTCGTCGACGAACAGGTGGCGCGGCGTGTTGAGCATGGCTTCCAGCACACGCTCATCGCGAATCCCCTCCTCGCGCAGGCGTCGAATCAGGCGCTGGCGCGTCCCTTCCGACGTCATGCCAATACCGCTCGAACTCATCATTGCGCCTGGCGATACCGTCCGCTGTTGAGTTCGTCGATCCACTGACTCACGTCATCCAGGGCCTGATAGCGCGTCAGATCGACGTGAATCGGGGTCACCGACACGTAGCAATTGCGAACCGCGTGGAAGTCAGTGCCGGGACCGTTGTCCTCCTCGGTGCCGGCCGGACCGATCCAGAAAAAGCGGCGACCGCGCGGGTCCTCGATGGGAATCACGTCCTCAGAACGGTGACGATGTCCCAGACGCGTTGTTTCGAAGCCCTTGATTTCTCCCCACGGCAGGTCGGGTACATTGACGTTGAGGATGGTGTCGGCCGGCAGGGGTTTTTCCTTCAGCTGCGCCATCAGCAGGCAGGCGGCCTCGGCAGCCGTCTCGTAGTGATGCGGTTCCCCGTCGGAATAGGCCAGGGACACGGCCATGGCCGGCAGTCCGAGGAAGCGGCCTTCCATGGCCGCGGCAACGGTGCCGGAATAAAGCACGTCGTCGGCCAGGTTGGCCCCGGCATTGATACCCGAGACCACCATGTCCGGCTCCTCGCCGAGCAGACCGGTAATGGCGACGTGAACGCAGTCGGTCGGTGTACCGTAGACCTTGAACACGCCGTCGCGACGCTTCTCGACACGGATCGGGCGATCGAGGGTGAGCGAATTGCTGGCGCCGGAACGGTCACGATCGGGCGCAACCACGGTAACCTGATCGGAGTGGTCGACCAGGCGTTCGGACAACAAGCGGATGCCGGGCGCGTGAAGCCCGTCGTCATTGGCAATCAGAATATGCATGCTTGAACCGGAAGGTCAAAGCCATAACTATAAACCAAGAGCGCACCCGGGGAGCCCCCATGAACGAATCCGATGACGACATCGACCTGTTCCGCTCCTCAGTCGGCGAGGTACGCCGGATTCGCAGTGAGCGCGACCACTCCCGGCCGGCGCCACCGCCACCGAAACCGAGCCAGCGCGAACGCGACGAGGCCCAGGTCATGGACGATCTGGCCCACGGCCCGATCGACTTTGCCAGCATCGAAACCGGCGAGGAAATCAGCTATTTGCGCCCGGGACTGCAAAAGCGCGTCTTGACGCGCCTGCGACGCGGACACTGGCGCGTGGAAGACGAACTGGACCTGCACCAGATGAACCTCGAGGCGGCCACGGCCTCCATCCGGCGCTTCCTGATCGAGGCCGATCGCGACCGAATGAGTTGCGTGCGCATCATCCACGGCAAGGGATTGCGCTCGGGGCCGGCAGGGCCGCAGCTCAAGCGGCTGACCGCCAAGCTGCTGAGCCGCCACGATCGCGTGGCCGCTTTCGCTTCCGCCCCACCACACGACGGCGGCACGGGTGCGGTCTACGTCCTGCTGCGTGCGCGGCGATGAGCGGGCTGGAAGGGCCCTTCGCCGCGTTGCTGGCACTTGCGGCAGCGATCGTGTTCTGGCTGTCCGCCGTCAATGCCCGCGACCGGGCGCGCGACCTGGCCCGCAACTTCTGCCAGCGCCAGGGCTGGCAGTTGCTCGACCAGACCGTTGCGCTGCGATCACTGCGCCCGGTGAGAACCCCGGACGGGCTGCGCTGGCAAAGACGCTATCGCTTCGATTTCAGCCCCGAAGGCACGGGGCGGCGAGCGGGGGAACTGACCCTGATGGGTCGGCGGGTGATTCGGATCTGGGGAGAGACCGAAGAGAGCGGTGTGGTGATTGAAGAAGGGAAAGTGTGAAGTGTGAAGTGTAAAGTGTAAAGTTGGTGCCAATCAGCAGGATGGCTTCTCTTCTTCACACTTCACACTGAACACATCACACTTTATTTAACCACCTTCAGATTCGGCCTGGACTTCCGATCCGGCTTGTCGTCGCCATCGGAGTCTTCCGCGCCCTGCTCGCCGGATCCGTCTTCCTCATCCTCGTCGACCGGAAACATCATGCCCCGGCCGTTTTCGCGTGCATAGACGGCCTCGACCGCGCTCATCGGTACGGTAACCGCCTGTGATACGCCGCCGAAGCGTGCCACGAAGGTGACCATCTCGCTGTCGATGAGCAGGTCCCGGACTGCGCCTGGTGAGATATTGAGCACGACCCGCCCGTCCTGGATGCTCGACGGGGGGACCTCCAGGCCAGGCTGCTCGGCATCGACCAGCAGGTGGGGCGTCAAGCCGCTGTCGACGATCCACTCGTTGACGGCGCGAACCAGGTACGGTCGGCTCGAAAGCACGGCTTACTCGCCCTCCCGCAGGATGCGCTCGGGCTCGGTCAAACTGCGCTTGAACGAATCCCGCGCGAACATCCGTTCCATGTACTTGAGGGTATTCGGCGCCTTCTTGGCCGTCAGGTCGACCCCGTAGGCCGGCAAACGCCACAACAGCGGCACCAGGGCGCAGTCGACCAGCGACAGTTCGTCACTGAGCAGGAAGGTGCGCAATCCGAACAGGTCGTCGGAGGCAATGATGCTCTCGCGCAACTGTTTCTTGGCGGAGGCGACCTTTTTTTGCCCGCTGGAGGTCTCGATGATCTTGGCCGGCTCGATCCAGTCGCGGTTGATGCGATACATCGCGAGTCGCAAGTAGGCGCGGGAAAGTGGATCGACCGGCATCAGGGGCGGATGCGGATAACGCTCGTCGAGATACTCCGTCACCACCCAGGTGCCGTAAAGCTTGAGATCCTTGTCGACCAGTGTCGGCGTCTCGCCATATGGATTGAGCTCGGCCAGGTCGGCCGAGGCCGCACGATCCTGCTCGACGTGGATGATCTCCACGTTGATGCCCTTTTCCGCCAGCACGAACCTGACCCGATGGCAATCCAGGCAGTTCTCGGATGAATATAAAGCCATCATAAGCCAGCTACTCCATTGGCCGGTGTACCGGTTCGAACGCCTTCACGCAGGATCACTTCTTCACGTCCTTCCAGTACTCCTGGTAAAGCAGCCAGGCGAGGCCGGTAAAAATGACCAGAAACAGCAACACCCAGATACCCATCTTCTCACGCTTGAGCACGGCCGGCTCGGCGGCATACTCCATAAAGGCCACGAGGTCGCGAACGTGATCGCTGTACTCCTCCGGCGACAGCGTGCCCGCTTCGTCGAGTTCCAGGTCAACGATCTCGACGCGCTCGACGCCTTCTTCATTGGTATGGGACTCGGTGATGGGGCGCTGGATGCCCTGCAGTTCCCACAGCACATGCGGCATGGAAGCGTTGGGCATGACGGTATTGTTCCAGCCGTCCTCGGTCAGGTAGAAACTCTTGAGATAGCTGTAGATCCAGTCGGGACCACGCGAGCGTGCCGTCAGGGTCAGATCCGGCGGCGCAATACCGAACCATTCCTCGGCCTCGTCGGCGTCCATGGCGCTGAGCATTGGATCGGATACTTCCTGACTACCGCTGAGCAGGAACTGCTGGACCTGCTCCTCGCTCAAGTCGAGATCTTCGACCAAACGGTTGTAGCGCAGGTACTGCATGGAGTGGCAGCCCAGACAATAGTTGACGTACATCGCCGCACCGCGCTGCAGCGAGGCCTTGTCATGCACGTTGATATCGGCATTTTCCAGGCCTTCGCCACCGGCGGCGGCAAATGCTAGGCCGGACGCCAGCATGGCGGCTGCTGCAAGAAAGTTTCTGAGTCTCATCACTTGGTCACCCGATCCGGTTCCGGTTTGGTTTTCTCGAACTTGGTCACGAACGGCAACAGCACGAAAAACGCGAAGTAGTACGCCGTCCAGATACGTGACTCGAGTGTCTGGATCGGCGTGCCGTCACCCAGCGCCAGCATGCCCAGGCGAATGAAGCCGACCACGAAAAGTGCCAGCATGATCTTGCTCGGCAGGCCTTTGTAGCGGATCGAACGCACCTTCGAGCGGTCCAGCCAGGGCAGGAAGAACAGCACAAAAATAGCCGCACCCATGACCATGACGCCCAGGAACTTGTCGGGTACGGCCCTGAGCATGGCGTAGTAGGGCGTGAAATACCACACCGGCACGATGTGCTCGGGCGTGACCAGCGGGTCGGCCGGTACGAAGTTGTCCGGCTCGAGGAACAAGCCACCCATTTCCGGCGCATAGAACAGCACGAAGGCGAACAGAATCAGGAAGACCCCGACCCCGAACAGATCCTTGACCGTGTAGTAGGGATGGAAGGGAATGCCGTCCAGCGGACGACCCTTCTCGTCCTTGTGCTTCTTGATCTCGACACCGTCGGGATTGTTGGAGCCGACCTCGTGCAACGCCACCAGGTGCAAAACGACCAGCGCCAGCAGCGCCAGCGGCATGGCCACCACGTGGAGCGCAAAGAAGCGGTTGAGCGTGGCGTTGGAGATCATGTAGTCGCCGCGGATCCACTCGACCAGGACATCGCCGACTTCCGGAATGGCCCCGAACAGCGAAATGATCACCTGCGCCCCCCAGTAGGACATCTGGCCCCACGGCAGCACGTAGCCCATGAAGGCTTCGGCCATCATCACCAGCAGGATGAGCACGCCGAGAATCCAGATCAGTTCGCGCGGCTTGCGGTACGAGCCGTACAGCAATGCGCGAAACATGTGCAAATACACCAGGATGAAGAAAAACGAGGCGCCGGTGGAGTGCATGTAGCGAATCAGCCACCCCCACTCGACGTCGCGCATGATGAACTCGACCGAGCCGAAGGCCATGTCGGCATGCGGCGTGTAGAACATGGTCAGCCAGATCCCGGTCACCAGCTGGATGACCAGAACCACGATTGCCAGGGAACCGAAGTAATACCAGAGATTGAAATTCTTCGGAGCGTAGTATTCGGTCAGGTGCTCCCGCCAGGTCTTGCTGACCGGCAGTCGCTCGTCGACCCAGGCCCCGACGGCCTGAACGTTCTTGCTGAGGTTGCTCGCGGGCTTGGCCATGATCACGCTGCTCCTTCGGGACCGACACCGATCATGACGGTGCTGTCGTCGACGAAATGATACGGGGGAATCACGAGATTCAGCTGGGCCGGCACACCGCTGTAGACGCGCCCGGCCAGGTCGAACTTGGAACGGTGACAGGGGCAGAAAAAGCCGCCGCGCCACTCGGCGTCGAACGGCTGCGCCTCGACTTCCGGCAACACCTGCGGAATACAGCCCAGGTGCGTGCAGTGAATGTTGGCCACCAGATACTCGGGCTTGATCGATCGATGTTCGTTCTGCGCATACTCCGGCTGCTGGGTCGCCACCTCGGATTGCGGGTCGGCCAGCTTTTCGTTGAGATCGGGCAGGTCGTCGATCATGCGCTCACTGCGACGCATGATGCCGATGGTCTGACCGCGCCATACAACGCGCATCATCTGGCCCGGCTCCAGATTGCCGATATTGACTTCGACCGGCGCGCCGACGAGACGGGCCTTGGCGCTCGGTTTCCAGGATGCCGCGAACGGCCAGATGGCCAGACCGGCGCCGACGGCACCCACCACGCCCGTCGTCCAGATCAACAGACGACGCCGGCCGGGATTCTCCGGCGGCTGCGTGGAAGCAAGATCAGTTTCCGACATGGAACACTCCCAATGGCAAGATCAAGATAACAAGCTCAGGATCACAAGTTCATTCATAACCGCCGGACAGGTTTACTCCTGGCGCTGCCTGGAGACGCTCTAACCGAAAGCGCCTGCAAAGACCATCCCAGGCATCGACCACCCAAATTCCGGAACGAGAAGGCAATCAGCCGGCTATTTTAGCGAAAAATTAAGCAAATACTCAATTCCGCGCTGGTATCCTTTCAAAATTGGGACGACGATACCAGAACGCATCGAAACCGCCCGGGGCTTTTTTCGGCGGAACGCCCACCTAGAAACAGTCACTTAGTCTGACAGACTCGCCTGAGCCAAGTCCATGACGCGCATCATTCATTTCGCCGTGCAGTTCGTGATCATCGGATTGGCCGTGGCTTTCCTGCTGGTTTGGCTGCGGCCCGAACTGCTCCCGGCCGGTCGCCAACAGGCGGCCAGCCCTGCCACTTCCTATGCCGACGCCGTCAACCGCACCGCGAGGTCGGTCGTCAGCGTCTACACCCGCACCATGGTCACCGAACCGCTCGGGCCGGAGTTTTCCGACCCACTGTTCAACCGACTCTACCGCGACCGCACGGTCACCCGCCCCCGTCGCGGCCTCGGTTCCGGCGTGATCATCTCCAGCGATGGCCTGGTGCTGACCACCCAGCACGTCATCTCCGACGTCGACGACATCCTGGTCGCGCTCTGGGACGGGCGTGTCGCCGATGCCAGCGTGGTCGGCTCCGACCCTGCCACCGACCTCGCCCTGCTGAGGGTGAACCTGGACGACCTGCCCGTGGCCTCGCTGGCCGAAGACGACGATCTGCGCACCGGCGATGTGGTGCTGGCCATCGGCAACGCTTTCGGCCTGAGCCACACCGTGACCATGGGCATCGTCAGCGCCACCAGCCGAGGGCATCTCAGCCTGGCTTCAACCGAGGATTTCATCCAGACCGACGCGGCGATCAACGCCGGCAATTCCGGTGGCGCCCTGATCAACCCGGACGGCGAAGTCGTCGGCATCAACAGCGCCTCGATGGGCCAGGAAACCGGCGCCCAGGGCATATCTTTCGCCATTCCCGCCTCGGTCGTGCGACGCGTGACCGAACAGATCATCGAGTACGGGCGGGTTACCCGGGGCTGGATGGGCGCGGAACTGACCGACGTCAGCCTGCGCCTGGCCACCGCTGAAACCCTGCAGCCCGGCGCCCGCGTCAGCCAGGTTCACCGCGACAGTCCCGCCTGGAAGGCCGGCCTGCAGCGCGGCGACGTGCTCATCAGCGCAGGCGGTCAGCAGGTTCGCAGCGCCCGCGAGCTGATGCAGCGCATTGCCGGTACCGAACCGGGCTCCGAGTTGGAACTGGAAGTCCTGCGCGGCAACCAGGTCTTCACCACCAGCGTGGAACTGATACAGCAGCCGCCACCGCAGGGGTGAACGAGGTTCGCTGGTTCGCTTGTTGGCTGGTTTGCTGGTTCGGCGCGGAAGGCATTGCGGGGCCGCTACGCGGCGGAGTCAGGGTGCAGATTCATGCGCCCGCACTGTAGACGCGGCCATGCCGCCCACCGCTGGGTGACGATGCCGAACAAGCAAACCAGCGAACAAGCAAACCAGCCAACGAATTAAATTTCGGAGTCATGCGATAATCCGCCGCCCGCACACCCGAACCAGAGCCACCCAAAACGATGAGCATAAAGTCCGACCGCTGGATTCGCACCATGGCCGCCGAACACGGCATGATCGAGCCGTTCGAGCCCGGGCAGATCCGGCAGTCCGAGGATGGACGCAAGATCGTGTCCTACGGCACCTCGAGCTACGGCTACGACGGGCGCTGTGCCAACGAATTCAAGATCTTCACCAACATCAACACCGCCATCGTCGACCCGAAATCCTTCGACGAGAAGAGCTTTGTCGACTTCACCGGTGATGTCTGCATCATTCCGCCCAACTCTTTCGCGCTGGCACGCACGGTCGAGTACTTCCGCATCCCCCGAAACGTGCTCACCATCTGCCTGGGCAAGTCGACCTACGCGCGCTGCGGCATCATCGTCAATGTGACGCCGCTCGAACCGGAGTGGGAAGGCCACGTCACGCTCGAGTTCTCCAACACCACCCCACTGCCCGCACGGGTCTACGCCAACGAAGGCGTGGCCCAGTTCCTGTTCCTGGAATCCGACGAGCCCTGTGAGACTTCCTACGCCGATCGGGCCGGCAAGTACATGGGACAGCGCGGCGTCACCTTGCCGAAAGCCTGAAAAGTCAAAAGCTTTGGAACCACGGAAGACACAGAATTCACGGAAGTAACAAGGAGAGATTCGATCGAGAAATTCGAACCAAGCATGCTTTTATGTTCCTTGCATTCCGTGATTTCCGTGGTTAACCGGTTTTTTTCCGATCCCGGAAGTGTCTAGTCCGTAATCTTGATCTTCGGCATCCTGACCTTCGCCTCGCGCGAGTGGGTCGACAGGCGACCGGCGACGCGGCGGGCGATTTCGCGAAAGCGCAGGGCCGCCGGATGCTCGGGCGCGGCAGCCACGATCGGCGTGCCCTCGTCGGTCGTGCGTCCCACCTCCGAGACGAGCGGCAACTGGCCCAGATTGGGTACACCGATCTCGCGGGCGATGCGCTCACCACCGCCGCTGCCGAAGACCGCATCCTCGTGGCCGCAGTTGGAGCAGATGTGAGTGCTCATGTTCTCGATCACGCCCAGCACCGGCACCTTGACCTTGTTGAACATGGACACGGCCCGACGCACGTCGTCCACGGCGACTTCCTGCGGCGTGGTCACGGTGACCGCCCCGGCCACGGGAATGCGCTGGGCCAGGGTGAGCTGGATATCGCCGGTTCCCGGCGGCAGGTCGACGACCAGGTAGTCGAGCCCTTCCCAGAGGGTCTCGGATACCATCTGCTGTAGTGCCTGGGTCGCCATCGGGCCGCGCCAGATCATCGCCTGATCGGCATCGACCAGCACCCCGATGCTCATCACCTGCAGGCCGTGGGCCTGCATCGGCAGGATGCGGCGGTTCTCGGTTGTTTCCGGACCGCCTTTCAGTCCCAGCATACGCGGCTGACTGGGACCGTAGATGTCGGCATCGAGCACGCCCACACGGGCGCCCTCGGCCGCCAGGGCCAGCGCCAGATTGGCGCTGACGGTGGACTTGCCCACACCGCCCTTGCCGGATGCGACGGCAATCACGTTGCGAACGCCTTCGACCGGATCGAGGCCACCCTGCACGGCATGCTGGGGAATCTGCCAGTCGATCTCGACGGTTGCCTCGTCGACCTCGCCTTCGGCACACAACCGCTCGGTGATTATCCCGGCCAGTTCGTCGCGCCAGCCCGCCGCCGGATAGGCCAGGCGGATATCCACCGCCGCGCGTCGATCACGCACGGCCACGCCGCGCACCGCATCGCCCAGCGGGCGACCGGTATTGGGATCCTCGATCGCTGCGACGAGTGACTTGCCTTCCTCGTTATTCATGTCCGAAATGCCCTGCCTGAATCTGGACCGATATTGTACCGGTTTGGCTGGTTCGCTGGCAGCCAACAAGCAAACGGTTCCAGTGCGTGCGATAATTTTGCCCACGTTCAAATCCTTCTCGAAATCCGACACCATGACCACCCCGCGCCGCATCCTGGTCACCGCCGCCCTGCCCTATGCCAACGGCTCGATTCACATGGGGCACATGCTCGAGTACATCCAGACCGACATCTGGGCACGGTTTCAGCGCGCCATGGGCAACGAGGTGGTTTTCGCCTGGGCCGACGATGCCCACGGTACGCCGATCATGTTGCGCGCCGAAAAGGAGGACACCAGCCCCGATGAGTTGATCGAGCGGATGCACGCCGAACACCTGAAGGATTTCGAGGACTTCGCCCTGTCCTTCGACAACTTCTCCTCGACGCATACGGACACGAACCGCGAACTGGTCGAGCGAATCTGGTCGGCACTGAAAGACCGCGACGTCGTCCGCACGGACACGATCGAGCAGTACTTCGACACCGAACGCAACATGTTCCTGCCCGACCGCTTCATCAAGGGCAGCTGCCCGCGCTGCGGTGCGGCGGACCAGTACGGTGATTCCTGCGAGTCCTGCGGCGCGACCTACGAACCGACCGAACTGACCGATCCCCGCTCGGTCGTCTCCGGCAGTACGCCCGTGATGAAGAAAACCGAACATTACTTTGTCACGCTGTCAGCCTTCAGCGACAGCCTTCGGGAATGGATCCGCTCCGGTGCCCTGCAGGAAGAGGTCGCCAACAAGCTCGAGGAATGGTTCGCCGACGGCCTGCGCGACTGGGACGTCACGCGGGACTCGCCCTATTTCGGTTTTCGCATTCCCAACACCGACGACAAGTTCTTCTACGTCTGGATGGATGCACCGGTCGGCTACCTGGCCAGCTTCATGGAAGTGTGCAAGCGACAAGGCTGGGATTTCGAAGACTGGATGCGACCCGACTCCAATGCCGAGATGCACCATTTCATCGGCAAGGACATCATTTATTTCCACTGCCTGTTCTGGCCGGCCATGCTCGAGGGTGCAGGCCTGAAGCGTCCGACCGGCGTCTACGCCCACGGCTTTTTGACGGTCAACGGCACCAAGATGTCGAAGTCGCGCGGCACCTTCATCATGGCGCGCACCTGGCTGGAGCACCTGCACCCGGACTATCTGCGCTATTACTTCGCCGCCAAACTCGGATCCGGCCTGGTCGATATCGACCTCAACTTCGAGGACTTCCGCTACCGGGTCAATTCCGACCTGGTCGGCAAGCTGGTCAACATCGCCAGTCGCTCGGCCGGCTTCATTCACAAGTTCGGCGGTGGCAAGCTGGCGGCCGAGCTGCCGGATCCTGAACTGCACCAGCGCTTCGTCGGTGAGCACCTGGCCATTACCGAGGACTTCGAAAAGCGCAACTTCCATGCCGCCATCCGCCGCATCATGGCCCTGGCCGACGAGGCCAACGTCTACATCAACGAGCATGAGCCCTGGAAGCTGGCCAAGCAGGAAGGCCGCGAAGACGAAGTCGTAGCCATCTGCACCCAGGCCCTCAACCTGTTCCGGCTGCTGATGACCTGGCTCTCGCCGGTGATTCCGCAAACCGCCGGGAAGGCCGCCGAGTTTCTCGGCACGCGCCTCGACGATTTCAACCTGATCGGCGATCCGCTGCTCGATCATGAAATCAACAAGTTCAGACCGCTGCTTCAACGGGTCGAGGAAAAACAGACCGATGCGCTCCTCGAAGCGAGCCGCGAATCACTGAGTAAATCCGGCCAATTGACAGACAGCCCCGAACAAGCCAACGAACCAGACAGTGAAGACGACGACATGATCCAGTTCGATGAATTCATGAAAGTGGACCTGCGCATCGCCCGCATCGAAAAGGCAGAGGAAATCGAGGGCGCCGACAAGCTGCTGCGCCTGCAGCTCGACCTGGGCGAGCTGGGCCAGCGCCAGGTCCTCGCCGGCATCCGCGGGTACTACGAACCCGGCGAACTCGACGGACGCCTGACCGTGGTGGTCGCCAATCTAGAACCGCGCAAGATGCGCTTCGGCACCTCTGAAGGCATGGTGTTGGCGGCCAGTGGCGAGGACGACCGGCCGTTTCTGCTTTCGCCGGACAGCGGCGCCGAGCCCGGCATGCGCATCAAGTGAATGAAAGAAAATGGAAACTAGAAAATAGTAAATAGTGAATAGAAAATGGACAGGAATCGAGTCCGCTTACAAGAGCAGTGACCTGCTGCGGAGTCGCTCTATTTTCTATTTTCTATTCTCTATTTTCTTGCAAACGCATGGACATCGCCCTCATCGTCATATCGGCCGCGCTGGTCAACAACTTTGTACTTGTCCAGTTCCTGGGCCTGTGCCCCTTCATGGGCGTGTCGAACAGTGTCTCGTCGGCCTTCGGCATGTCGGTGGCCACGGCATTCGTGCTCACCCTGGCTTCGGTGGCCAGTTACATGGTTACCGAGTGGCTGCTTGTACCGCTGGGCCTGGAGTACCTGCGCATCGTCGCCTTCATCCTGGTGATTGCCGCGCTGGTTCAGCTGACCGAGCTCTACATGCGTCACGCCGCACCCCTTCTGCATCGGGTGCTCGGTGTCTACTTGCCGCTGATCACCTCCAACTGCGCCGTACTCGGCGTGGCCCTGCTCAACGTGCGCGAGCAGCACAGCCTGGTCGAGTCGGCCTTCTACGGCTTCGGTGCCGCGCTCGGTTTCGGGCTGGTGCTGGTCATGCTGGCCGCCACGCGCGAGAAGCTCGCCATGGCCGACGTGCCGGCAAGTTTTCGCGGCGCGCCCATCGGCCTGATCACGGCCGGCCTGATGGCGCTGGCCTTCATGGGCTTCGCCGGGTTTGCGAAGCTGTAACCTCCCTTATCAGGGAGTCTCTGAACAACGACTGCTAAGATAGTCATCGAACCGGTCTCGACTCACTGAAGGAGCACAGTCATGAGAACCATCCTGCTATTCATCAGCATTTTCCTGCTGGCCGCCTGCAATTCCGAAACGGCCACCAGTCCCGATCAAGAGACAGCGTCGGCCGATACCGACACCCCGGCCGCGACCGAGCCTGCTTCGGAAGACGCCCAGGCGGAAACCACCCAACCTGAAGAGGAAGCCACCGCGTCCCCGAAAACGGCGGAAACACGCGACCGTGAGGCACCGCACCTGGAACCGGCCTTCGCGGGCCAGACGCGGGCACCCATCCCTGACGAGAGCGAAGACTGGACGCTCGAGACCGTGACCGAAGGCCTCGAACATCCCTGGGCGATCGAGTTTCTGCCCGACGGTTCGATGCTGGTGACCGAACGGCCCGGCCGCCTGCGCCACGTGAGCGCCGACGGAAACGTCTCCGAGCCGCTGGCCGGCGTGCCCGAAGTGGACAACCGCAGCCAGGGCGGCCTGCTGGACGTGGCGATCGCACCCGATTTCGAGTCGAGCCGCACGATCTTCCTGAGTTTCTCCGAACCGCATGAGGACGGGACCAACAATACCGCCCTGGCCCGCGCACGCCTGAAGGAGGACCGTTCCGGCCTCGAAGACATCGAGGTCATCTTCAGTCAGCAGCCGGCCGTGGAATCGACCGGGCACTTCGGCTCGCGCATCGTGTTTGAAGACGAAGACACGCTGTGGCTCACCATGGGTGACCGCCAGGGCCATCCGGTGCGCCAGAACGCGCAGGACCCGACCAACCATATCGGCACGATCGTGCGGTTGAATTTCGACGGCTCCGTGCCGCAGGACAATCCATTCGTCGATCACGAGCAAAATGCCCCCGAAATCTGGTCGTACGGCCACCGCAATATCCAGGCCGCGGCCAAGGATTCGGACGGTACCCTCTGGGCGATCGAGCACGGACCGCGCGGCGGTGACGAACTCAACCGCCCCGAAGCGGGCAAGAACTACGGCTGGCCGACCATCTCCTACGGCATCGAATATCGTGGCGGCGACGTCTACGAGGGCCGCACCGAAGCCGAGGGCATGGAGCAGCCGATCTATTTCTGGGATCCGGTGATCGCGCCGTCCGGCATGGATTTCTACACCGGCGAGGCCTTCGAAGCCTGGCAGGGCGACCTGTTCGTCGGGGGGCTGCGGGAAGAACGCGTCTCACGCCTGGTGCTGGACGGCAACCGGGTCGTGGGTGAGGAATGGCTGGAAATCGGCAGCCGGGTTCGCGACGTGAAGACCGGTCCGGACGGCGCCATCTACCTGGTCACCGACGAGTCCGACGGGCAGGTGCTGCGCATCGTGCCCGACAACGGCTAGAAATCTTGCGGCGGCCCGGCCTCGTCGCCGGGCCGCATTCCAACCGAGGGGACCCCGATCATGACAAACCGCAGCCCGGTGCTGCGCGAAGCCAGCATCAAGCCGGAAGTCATCCGCTATCAGATGTGGGGCACGGCCATCCTGGTGACCTGTACGGTGGTTGCAATTCCGCTCCTTCCCCTGATCCTGCCGATCGTTTACTACTTCACCAAACGCTATTACGCCCGGCTCGAGATCGTCCTGACCCGGCGCGATCTCAAGGTTCGCCGCGGCATCTGGAACGTGGAGGAAAAAAGCGTACCGCTGGAGAAGATTACCGACCTGGCCCTGAATCAGGGGCCGATCATGCGCTTGTTCGACATCAAGGGCATGAAGGTCGAAACGGCCGGTCAGTCGTCGGAAGGGGCACTGGTGACCATCGTCGGCATCGACGGCGTCGACGAGTTTCGCGACGCCGTTCTCGATCAGCGCGATCGCGTCAGCGACTGGCAGGAAGAGGATGAAGACGCCGCACGACCGCAAGCCGGTGCCCGCGAAGAGGCGACGGCGGGCTCGCTCGAAGTGCTCGGCGAGATCCGCGACAGCCTCAAGCGCATCGAACAAAACCTGGCCGGGCGGGCCGACTGATGTCCGAGCAAGACGACCCGGCCGGCAATTCCGATGAGTTGCCGTTTGCCGCTCCCTGCCGGCGCCTGTCCGCGATCGAGCCGTTCGGGTGGTTGCGTCTCGGCTGGGCCGACCTGAGGGCCGCACCCCGACAAAGCCTGTGCTACGGCGTGATCATGCTCTTGCTGAGCTATGGCATCACGGCGGCCACGTGGTTTTTCGGCAATATCGGACTCTACCTGGGGCTGGTCTCGGGATTCGTCTTCGTCGGGCCCTGGCTCGCCTTGACCCTGTACGCCATCAGCCGCCGGCTGGAGAACGGTCGGCGGGTCAGCCTGGGGCGCAGCATGGGCGATGCCGCGCGTGCGGTCGGCAACGCGCTGATCTTTGCCGTGATCCTGACGGTGGTATTCCTGGTCTGGGCCCGGGCGGCGACCATGGTGCACGTCTTCTTTCCGCCCACCGAGAACCCCGGCTGGTCGGAACTGCTGCCCTTTCTGGCCGTGGGCACGGCAGTGGGTGCGGTCTTCAGCGCAATCATTTTCGCCGCCAGCGCCTTCTCACTGCCGATGCTGATGGACCGCCGCACCGACACGGTCACCGCCGTTGTCACTTCGGTCAACGCCATATTGCGAAACAAGGGGGCGATGGCAGTGTGGGCCGCCATCATCGTGGGTTGCGTGGTGGTGGGTGCGGCCACAGCCTGGCTTGCCTTCATCGTGCTGCTGCCCTTGATCGGCCATGCAACCTGGCACGCCTACCGGCGCACTATCGACGCCAGCCAGTGGCCCCTGCTGGACTAATCAGCTTCTTCTTTCGTTTCGTGCTCGGTGCCCGGCTCGTGTTCCGGCGGGGAGTAGGTGGTATAGAGCTTCAGCATGCCCGAACCCGTGTTTTTGAAGTTGTGCCAGGTTCCCGACGGCACGATGCTGACATCGCCGGCGTGCACCGTCTCTTCACGATCGCCGATCTTGGCCACGCCTTCGCCGTCGACGAACCACAGCAGCTGGTCGTGACCTTCGTGCACCTCGCCGCCGATTTCATCGCCTTCAGGGATGGCCATCAGCACCAGCTGGCTGTTGCCACCCGTCCAGATCACCTTGCGGAACTCGTCGTTGTCCCGGGCCATCTGCACGATCGGAAGCGTTGTCTTGTCTGTTTCGCTCATTGCCTGTCCTCACTGTTCCCATGATTGCATTTGAATTGTCCCTGATTCCGGCCCCATGGCACTTGCTTCAAATCAACGGCCACGAAATGGATCCACACGCACTATCATGACCCCATGGTTACCGCCGTCCTGACACTGACCGCCATGGCGCTCGTCATAGGGGCCATCCTGCTGTGGGTCAGCCGCCGACTGGCGCCGGACGAGGACAGCCTGGTCGAGCAGATCAACGAGTGCCTGCCGCAGACTCAATGCGCACAATGCGGCTACCCGGGCTGCCGACCCTACGCACAGGCCATCGCCGACGGGGAGGCCGACATCAACCAGTGCCCGCCCGGTGGCGAGGAAGGTGTGAGAAAACTCGCCGAATTGCTCGACACCGAGCCCAAGCCGCTTGACGAGTCGCGCGGCGAGCACAAACCACCGATGGTCGCCGTGATCGACGAGGATCGCTGCATCGGCTGCACGCTTTGCATCCAGGCCTGCCCGGTCGATGCCATTCTGGGCGCGCAGCGGCAGATGCACACCGTCATCGCGGCCGAATGCACCGGTTGCGAGCTTTGCATCGAGCCCTGTCCGGTCGACTGTATCGACATGATCGAGGAATCCCGGCCCAGTACCTGGCCGCGACCACAACCGATCCCGATCCGGATCCGGGAGGCCGCGCATGGATGACCTGCTTCCCGGCGACCGCATCCACGGCTTTCCCGGCGGACTGAAACTCGAGCACCACAAGGCGGTCGCATGCGAGCGGCCGGTTGCACGTCCCCCCATGCCCGAGCGCCTGTTCATCCAGGTCGTGCAACACCAGGGTGAATCGGGCCGGATTGTGGTCGAACCCGGCGAGTGGGTGGCCAAAGGTCAGGCACTGACCGCAGCCGGCGACGATTTCATCGTTCCCGAGCACACGCCGAGCTCCGGCACGATCGAAGCGATCACCGACCACCCGGCCGCCTTCCCGCCGGGAGGCACACAGCAGGCCATCGTGCTCGTACCCGACGGCCGGGACGAGTGGACCGAGCGCAACCCGCTTTCCGACTGGCGCAATGCATCCGGGACGGCCATCGTCGACCACCTGCATCGAGCGGGCATGGCGGGACTCGGCGGCGCCATGTTTCCCACTGCGGCCAAGCTCCGTGGCGACTGGCCCGGTATCCACAGCGTCATTCTCAATGGCGCCGAGTGCGAGCCCTGGATCGCCTGCGACGAAATGCTCATGCGCGAACGCCCCCGCGACGTCATCGAAGGCGGCCTGATCCTGGCGCGCGCCGCCGGCGCCGAACGGGTCGTCATCGCCATCGAAGATCGCATGGGTGCGGTGGAGGCGAAACTGCGCGAGGCCCGCCGGGAACTCGACGCCGAGAGAAACGTGCGCATCCGCAAGGTCTTCACCGTCTATCCCGAAGGCGGCGAGCGCCAGATCATCCAGGCCCTGACCGGCCGCGAGGTGCCTCACGATGGCCTGCCCCAGGACCTCGGGGTCATCGTGCACAACGTCGGAACGGCCGCGACAGCCCGCGACGCGGTCGTCGAAGGCAGGCCGCTGATCGAGCGCATCGTCACCGTCACCGGGCCCGGAATCGCCGAGCCGCGCAACCTGCTGGCCCTCGTCGGAACACCCTTCAATCACCTGGTCGAGACCGCCGGCGGTTATCGCGGCGAGGTCACGCGGCTGATTCTCGGTGGACCGATGTCGGGCACGGCCCTGGCCAGCGACGAGATCCCGGTTACCAAGGGCAGCAACTGCGTCCTGGCCCTGACCGACAACGAAACCGCGCCGACGCAACCAACCCTGCCCTGCATCAACTGCGGCGAATGCGTCCGCGTCTGCCCGGCCCGTTTGCTGCCGCAGACCCTTTTCAGGCTGATCGAGGCCGAAAACTACGACGCCGCCGCCGATTATGACCTGCCTGACTGCATCGAATGCGGCTGTTGCGCGGCTGTTTGCCCGAGCCATATCCCACTGGTCGACTATTACAAACACGGCAAGGATGAACTGACCCGACGCCGACTCGACCGCCGCCGGGCGGCCCTGGCGAAGCGACGCTACGAGGCGCGGGAAGAACGACTGCGTCGCGAAAAGGAGGAGCGGCAGGCCAGGCGGAAGGAACGCGAAGAGAAGCTCAAGCGCCCGGAAGAGGCGCAGGACGAAATCCAGGCCGCAATCGAGCGAGCAAAGAGAAACAAGAAAACATGAAAACCTTTTGTCCACAGATGAACACGGATAAACACAGATTATTAATGATCCGTTCGATCAGTTCCGGTAGGTCTCACATAGGATCCAGCTCTGCGACAGCATCTGCCCTCATCCAATCAAGTTCTTTCATCTGTGTTCATCTGTGTTCATCTGTGGACAATATTTCAAGAAAAGAACAGCAATGAAATTCGAGCTTGCAGGTGCGCCTCATCAACCGCCCGCCGCCAGCGTGGGTGGGGTCATGCGGCAGGTGCTCTATGCGCTGGTGCCGGCGGTGGTCGCGCACGTGTGGTTTTTCGGTTACGGCATCCTGTTCCAGATCGCGCTTGCCGTCGCATTCGCGGTGGGCCTCGAGGCGGCGATGCTGAAGTTGCGCGATCGCCCCATTCGGCTGTTTCTGTCGGACTACAGCGCGGTGGTGACGGGCGTGCTGTTCGCCCTGTGCATGCCCCCGCTGGCACCCTGGTGGATCGCGGCAATCGGCATGTTGTTCGCAATCGTCATCGCCAAGCATCTCTATGGCGGGCTCGGCTACAACCTCTTCAACCCGGCCATGGTCGGCTTTGCCGCCGTCATCATCGCCTTCCCGCTGGAGCTGAGCCAGTGGGTGTTGCCCCGCTCCCTCTCGCCGGGCCTGCCCGGCCTGCTCGAAACAGCACAGGCCATATTCACCGGCCACCTTCCAGCCAAGCTGAACTGGGACGCCGTCACCGGCGCCACGCCGCTGGACGAACTTCGAACTGGCGTGCGCGAAAACCTGCTGGTCACCGAAATCCGAAATGCCCCGATCTTCGGCGACTTCGGCGGCCGGGGCTGGGAGTGGATCGCCAACTTCTACGCCCTGGGCGGAATCTACCTGCTGTGGAAGCGCGTCATCTCCTGGCATGTGCCCGTGGCCGTCCTCGCGACCACGATCATCGTCTCCGCACCGCTGTGGCTGCTCGGCCCCGACACCAACCCCTCGCCGCTGCAGCACATCTTCTCCGGCGCGCTGGTTCTGGGCGCGTTCTTCATCGCCACCGACCCGGTCAGCGGCTGCAGCACGCTGCGCGGCAAGCTCCTCTTTGGCGCCGGGGTCGCGATCCTTACCCTGGTCATCCGGCGCTGGGGCGGCTACCCCGACGGCGTCGCCTTCGCCATCCTGCTGATGAACATGACCGCCCCGCTGGTCGACCGACTGACCCGGCCGAGAACCTACGGGCACGGAAACAGCAGCTCGGGCTCATAGAGCAGCTGGCTCACTACCGGCTGATATTCGTGGTCTCGAAACGATCTGCGAATATGAAACCGGGGTCGGACGAGAGCGTGTAAGCGCTGGCCCGGGCAGCTTCGCTGGAATAGTAGTCAGCGGAGGGTGCCTTGCCCCAGGCGGAGAAGAAGTAGGTCGTATCGGAGGCCAATCCAGTTGCCTTCGCGCTCTCCGCCGACCCTTCGTACACCAGGATCGCATCTGGATCGGCAGGGCCCGAAGGCTCGGCGCCGGGGCGCGCGAGCACACGAAAGTGTTCTCCCTGACTGCCCGACCAGGATAGCGGGATCTCGGACTCCGTGGCGCTGCCCTGGTCGGCGGTTATGCTCAGCGGAACCGGCGGAGCGGCCCTGATCGCGAGGCTGGCCGCGTGCGCCCAGCCGTCCTGGGTGGCGTTCTTGCCGGCATCGCCAACGGCGTAGAGGGTGTAGCTGGTGCCCAACGGGGTGTCGTTCGGCATCGTCAGATTGACAGCATAGCTTGCGGCCCCGTCCTGGGGCAGCTTGAGTGCCTGGCTTTCGTTGGTATGTGTGATCTGCGTACCGCTATCGCCGGTCCTGGCCGGCTCGCCGCTGACGACACTGAAAACGGGTTGGTGAGAGGCATCATTGGTGATCGCGGCGGTGAACCCGACCTCGGCGTTCGCGATCTGGATCTCGGAGACGGTGATCAAGTACTCGACGGTCACACCGGGCAGAAGCGCCTCAGGGCCCGTCGACTGGGTGCTTACGCCTCCGGCCGAACCGTGGCAGCCGCCGCAGCCGTTGCCTACATCGCCGGGACGCAGGGTGCCGTCAAAATCTCCGGAGGAGGAGGCGAGTACTTCTTCAAAAGGCGCAAGCACCAACAGGCCGATAACGGCGCACACACAAGCTCTGGACATCGACACCGGAGTTCTCCCGTCTTGAGGACCTTCCCGGGTTCATGAGCGGGCAGAGACGCGCGGCGAAGTCCGCCGCGCGCCGCCCGGCGCTCAGAACTGACCGATCAGGGACTCGAAGCGATCCGAGAAGATCAGATCCAGGGGATCGCCGATGACCGGATCGTCCACCGGATCGGCGGGATCCCAGGTCCACTCCATGTAGGGGTCGGTGTACCAGATACGCCCGTAGCTGGTATCGGACAGGGGTTCGGGGAATGTCACTTCGGCGGTCGTGAACTGCGCCCAGGTGGAGTAGAGCGTATCGCCGGCCGGGCTCATGGCGAGGCTCGCCTCCTCTGCCGACACGTCGGAACCCGTCGTCAATCGATCAAACTCGTTGCAGAAGATCCCGAAGGTTTGCTTGTCGTCCGTGACTGCTGCCAGGCCAGGATCGCAAGTGGTGTCGTCACCGATCGTGGCTTCTGCTGAATTCACCTGGTAGTGGTCGCCATAGCCGACGGCTCGACCATAGAAGAGATCCAGCGCTTCGGCTTCGCCCTCGGCGACGGTGGTGTTGTCACCGGTTTCGTAGACGACGAAGAAGCGGGTCGGATTGAACTCGTCGGAATCCTCGTCGTAGACGCCGTCACCCGATGCACCGATGGTCTTCATCGTGGGCGGATCCGGCGCATAGCGCGGGTCGAGAACCGTGAACTTGTAGGTGGACGTACCCGTTTCCGAGCCCTGTAGCTGCGACACGTTGCGCGCCTGCTCCGGTGCTCCCGCCGCATAAGCGGTGCAGCGGCGCTCGGATTCAGGGGCGGTCGCGCCATCACGCATGAATTCGCAGGTGGCCGTCCCTTCACCGCCCCAACTGGCCGGCGTGGTGGTCCAGGAGCGACCGCCGTCGAAGGATCGCCGTATATAGAGTTCGTAGCGATCGTTGCCGTCGGCATTGCGCTTCCAGTTGGGCGACCAGGCATACATCACCACGATCATGTCGCGCCAGATGTAGCCGCGGTGCCCCTTGGCGACATCCAGCGGGTTGTACCAGCTTTGGTCGTCCAGGTTGCTGCCCAGATTAACACTGGTATCGAAGGTCCCGCATTCGGGCGAACCCGGGCACTGGATCCAGGTTTCCATCTTGTCGAAAACCTTCTGGTCTTCCGGGTTGTCGCTGGCGATGCCCTCTTCAGTAATGCTCGGGCAGACACCGTCACTGGTATCGTTTTCGCCGCCACCACCGGCCGCGCAATTCTCCGGGGTCGTACCCGAGAGATTGACCGCCGGTTCGTTGCAGATACCCTTGGGATAGTAGGGATTGGAGCCGTCGGCGAACAAGCGCTCGCTACAGACCAGGTTGTCGAAGTCGTACGGGTTGATCGACGCTCCCGAATCGACCAGGCGACGCGCCATGATGTCGGCCGGCCCACCCTGCTGCATCAAGCCTTGCTTGTACAGCGGGAAAGCGGTCAGTTTACTGCCGGCTTCCTCAGCTGCGGACAGCGGCTGGACCAGCAGGCTGCCGCGACGGGCGATTTCGGTGCGATAGATATCGAAATTGTAGTCCTCTCCGGCATCCACGCCGATGAAGTTCCACATGTCGACCGTACTCATCGGCGGGTGGGTTTCACCCGTGCGCCAGTCGATTTCCGGCTGGTTGAGCATGTTGCCCTGGGCGACCAGGTTCTTGACCAGGCCGGTTTCGGAGCTGTCGGCGCTGGTGGCGGGGCTGCCCATCTCGAAAGAGAAGTACCAGACGTTCTTGCCGATATCGGCAATCTCGCAGTTTTCCGCGCCTTCTGTACAGGGCGTCGCGGTCTCCACGCCGGTCTCGCCGACATCGAAGAAGAAGCGACCCAGGCCCTTGCTTTCCTCGGCGACCGCGACCACCCAGGCACCGACGGTTTCGCCCAGCTCGTTGGTTCTCGCCTGCAACGACATGCGGGCGCGCGTTGCGGCCGTGTTGGCCACGTTGGGCACACCATCCTCGCTGACGCAGATTTCGGTCGTGCCGCTGCCCTGGCCGGTGGGAATCACGACCGTATCGACACACTGATTCTTCAGGCCGTAATCCACCGCGGTGGCCGTGCAATAGGCGGGAACGCCGCCGGTTCCGTCGCCGCTGCCCGTGCAACGCGCGTTGTTGGTCATGCGCATCGGCACCGCGAAGGGCACGTAGGGCTTGGGCTTTTCGGTATTGGCCGGCCAGTAGGTAGCCAGATCTTCTGCCGTGCCGGCGTTGTCCACGGTTTCGAAGCGCTCGGCGGGCAGGAAGCTGTACCAGATATCGGTCTGGTTGTTGGCGATCGCACCGCTCCAACCTTCGCCCGGGCCTTCCCCCGAACCGGGCAGCAGGCCGCCCGGATCTTCCTGCCACACCAGTGCGACACCCGCGTCCTGGACAAAGGCGATCTCCACGCGGTTGACGTCACGACGGCCGGAGGTCAAACGCTCCGGCTTGTACCAGACCACATGAAAAGCCTCGGTAGCATCGCCGGTGCGGGGATCGTCCCCCTCCACGAGCACGCCACGAGCCGTCCACAGGCAGTTGTAGGGAACGACGCCCACCGTTGGGTAGCCCAATTCGGCGTAGTCGATAAGACCCTGCGAGCCGGCAACGCCGAACAGGTCGGTGAGATACAGGTCCGTGGCCGGGTCCGTGCCGATTTCCGTTGCAACTTCACTGAGCGTGGGCGTGGTGCCATCATCGAGTGCATAGGCCGGTGACCCCGAAGTGCAGTAACGGCTCTGCCAGGCCACGGCAATATGCCGGCCGGCCACTGCGTGGACGACGTTTGTCACGTCACCTGGATATTCCGGCACCGAGGTGGCGAATTCCGCCGCCGACTCGGACAGATTGGTCGTTTTCCAGGTCTGGCCGTCGTCCAGGCTGACGCCGGAATAGACATCCCGCTTGCCGTGTCCGGCGAAACCGCCGACGTTTTCGTCGCCCGCCGGCTCCGGCGAGTTGACCGCGCCATAGAGAAAGACGCTGATCGCCGGCTTGGCGTGGGCTCGCTCCTTTTCAAGGGTTGCCTCATCATCCGTCGTATACGGCACCGTCGTGGCCGTACCGTCGGAAGCCTGGGCGTCCACGTATTCCCTGAGATACTTGATAAAAACGTGATCGGCCTCGGGCGAATGCTCGGTGCCGTCGATCTCGAGTAATGACGAGTCCAGCGTGATGTTCTGGTTGATGTCTCGATTGATCGGGTCCCCGACCTGGGAAAACACTGAGGTCGAAAGCATCACGCCGGTGATCGCCGACGTCAGGGCCACGACCGAAAATCTGATATTGAACATTGAACGCTCCAAAGCGCCGAAAGGCGAAAAATTTCAGAAACTCAGGGTTGCAAAGAATTCCCGGCGCCCTTCAGAAGGAGCCGCCAAAAACACCGAAACCCGTTCATCCTCTTGTTGAAGTCTACATCCGGGGCGTTGCACCCCTTGTGATATGGATCAATAAATGCGTAATTCCTAATAAGGCAAGCACCAAGCCCGCCGAATGAAGCTTGCGTACAATCCCGGTGAACCCTCTGTCGAGCATGCATCCATGAAAGCGGGCCAATCCATGACGTCAGCGCTGGGGGTATTCGCCGCCCTGGGGCTCGCGGCGGCCCTCGTTCTGGCCGGTCTGGACGCGCTGACTGAAGCGCGGATCGAGGCCGAGCGCCGGGAACACGCCCTGCGGGCGGTTTCGGCGATGCTGAAGCCGGGCCGTTACAACAATGAATTACTCGACGACACCGCACGCCTGCCGATCCAGGGTCTGGGCGAACCGGCCACCGTGTATCGGGCTCGCCTGGACAATGAACCCACGGCTGCCGTTATCGACGTGACTACATCGGAAGGCTACAGCGGCGATATTCGACTGCTGGTGGCGGTCGATCCAGATGGCAAAGTGCTGGGAATCCGCATTCTCGAACACCGGGAGACGCCCGGCTTGGGCGACAAAATCGAGCGAAGCAAGAGCGACTGGATCGAGCAGTTCGAGGGCAAGTCACTGCAGAATCCTCCAGCGCAAGACTGGGCTCCGGATCGCAGGGACGGTGCTTTCGATACGGTCACCAGCGCGACAATCACCTCGGCAGCCGTCATCGACGCGGTCAAGCGCGTCCTGCGGACGTTCGAATCCAACAAGAAAAAACTGTTTGCAACCACGGAAAACACGGAAAACACGGACTAAAATCGAAGTTTCCGTGCGTTCCGTGCGTTCCGTGGTTCCATGTTTATCAAGATGACAAATGACAAAAACTGAATCGAAACGCATCTGGCGCAACGGGCTCTGGGACAATAACCCGGGTCTGGTGCAGTTGCTGGGACTGTGCCCGTTGCTGGCGGTGTCGAATACGGCCGTCAATGGCCTGGGCCTGGGCCTTGCAACGCTGCTGGTCCTGTTGGTTTCCAATGGCCTGGTGTCAGTGCTGCGCTCGACCTGGCGGCCGGAACTTCGCATCCCCGCCTTCGTGCTGATCATCGCCTCGACGGTCACCGCCATCGACCTTTCGATGCAGGCCTGGCTGCACGAGCTCAGCCGCACCCTGGGCATATTCGTGCCGCTGATCGTGACCAACTGCACCATCCTGGCCCGCGCCGAGGCCTTCGCCTCGAAACAGCCGGTGGGTGCCAGCCTGATCGACGCGTTGGCCCAGGGCACCGGTTTCGCCGCCGTGCTGATCGTGCTCGGTGCGGGCCGGGAAATCGTCGGCCAGGGCACGCTGCTGGCCGGCGCCGACATGCTCTTCGGCGGGGCGGCCAGTGCCTGGACAATACAGCTGCTGCCCTTCGACCAGGGCCTGCTGCTGGCCGTTCTGCCACCGGGTGCCTTCATCGGCCTGGGGCTGCTGGTGGCGCTGCGGCAATATCTGGTCAACCGGCCGCGTCGGGCTGCCGTAGAATCGCGCACTTCCCCATCACCCGCCCAACCGACCACGCCATGAACAAGGCCGATCGCGAGGCGTTCTTTCGCAGGCTGAAAGAACTCAACCCCCATCCGACGACGGAGCTGGCGTACGAAACTCCCTTCGAACTGCTGGTGGCCGTCATCCTGTCCGCCCAGGCCACGGACGCAGGCGTCAACAAGGCCACCCGTCGCCTGTTCCCGGTGGCCAACACCCCGCAAGCGATCCTCGAGCTGGGCGAAGATGGCCTCAAGGAGTACATCAAGACGATCGGCCTGTTCAACTCCAAGGCGAAGAACATCATCCGGACCTGCCGCGACCTGGTCGAAAAGCACGATGGCGTGGTGCCGGACAGCCGGGCCGAACTGGAGGCCCTGGCCGGAGTGGGACGCAAAACCGCCAACGTGGTGCTCAATACTGCCTTCGGCCAACCCACGATGGCCGTAGACACGCACATCTTCCGGGTTGCCAACCGCACCGGACTGGCGCCGGGCAAAACCCCGCTCGCTGTCGAGAAGGCGCTGCTCAAGCGCGTGCCCGAAGCCTACCTCAAGGACGCCCACCACTGGCTGATCCTGCACGGGCGCTACACCTGCAAGGCGCGCAAGCCACTATGCGGCCAATGCCCCGTCTACGACCTGTGCCGGTGGCGGCAGAAACAGCGTCATTTCGAAGCGACGCGCCCCGATGACGCTAAGTAAATTCCCGTAGCGCACATTTAACACCCGGATGCTAGAGTATTGACGAACATCAAGTTCTGGTGTTCAACCTTATTCCAATCCGTGGAGGATCAGTCATGACCGACAAGAAATACCTGCTTACCGCCATCAGTACCGTTGCCGCCGCCTCGTTTTCCCTGAGCGCAATGGCATCCCAGGACACCGGCGTCGATCCATTCCAGGCCGAAGATCTGCCGGCCGGCTTCCAGGTCTCCGCCGACGACGACAAGGAAGGCAAGTGCGGTGAAGACAAGGACAAGGAAGGCAGCTGTGGCGAAGGTTCCTGCGGCGAAGACAAGGATAAGGAAGGCTCCTGCGGTGAAGATTCCGGCGACGACAAGGACGAAGAAGGCAGCTGCGGAGAGGGCTCCTGCGGCAGCGTCTGATTCTTGCTGAGCATGTCAAGAGCATCCACCTTTGATCTGAAAGGAGCCGGGCTGGGCCTTAGACGAGGCCTGCTCGAACCCCTGCGTGAGGCCGACCTCTCCGAGGTCGGTTTCATGGAGGTCGCTCCCGAAAACTGGATCGGCGTCGGCGGCCGTCTTGGCCGCCGCTTCGCCGAGTACACCGAACGCTTTCCCTTCGTCTGTCACGGGCTGTCGCTCTCCCTCGGCGCACCCGAACCGCTCGACCGCGGGTTCCTGGAGCGGGTCCGCCGCTTTCTGGACCAGCACGGCATCAGGGGCTATTCCGAGCACCTGAGCTATTGCTCCGAACACGGGCATCTCTATGACCTGATGCCCATCCCCTTTACCGAAGAGGCCGTCGACTGGGTCGCTTCGCGCATCCGCGAAACCCAGAACATCGTCGGTCGCCGCATCGCGGTGGAGAATATCTCCTACTATGCGACGGTTGGCGCCCAGATGAGCGAGCTGGAATTCATCAACGCCGTACTCGAGAAGGCCGACTGCCTGCTGTTGCTCGACGTCAACAACATCTACGTCAACAGCGTGAATCACCGCTACGATCCGCACGAGTTTCTGGCCGGCCTGCCCGCCGACCGGATCGCCTACATCCACGTGGCCGGTCATTACAACGAGGCCGAGGATCTGATCATCGATACCCACGGCGCAGCGGTCATCGACCCGGTCTGGCAACTGCTGGCCGAGGCCTACCAGCGACTGGGCGCCGTACCGACGCTGCTCGAGCGCGACTTCAATTTCCCTCCGGCCGAAGAACTTCTCGCCGAGGTCTCCCATATTCGTAACCTGCAGCACGAACATGCCCCCGCACAGCGACAGCAATTCGCCTCCTGAAAGCCTGCTCGCCCTGCAGCGGCAGTTCGCCGGGCATATTCGCGACCCCGAGCACATCGAGGCGCCGGAGGGTCCTGAAGAGCGTCGCCTGGCGATCTACCGGCGGCTGGTCTTCAGCAACCTGAGCAACCTGTTCTCGAAGAACTTCCCGGTGCTCCACAGAATCGTCGACCGGAAGCGCTGGCAATCGCTGATCCGCGAGTTCCTGACCGAGCATCGCTCGACCACGCCGATGTTCACCGAAATCGGCCGGGAATTCGTGCGCTTTCTGGAGGAAGAACAGCCCGACGGCCTGCCGCCGTTCGCGCTGGAGCTGGCCCACTGGGAATTCCTGGAGACCTGCGTGCGACTGGCCGAGGCCGACCCGAACGAGACCGACTGTCAAAGCGACGGCGATCTGCTTTCAGCCCCCGTCGCGCTCAATCCCACCTTGAGGCTGGCGCAGTACCGGTGGCCGGTGCACGAAATCGCGCCTGAGAACCAGCCCGATGCTCCGCTCGACGAGCCGCTGATTCTGGCCGCCTGGCGCCGGCGAAACGATCGCACCGGCTTCATGAAACTCAATGCAGTCACCGCACGCTTGCTCGAACTCATCGACCAGCAACCCCAACTGTCGGGACGGGCGGTTCTCGAAAAAATCGCCGAGGAAATGCAGGCACCGAACTCGCAAGCGATCGTGCAGTCCGGTCGCTCCATGCTCGAGCGCCTGCTCGAGCGCGAAGTCGTGCTCGGGGCGCGCCCCAAACCGAATCAGTAGATTCCCTCGACCTGCCAGCCCCGCTCCCTGAGCAACTCGACCAACCCGTCCTCGCCGTGCAGATGCAACGCCCCCACGGCGATGATCAGCCCGCCGGCTTCCAGCCAGGACTCGGCCCGCTCGAGCATGCGCCGATTGCGCGCGGCCAGGCCCTGCTCATTGAAGTAGCGCACGATGCGCCCGTCCAACCCCGCCATTTGCTCTTCGGCCAGCCGGTCCAGCCGCTCGAGATCGCCGTCGAGGTAGGCCGCTACGAGTTGCTCGAAAACGGCCGCGTGGTCATCGTGGTCGTCGACGGTCTCGCGAATCAGGCTGAGTTGATCTTCGAGCGGCAGGCCGGCCAGGAAATCGATCTGCTCATCGACGGTTTCCAGCGCCATCACATCGAGACCGGCCCCCTGGGCGCGGTAGGAAATCATCAGGTCCATGTACATCCCGGTCTCCGGCGGCGGCGTCGCCAGCGTCAGCGCCACGGCCCAGGGCTTGAGCCGGTTGACGGCCGACCGGGTCAGGCCGTATTTGTCGGTCAGGATCGTCACCACCTGACGGTGAAGTTCGGGATCGAGAACGTCGTCCAGGCTTCGTTCGGACACCATCGCCTGTTGCAAGCGCTCGAGCATTCTGCCGTCGGGCACGAGCTCGAGTGCAATTCGGTCCGCCTTCCCGAGCGCTTCGACCAACGGCTTTGGCCATTCGAGCAATCGTGGATCCTCGCTGTGCATCGTACCCAGCAACCAGTTCCGCCGGCCGTTGTCGTCGGTGACCGACCAGAACACCTCGGCCGACACCGCCACGGGCAGGAACGCCAACGCCAGGGCGAAGGCGCTGATCCATAACCTTCTGTGGTCAAACGGGTGACGGTGCATTATCCTGACTCTTTTGCCTGCGTCTCTTTTCATGCCTTCAATCGTCAACCGCTTTCGCGGTTTCCAGCCCGTAGTCGTCGACGTCGAGACCGGCGGCTTCAATGCTCGTACCGATGCCCTCCTCGAACTCGCCATGTGCATCATCGAGATGGACGACGACGGCTGGCTCTCGCCCGGCGAGATCATGATGCAGCATATCAAGCCCTTCGAGGGCGCCAACATCGAAGAAGCCGCGCTGGAATTCAACGGTATCCGTCCCGATCACCCGCTCCGGCCGGCCGTGGCTGAACGCGACGCACTCCGGCACCTGTTCCTGCCCGTTCGCCACAGCCTGCGTGAGACCGGCTGCAAACGCGCCGTCCTGGTCGGCCACAACGCGCATTTCGACCTGGGCTTTCTCAATGCCGCAATCGAGCGCACCAACTACAAGCGAAACCCGTTCCACCCATTCAGTTGCTTCGATACCGCCACGCTCGGCGGGCTGGCCTACGGGCAGACCGTGCTGGCGCGGGCCGTGACGGCCGCCGGCCTGGACTGGGACAAGAGCCGGGCCCACTCGGCCGCTTACGATACCGAGCGCACCGCGGCGCTCTTTTGCAACATCGTCAACCGCTGGCGTCACCTGGAGGAACTGGAAGAAGACAATGGCTGACGCTCCGGCCTAGTGTGCTGTCTGGCCCTAATTGCTGATATCAGCGAGTCGCCAAGCGGTCAGCTGCCAGGCGCTCGCTCGCCGGAAGGGAGGTTCCCTTTCAAGAGCGCGCAACGCCGCAGATGGCCGCTTGGCGGCTCGCCCAAAGGGAGTCCCGCAAATGGCCCACAACGGCGTTGCAAGCCTTGAACAGAGGCCCACTCTGCCCTGCGGCTCGCGCCTTTTTGTGAACCATTTGCGGGACTCTGATATCAGCAATTAGGACCAGACAGCACACCAATTCGCACGCCCTTGAAAGGAAGGGTTTATCATTCCAATGTAGTTTCAGGTAAGAGTTTTCTTCATTCGCACGCAACGGAGGATCGCAACATGGCTTTTGAGCTTCCCGACCTGCCCTACTCGATGGACGCGCTGGCGCCGAACATTTCGGCCGAGACGCTGGAATATCACTACGGCAAACACCACCAGACTTACGTCAACACGCTCAACGACATGATCGACGGCACCGAGTTCGCCGACATGCAGCTCGAGGACATCGTTCGCAAGTCCTCCGGTCCCATGTTCAACAACGCCGGCCAGATCTGGAACCACAACCTGTACTGGCGTTGCATGACGCCCAACGGCGGCAAGGAACCCGAGGGCAAGCTGGGCGAACTGATCCAGCGCGATTTCGGCGATTACAATCGCTTCGTCGATCAATTCACCCAGGCCTGCGTCAAGCGCTTCGGATCCGGCTGGGGCTGGCTGGTACAGACTCCGGACGGCAAGCTGGAGATCACGTCCACGCCGAACGCGGAAAACCCGCTGCTGACCGACAACACCGCCCTGCTGGGTTGTGACGTGTGGGAGCATGCCTACTACATCGATTACCGCAACGCGCGGCCCAAGTACGTCGAAGCCTTCCTGGAGATCGTCGACTGGGACTTCGTCGCTTCGCGTCTGCGCAACTGACCATTAAGGAGCCTCTGAATAACTCTGCGCGGAGCGCGTTTCAGTCGGAAATGCCGCAGATCGTGTGGTGCGACCCGAGTGAC
>NZ_QVMV01000025.1 GCF_003417465.1 Wenzhouxiangella sp. 15190
AAGGGACCCGCCATCAGCCTGCGGAGCAGGCGGGCGGAATATATTTTGACTTGTCGAAGCCCGAACCGCGGCCTTGGGGCAACGAGCTGCTTGCCAGCACGGCATTGAACGAGCCACCGCAAGAGCGCGCAAAGCGCGCCGGGCGAAACCGCCTTTGAAGTGTCGAGACCCGCACGGCGCCCGGTGGCACCCAGCGAGCCTAGCGTCTCGTCATCAACGTGCCCCCTCGGAAAGCGCCCGGATGCGCTCCTCCAGCGGCGGATGGCTCATCAGCAGGTCTCGGAATGCAGCGACCAGACGGTAAAATGGCGCCATGCCTTCGCCTTTCCAAGTCAGCCCGTGAGCGCTCGCGAAAAACCCGCATCGGCCTATATCGGCCGCTTTGCCCCCTCGCCCACCGGCGCGCTCCATTTCGGCTCCCTGGTGGCGGCGGTGGGCAGCTACCTGCGAGCCCGCAGTCTCGGTGGACGCTGGCTGGTGCGTATCGAGGATATCGATCCGCCGCGCGAGGTGCCGGGTGCGGCCGACGAGCAGATCGCCACCCTGGCCGCCTTCGGACTGCATGCGGATGCCCCCGTCGGCTACCAGAGTCAGTCAGCGCAGCTGCACGAACGCGCCCTGGAGCAATTGCTGTCCGACGGATCGGCCTACTGGTGCGGCTGCAGCCGGCGCGACCTGCCGCCCGATGGTATCTATCCCGGCACCTGCCGGGACGGACTCCCCCCGGGCCGCAAGCCGCGTAGCGTGCGCATGCGTACCGACAATGCCGAAGTCGAGTGCTTCATCGACGCCATCCAGGGCGAGTACTGCGATCATCCCGGCCGCATCGGCGGCGACTTCATCGTCCGGCGCGGCGACGGGCTGATCGCCTACCAGCTGGCCGTGGTCGTCGACGATGCAGCCGCCGGCATCACCGAAGTGGTTCGCGGCGCGGACTTGATCGATTCAACGCCAAGACAGCTCCTGGTCTACCACCGACTCGGTCTGAGGCCGCCCGGCTGGATGCATCTTCCGCTCGTCACCGACGGAAACGGCCGCAAGCTCAGCAAGTCGGACGAGGACGATCCGGTCGTCGCTCGTCCGTACGGTGAAGCACTGCGACTGGCCCTTCGAGCCCTGGGTCACGAGCCGCCGACCGGCGCCCGGTCACTCGAAGCCCAGCTGGACTGGGCCCTGGCCCATTTCGAGATCGGCCGGATTCCGAAAGGTCCCGTCGCCGTCGGGGTTCATCCCTCCTGACGGGAACGTTATACTCATTCATTGATCAGCGGCCGGTACCGACGACTGTAATGAATCCCAACTATCTCGATTTCGAACAACCCATCGCCGAGCTCGAGGCCAAGATCCGCGAGCTGAGAAACGTCGGTTCCGGCGTCTCGATGAACCTCGAGGAAGAAATCCAGCGCCTCGAGCAAAAGTGCCGGGATCGTACGGAAACGATCTTTTCGGAATTGAGCGACTGGCAGATCTCGCAATTGGCGCGCCATCCGCAGCGTCCGTACACGCTCGACTACGTGCCGATGGTCTTCGACCGCTTCGAGGAACTGCACGGCGACCGGCACTTTGCCGACGACCATGCCATCGTCGGCGGCCCGGCCATGCTCGATGGGCTCAGCGTGATGCTGATCGGCCACCAGAAGGGACGCGATACGCGCGAGAAGGTCTATCGCAACTTCGGCATGCCGCGCCCGGAAGGCTACCGCAAGGCCCAGCGATTGATGGAGATGGCCGCCCGCTTCGGCATGCCCGTCGTCACCTTCATCGACACACCCGGCGCCTACCCCGGCGTGGGCGCGGAAGAACGTGGTCAGTCCGAGGCGATCGCTCGCAATCTGTCCGTGATGTCGCGCCTGCCGGTACCGATCATCTGCTTCGTCATCGGCGAAGGTGGCTCCGGAGGTGCCCTGGCCATCGGTGTGGGCGACCGTACCAGCATGCTGCAGTACAGCATCTACTCGGTCATCTCGCCCGAGGGCTGCGCCTCGATCCTGTGGAAGAGTGCCGACAAGGCGCCGGTGGCGGCCGAGGCCATGAGCCTGACGGCCAGCAAGCTCAAGAAACTCAAGCTCATCGACAAGGTCATCAAGGAACCCGCCGGCGGCGCGCACCGCTCGCCGCACGAAGTCGCCGTCAGAATTCGCGAGACCATCGTCGCGCAGATCGACCACCTCGCCAATCAGCCTGTCGAAACACTGCTCTCCGAACGCTACCAGCGACTGATGGCGCACGGGGCGTTCGAGCAGCAGTAGCGTACCCCTGCGGCCATGCCGGCCGAGCGCATTCATCCCGAGAACCTGCCCGGCTGCAACCGCGTGGTCGTGGCTTTCAGCGGTGGCCCGGATTCGGTCTGCCTGCTGCACCAGTTGATCGTATCGACCATCGAACGTGAGGTCGTCTGTGTTCACGTCGACCACGGGCTGGACACCGGGAGCCGTGAACGGGCGAAACGGGCTGTCGACATCGCCGCGAGTTTGGGCGTCGAGTGCGAGATCGTTCGGGTGACGGTTGGAGCCGGTCGCGGTCCCGAGGCGGCTGCCCGCGATGCCCGATATATCGCGCTCGAGAACCAGATCGGCCCCGAAGATGTGCTTGTAACGGCACACCACGCCGACGACCAGAGCGAGACGGTGCTGTTGCGTCTGCTCAGGGGCGCCGGACCCGATGGGCTGGCGGGCATTCCGGCCGTCCGCCGCTTCGGCCGTGGCTGGCTTGCCCGTCCCCTGATCGAATGGCCGCGATCCGACATCGAAGGCTGGCTCCAGCGTCATCGACTCGACTGTCTCCGCGATCCGGCCAACGACTGGCCCGGTTTCGACCGCAATTACCTGCGTCACGAGGTGCTTCCTGCGCTGCGCGAACGCTGGCCGGGCGTGGATGCCGCCCTGCGGCGATCCGCCCGTCTGTGCCGCGGTGCCGCCGACTTCGTCGCCGACCGGGTGGCGCTAGATCTGGCGCAAGCGGGCACGACCGGTGATCCACTGGATCTCGACCGGCTGGCCGATGACAGCACCTACTACCGGGCTGCGGTCATCCGGGCCTGGTGTATTCGCAACGCTGTCCAGCCGCCGCCCGGCCAACGCCTGGATGAATTCCTGGAGCAGGTCTCGACGGCCGAGAATGACCGCTGCCCCGAATTGCGCTGGAATGCGCATATCCTGCGCCACTGGGCCAACCGGCTCTGGCTCGAGCCCGAACAGGGGCCTCCCGCCGACTGGTGTTTGCAGTGGGACGGCCGCCAGCCGCTCAGCCTGCCCGACGGTCTCGGCCGACTCGAACTGGTCGGTCCGGCCGATTCGCCGCTCGAACTCGAGGTTTGCGCCGGACGAAAGGGCCAGTCGCTCAAACCGGCCGGTGACGCCCATCACCGTCCCTGCAAGCGCCTGCTGGCGAATATCGGTGTCCCGCCGTGGCAACGCGATCAATGGCCCCGAGTGTGGCTGGACGGCCAGCTTGTCGCGCTCGGCACGCGCTGGCGAACGGCCGAGTTCGAACACCTTCTGCGTCGACGGAATCAGTGCCTGCACTGGACGCCGGGGTCACGTCGTATTGTCACGGCTGGGTTAGAATCGGGCGCATGAGCAAGGAAGAGACATCCAACAGGGACTCGTCCGACAAGAAACCGGATTTCGAGGCATCGCTGGAAGAACTGGAAGGTCTGGTCGAAGCGCTCGAGTCGGGCGAATTGAGCCTGGCCGAATCACTCGAACGTTTCAAACGCGGGATCGAGCTGTCGAAGCACTGCCACGAGATGCTCGACCAGGCACGCCAGTCCGTCGAGATCCTGACGCACCCCGAAGACGAGGAATCGGCGGAGTCCTTCGATCGACCCGATGTGTAAGCGTTTGCGCCGCTTGCCGGCGATGGCTGACGGAGACAGGGCATGAAACACCGGATCATGATCCCGGCCGCCTTCGTTCTATTCGCCCTGCCCGCGGCTGCACAGATCTATCGTTGCGAATCCGACGGCGTCGTCGCCTTCTCCGACCGCCCCTGCGGTTCGAACCAGACGCTTCATGCCGACGGCCAGGGCGTCAGTTTCGTCACGCCCGACGAAAACCTGTCAGCACTGGCCGAGGCCACACAGGCCTTTCTCCGGGAACGGCGGGAGCGCCTCGCCAGGCGTGAGCGCAAGCGCCGTCCGTCCGCACCCCCTTCGGCACGGACTGCGAACGATCAGGTGGAGAAAGTCTACGTCCCCTGGCCCATCCCGCAAGACATCGACGACCGGCTTTCCGACCAGCGCAACCGGCGCAACGAACAAGATGCCCGACCCGGCAATCCCGGTAATGATCGCTACTCCCCCCTCAATGGCCCCATCCTCGGAACCCGGCCGAATTCCGCGGCATTCGAGGCCCGGAATCGCGACCCCGATCGGCGCCGTTAAGGCCCTCAGTAGCCCTCGAGTACGTCCACGCCGTCCGGCACCGTGAATTCGAAGACGTCGCGGCTGATTTCCGGATTGCGTTCGAGCTCGAGCAGACGCAGGCGCGTAAGCTGCCCGAAATCGTCTTCCAGTTCGAGTTGCCGCGGCAGGCCGTCGCGGAAGTAGAGCCTGCCCTGGACGATGTCGGTTCCGTCCTCGAGCGGCTCGAACTCGATCACCTCGCTGCCGGAGTCCGTGACCCGATAGAAGCGATCGAGCAGCTCGGGCCGGGTCAGGACCAGCAAGGGCGATTCCGCGGCACCGGGCTGTTCGCGAACCGTGACCTGCTCGAGGGATATGTCGTAGTGCCAGAGTTGCTCGCCGTCGGCAACGATTTCCTGCGGAAACGGCTCTCCATAGCTCCAGCGGAAGCGATCGGGCCGGGCGTAATAAAGCTCACCCGATGATTCTTCCGTTACCCGGCCGTCGGCGTCGACGGTCACCTGCTCGAAGCGCCCCGACAGGGTTTCCAGGTCCTCGGCGAAGGCATCGAGCTGGGCGCGTCCGTCCTGCGGCGCACCGGATGTGGATACCGCAAGCAACAGGGCGGCCAGCCAGTCCATGATCATGTCGTGAGTTCTCCTTCGCAGCGTCTGGAGTACGAGTGTGCTTCGGCCACGCTGAACCTGCGCTGACTCAGTCGCGCGGCGGCGGCTTGGGCGCCAGCACTTCGCGCTGGCCGTTGTGCTCGGGCGGACTGACCACCCCCTGGGCTTCCATGTCCTCGATCAGACGGGCCGCCCGGTTGTAACCGATGCGCAGATGGCGCTGGACACTCGAAATCGACGCGCGCCGGCTTTCCAGTACGTAAGCCACCGCCTTGTCGTAGAGTTCGTCCTCGGAATCGCCGCTGCCGCCCTCGGGCAGGCCGGTCGCTCCGATCTGCTGGCCATTCGCCATGGTCTGGGTTTCGTCGAGCACCTCGTCGAGATAGTCCGGAGGGCCCTGCTGCTTGAGCGATTCGGCCACGGCATGCACCTCGTGGTCGTCGACGAAAGCGCCGTGAATGCGCTCCGGCAATCCCGAGCCCGGCGGCAGGTAGAGCATGTCGCCGTGGCCGAGCAGCTGCTCGGCGCCCTGCTGGTCGAGAATGGTGCGCGAATCCACCCGGGAAGAGACCTGGAAGGCCATGCGGGTGGGAATATTGGCCTTGATCAGGCCGGTGATGACGTCCACCGAGGGGCGCTGCGTGGCCAGGATCAGATGGATACCCGAAGCCCTCGCCTTCTGGGCGAGACGTGCGATGAGCTGCTCGATCTTCTTGCCCACGATCATCATCAGGTCGGCGAACTCGTCGACCACGACGACGATGTAGGGCAACATCTCCAGCACGGGCTTTTCTTCGCCCTCGGCCAGCTCGGAGGGCTCGGCCAGCGGATCGGGAATGGGCTTGCCCTTGTCGGCGGCTTCCTTGACCTTGCGGTTGTAGCCGGCCAGGTTGCGCACGCCCACCGAGGCCATCAGCTTGTAACGGCGCTCCATTTCGGCCACGCACCAGCGCAGCGCATTGGCGGCATCCTTCATGTCGGTCACGACCGGCGTGAGCAGGTGCTGGATGCCCTCGTAGACCGACAGTTCCAGCATCTTGGGGTCGATCATGATCAGACGCACCTGATCCGGGGTGGCCTTGTAGAGCAGGCTCAGGATCATGGCGTTGATCGCCACCGACTTGCCCGACCCGGTGGTCCCGGCCACCAGCAGGTGCGGCATGCGCGACAGGTCGGTGACCATGGGCTTGCCGGCGATGCTCTTGCCGAGCCCCAGCGTCAGGGGCGAATTCGATCTCGCGTAGGCCTCCGAATCCAGAATCTCGCGCAGGTAGACGATCTCGCGGTTCTGGTTGGGAATTTCCAGCCCGATAACGCTCTTTCCGGGAATGACGTCGACCACGCGCACCGATATCACGCTCAGCCCACGCGCCAGATCCTTGGAGAGATTGGAAACCTGGGCACCCTTCACGCCCGGCGCCGGCTGCAACTCGAAACGCGTGATCACCGGGCCGGGATGTACGGCCACCACTTCCACTTCCACGCCGAAGTCGGCCAGCTTGAGCTCGACCTGGCGACTCATGGCCTTGAGCGCTTCTTCGGAGTAACCGGACTTCTTGGCGGGCGCTTCGTCGAGCAGTTCCAGGGGCGGCAATTCCCCGGGCGAGAGGTTCTTGAACAAGGGCTGCTGGCGCACCTTCTTCTCGGCCGGCTTGTCGAGCTGCGGCTCCACTCGCGGTTCGATCCGCACTTCCTTGCGCGACTTGCGCTTGATCGAATCGCGCTTGCGCACCTCCTCGCGCTCGGCCCGCGCCCGCCGACCGGCGAACCAGTCGCGGCCCCGGGCGATCTTCTTGATCGTCCAGTCGAGGGCGGCCATTGCGAAACGCCCGGTTCGGTCGACCACGTCGATCCATGACAGGCCGGTGAACAGGGTGATGCCGCCCAGGAAAATACTCAGGCAGATCAGCACGCCGCCGGTCAGGCCCATGGTCGACACCATGGGTTCGGAAAGTACGTCGCCGATGACACCGCCGCCGGAATGACTGCCGGCATAGGGGGCCTGCATCGACAGCAACATGCAACCGGCCAGAACCGCCAGCAACAGGCCCGCCGTGCGCACCGACCACTCGGCCAGTCCGGCCGGCTCTGCCCGCTCGCTGAGTACGCGGAATCCGGCAAAGCCGATCAACAGCGGTGCGGCATAGGCCATGTAGCCGAACAGCACCAGGAAGAGATCGGCGAGCCAGGCGCCGAAGGCGCCGCCGAGATTGTCGATATCGGAATCACCCCCCGCGCGCGACCAGCCTGGATCCGACGGATCGTGGCTGATCAGGCACAGCAGCAGGTAGACGGCGGCGACCAGAATCAGCAGGAACAGCGCCTCCGATATACGCCGCTTCATGGCCAGCGCGGATTCATCCACCTTCTCGCTCTTCTTCGCGCGTGGGCTCACTTGCTACCCTGCATTAATTTTCCCGCTTAAATTGTTGATTATGCTTTTTTCAGAGCCGGATGTACAAGTTCGCCTTTTCGCACATTCACCCCACGGGCCAACGGTTCCATCGCTTCCCAGTCAGGCCGCGCCATACGCTGGACATACGGCAGGATCGCCGCTGACAGCGCCTGGCTCGAAGTCCGCGGCACCGCCCCCGGCATGTTGGTGACGGCGAAATGCGTCACGCCGTCTACCTGGTAGGTGGGATCGGCATAGGTGGTCGGGCGCGTGGTTTCCACGCAGCCGCCCTGGTCGACGGAAATGTCGACGACGACCGCGCCCTCGTTCATCGACGAGATCATCTCGCGCGAAATCACGTGCGGCGCACGTGCCCCGGTAATCAGCACCGCGCCGATGACGAGGTCCGCCTTGGATACGAAATCGGCCACGGTATCGCCATAGGGGTACAGCGCCGTGACGTTGGGACCGATGGCCATCATTTCGGCCAGGCGGTCCTGGCGCTTGTCGAAGACCGTCACGCGCGCCCCCGAGGATGCAGCCAGGCGTGCGGCGTTTCCGCCGGCAGCGCCGGCGCCGAGCACGACCACGTGCCCGCGATCAGCGGCGGGCAGGCCGCCCAGCAAGACACCACGTCCGCCCTCGGGCTGGTGCAACAGATGGGTACCCACCTGCACGCCGATGCGTCCGGCGATATTGCTCATGGGCGCGAGCAGCGGCAGTGAACCGTCGTCTTCCTCGACCGTCTCGAAGGCCACGCCGGTCAGGCCGATGTCGAGCAGGCGATCGGTCAGCTTGGGTTCGGCCGCCAGGTGCAGATAGCAGAACAGCTGGTGATCGGAACGCAGATACTGCAGATCGCCCTCGATCGGTTCCTTGACCTTGACCACCAGTTCACTCTTGCCATAGAGCGCCTCGGCATCCGGCAATACCTCGACCCCGACCTGCTGGAAATCCTCATCGGAAAATCCACTCTTGCTGCCTGCCCCGGCCTCGATGAAGACGTCGTGCCCGGCCTGGACCAGGTCGCCGCAGGCCGCCGGCACCAGGGCCACGCGCCCTTCCAGTGTCTTGATCTCGCGGGGAATTCCGATTCGCATCCTCGTGCTCCTTGAAAACTGCCAGAATAAAAGGGCCGATCGACGACCGGCCCGCCTTGGATTGAGGGGTGGGCGACCACACGTTTGTGCCTTTGAACCGCCCGGCCCGAAACGGAGAAATTATACATGTCCGACCCTCGTCATTTCCGGCTGCTGATCCTCGGCTCCGGCCCCGCCGGCTACACGGCGGCAATCTATGCCGCCCGCGCCAACCTGCAACCGGCGGTGATCACCGGTATCGAACAGGGCGGCCAGTTGACCACCACCACCGACGTGGAGAACTGGCCCGGCAGCTATCCCGACCTGCAAGGGCCGGAATTGATGCAGCAGATGGGGGCCCACGCCGAGGCCTTCGATACCGAGATCGTCTTCGATCACATCCATACCGCCGACCTGGCAAAGAAGCCGTATCGGCTCGAGGGCGACAGCGGCGTTTATACCTGCGACAGCCTGGTCATCGCCACCGGCGCATCGGCCCGCTATCTGGGTCTGCCCTCCGAAGAGGCTTTCAAGGGCCGGGGCGTATCGGCCTGCGCGACCTGTGACGGCTTTTTCTACCGCAACAAGCCGGTCGCGGTCATCGGCGGTGGCAACACGGCCGTCGAAGAAGCCCTCTACCTGGCCAACATCGCCAGCAAGGTCACCCTGGTCCATCGCCGCGAGGAGCTGCGCGCCGAGAAAATCCTGCAGGAGCGGCTGTTCCAGAAGGAAGCCGAAGGCAAGGTCGAGATTCGCTGGAATCATGTGCTCGACGAAGTGCTCGGCGACGACGATGGCGTGACCGGCATGCGCATCAAGCATGTCCAGTCGAACGAAACGAGCGACGTCGACCTCGACGGTGTCTTCATCGCCATCGGCCACGATCCCAACACGAAGATCTTCGAAGGCCAGCTGGAGATGAGCAACGGCTACATCCACATCCGCACCGGCCAGAACGGCATGGCCACGGCCACCTCCGTACCCGGGGTGTTCGCCGCCGGTGACGTGGCCGACCACGTTTACCGCCAGGCGGTCACCTCGGCCGGCTTCGGCTGCATGGCCGCCCTGGACGCCGAACGCTACCTTGACGAGCAACAGGACTGACCCGATCGAACTGGAAAGGCCGTTTTCGGATCTCGACGAAACGGCCTGGAACGGCCTGTGCCCGACCGGGCCGTTCGTCGACTGGCGCTTTCTGGCCAGTGCCGAAGACGCCGGCTGCGTCGGTGACTCGACGGGCTGGCGCCCTTTCCCCCTGACCGAGTTCGAAAACGGCGACCTGGTCTGCGCAGCGCCCGCCTGGCTGAAGGATCATTCCCACGGTGAATTCGTCTTCGACTTCGCCTGGGCCAATGCCTCGCATCAGGCCGGGATGGCCTGGTATCCCAAGCTGCTGGTCGCCGCACCGTTCAATCCGGTGACCGGCCCGCGTTTGCTCGGCGCCGAGTCCCGCCCAGAGAACGCTTTTCGCCTCGTCCGGCACATGGAAGAACGAGTCGAGGAACTGGGCCTGTGGTCGGCCGGGGCCAACTTCTGCAACGAGGCCGACGCGGCCGTGCTGCGCGAAGCCGGATGGCTGGAGCGCTTCGATTGGCAGTATCACTGGCGCAACCACGGCTACCGCGACTTCGACGACTTTCTCTCCCGCTTGCGCCGCAAGCCGCGCAAGAACATCCGCGCCGAACGCAAACGGGTTCACGCCGAGGGCTGGCGCTTTCGCTGGCGCGACGGGAGCAATCTCGACGAGGCCGAGCTCGACCTGGTCGATCGTTGCTACCAGACGACGTTCGCCCTCTACGGCAACCTGCCTTCGCTCAATCGCGAATTCTTTAACCTGGCCGCTTCACGATTCGGGGAACAGTTTCTCGTGTGCATCGCCGAGCACGGGGGTGAGGATCTTGCCTGCGCGGTGTTCTGGCGCGACGAAACACGCCTGTACGGCCGCTACTGGGGCAGCCTGGTCGAGACCCGCGACGTACATTTCGAGGCCTGCTACTACCAGGGCATCGACTACTGCATCGCCGAAGGCCTGGCGTGGTTCGAACCCGGCGCCCAGGGCGAGCACAAGATCCGGCGCGGCTTCCTGCCACGGAAAACACGATCGTTCCACTACATCCGCCACCCCGGCCTGCGCGAGGGCATTCGCCGCTGGCTCGAGGCGGAAGCCGACTTTCTGAATCGTCGCCGCCAGCAGCTCGACGCCTTGGACCCCTTCAAGTGATGGAGGCGCCTGTCCCGCAACTGGGTGATTCACCCGAAAGCCCCTTCCCCGACCCCCTGGCGAATCCGCGCGAAGACGGGCTGCTGGCCTGGGGCGGCGACTTGCACCCCACCCGACTGCTCAATGCCTACCGGCAGGGAATCTTTCCCTGGTACGAGGCGCCGGGGCCGGTCCTGTGGTGGTCGCCGGAGCCGCGGGCGGTCATGCTCCCCGGCGGCATGCACCTGTCGCGGCGATTCCGGCGGACACTTCGCCAGGGGCGATTCCGGGTTACTGCCGACCGCGCCTTCGACGAGGTCGTCGCCGCCTGCGCCGCGCCGCGCCACGAGCAGGACAGCACCTGGATCACCCCTCAAATGCGGGCCGCCTACGGGCGCCTGCATGCCCTCGGTCATGCCCACAGCATCGAAATCCGCGACGCGGAATCAGACGAACTCATCGGCGGACTGTACGGCGTGGCCATCGGTCGCATCTTTTTTGCCGAATCTAAGTTCCACCGGCGCCGGGATGCCTCCAAGATCGCACTGGCCATGCTGATGCGCGCGCTGTCGGAATGGCATTTCCTGCTCTGCGACTGCCAGCTCTGGAACCCCCACCTGGAACGCCTGGGCGTGCGCATGCTCTCCGGGGAGTTGTTTCAGGCCGCCGTCGCTCGCGGGGTTTCAGAACCCGCCCGCGCGGACGACTGGAAAACGGCGATCGAAGACGTCGATTTCAGTCGCTGGTAGATGGTTGCCGTTTTCCAAAACTCGCAAACAGGCTTTCCAGGCTTTCGTCTACGTCAAGCGGCCCGCGCTTCTCCCTCGCCAGGGCCAGCGTGGCGTGGCCGAGTTCCGAGAACAGCCGGGCCTGTCCCGGTTCAAGTGCAGCCGCAGCCTCGACAATTCGACGACAGGCCGTTTCGTCGCCGCGCTCGATCGGCCCGGTCAGAACTTCGCTCGGGCACCTTTCGCGCAGACTCTCGAGCGTACCCTGCTGCAGGTCGCACAGCACCTGAATGGCCTGCGCCTCGGGCAGGCCGGCCCGACCGGCCAATTCCCGTGCCATATCCTGGATGGTGACCAGGAAGTTGCTGGCCGCCACCGTGGATGCATGCCAGGCCGCCTTGTCGGCGGCGGCAAAGCCAAGCCATCGTCCCCCGGCGGCCTCGAACACTGGCCGCAGGCAATCAAGCGCTTTTTCGTGCCCCTCGGCCACGCACCAGGTGCCGTCGAAGTTTGCGGCGGCCGATTCGGGATCGGAGAAGGCGCGAACGGGGTGCACGGCCGCAGCGGGGGTGCCGGGGACATTCAGCACCGCCGCCTCGATCGAGCCGGAAAGATGAAAGACAAGCGCCGGCGCGGCCGGAAGCTGCCGAAGGAGTTCGTGAGATGTCTGGGCCAACACGCCGTCGGGCAGGCCCAGCATCAACCAGCCCTCGGCGATGCGCTCGTCGAGGCACTCGACGGCTTCTCCCGCCCCCAGGAACTCGACGGCCGCCCGTGCGCTTTCCAGGCTGCGGTTGACGACCAGGCCCGGCCGGACCCTCCCGGTCCGGATCAGGCGGCGCGCCACCGCCCGGGCTGCACGGCCGCAACCGAGTACATGCAGTTGCGGTACCCGATTCATTCTCCTGCGTCCGTATCCAGATCTTCGGGCAACTCGGGCACGCGTCCCGGCGAACGCGACAGATATTCGTCCAATCGTTCCAGCCCCTCGCGGTAGTCGCTGCCCACCAGGCCCGGCAATATCAGTCCGACATAGCGCCCCACGAGATCGAGGGCACCGAATTCGATCCGCATCCCCCAGGTGACCTCGACACCGCCCTGGCCCTCGGCCACCCCGAACCAGCTATCGGCCTCGTTCCCGCTCAGTTCCAGTTTCATGTCGATGCGACGGGGGTCATCGACATTCACGATCCACATGCGGCTTTCGTTGGCTTCGGGCGTTTCCTTCCAGGCCAGCGCGGCACCCACGCCCTGCGGCGGCCCCTCCAGTCGCCAGCTCATCTCGGGCTGACGCGCAAGCCAGGGCGCCCACTGCGTGAAGTGCCGGAAATCGCGCAGGGCCTCGAAGACCACCTCGCGGGAATGATCGATCACGCGAGTGCGCTCGATCGTCACACTTGCCGGCAGCATGAAGCCAATGACGATCAGGGCGATGACCATCGCCAAAAGGATTCCGAACAACTTTCGGACCATTACTTGAACCTCCGTTTGATCAGGGCCAGGGGTCGCCGGGGCGACGATCACGCTCGTCATCAACCTCGTCCGGAAACTCCTCCTCCCACTCCCAGTCGTAACGCTTGACCGGCGGAAGATCCTGGTGCCGGAAGACGAAGGCGAGAATGACGCCGATGATCGCCCCGCTGGCGTGCAACTCCCAACTGCTCGAGCTGTCGACCGGCAAGACGCCCCAGACCATGGACCCGTACAGGAACCAGATCAGGAGTGACACGCCGACCGATCGCAAATCCCGTTTGAGGACGCCGGAGACGAAGACAAAGGCCAGCATGGCATAGACCAGGCCGCTGGCACCGATGTGCAGGTTCGGCCTGGCGAATACCCAGGCCACGGCCGCGCTTCCGACGTACATGACCGGCAGCGCCTTGAGCGCGGAGTTGGGATAGAGAAACAGAATGGCCACCCCGCCAATGAACAGCGGCACGGTGTTGGACGCGATATGTCCCAGGTGTGCGTGCAGCAGCGGGGTCGTCACCAGGCCGAGCAGCCCCATGCTGTCTCGCGGACGCAACCCGAAGCGGGCCAGTTCCAGGCCGGTCAGGACGTCGAACAGAAACACCGCCCACATCACGGCGATGAAGCCGGCGGTCAGGCGCATGGCCAGCCAGAAGTTGTGGCGCGCGCGGTCCGATCCGGTGTAGGCGGGATCCGGCCGGTGCAGGTGCATCAGGAAGCGCTGCCTTGAGGCAGAGCGCTGGCGACGGTGGCGTGACATCGGCGGCACAATTCACCGGTTTTCCCAGGGCCCAGGCCCGCAGTCTCCAGGGGCGGATGAATGATCATCCTGACCCGGCCCGGTCGAATGCGGAGGCTCTTCGCCGGCAGGATTTCACGCGTGTCCACAACCGTCACCGGCAGAATCGGCAACTGCTGGTCGACGGCCACGCGGAAAGCACCCTTCTTGAAGGGCAACAACTCGCCGGTCCGGCTGCGTGTTCCTTCAGCGAAGAACATCAGGCCCGTACCGGGCTTCAGGCGTCCGACAGCGCGGTTGATCGCCGTTCTGGACTGGTCGGGATCCGACCGGTCGATGAAGATATGCCCGATCGCGCGGCATCCGGCTGCCACGAAGGGAATCCGGCTGAGCTCCGCCTTGGCCACCCAGCGCAGGTCCAGCCCGATCCAGCCGTAGACCACGGGAATGTCGAACTGGCTCTGGTGATTGGCCACGACCACATAACTCCGGTCCGGCTCGATCCGCTCGAGGCCCTCGACTTCCACGCGCACCGGCACCAGCCAGCCCAGGATCTTTCCCCAGGGCACGGCTACATAGAGATTGGCCACGCGGGGCGAAACCAGCAGCGCAAGCGGCACGGCGAGAAGGGCCCCCACCAGCGTAGTCAGAACCGCCAGCGGCACATACACGAGCCACTGATAAATGGGGTAGAGGTTGAGCCAGACCGGATGGCTGGTCGATCGGGGAATGGTCATGGCCGTTTATGCTACACAAAAAAGGGGCGTCCGAAGACGCCCCCGTCCGTGTCGGTCACGGCGATCGCAAGTCGGCTCAGGCAGCCTCGGCGGACTGCTTTTCGCCGCTGTCGATCACGCGGGCATCGCCGCTGCCGATCTCGATCTTGCGCGGCTTCATGCGTTCGGGCAGCTCGCGCTGCAGTTCGATGTGCAGCAGGCCGTTTTCCAGGTCGGCACCGGTCACCTTGACGTGATCGGCAAGCTGGAAGCGCCGTTCGAACGAACGGTTGGCGATACCGCGATAGAGGAACTCGCGATCGTCACTTTCATCCTCGGCGGAATCGGACTTGCTGCCGGATACCGTCAGCGTGTTCTGCTCGGACACGATGTCGAGTTCATCCCGGCTGAAGCCCGCTACCGCCATGGTGATGCGATAGTGATCCTCGCCAAGCGACTCGATGTTGTAGGGCGGATAGCCGTTGCTGTCGACGCGCTGCGCGTTGGACAACATGTCGGCCAGGCGATCAAAGCCGATGGCCGTGCGGTACAGGGGTGAAAGATCGAATGTATTCATAACCGTATCCTCCTTGAGAAGCAACCGGTGTTTTCAGTTGATGCCCGCCTGTATCAGGCCGGGCTCGATGAGACCCCTTTCGGCGATCTCGTTGAAGGAAATAGGGGCGTTGTGGACGGTTTCAAGAGGGGGAACGGACGCTGCGTAAGTCGTCCGTCGCGGACGTGGCCGCGACCTACGCTCATTCGCCGTACTCCACGTCGACCACCTCGAGCACCCGCTCTCCCGTGGGTGTGCGCACGCTGACCTCTTCGCCCACGGCCTTGCCCAGCAGAGCGCGGGCAACCGGGGAATCGACCGATATCCAGCCCTGCCCGGCATCGGTTTCGTCGGCACCGACGATGCGGTAGCGCACCTTGTTGCCGTCCACTTCGGCCAGGGTCACCGTGGCGGCAAAGAAAACCTTGTCCGGGCTGTCTTCGCGCGGCGGCACGGGGCGAACCTCATCGAGGCGCTTCTGGAGGTAGCGCAACCGGCGATCGATCTCACGCAGTTGCTTCTTGCGATAGATGTACTCGGCATTCTCCGAACGGTCGCCTTCGGCGGCCGCGGCCGAAAGCGCCCGGGTGACCGCCGGGCGCTTTTTCTGCCACAGGTACTTGAGCTCGTCCTGCAGCTTGCGATGACCGGCGGGTGTGATGTGCGAGCTGCGCGGCAAGACTAGTCGCCCACTACAGTCCGCCGCGCGTGAGCTTGACCGGATCGAGCAGCTCCTCGAGTTCCTCGCGCGACAGATCGGTCATCTCGGCGGCCACATCGAGGATGGGACGTCCCTCGGCATAGGCCTTCTTGGCCGCGGCCGCGCCCTTCTCGTAGCCGATGACGGGGTTGAGCGCGGTCACCAGGATTGGATTGCGCGACAGCGCCTCCTGGAGCTTGTCCTCACGCACCTTGAATCCGGCAATAGCGCGGTCGGCGAGCAGGCGCGCGGCATTGCCCAGGATGTTCAGACTGTCGAGCAGGCTGGCGGCAACCACTGGCAGCATGACGTTGAGCTGGAAATTCCCCGACTGCCCGGCCACGGTAATCGTACCGTCGTTGCCGATAACGCGCGCGGCCACCATGCACACGGCTTCGGGAATGACCGGGTTGACCTTGCCCGGCATGATCGAGCTGCCCGGCTGCAATGCCTCGAGCTCGATCTCGCCCAGGCCGGCCAGCGGGCCGGAGTTCATCCAGCGCAGATCGTTGGCCATCTTCATCAGGGCCACCGCCGTGGTCTTGAGCTGACCGGACAGTTCGACGGCTGCATCCTGGCTGGCGATGCCCTCGAACTTGTTGTCGGCCGAGGCGAACTCGAAGCCGGTCGCCTGGGCCAGCCGCACGGCGAAACGGCGGCCGAATTCCTCGTGTGCATTGATGCCCGTGCCCACGGCCGTGCCGCCCTGCGGCAGGTAGCGCATGCGCGAGAGCGCATCGCGGATGCGTTGCTCGGCGCTGTCGATCTGCGACGCCCAGGTGGCCAATTCCTGTCCAAGGGTGACCGGCATGGCGTCCATCAGGTGCGTGCGGCCGGTCTTGGCGACTTCGTCGAGCGCCTCGGAACGCTTGCGCAGGGTGTTTTGCAGATGATGCAGCGCCGGCAGCAGGTGTTCGGCGGCCATCAGGCAGGCACTGACCTGGATCGCGGTGGGAATCACGTCGTTGGAACTCTGCCCCATGTTGACATGATCGTTGGGGTGGACGCCCAGCTCACCGTCCGGATCGGCCAGATGGGCGATCACCTCATTGGCGTTCATGTTCGAGCTGGTTCCGGAACCGGTCTGGTAGACGTCGACGGGAAATTGATCGTCAAACTCGTTATCGGCAACCTTCCCGGCAGCCTGGACGATGGCCCGCGCTCGATCGGCGTCGAGCAGCTCTAGCTCCTCGTTGGCCTCGGCACAGGCGGCCTTGATCAGGCCCAGGGCGCGGATGAACGGTGCCGGCATGCGCTGGCCGCTGACGGGGAAATTATTGACGGCGCGCTGGGTCTGGGCGCCCCAGAGCGCATCGGCGGGCACCTGCAGTTCGCCCATGCTGTCCTTTTCGGTACGGAATTCGCTCATGATTGCCTGTCCAGTTTGCTGCGGATTCAGACGTTCAATTATAACCGTCTGTAGCAATCGTTCCGATCCATCCGGGCCGGCATCGTGAGATAATCAACCACATGCTGGAAAAGCTCGTCGCCTTCTTGCGCATCGTCATTGCCGGCCTGCTGCTGGCCGTCAATTCGGTGGTACATATTCTCCCCCTGCTCGTGGTGGCACTGCTCAAGCTGATCCTCCAGATCAGGGCAGTCACCACAATCTGTGATCGCATTCTGGCAGCGATCGCGGCAAGCTGGATCGATGTCAATTCCTGGCTTTTCGACCATCTGACCGCCACGCGCATAGAAGTCGAGGGGCTTCCCGATGAGGACCTGCAGGGGCAGATGCTGGTTATTTGCAATCATCAGAGCTGGGTCGACATTCCCGTACTGCAGAAACTGTTCAACCGCCGATTGCCGCTGCTGCGCTTCTTTCTCAAGAGCCGACTCATCTGGGTACCGCTGCTGGGGCTGGCCTGGTGGGCGCTCGACTTCCCCTTCATGAAGCGTTACTCCCGCGAGCAGATAGAGCGCCGCCCCGAACTCGCCGGACGCGATATCGCCGCCACACGCCGCGCTTGCCGGAAGTTCCGCCATATTCCCGTCGCCATCGTCAACTTCGTCGAGGGCAGGCGCTTCACGCGGGCCAGGCATGACGCCCAGCGCTCGCCCTACCAGCACCTGCTCAAGCCGAGAGCCGGCGGTACCGCCTTCACGCTCGACGCCATGGGTGACGCGCTGGAGACACTCATCGACGTCACCATCGCCTATCCCGACGCGCGCTCCAGCCTGGCCGACCTGTTCGCCAATCGCATTCGCGAGATTCGCGTCCACGTGCGCCAGCTGCCCATTCCCGAGCAGCTGCGCGGCCGGGACTACCGAAACGACCCGGAATTCCGCCATGCCATCCAGGACTGGATCAACCGGCTGTGGGCCGAAAAGGATGCCACGCTCGATCGGCTCAAAGCGGCGGATGCAAACAAGTGAAGGCCACTGCTTGCGCAGCCGCTACGCCTGTGACAAGAATGGAGCCGCACTCGCCCATGAAGGATCCCCGATGATCAAACCGCTTGCCGTTCTGCTTTTGTCACCGACGCTCCTGCTCGCTGCAACCGTCCAGGGACAGGATTCATCCGATGCCTGGCACGACTATATCGATCAACGCGCCGCATCGATGCAGGAACAGGTGGTCGAGTGGCGGCGGCATTTCCACGCCCACCCCGAACTATCCAACCGCGAATTCGACACGGCCGAAACCGTGGCCGAATTCCTGCGCTCGCTGGACATGGAAGTAACCACCGGCGTGGCCCACACCGGCGTCGTGGGTGTGCTGCGCGGCGGACAACCCGGGCCGGTGGTTGGACTGCGCGCCGACATGGACGCCCTGCCCGTGCCCGCGCGCGCCGATCTGCCCTTTTCCCCCGATGTCACCAGTGAGTATCTGGGGGAAGAAGTACCCGTCTCGCACGCCTGCGGCCACGACTCGCACATGGCGATGCTGATGGGCGTGGCGCAGATGCTGGCCGAGCGGCGCGAGGAACTGCCGGGCACGGTCAAGTTCATCTTCCAGCCGGCCGAGGAAGGTACGCCGCCGGGCGAGGAAGGCGGTGCGGAAATGATGGTCGCCGAAGGCGTGCTCTCCGACCCGGACGTTGACGTGATCTTCGGTCAGCATATCTGGGCGCCGGACCCGGCCGGCCAGATCGGCTACCGCCCGGCTGGCACCATGGCCGCTTCCGACCAGTTCAACATCACCGTCCACGGCAGCCAGACGCACGGCTCCACGCCCTGGACCGGCGTCGACCCGATTACCACCGCCGCGCAAATCGTGCTCGGCCTGAACACCATCGTCAGTCGGCAGACGGAACTGACCAAGGCCGCCGCGGTGATTTCCGTCGGCCGGGTGCGCGCCGGGGTGCGCAACAACATCATTCCCGAGGAAGCCGAGCTGATCGGCACCATCCGCACGCTCGACCCGGACATGCGCGACAGGATCCACGCCGATATCCGGCGCACGGCCGAGCACATCGCCGCCAGCCAGGGCGCGGAAGTCACCGTCGACATCCAGCGCGGCTACCCGGTGACCTACAACGATCCGGAGTTGACCGAAGCTATGGCACCCAGCCTGCAACGGGTGACGGGCGACAAGGCCGTTCGCATCGACGCCCTGACCGCGGCCGAAGATTTCTCCTACTTCCAGCGCGAGGTGCCGGGCCTGTACTTCTTCCTGGGCGCCGCGCCCGAGGACATTCCCCTGGATGAGGTCGCGCCGCATCACACACCCGATTTCCAGATCAACGAAAAGGCCATGCAGACCGGTGTGCAGGCACTGGCCACCCTGACCCTCGATTACATGTTGATGCACTCAGGTTGATTAGCGTTTGTTAATATAGGATTGCACTCAAAAAAAGTAGAGTCTTTGCCATGTCGCGCGTGACCATCATCGGGTCGGGTTTCGCCGCCCTGACCGCCGTACGGAACCTGCGCAACGCAGATCCGAAAATCGGTATCGACCTGGTCTCGCCCCGCGCGGAACTGGTCTACTATCCCGGCACAATCTGGATTCCCACGGGCAAGCGCGAACCCGAGGACCTGGTCGTCCCCCTGGATCGTTTCTTCGAGCGCATGCGCGTCACCCACCACCCCACGCACGCCATCGGCCTGTCCGAAGACGGGCGGACGGTCCGGACCGAATCCGGCGAACTCGCCAACGACGGACTGATCATCGCCTGCGGCGGTCAGTTCCTGAAGAAACTGCCCGGCATCGAGCACAGCATCCTGCCCTGCGGCGGACCGCAGGAAATCACCCGCCTGCGTGACCGCCTGCACGCCATGGAATCGGGTTCCATTGCCTTCGGTTTTGCCGGCAACCCCAACGAGCCGTCCGCCATGCGCGGCGGGCCGGTGTTCGAGTTTCTTTTCGGCATCGACACCTGGCTGCGCAAGCAGGATCGGCGCGACCGCTTTACCCTGCATTTCTTCAGTCCCGCCGAAAAGCCGGGGCAGCGCCTCGGCGGCAAGGCCGTCGACCGATTGCTCGAGGAAATGCAAAAGCGCGGTATTCGCACTCACCTCGGTCGCAAGCCGAAGCGTTTCAGCGAAGACGGCGTGGAAACCGAAACCGAGCGTTTCGCCGCCGACCTGATTCTGTTCATGCCCGGCATGACCGGCAACGACTGGTTCGACGAAACAACGCTGCCCCGCTCGGACGGCGGGATGATCCGCGCTGACCGGCACTGCCGTGTCGACGGCTTCGAGCGCGTCTACGTCGCTGGCGACGCCGGCTCCTTCCCGGGCCCGGGATGGATGCCCAAACAGGCGCACATGGCCGACCTGCAGGCCGAGGCGGCGGCGAAGAACATGCTCGCCGAACTGGCCGGCAAGCCTGTGGAGGCCACGTTCAAGAGCGAACTGATGTGCATCGTCGACCAGTACGATCGCGGCATCCTGGTCACGCGCAGCGAGAAGGCCAACCGAGTGCTGCCGCCCCTGCGCGCCATGCACTGGGCCAAGCGCCTGTTCGAGTGGCGTTACCTGCGGCAATATCGCTGAGCGAACCCTGAACCAAGGGACAATGGTCGGCGCCCGCTCGCCGTGGCAGGCTGGCCGGGCACTCATCCCGATAACTCACCCATGGCCATGATCCGCAACCTGCTCCTCGCGATCCTGCTTGTCTCCACGCCCGCCCTGGCCGAAGAGCTGATCGTCGACAAACGGGAGTTCGTCACCGAGAAATTCACCACCTTCGGCGGCGAGACCATCCCCGAAGTGCGCGTGGGCTGGGAGGCCTACGGCGAGCTCAACGAGGATCGTTCCAATGTGATCCTGGTCACCCACTTTTTCTCCGGCACCTCGCACGCCGCCGGCCGTTATCACCCCGACGACCCGGAACCCGGCTACTGGGATGCCATCATCGGCCCCGGCAAGGCGATCGACACCGAGCGTTTTTACGTCATCAGCGTGGACACCCTGGCCAACGCCAACGTCCACGACGAGCATGTCATCACCACCGGCCCGGCCAGCATCAACCCGGAAACCGGTGAACACTGGGGGACCGATTTCCCGGTCGTGACCATCCGCGATTTCGTCGAGGTCCAGCGCCGACTGCTCGATTCGCTCGGCATCGAGCGGCTGCATGCCGTCATCGGGGCATCCATGGGTTCCTTCCAGGCCCTGGAATGGGCGGTCGCGTACCCCGAACGCGTCGACCGCATGGTCTCGGTCATCGGTGCCGGAGGCATGGGACCGTGGGAGGTCGCGCTGCTGGAGACCTGGGCACGCCCGATCCGGCTCGACGCCAACTGGCGCGGCGGTGACTACTACGACCACGAACGCCCACTCGCCGGTTTGACGACCAGCCTGATGCTGGTCACGCTCAATGCCCTGAACCCGGCATTCTTCGAACTGCAGTTCCCCGGACACGACAACCTCCCCACCGAAGCGCTGGCGGACATCGACGGCGGTTTTGCCGTCACCGACTGGCTACAGGAGCGGGCCAGGCAGCGCGCGCTGGTCTCCGACGCCAACCACGTCCTTTACCTGGCCCGTGCCAGCCAACTGTTCGTCGCCGGTCACGGTGGCGACCTTTCGACTGCGCTCGACAAGGTACAGGCCAGCAACCTGTTCCTGCCGGCGACCGGCGATCTGCTGCTCCGCCCCGCACTCGCCGAGGAAGTTCATCGCAAGCTCAGTGAAGCGGGCAAGGAATCGGCGCTGATGCACCTGGACGGCCCGATGGGTCATCTCGACGGCGTCGCGAGGATCGACCAGGCTTCGGATCGGTTGCGCCGCTTTCTCGATGCCGATTGAACAACCGGAAGCGAGGCAACCCGGCGATCGTGCTGCGGTATCATGACTGATTGCCCGAAACGACTTGCACCATTCGATGGAAACCCATGCCCTGACCGCTCTCTCGCCGCTGGACGGCCGCTACGCCGGCAAGCTGGCGGGGCTTCGCCGACTGGCTTCCGAGGCCGGCCTGATCCGCCACCGCGTTCGCGTGGAAGTCGCCTGGTTCCAGGCCCTGGCCGCCGAACCGGCCTTCAAGGCCCTGCCCGAGCTCTCGCGCGGCGACCGGGCGTTCCTGGATCGCCTGGTCGAGGAATTCGGCGATGGCGATGCCGCCGCGATCAAGGCCATCGAGAAGACCACCAACCACGACGTCAAGGCCGTCGAATACTGGCTGAAGGAACGACTGGCTGAACGCGACTCCCTGAAGCCCTACACGGAATTCATCCACTTCGCCTGCACCTCCGAGGACATCAACAACCTCGCGTGGGCGCTGATCATTCGTCACGCCGTGGTCGAGGAGCTCGACCCGATGCTGGCGCAGGTCGACCGGCGCCTGGCCGCCATGGCACAGGAAACCGCCGAACTGCCGATGCTCTCGCGCACCCACGGCCAGACCGCTTCCCCCACCACCCTGGGCAAGGAGCTGGCCAATGTGGTTTTCCGGCTGCGCCGCCAGCGCCGCGCGCTCGACCAGGTCGAGATCACCGGCAAGATCAACGGCGCGGTGGGCAATTTCAACGCCCATATGGCCGCCTGCCCGGACGTCGACTGGCCGACCCTGGCGCGCGATTTCATCGAGGATCTGGGGCTGGTCTGGAACCCCTACACCACCCAGATCGAACCGCACGACATGATCGCGGAGGCCTCGCACGCACTGATGCGCGTCAACACGGTGCTGCTGGATTTCGCGCGCGACGCCTGGGGTTACGTGTCGCTGGGCTACTTCCGCCAGAAGCTCATCGAAGGCGAAGTCGGTTCCTCGACCATGCCGCACAAGATCAATCCCATCGACTTCGAGAACGGCGAAGGCAACCTGGGCCTGGCCAATGCCCTGCTCGGCCACCTGGCCGGCAAGCTGCCGATCTCGCGCTTCCAGCGCGACCTGACCGACTCGACCGTGCAGCGCTCGCTGGGCTCGGCTTTCGGCTACTGCTCGCTGGCCTGGCAATCGATCCTCAAGGGCCTGGACCGGATCGCCCCGAATGAACAGCGCCTGGCCGAGGATCTGGAAGGCGCCTGGGAAGTGCTGGCCGAGGCGGTACAGACCGTCATGCGACTGTACGGCGTCCCCGAGCCCTACGAAAAGCTCAAGGCACTGACCCGCGGCCGGGGGATCGATCGCGATCGGATCCGGGAATTCATTGCCGGCCTCGACATTCCCGAGGCCGACCGGAACCGACTGCTGGAACTGACGCCGTCGACCTATATCGGCAACGCGGCCCGGATGGCGCGCGAGATCGACCGCTACGTCTAATATCGACATATTCGGCCCAATCAAATGCCTGCCGCCGTTATAATCAGCGGTCTTTGACCGGGCACAGAGCCGCGCTTGTCATGACCGATTTCCTTCAGGAGCAGTATCGGAACTCCCATCTTTCCGGCGGCAACGCCGATTATGTGGAGACTTTCTACGAAGCCTGGCTGGACGACCCCGAATCCGTTCCAGAAAACTGGCAGAAGCTGTTTTCCCAACTCGCCGACTCCGTCGACACCGAAACCCGCCACCGCCAGATCGAGGCCCATTTCCGCTCCCTCGCCGCGAACGGCCATTACAGCGCCGGCACCGCAGCCGAGGATTTCAAGCAGGCCGGCGTCCTGCGCCTGATCAATGCCTACCGCGTCCGTGGCCACCAACGTGCCGAACTCGATCCGCTCGGCATCAGCGAACGACCCAAGGTGCCCGACCTGGAACTCGGCTTCCACAGTCTCAGCGAAGCCGACCTGGATACCGAATTCCACAGTGGCTCGCTTGCGGGCCCGGACCATCGCCCCCTCAAGGATATCGTCGAGACCTGCCGCGAAACCTACTGCGGCAGCATCGGTATCGAGTACATGCACATTACCGACACCAACCAGCGCCGCTGGCTGCAACAGCGTCTGGAAGGTGCCCGCGGCAACTACACGCCCGAAACCGAGGAGCGTCGTCGCCTGCTCGACAAGCTCGCCGCCGCCGAGGGCCTGGAAAAGTACCTGCACTCGAAGTACGTCGGCCAGAAGCGCTTCTCGCTCGAGGGCGGGGAAAGCATGATCCCGCTGCTCGACACGCTCATCCGCCACACCGGCAGCCAGGGCGTACGCGAGATGGTCATCGGCATGGCGCACCGCGGCCGGCTCAATGTACTGGTCAACATCCTGGGCAAGAGTCCGCGCGAGTTGTTCGCCGAGTTCGAAGGCAAGATTGCCCGCGACGATCCCGGCCGGACCGGCGACGTCAAGTACCACTTGGGTTTCAGTTCAGACATACCCACGCCGGGCGGCCCCATGCACCTGGCCCTTGCGTTCAATCCCTCGCACCTGGAAATCGTCAATCCGGTGGTGGCCGGCTCGGCCCGCGCACGACAGGCGAGGCTGCGCGACGACCGCCGTGAGCAGGTGCTGCCGGTGCTGATCCATGGCGATGCCGCCATCGCCGGCCAGGGCGTCAACATGGAACTGCTCAACATGTCGCAGGCGCGCGGCTTTGCCGTGGGCGGCACCTTCCACATCGTCGTCAACAACCAGATCGGATTCACGACTTCCAACCCCCTCGACGCGCGTTCGACGCTTTACTGCACGGAAGTCGCCAAGATGGTCCAGGCGCCGATCCTGCACGTCAATGGCGACGATCCCGAGGCCGTTCTGTTCGCCACGCGCGTCCTGGCCGACTTCCGACGCGAGTTCAAGAAGGACGTCGTGCTCGACCTGGTCTGCTATCGCCGGCTCGGCCACAACGAAGCCGACGAGCCGGCCGCCACGCAGCCACGCATGTACGAGGTCATCCGCAAGCTCGACACGGTACGTAGCCAATACGCCGACCTTCTGATCAAGGAGGGGTTGGTCGACAATGATCATATCGAAGCGGCCAACAAGGCCTTTCGCGACAAGCTCGACAAGGGCGAACCCGTAGTAGACCTCCTCGGCGAAGAGGAAGCCATCGAGACGGTCGACTGGGATCCCTATCTGGAAGGCGACTGGCGCGAGGACGTTACGACCGGCGTGGATGCCGCCACCATCCGTCAATTGTCGGACCGGATGACCACGCTGCCCGAGGAATTCAACCTGCACAAGCAGGTCCAGCGCATCGTTGACTCGCGCAAGGAGATGGCGGCCGGCGAATCTCCCATGGACTGGGGCTTTGCCGAAACGATGGCCTATGCCAGCCTGGTCGATGCCGGCCACGGTCTGCGCCTGGTCGGCCAGGACTCCGGACGCGGCACCTTCTTCCATCGCCATGCCGTGCTGCACAACCAGAACGACGGCAGTTCATGGCTGCCGCTGCAGCAGTTCCCCGAGGATCCGCGCCGCGTGACGATCATCGATTCGCTGTTGTCCGAAGAGGCCGTGCTCGGTTTCGAATACGGTTTCGCCACGGCCGAGCCGTCGACCCTGACGATCTGGGAAGCCCAGTTCGGCGATTTCGTCAACGGCGCCCAGGTCGTCATCGACCAGTTCATCGCCTCGGGCGAGGCCAAGTGGGGCCGGCTCTGCGGGCTGGTCATGTTCCTGCCGCACGGCTACGAGGGCCAGGGGCCGGAACATTCCTCGGCCCGTCTTGAGCGATTCATGCAATTGTGCTCGGGCGCCAACATCCAGGTCTGCGTCCCCACCCTGCCCGCACAGATGTTCCACATGCTCCGGCGCCAGATGCTGCGACGCTTCCGCAAGCCGCTGATCGTGATGACGCCGAAATCGCTGTTGCGGCACAAGCTGTCGACCTCTTCGCTCGACGATCTCGAAAACGGACACTTCCAGCTGGTCATCGACGATCCGGCAAGCCCCAAGCCGAAAAAGGTCGAGCGCATCGTCTTCTGCGCCGGCAAGGTCTACTTCGACCTGGCCAAGCAGCTTGAAGAAGACGAGGTCGACAATGTCGCCCTGGTTCGCGTCGAGCAGCTCTATCCCTTCCCGCGCGAAGAGGTACAGGAAATCATCGCGCGCTACAGCAAGGCCTCGGAAATCGTGTGGTGCCAGGAAGAGCCCATGAATCAGGGCGCATGGTTCCAGATCCGCCACCATCTGCAGGCCTGTATCCGCGATGGTCAGCAACTCGGCTACGTCGGCCGTCACGGATCTTCGTCCCCGGCCGTCGGCTATTATCAAGTCCACCTCGAACAACAAAAGCGCCTGGTCGGCGAGGCGCTGACACCAGGCAAATTCACGGAGTAAGTAACCCATGAGCGTTGAAGTCAAAGTTCCCAACCTGCCCGAATCCGTTTCGGACGCCACCGTCGCCAAGTGGCACAAGAAGCCCGGGGACGGGGTCGAGCGAGACGAGGTGATCGTCGACCTGGAAACCGACAAGGTCGTGCTCGAAGTGCCGGCCCCGGCAGACGGCGTGCTCTCCGACATCAGTGCCGAGGAAGGCGAAACCGTCACCGAAGGCCAGGTGCTGGGTCAGATGGACGAGGGCGAGGCGCCGAGTAAATCCGACAAGGAGGAGTCCGACGAGTCTTCCGAGGAAGATGGCGGCGAGAAGACGTCCGAAGACAAGGACGACAAGGGAGACAAGGACTCCGGCGACGGCGACAAATCCAGGGACAAGGACGGGAAGGATGAGAAGAAGTCCGGCCCGTCGAAGGCTTCGGACAAGGACCTCCCGCCCTCGGCCCGCCGCATGGTGGCCGAGAACGACCTCGATCCGAGCCAGATCGAGGGCAGCGGCCGCGGCGGTCGCGTCACCAAGGGCGACGTGATGAGCCACATGGCCGGCGGCGCGACGGGTCCGCGCCCGGAAGAGCGCGTGAAGATGTCGCGGCTTCGCTCACGAATCGCCGAGCGGATGAAGGAAGCCCAGAACACTGCTGCCATCCTGACCTCCTTCAACGAGGTCGACCTCAAGGCGGTCATGGACATCCGCAGCCGTTACAAGGAAGACTTCCAGAACAAGCACGGCGTCAAGCTCGGCTTCATGTCCTTCTTCGTCAAGGCCGCCTGCGAGGCGCTGCAGAAGCATCCGGTGGTCAACGCCTCGGTCGACGGCGACGAGATTGTCTATCACGGCTACCAGGACATCGGTATTGCCGTATCCACCGACCGGGGGCTGCTCGTGCCGGTGATCAGGGATGCCCACCGCATGGGCCTGGCGGAGATCGAACAGAGCATCGCCGACTACGCCGAGAAGGCGCGAAAGGGCACGATCCAGCTCGAGGATCTCCAGGGCGGCACCTTCACCATTACCAACGGGGGCGTGTTCGGCTCGCTGCTGTCGACGCCGCTGCTCAACATGCCGCAATCGGCGATCCTGGGCATGCACACGATCAAGGAACGCCCGGTGGCCATCAACGGCGAGATCGTCATCCGACCGATGATGTACATCGCCCTGTCCTACGACCACCGCATCATCGACGGCAAGGATGCCGTCCAGTTCCTGGTGGCCCTCAAGGAAGGCCTGGAAGACCCGGCCCGCATGCTGCTGGGTCTATAAAGAAAAGAATTATGTCCACAGATAAACACAGATGAACACAGATAAAAGAAGTCGGTCGCCAAAGTCAGTTGGTTACGACCAATTAACTTCTCGAGATACTGAAATATCAAAAGGTTAATAACTGTTTAATCAATATTTTTTCTTTTTAATCTGTGTGTATCTGTGTTCATCAGTGGACAAATAGGCAGTTTCAAATCAAGGAATACAAATGGCTGACAAGGAATTCGATCTGATCGTTATCGGCGGCGGGCCCGGCGGGTATGTGGCCGCCATTCGCGCCGCACAGCTGGAGCTCAAGGTGCTGCTGGTCGACGACCGGCAGAACGACGACGGCAAGCCGGCCCCGGGCGGCACCTGCCTGAATATCGGCTGCATTCCGTCCAAGGCCCTGCTGGACTCGTCCAAGCATTTTGCGCACGTTCAGGACGACTACGCCGAGCACGGCATCCAGATCGAGAAGGCCAGTATCGATGTCAAGAAGATGCTCGAACGCAAGGACGGCGTGGTCAAGCAGCTCACCGGCGGGGTCACCCAGCTCCTGAAGGCCAACAAGGTCGAATTCGTCAACGGACGCGGCAAGCTTTTGGCCGACCGCGAAGTCGAACTCTCCCCGCTCGACGGTGATCGGTACACGGCCAAGGCGAAACACATTCTTCTGGCCGCCGGTTCGGTGTCGTTTTCGATCCCCAATGTCGAGATCGACAACGAAACCATCGTCGACAATATCGGCGCGCTGGAATTTTCCGAAGTACCGGAACGACTTGGCGTCATCGGCGCCGGCGTCATCGGCCTGGAGATGGGCAGCGTATGGTCGCGCCTGGGCAGCGACGTGCTGCTGTTCGAGGCGATGGAAGAATTTCTGCCGGCCATCGACAAGGACATGTCGCGGGCCGCGGCGCGCGAGTTCAAGAAACAGGGTCTCGATATCCGGCTGGGCACCAAGGTATCCGGTGCCGAGATCAAGGACGGAAAAGTCACCGTCACTTATGAAGACAAGGACGGCGAGCAAAGCGAAAGCTTCGACAAACTGTTGGTCGCCGTCGGTCGCAAGGCCGCGACGGACGGCCTGCTGGCCGAGGACTCCGGCGTGAAGCTGACCGATCGTGGACAGATCGAAGTCGATGACCATTGCCGCACGTCGGTCGAGAACGTCTGGGCTGTCGGCGACCTGGTGCGCGGCCCCATGCTGGCCCATAAAGCCTCCGAGGAAGGGATCGCCGTGGTCGAGACCATCGCCGGCGGCCACGGTCATTTCGGCCACGAGACCGTGCCGTGGGTGATCTATACCGATCCGGAAATCGCCTGGGTCGGCAAGACCGAAACCGAACTGAAGGACGAAGGCGTCGAATACCGCGCCGGCAATTTTCCCTTCGCCGCCACCGGCCGCGGCCTGGCGCTGGGCGATGCTCCCGGATCGGTGAAGGTAGTCGCCGATGCCGAAACCGACCGGGTACTCGGTGTACAGATCGTCGGCCCCAATGCCTCCGAACTGATCGCCGAATGCGTGGTAACCATGGAATTCGCCGGCGCCAGCGAGGACCTGGCCCGCATCATTCATGCCCACCCGACCCTGTCGGAAGCCGTCCACGAAGCGGCACTGGCCGTCGACAAGCGGGCGATTCACAAGGCCAACTGATTGCCTAGAAAATAGAAAAAAGAGAATAGAAAATAGTAATGGAGGGCGGGCAGTAAGACTGCGCACCGGCTATCGGAACCCTCTATTTTCTATTCACTATTTACTATTTTCTTTCATCCACCCGGCACCACGCTTGCAGGATGCAACGATGAGCAACGCAGTCCCAGACACTTTCAGGGCCTTCCGCATCAACGACGATGAAGACGGCTACCGGGCCGAGCTGGTCGAGCAGTCGATCGACGAGCAGTCCGAGGGTGATGTCGTCATCCGGGTCGCTTACTCCAGCGTCAACTACAAGGACGCGCTGGCCGGCACGGGCAATGGCAAGATCCTGCGCAAGTTTCCACTCAACGGCGGCATCGACGCCGCCGGCACGGTGGTGCAGTCTGAATCCGCTGACTTCTCCGAAGGCGACGAGGTCGTCATTACCGGCAGCGGACTTTCGGAGACGCGCGACGGCGGCTATAGCGAATACCTGCGTGTGCCGTCGGACTGGCTGGTGCCCCTGCCCGAAGGTCTGAGCCTGTATGAGGCCATGGTCCTTGGTACGGCCGGATTCACAGCCGCGCTCGGGCTGTGGCGCATGGAAGCCAACGGCCAGGAACCCGCGATGGGCGCACTCGCGGTGACCGGCGCCAGCGGCGGTGTGGGCTCACTGGCGATCGACATCTACTCAACCGCCGGATACGACGTATCCGCCATTTCCGGCAAGGAAGACGAGTTCGACTGGCTGCACGAACTGGGCGCGAAACAGTGCATTTCCCGCCACGAGCTTTACTGGCCGGAATCACCCCTGGCATCGGCACAGTTCGCCGGTGCGCTCGACAATGTCGGCGGAGACATGCTCTCGGGCCTCACGCGGGTGATCAAGCCCTGGGGCAATATCGCTTCCTGCGGGATGGCGGGCGGCATCGGCCTGAACACGACCGTCATGCCCTTCATCATCCGCGGCATCACGTTGCTGGGCATCAATTCCGCCGGCTGCCCCTATCCCATCCGCAAGGAACTGTGGGAGCGCCTGGCCAGCGGATGGCGTCCTCGCCACCTCGAGACAATTGCCGCGCCCACCGTCGATCTCGACGATCTTTCCGGCGCCTTCGAACAGCTGCTCGCCGGCCGGGGCCGTGGACGAATCGTCGTGAAGGTCACGGCGTCCTGAGCACGGTTCGAGGGCGGACTCATACCCCTGTTTCGGGTATGATGGTTTCGTTAGAGCTTGAGCATTACAACAGTCAAGAAGGGATTCCCATGGCCAAGATTCTGATCGTAGACGACTCCGAGACCCACTTGTACTCCCTGCAAAAGATGGTCGAAGGCGGCGGCCACGAAGTGATCACCGCCTCCAGCGGTGAGGAAGGTGTCGAACAAGCCAAGGCGCACATTCCCGATGTCATCCTCATGGACATCGTCATGCCCGGCCTCAATGGCTTTCAGGCCACCCGCCGTATCGCCAAGGAAGACTCGACCGCCAATATCCCGATCATTTTCGTGACCACGAAGGATCAGGAAACCGACCGTATCTGGGGCATGCGCCAGGGTGCCGCCGCCTACATCACCAAGCCGGTCGACAAGAAGGAATTGCTCAAGGCAATCGATGGCGCCCTCGGCTGAATATGACCGTCAGTGTCGGGGACCGGGTCCCGGAAGCAACCCTGACCGTCATGACACCACAAGGCCCTTCCGGCCAGTCGACCACCACAATGTTCGGGGCGGGCACAACGGTCCTGTTCGCGGTTCCGGGCGCCTTCACGCCAACCTGCTCGACACGCCACCTGCCCGGATTCGTGGAACGGGCCGGGGAAATCCGGAACGCCGGAGCCGATCGCATCGTCTGCATGGCGGTCAACGACGTATTCGTCATGGATGCCTGGGGCAAGTCGGCTGGCGTGGGGGATACGATCGTGATGGCGGCCGACGGCAACGGTGAGTTCACGCGTGCACTCGGCCTCGAAATGGACTCCACTGGATTCGGGATGGGCAAGCGCTGCCAACGCTTTGCCATGATCATCAACGACGGCGTGATCAAGCACCTGATGATCGAGCGTCCGGGCGAGTTCCGCGTCTCGAACGCCGACAACGTCCTCGAGAAACTTCGCGCCAGCGGTTGACGGTCGACACCGTTGTTTCAGCCGCCGTCCCCCGGATACCGCACCGGGTTGACACCCTGCGGCTCGATCCATCCCAGTTGGAATCCGATCCACAGCAGAATAACCAGACCAAGAGAGAGGCCGACACGCCAGCTCAGGCGCTTGACCGTTCGATCACCCTCTCCTGAATCCCTCACCAGAAAATAGAAACTCGAGGCCAGGGTATAGAGGATGACGAGGAATGCGCTGATGATCAGGATTTTGCTGAGCAATGCGAAGCTCCGGGAAGAGTGTCGGGTCGATTATAATGCCGCTGCATCATGATCAGGTCTTCGTCCCCCATCCTCCGCTGGCTACCCCACCTCGCGGCACTACTCGTCATCCTCCTGTGTGCGCGCCTGGCAGTCTGGCAGTTCGATCGTGCCGAGGAAAAGCACAACCTGCTGGAATCCTGGGAGCAGGCGGGTGCAGTCACGCTCGACGAATCGGCGGGACAACAGGCCGTCTACACTCGCGTTCGTTCGACCGGCCGTTTCGATCCGTCAAGGCATGTTCTACTGGACAATCAGATCCGCGGTGGCCAGCCCGGCGTTCACGTGTTTACGCCATTTCAACCCGAAAACACGGCGCGGACATGGCTGGTCAACAGAGGCTGGCATCCACTGACGAATCGTCAAGGTGCGCTTCCCGAGATCGAGACGCCATCGGAGTCGCTCGAGATCACCGGCCGCATCGTGAACCCGCCTCGCGTGGGGCGCCAACTTGGCGATGCCCGCTCGCTCGACGCCGACAACTGGCCCAACCTGGTGACCTATCTCGATCTCGAGCGCGTCGAGACGGCCCTGGGCGCTGAACTGGCTGAACGGGTCATCCTGCTCCAACCGGACCATCCGGCACACCTGACCGGCGACGCGTGGCAGCCGGTCAATTTCGGACCCGACCGTCACCGGGCTTATGC
>NZ_QVMV01000051.1 GCF_003417465.1 Wenzhouxiangella sp. 15190
GACGCCTTACGAGGTGCATCACAACGTGAGTGTCGCGGTTATTGTGTGAATTCACGGTGTCCTAAATTTGGGAAACCCGGGGTGACTCAAACGCTGGCCTGGCGCGGTCTCCGAGATTGCTGGAGATTGAGAAATGAGTCGTTTGTATTTCCTGGTCACTCGCATGTTAGCCTTGAAGCCAACTGTTAATAGCGCTAGCGGAGGTAGCAATGTCTTGGCTCTTCCCAAGGTGTGTAACGGTGATGCTCTTGCTGGCGACGTCGATATCGGGCGTCGCCCAACCCACACTTCTGCCCATGCCCAAGCACGGCAGCGAGCAGTTGGTCAACACGACCACGCCCGACGACCAGTGGTATCCCGATGTAGCCGGGCTCCAGAACGGCGGCTACGTTGCCGTGTGGGAGGACGATTCAATGACCGGGGGTGATTCCAGTGGCACCGCGATCCGGGCCAGAGCCCTGGATATCGACGGCAATACGCTGATTCCCGAGTTCCTGGTCAATACGACAACGCAGGGAGACCAGGACTCACCGTCGGTCGCTGCATTGAACGATGGGGGGTTCGTCATAACATGGCCGGATTCCAGCAGCCCGGACGGTGATGCGAGCATCCGCCTGCGCGTCTATGATGCCGATGGCACGCCGCGTACCGGTGAACTGCTCATCGACGTTGCCGGCGCCAACCTCAGAAACCCGGATGTTGCCAGCCTGGCGAATGGCGGTTTTGTCGTGGTCTGGGGTGATACCCGTGACTTCGATGACACCGGAATCGACGTGCGGTTTCAGCGTTTCTCCGCCGAAGGCGATAAGCGCGGCGGCGAGATTCTTGCCAACAGCAGCCTGGTGGGCGATCAGCGCTGGCCTGCGGTAAGCAGCCTGAGCGACGGTGGCTTTGTGGTGGTCTGGGAAACCTACATCCAAACCACCGTCAGCTACGACGACCAGGCGGCGCGCGGACAAGTGTTCAATTCTGACGGAACGATGCGAGGGCCCGAGTTTTTCGCCAATGCGACGACCGAGCACATACAAGACGACGTGGACGTCGCGGGGCTGAATAACGGCGAGTTCATTGTGATCTGGACGCACGATGAAGAGCCCAGTGATATCCATGGGCAACGCTTTGATGCCATGGGTAGCAAGTTGGGTAGCGAATTGGTCATCAATGCCGGTGTGGTTACCGGGAGTCAACAAGATGCCAGTGTCGCGCCATTTGGCGATGGCGGATTTATCGCAACCTGGGAGGACTACAGTCAGGATTCGTTAGATGCCGACAGTTCCGCCGTGTTTGCACAGGCCTATGACGCCAACAACATAAATGACGGCGGGGTATTTCTGGTCAACGACACCGTAATCGGACCTCAGGCGGAGCCAAGTGTGGCATCGATAGTCGAAGGCGGATTCGCCATTGCCTGGCAAGATGATAGCCAGTCCGGTGGCGATACCAGTGGCAGAGCCATTCGTTCTCAGGTCTTTACCGACTACATCTTCAGCGATAGATTTGAGGAATAGGCTGGTTGTTGGAAGTCCAACAGCAACTCATCGTCCATGCGACGCCAAAAGCCAGCACGCTCGCGATGTCCTCTGAACGCTTACAAAACCAGGACGCCCACGATTTTCCCGGCTAAATTGGCCTCGTCGCGCTGTACGAAAGGTTCTACAGACTGTGGGTCTCCTGGTTTTCACCTAGACGGCAAGCTCGGGCGGCTCCGGATACCGTTGGAAATCGGGAAATGGGGTACTTATACTTCCTATATCCACGCGGCTGAACACGGCATTTGAATTGCATCGGGAACATAAACAGGAACGGTATGATCGGAGTATTGAAGGAGTTTAGGGGGTTTGCGGTCAATTACCGAGATTGAAGCCGCTCTCTAATATGAATAAACGGGGTCAGACGGCGCCGCTCGAGATGCTTCTGGAAATCAAGCAATAGGACGCTTACACTTCCTGTACAAATCGGGGCGTGCCGCAATCCGGGCTGTAACGTAACCTCGTCGGATACCACCTGGTTCGCCTATGCCCAATACATCCCTTCGACGATTCACCCGCTACTTGCAGACGGGCTGGCTTAGTCCGCGCCGGGTCCGGTTCTGGCTGGTTGTCGTGGGCGTCGCCTACACCCTGGTCGGTTTCTTTGTCCTGCCCTGGATCATCCAGTACGTCGCCGTCGACACGGTTCGGGACCGCTCGGGGCACGAGTTGCAGATCGACGGGGTTCACACCAATCCCTTTACCCTGACGCTCCGGGTAGACGGCCTGACGCTGTCGGACGGCGATGATTCCGACCTGCTCCGCTGGAATCAGCTGTCCGCCAACTTGTCGTGGTCGAGCGTGATCAACAGGGCGTGGACATTTTCCTCGATCGGTCTCGACGGGCTCATGGTCGCGGAGGAACGCTTCGCCTCGGGCGAGACGCGCCTGACGCGACTGGTCGAGTCGTTCGCCGCCTCCGCCGAAGCGCCGGCCGAACCGGCTCCGCTGCCCACACTGCGAGTCGAGGAACTGCGCGTGGAGGATGCCACCTTCCATTTCGCCAACCACCTCCGTGACCCGTCGGCGGAAGCCGGCGATGAACCAGCCCGCACCCGGCTGTCGGTGCAGGACATTGCCATCGCGGTGGACGGATTCTCGCTGGCGGCGGGCGCGCGTTTTCCCGCGCAACTGAGCGGGCAGTTCGCCCGCGGCGGTGCGTTCGATTTCGATGGACGGGTGCAGGTATTACCCACGCCGGCGTTCGAAGGCGAGGCAAGCATCGAGGAGATGGCACTCGCCCCGTTCGAGCCGTACCTGCGCCAGACCGCCATCGTCCGTATCGACAGCGGGGCGCTGAACCTCGACGGGACAATCCGCAGGGACGAGGGTGAGCCGCTTGCGTTCCTGGGGAGCGCGGGCATCGATATCCTTCGCATCAGCAGGAGTTCGGATGACGTCACACTCATCGGCTGGAAGACCCTGCGAACGGATCGACTCGACCTGCGACTCGGGGACGAGCGCCTGGAAACCGACACCGTCCGGCTCGAAGGCCTGTCCGGCCGGATCGTGATCCACGAGGATCGGACCACCAATTTCGGCCGGCTGCTGGTAATCGACCCGGAGACGACGCCCGAAGGCGGCAGCAGCGACGGTGCCGCTCTGCTCGGTATGACCATTGCGAACATCGAGGTAACGGACGGTTCCGTCCGGTTCGCGGATCACTCGCTGCCGCTGCCGTTCTCGACCTACATCCAGGCATTGAGCGGAGAAATAACCACGCTCAGCTCCGAATCCGCCGAGCCGGCCCGGGTGGAACTGGAAGGACAGGTGGAAGACTACGGTCTGGCCAGCGTTGGTGGCACCATCAACGCCTGGCAGCCGATGCGCGAGACGCACCTCGAGCTGACCTTCCGCAATCTCCGGGTTCCCGATTATTCCGCCTACACGGTGCGCTTTGCGGGGCGCCGGATCGCGTCGGGCACGATGGATCTCGATCTCGACTACACGATTAGGGACCGGCAGCTCGACGGGCAAAACAACCTCGTCCTGCGGGATCTGGAACTGGGCGAACGGATGGAGGCGCCCGATGCGATGGACCTGCCACTCGACATGGCCCTGGCCCTGCTCAAGGACGAGGACGACGTGATCGATCTCGACCTGCCGGTGACCGGAAATATGGATGAACCGGAGTTCGGTTTCGGGCAGGTTATCCGGCAGGCACTGGGTGACGCGATCGGCTCGGTCGTGGAGGCGCCCTTCCGGTTTCTTGCGAACCTCATCGGCGCGGAAGACGAGGACCTCGGGACGGTCGAGTTCCCGGCCGGCCGCAGTGACCTGACACCCCCCATGCGCGAGCGCATCAACGCGCTTCGCACGGCCCTCGAAAAGCGCCCGGCACTGGCCCTGGAACTCCCCGGCGCCTTCGACCCGGCGCTCGACGGCCCGCCACTGCGGCGTCGCAGCGCCATGGACGAGCTGCGCAAACGCCTGGACCGCGAGATCGACGATCCCAGCCTCTCGGCCGAATCCACCCGCGAAACCATCGAAAAGATGTTCACCGACTACTACCCCGACACGCCCCTGGAGAAGGTGCGGGCACGCTTCACCACGGCAGCCGAGGATTCGCCGGAGGAAGAGACCTTCGACGCCCTGTCCTACCGCAACCACCTGGCCGAACAAGTCGTCGCCGCACAGCCGCTTACGGAAGAGGACCTGAAGGCGCTCGGCAATGCCCGGGCGGCCGCGGTCCGGGAGGCGCTCATGGCGTCGGAAACCGGCCGGGGCATCGCCGCACGGCGCCTGCGTCTGCTGGATCCGGTCGAAGTCGATTCGGGTGAGGGTGAACGTGTCGCCATGCAGATCGGCATCGCTCCGGACTGACGAGTCCTTCCCGCGTCAGTCTACTTACGTACCTGCCGAAGCAGTATTCAGTCAATGCGGGAAAAGCATGCCGCCTGGGTTGGCGGGCCGAAATCAGGGTCTTCTTCGCCGATGCCTTCCAGTGCCACGCGGTAACTGTTGCGCTGGGCGACCCCTTGCGCCCACTGGCCAAATCGGGCGCGATCCCACTCGAACTTGTGGTCGGATTCGCGGAACTCTCCGGGACGCAATCCATACAGGCAGTTGTATTCGCTGTTCGGCGTGGTCACGTAAACGACCCGCGGGCGCATTTCTTCGAATACAACCCGCTCCATGGCCGATAGTTTCCCCGGATTGATGTGTTCGATGGTCTCCACCATTGCCGCAGCATCGAAGTCGTCCAGTGATGGCTGCGATTCGGTGTAGGAACCGTTGATCAGCTGCAGTTGGGGGAACGGCGGCCGGGAATGACCTGCCACCAGTTGCCTCGCCTGTGCCAGCGTGTGCGGGCAGGATTCCAGGCCGACGACCTGTTCGAGCTGTTCCTCATTGGCCAGCCGGTGCAACAGCAAGCCCGCGCCGCAGCCGAGATCGACAACCCGGCGCGCACCGCTGGCCCTCACACGATGCAACGCCTGGTCCAGGCGAGCTTCGTGCAGTACCGAGAGACCCTCCATCATGGAGGCGGCTTTAATGGAATCGTCGTACAAACCCAGGGCCAGTTTCTGCTGCGACAAGTGCACTGAACGGACAGAGTGGACACGTTTTGGACACGGATCGGAGTTGTTGATCAAACTCGGGCAATTGTACGGTATCGAGGATATTCACGAGCTGTGTCCGGACAACCAGTCGCTTCGGACCAGGGACAATGCCCGCAAGGCTTTCGACGGCACTTACGACTCCCGCTTCGGACAGGTCAAGCTCAAACAGCGCGACCTCTTTCTAATCGGAGATTACGGCGACAAGGGCATCATAGCCGGTCTTTGGGATGGCAACTCGTTCCGCGGCCACTTCACGAACGAGGGCCGTACGGGCTGGTTTGACTTCGCATTCCTCTCCAAAAACGGCTCCTTCCAGGATGGTGAATGGAACTGGGTTGGGTCGGACGCGCCTCGGGAGTGGCGTCTCGACAAAGCCGCCGATGCCACGCCGACCCTGGATAACGTGACCGCTGATATTCGCTGCAGCGGATAACCGGTACCGGCGGTACGCTGTTGAATGGAAAACCACGACATCCAGGATTTTCCTGGCTAACGCAGCATGGTCATGGTGGACTAGGCCTCGAGATTTGATGAAATTGAGGTCAAGGTCCGCGGCCTGCCTGACGCCTGTTATTCTATTTTATGATCTTGAACCATCCACGTACGAGGCAGATCAGGCAATGAACAAACGATTCGGATTTCAGCTGGCCGCGGGTTTGGTCGTAATGGCCCTTCTGGGTGCCGGCACCACGGCGCAGTCGAGCAATGAGCAGGGGACGGCAAACCTCGGAATCGACTACGAAAAACGGGTGCTGGACAATGGGCTCACCGTGATTGCCCATCACGACGACAAGGCGCCGGTGGTGGCAGTCAACGTCTGGTATCACGTGGGATCGAAGAACGAGCCGGTCGGGCGTAGCGGTTTCGCCCACCTGTTCGAACATCTGATGTTCAACGGCACCGAGAACTACGACGACGAATACTTCAAGCCGTTCGACCGGGTGGGTGCGACCGGCATGAACGGGACCACCAACTTTGACCGTACCAACTATTTCCAGGTCGTTCCGAATACCGCCCTGGACCTGGCGCTGTGGATGGAATCGGACCGCATGGGCCATTTGCTGGGCGCGGTCACCCAGGACAGGCTGGATGAACAGCGCGGCGTAGTCCAGAACGAGAAGCGCCAGCGCGAAAACCAACCTTACGGGCAGGTCTTCAACCTCATCATCAACAACCTGTTTCCGCAGGGGCATCCTTATGATCACTCGGTCATCGGCTCCATGGAAGACCTCAACGCGGCTTCCCTGGATGATGTCCACGACTGGTTCGAGAACTACTACGGCGCGGCCAACGCCACCATCGTCATTGCCGGCGACATCGAGCCGGAAGAGGCGTTTGACAGAGTCGAGCGATTCTTCGGACACATTCCGGCCGGGCCGCCGGTGGATACGCCGGGGCGCCGGGTGCCGCAACTGGATGACAGCCTGCGCGTGATCCACGAGGATCGGGTACCCCAGACCCGTATCTACAAGGTCTGGCCGGTGCCGGGCTATGGTCGCCCCGAGGCGGATATGCTGGAACTGGCCTCCGACGTGCTTGCCGACGGACAGAATTCCCGGCTTTACAAGCGTCTGGTCTATGACGAGCAGATCGCCACCGATGTTTCGGCCTTTTTTATGCGTAACGAGGTTTCCGGCATTTTTCTCGTCCAGGCGAGCGTGGCCGAGGATGCCGATGCCGAAACTGTGGAGGCGGCGCTGGAAGAGGAACTCGATCGTTTCGTGTCGGATGGACCCGCCGAGGCGGAACTGGACCGCATTCAGTCCAGCAGTCGGGCCGACTTCCTGCGCGGTCTGGAACGGGTCGGCGGCTTCGGCGGCAAGTCGGACGTGCTGGCCAGCAGCGAGGTTTTCCTCGGCCGGCCTGATGCCTGGGAAGAGGGGATGAACCGGCTGCTGACGGCGGGCAGCGAGGACGTTCGCAAGGTGGCCGATGACTGGTTGAACCGCAATCACTTTACCCTCGAAGTCCGTCCCTATCCGGACTATGGCACCGTGGAGAGCGATGTGGATCGCTCCGCGCTTCCCGAGGTGACCGAGTTCCCGGAAGCCGACTTCCCGAAAATCCAGCGCCTGACCCTGGACAACGGCCTGGAGGTGGTGCTGGCCGAGCGCCACACCCTGCCGGTTGTGGAATTCGATCTGCGCGTCAACGCCGGCTATGCCTCGGACCAGTTCGGTCGCCCCGGCACCGCCAAGCTGGCCATGAACCTGGTCGACCAGGGCGCCGGGGAGCTCTCCGCGCTCGAGATCGACGAGCAGCTGGATCTGCTGGGTGCCGAGCTTTCTTCCGGCGCCAATATCGACCAGTCCTTCGTGTCCATGTCGGCGTTGCGCGACAACCTCGGTGATTCGCTTGCGCTGTTTGCCGAAATCACCACCAACCCGGCGTTCCCGGCCGAGGAACTGGAGCGCCAGCGCAGCCAGATGCTGGCCAACCTGCGGCAGGAAATGAATCAGCCGCAAGCGATGGCGCTTCGGGTCTTTCCGCGCCGCATCTTCGGCGAGGACCATGCCTACGGCCAGCCCCTGACCGGCTCCGGGACCGAGGAGTCCGTCGCCGCGATCGGTCTCGAGGATCTGCGTGAACACCACCGCACCTGGTTCCGGCCGAACAACGCGACCCTGGTGGTGGCCGGGGATATCACCCTGGATGAACTGAAGCCGCACGTGCAGCGCCTGTTCGGTGACTGGCAGCGTGGCGATGTCCCCAAAAAGGCACTGGATCGTGTGGATCCGAAAACCGAAGGGCAGACGGTCTACGTCGTCGACCGGCCCGGTGCCCAGCAGTCGTTCATCGTTGCCGGGCACCTGGTCGCGCCCAAGGGCGGGGATGAGGAGTTCGCCATCCAGGCCGTGAACGAGGTTCTGGGCGGCAGCTTCAACGCCCGGCTCAACATGAACCTGCGCGAGGACAAGGGCTGGTCCTACGGGGCCCGGACCCTGCTTCAGGACACCGCCGCCCAGCGGCCGTTCGTGGCCTTCGCTCCGGTTCAGACCGACAGGACCGCCGATTCCATGGCCGAGATCCGCCAGGAGTTCCAGGCCATCGTTGGTGACCAGCCGCCAGAGGAGGACGAAGTGTCCCGTGCTCGCGATTCCATGAGCAAGACCCTGCCCGGCCGCTGGGAGACCATCGGCGCGGTGGCCAGTGATCTGGGCGAGATCGTGCGTTTCGACTTGTCCGACGACTACTGGGACCGTTACCCGGGCCGGGTCCAGGCCATCGAACGCGATCAGGTCGTCACCACGGCCCGCAACGTCGTTCAGCCGGAGCACCTGGTCTGGGTGGTGGTGGGTGATAGTAGCGAGATCAGCGATCCGATCCGCGAACTCGGCTATGACATCCGGTACGTGGATGCCAATGGCGATCCTGTGGAGCGTTGATCAGGGGTCTGTCCGGACGGACCGCGCAAAAAACAGGGCACCCACGATTTTGCTGGCTGAGCAAGCCTCGTTGTGGTCGGCTGGAACGAGCCACGAGCCGTGCCGACTGTGACAGACTGATTGTCCAATCGCCGAACGGGGCATAGCATGGCCGGAGCAAGCTTACTCAGCCTTCTCGACGACATCGCCACCTTGCTCGATGACGTCTCCGTGATGACCAAGATCGCGGCCAAGAAGACCGCGACGCTGGTTGCGGACGATCTGGCGGTCAATGCCGAGCAGGTCACCGGCATCTCGGCCAAGCGCGAACTATCTGTCATCTGGGCGGTCGCCAAGGGCGCGGCTCTCAACAAGGTCATCCTGATCCCGGCCGCACTGCTGATCAGCGCGTTCATCCCGTGGGCGATCGTTCCGCTGTTGATGCTCGGCGGTGCCTTTTTATGCTACGAGGGCGC
>NZ_QVMV01000004.1 GCF_003417465.1 Wenzhouxiangella sp. 15190
GCCCTGGTAGGTGAATTCGGTGGTGACCTGGGCAAGCGAAGCGCTCGTCGCCATGACCAGCAGCGTCGTGAGAATCAGTCGATACATAAAGCCCTCTTGTGCCGTCGCCAGCGCCGGTAAACATTACGCCGCCGCGGGATGGGTTGATATGGCAACCGGAGGATTGCTTGCACACTCTTCGCTATGCGCGTGCGGGCGACCCCCGTCTTGTTGCGGAGCGAGAAGGCTTGATGCTCTCAAACACCAATGGTTCGATGCTTGTAAAAATCGGACATGCGAGGGTTTTACGGGAGCGGCTTGGTGCGCGCTCCGCGAGGATCGGTGGGATTGACTTAGCCGATCAGTTCCGCCATCAACGCCTTCTGCGTGTGCAGGCGATTTTCGGCTTCGTCGAGGGCGACGCAGTAGTCGGCGTCCATCACGCCGTCGGTAGCCTTGATGTTGCGTCTGAGCGGCAGGCAATGGCTGAAGCGGGCGTTGTCGGTCAGGGCCATTTTCTCTTCGTCGACGATGAAGTGGCGGTAAGGCTCGCGCAGCTTCGCTTCCTCGTCGGGCCGGCCGTAGAAAGGCAGCGCGCCCCAGCTCTTGGCGTAGACGAAGTCGGCGCCCGAGTAGGCCGACTCGATGGCAGTGGTGACTTCCAGGGAGCCGCCCGACGCTTCGCACTGCCGGTCGGCGGCGTCCATGAACTGCTCATCCAGGCGATAGGCCTCGTCGGGGATGAGCATGCGGATGTTCATGCCGAACTTGCTCGCGATCAGCAAGGCGGAGTTGGCCACGGCAGTGTTGAGCGGGCGCGGGTGCCAGGTCCAGGTCAGCACGAAGGTCTTGCCGACGGGTGAACCGATGTGGTCCTGGACGGTGCGCATCAGCGCCAGTTCCTGGCAGGGGTGGACGATGGTTTCCATGTTGATCACCGGCACACTGGCGTACTGCGCCAGCGAGCGGATCACCTTGTCCTGCCGATCTTCCTGCCAGTCCTTGAACAGCGGAAAGGCGCGCAGGGCGATAGCGTCGCAGTAGCGCGAGAGTACCCCGGCAACCTCGGCGATATGCTCCTCGGCATCGCCGTCCATGACCACACCCGTTTCGAATTCGATGCCCCAGGCGCCCTTGCCGGGTTCCAGCACCACCGCATGCGCGCCCAGTTCGTGCACGCCAACCTCGAACGAGGCGCGCGTGCGCAGCGAGGGATTGAGAAACAGCAGGGCCACCGATCGCCCGGCCAGCGGACGACCGGATTCGCCTTCGCGCCACAGGCGCGCACGGTCGAGCAACGCCTGAAGCTCGTCACGGGACCAATCGATCGTATTGAGAAAATGTCGCATGTCAGTGGTCTTCGCCCTTTCCTTGCTCGTGCACTTTCGCGCATGCCTGGATCGGTTGCAGTGCGGCCAGGCCCGCATTGTGCGGTCGAGTATGCCCTCGCGAACTTGATCGGGGCAAGCTGGTAGCAGCGCCCTCAGGCTCGTCGTGCCTCGCTCCCATCCATGCCGTCAATTTCGAGGCGATTGCGACCCGCTTCCTTGGCACGGTAGAGGGCGCGATCGGCGCGTGCCAGCCAGGACTGCGGGTCGGGCCCGTTCAGCGAGGCCACCCCGATGGAAACCCTGACCGGTCCGCCAGGTCCGTAAAGGTGCTTGCGTAAATGAGCGTGAAGTTTCGACAAGGCGGACACCAGCCCATGCTCATCGGTATCGGGCAGGAGCAACACGAATTCCTCCCCGCCCATCCGGAAAACCTGGTCCTGGTCGCGCATGTGCGATCGGACCTGCCGGACCAATTCGATCAGCACCTGGTCGCCGGCGTCATGCCCATAGGTGTCGTTGACGGCCTTGAAGTGGTCGAGATCGAGTAACGCCAACCCGGCCGGCTCACGATCCTCCTGGAAACGCTTGACGCATTCGTCCAGTGCGGTGCGCAGGCCCAGGCGGTTGCCGGCGCCCGTCAGGGGATCGCTCCTGGCAATCGAAGCCAGCTGGCGGCGTTGCATCTGTGTCCAGGTGGCAAAGATCAGACCGAAGATGCTCACCAGCACGCCGGTTGTCACGAAACTCCACAGATCAACGGTTGTATCGAACCGCCCGCTGAACAGTGCGGTGAGCACCAGCGTTCCGACGGCGCTAAGGGAGCCGAAAACGCGGTCAGCCAGCAAGAACCCGGCACTCAGAATGGGAAATGCCCACATCACGCTGATGCTGCCGAAGATCACCAGAACCAGATAGCCGAAGGTGACAATCAGGGCCAATACACGAGCGGCCAGGCGCGTTCGCCCGCTCTTCCAGGCATAAGCCACCAGGGCGACAATGATGCCCACCAGAACGACATCGCCGGTACCGGTCTGCCAATCGCCCACGAAATAGCGATACACCGCCAGCGGCAGAATTCCCAGAACGGTACACAGGCCGAACAGGCTGATGATGGCCAGACGAAAGTCCGAGCGCAGGCGCTGACGTCCTCGCTGGCGCCGCCTCGAGGGGGATAGTGCAATACGTTCGTGCTTGCTGCGATCTACCAAACGATGCTCCGAACAGGCAATCGATACAGATACTTGACGCCGCTGACCGAAGCGCCGATGCTTGGACTTCTCGATTCAATCATCATCGACACGAAGGACATGACATGGGCATTGAAGTAAGCGGTTTACTGGGCCTGATCTGGCTGATCATCATCATCTGGGCCATCATCAAGACCGCCCAGAGCCATGCCGGAACCGGCGCCAAGGTTCTCTGGATTCTTCTGCTTCTGCTCCTGCCGCTGCTCGGGCTGATCCTCTGGCTGCTGCTGGGGCCCAAAGGGTAGCACTCTTTGCCGGTAGCGCTTTCCATCCCGAAGGCGGGGCTGATGAACCATGAGTGAGGCGGCAACACCCGAGGACCTGCTGGCATTCTGGTTCGGTGAAGCTCGCGACCGCCCGGAGGCCATCGGCGACCGCATGGCATTCTGGTTCAAGCCGAGCACGGCCGACGACGCGGCCGTGCGTGAGCAATTCGAGACGACCATGCGGCAAGCAGCCGCGGACTTGCTGACAGACTGGCTTCCCACGCCCCAGGGCCGGCTCGCACTGATCCTGGCCCTGGACCAGGCCCCTCGCGTGATATTCCGCCGCAAGCCCCGGGCCTTCGCTTACGACGGCCGGGCCCTGGCGCTCACGCTCGCCGGAATCACCGGCGGCATCGATCGCGAATACGGACTGGCCGAGCGTGCGTTTTTCTATATACCGCTGCAGCACAGCGAAGATTCGCTGGTGCAGGAACAGTCGGTAAGACTGTACGAACAGCTGGTCTCGGATTTCCCGGAACACGCCGACATGGCCGGCGGATTCCTGAAACACGCACGCGAGCACGCCGCCATCATCGAGCGCTTCGGGCGTTATCCGCACCGCAACGAGGTGCTGGGCCGTAAGAGCACCGAAGCGGAGCTGAACTTTCTCGAGAACGGCCCGCGCTACGGCCAATAGCGCCGCTTGCCCTCAATCCTGGACGGTCAACCGGGCGAAGCGCCGCTTGCCCACCTGAAGCACGCCCTCGAAACCGGCCCCGAGTACGCGATCACGGTCTTCGACCTTCTCACCGTCGATCTTGACCGCACCCTGCTTGATCATGCGAAAGGCTTCCGAATTCGACGCGGTCAGCCCGCAGGCGGTCAGGGCCGCGGCGATACCGATGCCGCCGTCTTCGGCCGGCAGGGTCTTTTCCGGCATGTCCTCGGGCATCTGGCCGCCGCGGAAGCGGGCGATGAACCGATCTCGCGCCTTCTCCCCGGCGCCTTCACCATGGAAGCGATCGACGATTTCCATCGCCAGGGCGAACTTGGCGTCGCGCGGATTGCCGCCGTCGGCCACCGCCTGCTGCAATGCCTCGATATCCTCGATCGGGCGGAAGCTGAGCAATTCGAAATAGCGCCACATCAATTCGTCGGAAATGCTCATCAACTTGCCGAACATGTCGTCGGCCGACTCGTTGATGCCGACGTAGTTGTCGAGCGACTTCGACATCTTCTGCACGCCGTCGGTACCTTCCAGCAAGGGCCAGGTGATGATGACCTGCGGCGCCTGGCCGGCTTGCTGCTGCAGCTGGCGGCCGACGAGCAGATTGAACTTCTGGTCGGTGCCGCCCATTTCGATGTCGGCCTTGAGGGCGACCGAGTCATGGCCCTGCACCAGCGGATAGAGAAATTCGTGGATGGCGATGGCCTGGTTGGCCCGATAGCGTTTTTCGAAATCGTCGCGCTCGAGCATGCGCGCGACCGTGTGTTGCGACGCCAGGCGGATCATGTCGGCCGCGCTCATGTCGGAGAACCACTCCGAATTGAAGCGCACTTCGGTCTTGTCGCGATCGAGGATCTTGAACACCTGTTCGCGGTAGGTCTGGGCATTCGCCCGTACGTCGTCCTCGGTCAGCGGCTTGCGCGTGACGTTCTTGCCGGTGGGATCACCGATCATGCCGGTGAAATCGCCGATCAGGAAGATCACCGTGTGGCCGGCATCCTGGAAACGCCGCATGGCATTGAGGATCACGGTATGGCCGAGATGCAGATCGGGTGCGGTGGGATCGAAACCCACCTTGATGCGTAGCGGGCGTCCTTCGTCGAGGCGTTTTTCAAGCTCGTCGACCTGAATGATCTCGGCGGCACCGCGGATTATTTCTTTGATATCCGTCACTTTGTAGCGTAATCCATGCTGTCATGTCTGCAATCCCGGGCTCGCCAACATTGACTTGCCGGGCCAATCATCGGTAATGTTAACGGGTTTGAAGCCCCCATTCGTCAGTGCATGAGCAGAAAATCAATGGCCACAGCCGGTCGATCCCGATCGCGCCCCTCGTTTCAGGAGCTGAGCGATTCGGTTGTCGCTATCGGCAAAGGGGCTGCTCGACACTGCTCGCGCGCCCTGCGTGAACGACCGCATTTCAGCCTGGCCGCCGTCGCACTGATCGCGCTGGGCGTTGTCATCTCGATGATTCCCAGCGGACCGAAGGGCTCTCCGGCAGCCAGCGTGAAGCCCCTGGAACTGCCGCAACTGAGCGCTTCCGAATCCGAGTTGGCGCAACCACGAGTGTTGACAGCCTCCGTGGGCAGCCATCCGGCCCCGGCGGCGGAGCGGGAAGCCCCCGCCGAATCGTGGCAAATCGTCGAGATCGAGCCCGGCCAGACGCTTGAACGGGTATTCCGGGACCTGGGCCTGAGTGCCGGCCTGCTGCACGAAATCGTCACGACGACCGAGCAGACGCGCAACCTGGCGCGAATCCGGCCCGGCGACGAATTCGCTTTCGACATCCATCCCGAGAAAGGCTTTCGCGCCCTGCGAACCGAACTCGACGAGGAAGCCTGGCTGTTCGTCGAACGCGCCGAAGACGGCCTGGTCACCCGCACCGAGCCGCGCCATGTAGAACGCCGTATCGTGGAGGCGTCGGGCACCATCAACACCTCGCTCTACAACGATGCGCGCGAGGCCGGCTTGTCGGACGACATGATCATGCGCCTGGCCACCATTTTCGGCTGGGACATCGACTTCGCCCTCGACATTCGCGACGGCGACCACTTTGCGCTCATCTACGAGGAAGTCTGGCGCGAAGGCGAATTCCTGCGAGACGGCAACATCCTGGCCGCCCGCTTCATCAATCGCGGCGAAAGCTTCGAAGCGGTGCGCTTCGACGCCGGCAACGGGCCCGATTTCTTCGCTCCCGACGGCCGGCCCATGCGCAAGGCCTTTTTGCGCACGCCGCTGAACTTCGCCCGGGTGTCGTCCAATTTCAACCCACGCCGCCTGCATCCGGTGACCCGACGCGTCAGGCCGCACAACGGCACCGATTACGCCGCGAATACCGGCACGCCGGTCTGGGCCTCAGGCGATGGCACCGTCATCAAGGCCGGCTACACGCGGGCCAACGGCAACTACATCTTCATCAAGCACGGCAACAACATCGTCACGCGCTATCTCCACCTGTCGAAGAAGGTGGTTCAACGGGGCGATCGCGTGCGCCAGGGCCAGACCATCGGCCACGTCGGCTCGACCGGCCTGGCCACGGGACCGCACCTGCACTACGAGTTCCTGCTCAACGGCGTTCACCGCAATCCACGCACGGTCGACCTGCCGCCGGCCGATCCGCTGCCGGCCGAGCACATGGAAGACTTCAGCCGTGTCGGAGAGGGCCTGCTGGCCCGCCTGGATGCCCTGGCACCCCCCGACGCCATGCTGGCCAGCCGCGAAGTCGACGGCGGCTGCAAGTCGGTCGAAAGCAGCTGCTGAATGACAATCTCGCCAGCCGGCGAGGGATATTACGTCGGGCTGATTTCCGGCACCAGCATGGACGGCATCGATGCCGTCGTTGTCGCGTTCGATTCCGAATGGCCCACGCTGCTGGCCGCCCTCACGCATCCCTTCGATGACGACCTGCGCGCGTCGCTCGATGCCGTGCGCCTGGACCCCGATCGGTTTCCCGTTGCCCGGATTGGCGCACTGGACGCCATTCTGGGGGAGCGCTTTGCCGAGGCGGCGCTGTCCGTCATCGATGCGGCCGGGCTGAAGCCGGTCGACGTGACCGCCGTGGGGTCACACGGCCAGACCATCGTCCACCATGCCGAGGCCGATCCCCCCTTCACGCTGCAAATCGGCGACCCCCATCGCATTGCGGCACAAACCGGCATCACCACGGTGGCCGATTTCCGCCGCGCCGACCTCGCCGCCGGCGGGCAGGGCGCGCCGCTGGCGCCGCTACTGCACCAGGCGCTGTTTTCAAGCGAGACCGAGTGCCGCGCCGTCGTAAACCTGGGCGGCATCGCCAATGTCACCCTGCTCGCGCCCGGCCGCGAAGTCATCGGATTCGATACGGGCCCGGCCAACTGCTTCCTGGATGCCTGGTATCGAAGCCATCGCGATGAAGGACGATTCGACACAAACGGGCGATGGGCGGCTTCCGGCAGGGTCGATCCCGCCTGGCTGGAAGCGCTGATGAACGATCCCTATTTCCAGCAGCCCGCGCCGAAAAGCACGGGCATCGAGTACTTCAGCCCGGGCTGGCTGAAGGAACGCCTGCCGTCCTGGGCCGAGGCCCGGCCGGCGGATATCCAAGCCACCCTGGCCGAGTTGTCGGCCCGAAGCCTGGCCGAGGCATTGCAAGCGGCCAGCGACGATGTCGTGGATCGAGTCATCGTCTGCGGCGGTGGCGCGGCCAATACCCACCTGGTCGAACGCCTGGGACAAAATCTGGGCGGCATCCCGATCGTCGCCAGCGATGCCTTCGGACTGCCCGCCGATCACGTGGAAGCCACACTGTTCGCGTGGCTGGCGCGGACTCGCCTGCGCGAACAGCGCATTGACACACCCCCGATTACCGGCGCACGTCATGCTGTTCTGTCCGGAAGCGTGAATCAGCCCTAGGATTCCTGACCAGCCACCCGCTCGCCGGTGTAATGACGGCTCATCAGCCACAGGATCAGCAGGATTACGGGAATACCCAGCGCCGAGGCGTAGACGAAGAAGAACACGTAGCCGGCGTTGTCGACGATCCAGCCCGAGGGGCCGCCCAGCAGCTTGCCGGGTAGCGTCATGAACGAGCTGAACAGGGCGTACTGCGTGGCCGTGTAGCGCCGGCTGACCAGCGAGGACAGCCAGGCGATGAACACCGTGGCCGACAGGCCGTTGGCCAGGTTGTCGGCGCCGATGGTCATGAACAGCGCCCACAACTCGGGACCGATGGTCGCCAGCCAGGCGAAGAGCAGGTTGGTCACCGCCACGATGACGGCTGCGGCCAGCAGCATGGGCATCAGTCCATACCGGGCCACCAGGATGCCGCCGAGCAGGCCGCCGGCGATGGTCATGAAAATACCGAACACGTTGGTGACCGTGGCGATCTCGCTGAGCGTGAAGCCCAGGTCCAGATAAAGCGGGTTGGCCATGGCGGCCATGGAAAGATCGGAAACCTTGAACAGCCCCACCAGGGCCAGCACCGGCAGCGCCATCCAGCCGTTGCGGCGGAAGAAGTCCGCCAGGGGGGCGACCACCGCACCGGTCAGCCAGGCGCCAAGGTCCTGGAGACGCCCCTTCAGTCGCGAGCGCTCACGGTAGCCGATCACCAGCGGGTCCTGCTCGATGTCGAGCCGCTCGAGCGAGGTCGGTTCGGGCGAGATCAGCACGGCCACGACCCCGACCAGCACCAGCGCACTCATGCACAGGTAGGCCAGCGTCCAGGTGGCGAAGTCGGCGATATAGAGCGCACCGGCGCCGGTCGCGAGGATGGCCATTCGGTAGCCCAGCACGTAAGTGCCGGCCAGCGCGGCCTGGAACTCGTTGCTGTCGGACTCGATCCGGAAGGCGTCGATGGTGATGTCCTGGGTCGCGGCCGAGAAAGCGACCAGCAAGGCCAGCAGCGCCATCTGGGTGAGCTGCGAATCGGGATCGGTCAGTGCCATCCCCGCCAGCCCGACCATGATGCCGACCTGCGCCAGCAGCATCCAGCCGCGGCGCTGGCCGAAAACGCGGGTCATCAGCGGCAGGCGCACGCGATCGACCACGGGCGACCAGAACACCTTGACCGAGTAGGTGATGCCGATCCAGGCGAAAAAACCGATGGCCGTTCTCGACACACCCTCGTCCCGCAGCCAGGCGGTCAGGGTGGAGAACACCAGCATGAACGGCAGGCCGGCGGAAAACCCCAGCAGCAGCATGCGCAGGACCGTCGGACGGGTGTAGACCCCCCATGCCCGCCGCCAGCGCTCGCCGGCGGTTTCAGTCGTCATAGTCGAGGATCAGCGGCGCGTGGTCGGAAAAGTTCTCGTCGGTGTAGATCTCGGCCGAGCGGGCACGATCGGCCAGGCCCTTCGTCGCGACCTGATAGTCGATTCGCCACCCCACGTTCTTCTCGCGGGCGCGGCCGCGCTGCGACCACCAGGTGAAACGGTCCGGGTTGGGGTCGACCTGGCGGAAGGCGTCGACCATGCCGACGGGCCCGAACACCTCGTCGAGCCAGGCCCGTTCCTCGGGCAGGAAGCCCGAATTCTTCTGGTTGGCCTTCCAGTTCTTGAGGTCGATTTCCTTGTGCGCGATATTCCAGTCACCACAGATGACATAGTCGCGGTCGTGACCGGCCAGTTCCTCGAGATGCGGGTGCAGGCGCTCCATGCAACGGTACTTGAACTGCTGGCGCTCGTCCTTCGACGTGCCCGAGGGCAGGTAGAGCGAAACCACGCTCAGGTTCTCGAAATCGGCCTGCAGCCAGCGCCCTTCCCGGTCGAATTCTTCCCAGCCCAGGCCGTAGACCACCCGCACCGGCTGGTGCTTCGAATACAGCGCCACGCCGGAGTAGCCCTTCTTTTCGGCGTCGTGGTAATAGCAGTGGTAGCCGATCGGGAAGAAATCGCGGTCGGCCAGCTGCCAGTGCTGGGCCTTGGTTTCCTGGATGCAGACGAAATCGGCATCCTGCTTCTTCAGCCAGTCAAAGAAGCCCTTGCGGTGGGCGGCCCGAATCCCGTTGGCGTTGAGCGAGATAATGCGCATGGTCGAGGGTCGTCATTGCCGAGTGGCGGCCAATGATAACCTGCGACCGCCATCCTGCAGCAGGCATGCGGGTACCGGGGCCTGACTACGGCTCGATCACCACTGACAATCCGTCGGCCAGGCGATCGCCGGGGTGCGTCACCACGCGTTCTCCCGCCGTCAGGCCGGACAGTATCTGCGTTCGCAGCTCGCCCTGCCTTCCCGGCTCGACGTTTCGTTGCGACAAACGCCCGTTCTCGACGACGAAGACCTGCCACGCCCCGCCGGCCCGGAACAGGGCGCTGGCCGGGATCTGCAACACGTCTTCACCGGCCCACAGCACGAAACGCGCCTCCACCCGGAAACCGACTCCCAGTTCACTCCACTGGTCTCTTGGCGTGGTGATCTCGACCAGCACCGGAACGCGCTGCTCCTCCACGCCGAGGGCCGAGACACGCATGAAACCAGCCGGCTCGACGCGCCGGACCCGGCCTTCGAGCGGATACCCGCCACCCCAGTTTTCGATCATGACCTCGGTGCCGGCACGCACGCGCACGGCATCCATGCTCAGCAGGTCGACACGCACTTCGAGTTCCTCGAGCCGGCCGATTTCGAGCACCGGCGCGCCGGCCTGGATCACGCCCTCGCAGCAACGTTCACGGGAAAGGATCATGCCGCCAACGGGTGCGGCCACCCGCAGCACTTGGCCGCTGTCACCGCTGCGTTCGCCTTCGGCAATATCGAGCACGGCGCGCGCATTCTCGACCTCGAAGCCGGCTGCTTCCACCGATGCGCGCGCCCCGGCCAGCGCCGATTCCGCCCTTGATACGGCGTTCTCGGCCCGTTCCAGCTCGCTTTCGGAGACCAGCGAGCGCTCGAAGAGCTTGCGAATACGCCGCAGTTCACTCTCGGCCAGATCCAGGTCGGCTTCGCGGTTGCCACGCTCGGCCCGGGCGGCCTCCAGGCGCGCCTGCGCGGCCGCCAGCGAGTCGCGCGCCTGCTCACGCATCCGTGCATCCAGCGCCGGTGCCGGCGGTGGCTCGAGCTCGAAAACGGTATCACCGGCGGCAACGGTATCGCCGGGCTCGAGTACGACCCGGTGCAGATAACCGCCGATGGGAGCCGACACGACGTAGGTATCGCGCAGATACGTGCGCCCCTCTTCCTCGACCGTTTCCGAAAGCGGCGCACGTTGCACCTCGGCCGTCGTCACCACCACGGGCGATGGTCGTAGCGACCAGACCAGCAACGCCAGAAGCGCCAGTGCGGCCAAAGTGAGCAGGATCTTTCTCTGTTTGGTCATGTTTTCTACTCTATTCCACCGATTTCAGTGCCGTCACCATGTCCAGGCGCAACAACCGCGGCGCGATCAGCACGGCCGAAAGTAAAGCCGCCGCCAGCACACCTGCCGCGGAGAACGCGTAGGCCTGGCGGGAGATGACGAAGGGGATACGGAACATGTCCATCGCGATGGCTTCCGTCAGGATCCAGGCCAGGGCGGTTCCCAGCAACCAGCCGAGCGGGATGGCCATCAACGTCAACACCACCAGCTCCCCGATCAGTATCCAGGCGACTTCGCCGCGCCCGAACCCCAGCACCCGCAGCGTGGCCAGCTCGCGCTCTCTCTCGGCGAAGGCGATCCGGGCACTGTTGTAGACCACGGCGAAGGCGATCGAGGCGGCCAGCAACAGCATCACGCTCATCATGCCCAACGCCGTGTCCTCGATATAGCCGCGGATGTCCGTTTCGGCCCGACGGATAAGGCCGATACCAGCCACCCGCGGGACGTCGCGAAGCTCGCGATACAGCGCCTGCTCGTGCTGACGATCGAACGCCAGCCAGAAACCGGACACGGCCGGCCCCTCCCGCATCAGGCGGTTGAGCGCCGGTCGGGCCATATAGGCGCCCACACCCAACGGCTCGGCCACCACCCCGGCCAGCGGCACGTCAACGGTACGGCGATGGCCGGCCTTGAACTCCACCTCGATCAAATCACCCGGCCGGGCATCGAGATGCTCGGCCAGGTAGTCGGTCAGCACCAGGCCTTCAGCCGGTAGCTCCTGCTGCCCGCCCGCACCATCGATCAGCCCGCGGAGGGCGGGCCGTCGGGCCATGCCTTCGATGGCCGTTCGATAGTCGTGCAGGCCGTGGACCAGCCTCACCGGCACCGTCCTGAAGGGCTCGACCTGGCGTACACCGGGATAGTGGTGCAGCTCGGCCGCCGCCCGCTGGGAAGTCACTTCATTGAGATGGACGATGGCGTCCATCTTCAGGACCTTGCGGTACTGCGTGTCGATAAGCTCATCGATGGCATTGAACTGGTAGCTCCCGACAAGCAGCAGTGCGACCGACAGGGCGATGCCGAGGACCGACAGCGAGGCCTTGAGGCGATGCCGCCCCAGGTTGCGGAAGATGATGCGCGTGGGCTGGTCCAGCCAGCGACGCAGGCCGGATCGGTCCAGCCAGCCCTGCCGGAAGACGCCCGGTGCCGGCGGGCGCATGGCCTCCGCCGGCGCCAGGACAGCCGCCTCACGCACGGCACGCCAGGTGCCCAGCATGGCAGCCGCGCCCGAAACCGCCGCGCCCAGGGCGATGACCTGGGGGCGGACTTCGAAGCGCGTGTCCGGAAACCGGAAGTACTGCATGTAGAGTGCGGCCACCCAGTCGGCCGCCCAGGCCCCCGCCGCCACACCCAGGCCGAGGCCGACGAGCACGATCAGGGCGGTCAGCAGGGCGTAGTGGCGCACCAGTTCGGCATTGCTGTAGCCAAAGGCCTTGAGCACGGCCACCTGCTGGCGTTGGGTCCGCACGATTCGCCCCATGAGGACGCTGAGCAGGAAAGCCGAAACGCCGAGGAAAATCCCCGGCAGGATGACGGCCATCACGGCGAGCTGGTCGATTTCCTGCGACAGGATGCGGTGCGAGACCTGCTCGTCGCGGGCGTAGGCGCCGAGGCTGCCGTAATCGTCGAGCAGGCGGTCGAGCCCGGCAATCACCGGGGCCGGCTCCACGCCGGGCTGCAAGGTCAGCGTGACGCTATTGAACGCACCGTCCATGTCGAAGGCCCGGCCAAGCGCCCGTCGGTTCATCCACAGCACCCCGAATCGCTCGTAGTCGGGAATCAGGTCGGCGGGGCCGAGCTGGTAGACGTATTCGGGCGAGAGAACGATGCCGCTGACGGTCAGTGTTTCGAGCTGTCCGTTGATGATCGCCTGCAGGCGGTCGCCCGCACGCAAGCCGTGCGCTTCGGCGAAGGGCTCGCTGACGGCAACGGCGTCGGCGCGGCCGGAGGCCGGCAGACGCCCTTCGCGCAGGTGCAGTCGATTGATCGGCGGCTGGTTGCCGTCTGGAATGCTGATCAGCTGGCCGCTGATCGGGTCGTCGTATCCTGTAACGTCGAGTCGCACCGGGGCGATCACACGCGTGTGGACGCGGTCCACACCGTCGATGGCGGCGATGCGCGAGGCCAGGTGCTCGGGCGCGCGCTTGAGCTCGGTGAACACCTCGGCAAAGTGATAGTCACGATAGAAAGCCTGCTGGCTGTAGCGAATGGCATCCAGCGATGTCACGGCAATGATCAGGGTCATCACCCCGGCGGCGATCACCACGGCAATGGCCGCCACCTGCCCCCTCAGAACCGAGAGGTCGCGCAGGAGCTTGTGACTCAGCGCGCGCATCGGCTACCAGCTCAGGCTTGCGGGCTCGGCGCGTTCGGGATTTTCCTCGATCGCATCGATTCGGCCGTCGCGGAGGCGCACCACGCGGTCGGCCATTTCCGCAATCACGGCGTTATGCGTGATCACTACCGTGGTGGTGCCGATTTCGCGGTTGACCTGCTCGATGACTTCCAGCACGCGGATACCGGTCTTCGAGTCGAGCGCGCCGGTGGGTTCGTCGCACATCAATACGGCCGGTCGCTTTGCGACGGCGCGGGCGATGGCCACACGCTGCTGCTCACCGCCGGACAGCTGCGAGGGAAAGTGATCGCGCCGGTCTTCCAGTCCGACCAGGCGCAAGGCCTCGATCGGCGACATCGGATCACGCGCGATATCGGTGACCACGGCCACGTTCTCGAGCGCGGTCAGGCTGGGAATCATGTTGTAGAACTGGAACACGAAGCCGACGTGATCACGCCGGAACCGGGTCAGCCCGCGTTCGCCGCCGGCGCCCAGCAATTCACCCCGATAGTGAACGGTACCCTCGGTGGGCGCGTCGAGGCCGCCGAGGATGTTGAGCAGGGTCGACTTGCCCGAACCGGAAGCACCGAGCATGACCACCAGTTCACCGGCATAGAGATCGAGGTCGACACCGCGCAGGGCGTGAATGGCGACCTCCCCCATCTGGTACACCCGGGTCAGCCCCCGAGCTTCGAAGACCACCGACCCATCGCCGTGCATCCGTTCCATCCATGCTCCCCGCATCTGGATGTGTCCAGCATAGGACAGACCCGCGCCAAGTGCATGATCTTAATCAACTAGAATATGGAGCATGCTCAAGCCCTGGACGACCCGTTTTCTCGAGCTCGCGCACGAACGCGAGGCACTGCGTTTCGGCCGCTTCACCCTGAAGTCCGGGCGTGAAAGCCCGTACTTCTTCAACGCCGGCGAATTCAGTAGCGGGACGGCCATCGATACGCTCTCGCGCTGCTATGCCGATGCCATCGTCGATGCCGGCATCGAATTCGACATGCTCTTCGGCCCGGCCTACAAGGGCATTCCGCTGGCCACGGCCGTGGCCCTGAGCCTGTCCCGGGATCACGACATCGACGTGCCGTTCGCCTACAATCGCAAGGAAACCAAGGACCACGGCGAGGGCGGAGCGCTGGTCGGCGCACCCCTGTCGGGGCGCGTACTGATCGTCGACGACGTGATTTCGGCCGGCACCTCCATCGGCGAGGCGCTCGACATCATTGCCGACGCCGGCGCCGAGGCAGCAGGCGTGGCCATCGCCCTGGACCGCCAGGAACGCGGGAGCGAGGACGAACGCTCGGCCGTCCAGGCTGTCGAATCCCGTGGATTGCAGGTGGTGTCGATCGCCAGCCTGCAGGATCTCATCGAGTGGCTGGCCTCACACGATAACCCGCCGGCAACGCTCGATAACGTGATTGGCTACCAACAACGCTACGGCGCCTGAATTCGACCATGCTGCATCGCATCCCGCTTCTCCTGTTACTCCTGTCGGCACTGCTCCTGGCTGCGCCCGCGGCCGAGGCCCAGTCCGTGTATCGCTGGGTCGACGATGAGGGCAAAACCCACTATGGCCAGACCGTTCCCCCGCGGTACAAGGATTACGGTTACGTCCGCCTGGGCCCGGACGGCACCATTCGTGATCGTGTCGAGCCCGCGTTGAGTCCCGAGGAAATCGCCGAGCGTCGCCGACAGCGGGCCGAGCGGGAGAAGCGCGAATCCGAGGAACGCAGCCAGGAATCGCGTGATCGCATGCTGCTGGCCACTTACAACAGCGAGGAAGAACTGCAGCAGTCACTGCAACTGCAGTTGGCGGGTATCGAGAGCCAGCGCAGCTCGACCCGAAAGGCACTTGAACTCGTGGAAAAACGGTTCGAGAGCCTGGTCGGCCGGGCGGCTGAACTCAACCGCGAGGGCCAGGCGGTGCCCGAGACCCTCAAGACGCGCATCGAGGAAACCCGTGGAGAACTGCGCGGTCTGCGCGCCGATCTCAAGCGTCTCGACGAGAGAGAGGCCGAGGCTCGCGAAGCGTACTCGTCCAACCTCGAGCGCTATCGCGAGCTGACCTCGCGAGGCGAAGAAAGCGGCTGAGGTCACAGCCATGTTCACGCGCTGCCCGGCCTGCCAGGCCGTCTACGAGCTTCAGGCCAATGTCCTGGCCGAAGCTGCCGGTGTGGTTCGCTGTGGCAATTGCGGCAAGACCTTCAACAGCCTCTCCGAACTGTTCGAACATCATCCCGATCAGTCGACCGAGCCCCTGCGAGGCGGCGGAATGCCGCCCATGCTCGAACACCCAGACATGGTTCAGGCCGAGCTACCGGTCGAATACTTCGACGATACCGACGACCAGCCTGAAGACACGTCGGCTGTCGAGCCCCTGCCAGGCTTCGAAAGCGAGCTGCAGGACGACAACCGGCGCCCCTGGCTTTGGCCGGCGATCAGCGCCGCGCTACTGGCATTGCTGGTGATCCAGCTTTGGTCATTCTGGCAGACACCGGGCTCACCCATTGCGCACTGGCTCGGGAGTGCCGCACAACCCGATGCCGGCCTCGATCCCAACGAGACCATCCAGATCGTCTCGCGCGACCTGCATCCACACCCGAGCCTCGATGACGCGGTCGTCATCAGCGCCAGCTTGCACAACCAGGCTGAGACGGCCGTGCCTTTTCCGATCGTGGAGGTACGTTTCTTCGATGCCAGCCAACAGGTACTGGGTGTACGACGACTGCGGCCGGAAGAATATGTCCGTGATAGCGGGGTGATCGAGCGCGGCCTGCCGGCCGGCGTGGTCATGCCGGTGCTGCTGGAATTTGTCGTCGGCACGAGCGATCCGGCCGGGTTTCAAATGCGTTTTCATTAGGGAGTTCCCGGACCAGTTGTGCTATGGTTTTCCGTCCACCGCAATGGTGGAACGATCCAAGCCTTTCGAGGGATGCATAGTTTGTCCGAGAAGCAGCCAGATCAGGGACCGTGCCTGCACGAATTTGTGCGCTGTGTCGTCCGCCAGTATCTCGACGACATGGGCGAGACACCGCCGGACAACCTGCACAGCCTGATCATGGGTGAATCCGAGCGCGCCCTTGTCCAGACAGTGCTCGAGCACACCGACGGCAACCAGTCGCGGGCAGCCGAAATTCTGGGCATCACCCGCACCACGTTGCGCAACCGTATCCGTCGCTACGGCCTGGAATAACCCCTGTCCGGAGCAGTCTTGCTGATGAACGAATCGAATCCACGCTGGGCCCTGCTGAGCGTTTCCGACAAGCGCGGGCTGGTGGAACTTGCGCGCCGGCTCGAACAGGCCGGATTCGGACTGCTGTCGACCGGCGGAACCGCGGGCGCGCTCACCGAAGCCGGCCTCACCGTGACGGAGGTCAGCGAGCTATCCGGATTCCCCGAGATCATGGGCGGGCGCGTGAAGACCCTGAACCCGAAGATCCACGGCGGCATTCTGGGCCGGCGGGATAGTGACGTTGAGGTCATGAAGGAACACGGGATCGACCGCATCGACGTCGTCGTGGTCAATCTCTACCCATTTGCCGAGACCGTGGCGCGACCGGACTGCACGCTCGAGGAGGCCGTCGAGAACATCGATATCGGCGGGCCCGCCCTGCTGCGCGCCGCCGCCAAGAACCACCGCGATGTCTGTGTGCTGTGCGATCCCGACGACTACTCGGCGTTTATCGAATCACTGCCCGAGCTGCCCGACGAACGTGCTCGGCGCGAACTGGCCACGCGCGCCTTCGCCCACACTTGCACCTACGACGGCCAGATCAGCCAGTGGCTGTCGGATCACGATTCCGACAGCGAACTGCCACCACGGATCAACCTGGCACTCGACGCAATCCAGCCGCTGCGCTACGGGGAAAACCCGCATCAGGCGGCTGGCGTCTACCGGGTTCGAGGGCAGGGCGCTCACGGGCTGGCCGGATGTCAGCCGTTGCAGGGCAAGGGCTTGAGCTACAACAACCTGCTCGATGCCGACGCCGCCTGGGCCGGTGTGAGAAGCCTGGGCGAGCAAGCAGCCTGCGTGATCGTCAAGCACACCAACCCCTGCGGTGCCGCCCAGGGTGACAGTATTGCCGAAGCCTACGACAAGGCGTTCGCCTGCGACCCGACTTCGGCCTTCGGCGGCATCATCGCGGTCAACCGGGAAGTCGACGCCGAATTGGCCGCTCGGTTGCTCAAGCAGTTCATGGAAGTGCTGATCGCCCCGTCGGTCAGCGCACAAGCGCGCGAAATGCTGGCCGCCAAGCCCAACGTGCGCGTACTCACGCCGGGCGATACTGCGCCGCAGCCGCTGGAGCTGCACGCCATCGACGGCGGCTGGCTGGTGCAGTCGAGCGACGACTGGCAAAGCGTGCCGCAGCTCGAGATTGTCACCGAGCGTGCCCCCGACGATGCCGAGTTAGACGACCTGCGCTTCGCCTGGGCGGCCGTGCGCCTGGTGCGCTCCAACGCCATCGTCTATGCGAAAGACCGGGCCACGGTGGGCATCGGCGCCGGCCAGATGAGCCGTGTCGACTCCGCCCGCTTCGCCGCGCTCAAGGCCGAGGCCGCCGGGCTCTCCCTGGAGGGCGCCGTAATGGCCTCGGACGCCTTCTTCCCTTTCGCCGACAGCATCGAAGCCGCCGCCGAACGCGGCATCCGCGCGGTGATCCAGCCGGGCGGCTCGAAGCGCGATCAGGAAGTCATCGACGCCTGCAACAACCACGGCATCGCGATGGTGTTGACGGGGCGGCGACATTTTCGTCATTAGTACGAGCCGGCAACACATCAAACGCAACGGCTTCGGGGCGATGCCGAAAATTCGAAATCACAAGCACCAAAAAGGAAAATCAAACTCGAAATTCGAATATCGAAATCCGAAACAAGCACGAAGCACGAAATTCGAAACGAAAAACATCAGCTCGCAGCATTTCGCACTTGGGTTTTCGAATTTGTTTCGGATTTGAGATTTCGGATTTCGAATTTCGCTCTCCCGAAAGCCCCTTTCGCGCCAGGGTGCCGCGGTACAATGAGTTGGCGCAAACATCCCGGATAGCACACCAATGAAGCTTCTCGTCGTCGGCGGTGGTGGTCGTGAGCATGCGTTGGCCTGGAAGCTGGCGCAGTCGGAGAAGGTCAGAGAAGTCATCGTCGCGCCCGGCAATGCCGGCACTGCCTCCGAACCGGGCATGCGCAATGCCGATGTGGGCGCCGAGGATATCGACGGCCTGATCGAACTGGCAAAGTCGGAGTCGGTCGGGCTGACCGTGGTCGGCCCCGAGGCGCCGCTGGCCGCGGGCATCGTCGATCGTTTCCAGGCCGCCGGCCTGGCGTGCTTCGGCCCGAGTGCCGACGCCGCGCGGCTGGAATCGTCCAAGGCCTTCGCCAAGGACTTCATGTCCCGACACGACATTCCCACCGGCGCTTTCGGCGTGGTCGACGACGTCGAGGAAGGCATGGAAATGATTCACGGCATCGGCCTGCCGGTGGTGCTCAAGGCCGACGGCCTGGCCGCCGGCAAGGGCGTGGTCATCGTCGAAACCGAGAAACAGGCGCGTGCCACGCTCGAGGACATGCTCTCCGGCGAGGCCTTCGGCAAGGCCGGCCGGCGTGTCGTCATCGAGGAGTTCCTGGTGGGCGAGGAAGCGAGCTTCATCGTCGTCGCCGGCGGCAAGCAATATCTGTCCATGGCCTCGAGCCAGGATCACAAGCGCCGCGACGACGACGACCGCGGCCCCAACACCGGGGGCATGGGGGCCTATTCGCCCGCCCCGGTGGTCGACGAGGACGTGCACCGCAGGATCATCGACGACATCATCGAACCCGCGCTCGACGGCCTGGCCACGGACGGGTGGCCGTTTACCGGCTTTCTCTACGCCGGGGTGATGCTCACCGCTACCGGCCCCAAGGTACTCGAATTCAACGTGCGCTTCGGCGACCCCGAAACCCAGCCGATCATGCTCAGGCTCAAGTCCGACCTGGTCGAGATCATCGAACACGCGATCGACGGCACGCTCGACAGGATCAGCCCCGAGTGGGACGAGCGTACCGCCCTGGCGGTGGTCATGGCCGCCGGGGGCTATCCCGGCAGCTACGAGAAGGGCCGACCTATCACCGGCCTGAAGTCCGACTTTCCCGAAGACGTGAAAGTCTTCCACGCCGGCACGGCACTGGACGACCAGGGACGGGTGGTCACCAGCGGCGGGCGCGTCCTCGCCCTGTGCGCCCTGGGCGACACGCCGAAGAAGGCCCAGGCCCGCGCCTACCAGTGGATCGCCCAGATCGGCTTCGAAGACGCCTTTTATCGATCGGATATCGGCTTCCGCGCCATCGGCAGGGGCTGAGGCTGCATGGACGTCAGCCACCTGCTCGAGGAGCTCAACGACGCACAGCGCGAGGCCGTGACGGCCGAGGACGGGCACGTGCTGGTGCTCGCCGGGGCCGGGTCGGGCAAGACGCGCGTATTGGTGCACCGGATCGCCTGGCTGATCCAGGTCCACCACGTCAGTCCCATGGGCCTGCTGGCGGTGACTTTCACCAACAAGGCTGCCGGCGAGATGCGTGCGCGCGTCGGGCAGTTGCTGGGCCTGCGGCCCGACGGGCTGTGGATCGGCACTTTCCACGGCATCTGCCACCGCATCCTGCGGATGCACGCCGACGAGGCCGGCCTGCCGGAGACCTTCCAGATTCTCGACAGCGAGGATCAGTATCGACTGATCCGGCGCGTGATCCGCGACATGGAACTCGACGAGGGCGAATATCCCGCCCGCCCCATGCAGGGCTTCATCAACCATCACAAGGACGAAGGGCGCCGGCCCGAACACATCGAGCCCTTCGACAATCCGCATGCGCTCACCCAGGTGGCGGTCTACCGCAACTACCAGGACTATTGCGAGCGCTCCGGCCTGGTGGACTTCGCCGAGCTGCTGCTGCGTACGCTCGAACTGCTGCGCGACAACCCGGCGCGGCAGCAGCAATACCGCGACCGCTTCGGCCACATCCTGATCGACGAATTCCAGGACACCAACAAGCTGCAGTACGCGCTGGTGCGCATCATCGCCGGGGACCGGGCGCGCCTGTTCGTCGTCGGTGACGACGACCAATCGATCTACGGCTGGCGCGGCGCGCGGGTGGAGAACGTCTCCGACTTCGCGCGCGACTTCGACCCGGCCGTCATCCGGCTGGAGCAGAACTACCGTTCGACCGCCACGATCCTCGAGGCCGCCAACCGGGTCATTGCCAACAACGACGAGCGCATGGGCAAGAACCTCTGGACCGAGGGCGAGCAGGGTGAACCGATTCGGGTCTTTTCGGCCTTCAGCGCCGAGGAAGAAGCCGAGTTCGTGGTCGCGCGCATCCGCGACTGGCTGGAGCAAGGCGGCGCGGCCTCGGAGGCGGCGGTCCTTTATCGTTCCAACGCCCAGTCGCGCCTGTTCGAGCACCAGTTGCTTGCCGAAGGCATTCCCTATCGCGTCTACGGCGGCCAGCGCTTCTTCGAGCGCGCCGAGATCAAGGACGCCATGGGCTATCTCAGGCTGGTGCACAACCGCGACGACGACCCGGCCTTCGAGCGCGTGGTCAACGTGCCCTCGCGCGGTATCGGCGAACGGACCGTCGCCGCCATTCGCGATCACGCCCGTTCGAGCAACACCTCGCTGTTCAAGGCAGCCACCGCCATGCGCGACAGCGGCGCATTCGCCGCCCGGGCGGGCAACGCCGTCGCGCAGTTTTTGCAGATCATCAACGATCTCGATGAACGCACGCGCGAGGCCTCGCTGGGCGAGCTGATGTCGGCCATCGTGGAAACCGCCGACCTGGCGCGCTGGTATCGCCAGCGCGAGGCGCCCGATCGTGCCGAAACGCGCGAGGAAAACCTGACCGAGCTCATCCGCGCGGCCGAGACCTTCGACCAACCGCTCGAAGACGAACAGGCGGGATTGAGTCCGCTGGCCTCCTTCCTGGCCCAGGCCGCGCTGGAAGCCGGCGAACACCAGGGTGAGAAGTGGCAGGACTGCGTGCAGCTCATGACCCTGCACTCGGCCAAGGGCCTGGAGTTTCCGCTGGTGTTCCTGTCCGGCATGGAAGAAGGCCTGTTCCCGCACCAGAAGTCCACCGAGGAGCCGGGCCGGTTGTCGGAGGAGCGTCGCCTGTGCTACGTGGGCATGACCCGCGCCATGCAGCGCTTGTACCTGTCCTACGCCGAATCACGCATGTTGCACGGCCAGACTTCCACCAGCTATCCCTCGCGCTTCCTCGACGAACTGCCCGAGGAGCTGATCGAGCAGGTCCGCCCGAAGCCGGCCCGGTATGTCGGAACGGCCTTCGGTGGCGGCAGCGCCGGCGGAGCCGGTGCCGAACACGACTTCACGCTCGGCTCGACCGTCAGCCACGAGCGCTTCGGTATCGGCACCGTCGTCAACCTGGAGGGCAGCGGGGCCAACGCCCGCGTCCAGATCAACTTCGAATCCGCCGGCCAGAAATGGCTGGTGCTGTCCTACGCCAACCTCGAGCGCCTGGACTGATGGAGCCCATCGAGTTGCTCGACGGCCGTGTCTCGGGCCTGCGCTGGCGCGGGGGCGATGTGCCGGTCCTGGCGCTGCACGGCTGGCTCGACAACGCCCACTCCTTTCTGCCGCTGAGCGAGCATCTCGGCGGGCTCGACCTGGTCGCCGTCGACTTTCCCGGCCACGGGCTGTCGGCGCCGCGTCCCGACGGCGTGCGCTATCACTTTGACGACTACAGCTTCGACGTACTGGCGGTCCTCGACGACCTGGGCTGGCAGCGTGCGAACCTGCTCGGTCACTCGCTCGGCGGTGCCGTATCGACCCTGGTCGCGGCCGCCGCACCGGAGCGCGTGAACTCGATGGCCCTGATCGAAGGACTGGGACCACTTTCAGCGCCGGCCGAGAAGACCGCCGAGGGCTGGCGCAAGGCGGTGGCTCGTTCCAGGCCGAGAAACCGGCGCGTGCATGCCGGCCGTCACGACGCCGTCGCCGCCAGGCAGCAGGGCAGCGACCTGAGCGAAGCCTCGACCCGCCTGCTGGCCGAACGCGGCCTGGTCGAGGCCGACGGCGGCTGGCAATGGCGCCACGACCAGCGCCTGACCTGGCCCACCGCCCATCGCTACACCGAGCCGCAGGTCATCGATCTGCTCGCCCACATCGAAGCGCCCGTGCTCAATGTCCATTCCGATCCGGGTACCGGACTGATGAACCAGCGCATGTTCCAGCTCAGGCTGGCCGCGCTGCAGCATCGGCGGGAGACGGTGAGCTGCCCCGGCGGGCATCACCTGCACATGCTGTATCCCGAACGCATTGCCCCGAACATCCTGGAGCATTTTCATGACGCTGCCTGACAATCGCCAGAACATCCCTGCCAGGGAACGGCTGATCTTCGCCCTCGACGTGCCCGACATCGAACGGGCACGAAATCTCACCCGCCAGCTCGGCGATCATGTGCACTTCTACAAGCTCGGTCTCGAGCTCTTCCTGAGCGGTCACTACTTCGAACTGGCCGACGAGCTCAAGCAGCAGGGCAAGCGTGTCTTTGCCGACCTCAAGTTGTTCGACATTCCACCCACCGTGGGCCGGGCCACCGCGCAGCTCGCGCGCCGGGACGTCGATTTTCTGACTGTCCACGGCAACGACGGCATGCTCGCCGAGGCCGTGGCCAATCGCGGCGAGATGGGCATCCTGGCCGTGACCGCGCTGACCAGCCTGGACCAGGGCGATCTCGACGACCTGGGATTCAAGTGCGACGTTGAAAGCCTGGTGCTTTCTCGTGCGCGCCGCGCCCTGGAAATCGGTTGCACGGGCGTGATTTCTTCGGGCCTGGAAGTACCGGCCCTGCGCCGCCACGTCGACGACCGCCTGGTTGCGGTCTGCCCCGGGATCCGCCCCGTGGCCAACCGGGACGAACAAAAGCGCACACTCAGCGCCGGCGAGGCCTTCACGGCCGGCGCCGACTACATCGTGGTGGGCCGCCCGATCCGCGACGCCGAGGAACCGGCGGCAGCCGCCGCCGGCATTCAGGAAGAAATCGCACAGTATTTCGGTTAGGCGCCGGTGTACTTTTGACCCGATAATCGGTTTCTGCCGGTTACCGGGCTTTCGTCGCCTCCCGCGCGCCATTCGGCATCGGCGGCCGGATGGTAAACTTGCCGCCCCGAATCGCAACCCTGTCATGCAGCGACTCAGTTCCCCAAACGGCTTGCCCGCGCGTCTTTACGGCGTCTGGCTGCACCTGCTCCGGCGCATTCTGCACTGGTGGGTCCGTTCCACCGTACTGCCCGAAGACCTGTCGGAACTGGAAATCGACCCCGACCGACCAGTTTTCTATGTACTGGACACGTATGCGCTGTCCTCGCTGCTGATCGTCGAGGAAGTCTGCCGCAAGCTCGACTGGCCCGGGCCGGGTGAGACCTTCCGCGTCGGCGATGGCGTCCTCTCGCGCTCTTACAGCGCGTCGCGGCGCTCCGGAGGCTTCATCATCCGTCGACCCCAGCGGCGGCGCCATCCGCAGATGCTGCGCCAGTTGATCGAGCGCGCCGATGCCGATGAACTCGCTCGCGTTCAGATCGTTCCGGTGACCGTGCTGATCGGGCGCGCTCCGGACAAGGAAGAGAGCATCTTCAAGATCCTGTTCTCCGAAAACTGGGGTATGGCAGGGCGCATCCGGCGATTGTTTTCGACCTTCATCAACGGCCGTGCAACCATGGTTCAGTTCGGCAAGCCGTTGGATGTCGGTCAGGTTCTCGAAGAAACCGAGGACAGTTCGCAGGCGCTGGGGCGTATCAGCCGGGTGTTGCGGGTTCATTTCAAGCGTGTGCGCACCGCCGCCATCGGGCCCGACCGCTCCCACCGGCGCACGCTGGTCGAACGGGTGATTCGTTCGGAGTCCGTGCAACAGGCCATCGCGGCCAAGGCCCGTCGTGACGACATCAGCCAGGAAAAGGCCGAGCTGTTCGCACGCAAGTACGCCCGCGAGATCGCCGCGGATTATTCCTACGCCTTCATTCGCATTCTCGACCTTCTGCTGACCTGGTTCTGGAACCGCATCTACCGCGGTGTGATCGTCAACCATTTCAGCCAGTTCCGCGAGGCGCAGGACGGGCACGAAGTCGTCTACGTGCCCTGTCACCGCAGCCACATCGATTACATGCTGCTGTCCTACCTGCTCTACCACCGGGGCTTCGTGCCGCCGCATATCGCCGCCGGCGTGAATCTCAACATGCCGCTGATCGGCCCCTTGTTGCGCCGCGGCGGTGCATTCTTCCTGCGCCGCTCCTTTCGTTCGCAACCGCTTTATGCCGCGGTATTCAATCAGTACGTCACACTCATTCTCGACCGCGGCGTCGCCATGGAATACTTCATCGAGGGCACGCGCTCGCGTACCGGCCGGCTGCTGCCGCCGCGCGCCGGCATGCTCTCGATTACCGTGCGCGCCTTCCTGCGCGACCCTTCCAGGCCGCTTCTGTTCCAGCCCGTCTACATCGGCTACGAGCGACTGGCCGAGGGCAACGCCTATATCTCGGAGCTGTCGGGCCAGCAGAAGAAACCCGAATCGCTGTCGGACTTCCGCAATGTAATCAACATCCTGCGCAAGAACTACGGCGAGGTGACGGTCAGTTTCGGTGAGCCGATCAAACTCGAGTCCGTTCTCGACACGCACAAGCCGGAATGGCGCGAGGAGAAGCTGGAGAACGGCAGCAAGCCCCCGTGGCTCGGCCTGGTGGTCGATGACCTCGCCCACGGAATCATGGTCAACATCAATCGCTCGGCCGATTTCAATCCGGTCAATCTGCTGGCCACTGCATTGCTCGCCAGTCGCAAGCACGCCCTCGACGAAGACGACCTCGTAAAGATGATCGGCGTGCTCAAGAACGTGGTCCGCCTGACCAGCTATTCAGACCGGGTCACCATCACGCGAATGACTCCCGGCCAGGTGATCGAGTATGGCCTGGAACTGGGCATCGTGGAGCGCCATGAGCATCGCCTCGGCAACATCATCCGCACGGACGCCACGACGGCCCTGTTGTTGACCTATTTCCGGAACAACACCGCGCACCTTCTGGCCATCACTTCATGGATCGCCTGCTGCTTCCTCAATACGCAACGTGTGCGCCGCTCGCGACTACGGACCCTCAGCCGGACCGTCTACCCCTTCCTTCAACGCGAGCTTTTCCTGCCCTGGTCCGAAGACGAACTCGACAACGTCGTCGAACGCTGCATCGATTCGTTGATCGAACTCGAATTGCTGCGCGCCTCCGGCGACGATTTACAGCGTGCGCCAGGAGGCAGCGATCAAAGCTACTATCTGCGGTTGCTGGGCGGTTCGCTGCTGCAGACCTTCGAGCGCTACTTCATCACCATGGCCGTGCTGGTCAAGAACGGCTCGGGCCGGCTCACTCGCCGACAGCTCGAGCAACTTTGCATCCTCTCGGCCCAGCGCATCTCCCTGCTGCACGAATTCCAGGCACCCGAGTTCTACGATCGCACCCTTTTCCGCCAGTTCATCGAGGCGATGTTCGACAGCGGTTTCCTCTCGCGCGACGAGGACAACTGCCTGCTGTTCGGGCGGCAACTCGAGAGCTTCGCCCGCGACGCCAAACTGGTGCTCAGCAAGGAGATCCGGCACACCATCATCCAGGTGACACCAGGGTTGCTGGAGTTGACCGGGAAGGACGGGTAGGTCGGGGACTTGTCCCCGGCAGACGTTGTTTCGGGGCGCGTTAGGTATTGTGCCGTTGGGTGGTTTCACGCGACCGCGCGCGGTGCGGGTCCCGACAAGTCAACTGCTGTTCCGCCCGCCTGCTCCGCAGGCTGATGGCGGGTAACTTTTCTCTTGCGCGAGAAAAGTCAC
>NZ_QVMV01000008.1 GCF_003417465.1 Wenzhouxiangella sp. 15190
AAAGTTGCCAGTGATAGCGGCCGGCCGGTTGGGCCGGACTCACCTGAGAAAATGAACTGCAGCACACCGGTCCAGTCTGCAATACTTTGCAAACCGTTGAGGTTAACTTTATCGTCAAAATGAAGGGTGCCGCTCCAAGCTAAGCTGTATATGGAGAAAATCAAAGCGACGCCCACGCCAAAAAAAATATACAGTACTAGCAGTGTCGGGTGTTTTGTCATATACGGGCCGAGAATGGAAGTTTGATCGATGCGTGTAGGTTATTCCAAGTTTGATGCGGCGTAGAACAAAAGTGAAGTTCTGACGGTACTATGAAGCACGTGCAGATGAAGAGCTAAGTCAACCTCAGTTTAATTTGGGGCTGCATCGTTGTATTGGTGAGCGAGTTTAGCAATTATTTTGACCCAATGTGAACGTGGTGGTGTTCTACCCCCGACATAACGAATGCATACACATAGGCCATAATAGTACTGATGGTGCGCCATGTCGAAAAGAGAAAGTTCAGCAATAAATTCAAGCAAGAGGCGGTCCGTCTGACCGAAGAGGCGGGCGTTAGCTGCACCCAGGATGCCTGCGAGCTGCAGATTGGCCCCAGTTTGCTGGCGCAGTGTCGCCGCGAGCAGGCCAAAGACGGCGAGTGAGCCATCCCGGGCTACGGCCAGTCGCGTGATGAGGGGCTAGCAGCTACAGCACCGGGAGCTGGCTCGAGTCTGGATGCATGCGCCTCAAGCGCCTCCAGGGTATTCTTCAGATGGCCCGTTGGGGCAAATAGCCTTCTGGGCAACGCACAGATGGTTTCAGCAGCCACCTTGGCGGGTTCTTGCACACGGAATAAGCCAACTCTAATTGGGATCTAACATTACCTATATTCGCACCGCAGAAGTTTAGCTGTGCCTATGTGTTGTGCTTGGTCCGCATCGAAAAGACTGTGTCGGCAGGTCCATGAGAAAGACACAGGATCGCCAACTGGGGCTTCAGGCTGTTTTGATGGTGCTGTGTCAGCGGAAGCATAACCCAAAGGTCGCATTGCATTCTGATCGAGAGTGGCGGTGTGCAAGCGCCGACTATTAGCGATCTCTCGTCGGGTCACAACCGGCTCTGCAGAATTCAGCGGTTTCGGAAGTTATATTGGAAAATGGTATAATCTTCTGTATAGGGAATCTAAGTGCTTGACAGCGGTAGAGGAAAAGTCTTATCCAAATCGTACGTGAATTGGGGGGACTGTCCGTCGCATGTTGTGCCAATTATAGGTTTTTACATCGTAAGTAACTTTTACTTGTGACTCCGGTTTATAGCGATAGTTAAATTATGTTTTCCAAGGGAAAATTAAAGATCCGGCTGCTGATGGCCTCCACATTGATTCCGGCGCAGCTCTTTATATTCAATATCACAACGATCGTGGTGGGAAATGAACAGTACCTGAGTTCGTCGCTTCCAGGACTTGTAGGGGGGTCTTTTCTGCCTTTTCTTGTTGTATCAACGGCTCTTTACCTGATTTCCAGAGCATTGGTTGATGAAGATCAAGAAAATATGATTTGGTTCGTACTGCCTGCAGGATTCTTCCTTCTTTGGATCCAGAGTCAGTTATTAGTGTGGGATTACGGAGGCCTTACAGGGGCATCAATTGATTGGAGGGGCTCTTCATGGCGAGGGTTGGTAGATGCCGTGATATGGATAGCAGTGGTTCTCACTGTTTTTCTGCTGCGAAGTCGTATCAGGTCAAATCTATTTCGCCTGGCGACTGCGATTGCGCTTCTACAGTTTGTTGTCAGCTTGTACAGCATTACTGGAGATATACTGAGTCGCAGCAATTCACTTTCGAAAGATAAGGGGCTGGAGTCGATCAGGGAGTTTTCTCAGGATCAGAACGTTATTCACTTGATAATCGACGGATTCCAGTCAGATATCCTCGAGGAGCTTCTCGAGAATGAACCCTATGGCTCGAGATATGCTGAGAAGTTTCAGGGGTTTACATTCTTCCGTGAGAACATTAGTGTTTTTCCTTATACGCAGTTTTCAGTTCCAACATACCTTTCAACGGAGATTTATCGCAACAAGCAGCAAAAAGAACAGTTCATTGATGGCGCACTGTCAGGTAATACAATTATATCAGAGGCGAAAAAGAATGGATTTAAAGTGGATCTCGCTGTTAATGGGCCGTATTTTACCAAGCGACACTCGGCTCTTCCACATGACAATATTGTGGATATCGATGAAGTTGCCTTAGGTAACAGTTTATTACGAGATCTGACCCTCACTTGGGATATGTCACTTTTTAGGTCGGTTCCGCACTTTGTGAAGCCCTTGATTCATAACCAACAGAAGTGGCTGTTTTATCGCTTTACCTTTGACGATGTTCGAAATAAGTTTGACTACTTTCTTCATACGGAATTTCTAAATAGGCTGTCTAAATCAGTAGTGGTGGAGAGCGGCAGGCCGGTCTATAAACTCATACACGTAGGACACACACATCGCCCTATGATCCTAAATCAACGGTGTGAATATGCCGGTAGGATACTGCCTGACACTCGCGTTACACTGGCCATTCAGTCTGCATGCACCATGGACAGAGTAATTGAATTTCTTGATCGCTTGAGGCAAGTTGGTATTTATGAGTCATCTCTAATTGTCATCCATTCAGATCACGGTGGATGGGTTCCAACCCTACGTGATGGCTATAAAATTCCTTTGGGTGATGGCCAGGCTCCTGATTCTGCAGCATCCCTGGCGTCGGCGCTACTAATGGTAAAACCCCCAGGCGCACAAGGCTCCTTAGAGACATCTAATAATCTAACCTCACTTATAAATATTCCAGATACCATTAGTGAAGTTATGAAGTTTGATGTTAGCTTTGGCCATGATTCTGTATTCAATATCAGAGAACAGGATCCGCCGACGCGAAAGCATATGTTTTATCTATGGCATCGAGATGAATGGGAGAACGATTTTACCCAACCAATTGTTGAATACACTATCCAAGGAAGTCACTTCGAATCAGAATGGCAAGAATCTAATATTTACGTTTCCAGAGAAGGCCTTCGCCTTAACTGATCTGTCTGATTGAGTCTATTTATAGAAGCCTGTTATTCGTTCTTGCCTGTTAATGATGATCATGTCCTAGTGAAATGGATAGTTCTAGGCTAGCTGCAGTTCCCGGTCGCGTGGCGGCAAGCTATAAGGCAGCTATTGCCAGGTCGTGGCTTTAGAGGCTATTCTGACAACATTTAAAATTCTGTCGAGCCGTAAATGTCTATGTCCAAACCAGTGGCCATGCTGGTTAGTCGTAACCTCCCTCCGCTTCAAGGCGGTATGGAACGTTTGAATCAGCATGTCTTTCTCGAGCTCAGACAAGCCTGCGATGTCTCTATTATTGGCCCTAGAGGTGCTAAACGGTATCTTCGCGATGCTCGACGTGTCCAGACTTGTCCGGTAACTCCCGTTTCACTTTTCTTGGCCTGCGCCAGTGTGAAGGCGGTCCGCTCGGCTCGTCGTCACCATCCAGTACTAATACTGGCCGGAAGTGGGGCCAATTCGGTGCCGGCTTGGCTGGCTGCCAAATTAAGTAATGTGCCGTGGGGCGTTTATCTGCATGGTCTCGATGTCCTGACTGAAAATTACTGGTATCAACGGGTCATGCTCCCGATTATTCGAAAGGCCGATTTTTTCCTTGCAAACAGCAGGGCAACGGCCGAGGTCGCTCAAAAGGCGGGGATTTCCGGCGAGCTCATTCACATACTGCACCCAGGGGTGACGTTTCCTGAGGAAATCCCATCTTCCGAGGCTGTCTTGGAATGGCGCCAATCAATTAATGTTGGTGATCGCCCGCTGATCCTTTCCGTTGGCAGGCTCATGCGTCGTAAAGGATTGCGGGAGTTTATCAGCAACGCCTTTCCGGCGATACTGACCCAGTATCCCCGCGCAATGCTGGTTATCGTAGGAAGTGAGCCGAGTGGGGCACTAAAAAAGGATGCGGTTGGCACAGCGGAGTTGCGAGATGCGGCAGCTGCAAGTGGGGTTTCCCGAAACGTGGTTTTCCTTGGCAAGATCGATGATGAGGCTCTTAGAATGGCCTACTGCGCATCTAGCATCCATGTCTTTCCAGTCCTTGAGCTATCAGGGGATATGGAAGGCTTCGGAATGGTGGCTATTGAAGCAGCCGCGCACGGATTGCCAACAATCGCCTTTCAAACCGGAGGAGTTTCGGATTCCGTTCGTGATGGTGTATCGGGCAGTCTGATCCCGCCGGGTGAGTACGATCAGTTCGCCCGTCACTGTTGCCAATGGTTGGCCCAGTCGGGCGATGTATTGGCTAGGAAGCAATGCCGGCAGTTTTCAAAGCAATTCGAGTGGCGCGAATTCGGTAAGTCATTGCGCGCTATCCCTCCTATCAGGAAGGCCTTGACATGAAAACCGACCACCGAACAGTCGCAAAATTTTATAATGAGGTCTACTACAGTGACATTAGATCAGTTATCAGCAGAAAGGTCTCTTGGCATCTGAAACGGCTGGCAACGAAACTGAATATTTTTCCCGGCCAAGCTTTGCTGGACGTTGCTTGCGGGGATGGAAAATGGCTACGCGTGGCCAAAGGTCGTGGAGCAAAGGTTGTGGGTTTGGACATTTCTGAGAAGGCCATTGAGTATTGCAGATCCTTAATGCCTGATGGTGACTTCCATTGTGGGCCTGCAGAAAAACTGCCTTTTGAGAACAATTCCTTTGATATAATTACTTGTCTCGGTTCACTGGAGCACTTTCTCAACCAAAGGGATGCATTGCAGGAGATGCATCGGGTTGCAAAACCAAACGGAAGGATTCTCATTCTAGTTCCGAATGCAGATTTTTTGACCTATCGATTAGGTTTATTCAAGGGGACCCAGCAGCGGGAGGTTCAGGAAACAATTAGGCCAATAGCTGAATGGGAGCGTCTGTTTGATTCGGTGGGTTTAAAGGTGGTCGGTCGTTGGAGAGACTTACATATATTTAACCGCCATTGGATTACTAGAAAGCCCGCTTGGATGATTCCTGCCAGGCTATTGCAGGCCTTCATGCTGATAATTTGGCCTATTAAATGGCAGTATCAAATACACTTTCTCTGTAAGCTCTCCAGTAACTCAGCCCAATCTCGGTGAGCGGAATTCCGGGGGGGTTCTACCCCGACAGCACGGACGCTTTCGGTAAGACTTTTCCTCTGTCCCTGGCACGGGCTTAGATCGCCTACGCCGCGGATTATGCCATCGTTCAATGTAGTCAAAGATATCAGAGCGAGCATCGGCGCGTGTCATGTAGTAACGGCGATTAACCCGTTCGCGTTTGAGCATTCCGAAGAAGCCTTCGCAGGCCGCATTATCGGCACAACTACCAACGGCACTCATGCTGTAGACCAGGTTGTGACCAGCAAGGAACCGTTGATATTCAGCACTGGTGAACTGACAACCTCGGTCAGAATGCAATACGACTTTCGAGTTGTCCTTGCGCTGCCACAGCGCCATCAACACGGCTTGAAGCACCAACTGACGATCCTGGATCTTACTCATCGACAAGCCGACAATGTCTTTTCGATGCAGATCGAGCACGACGCAAAGGTACAGCCAGCCTTCCGCCATTCGGATATAGGTAATGTCAGTCACCCACTTGGTGTTGGCTTCTTCCGTGTGGAAGTCCCGGCCAAGGTGGTTGCTGATACCGTCAGGGCGTTGTCCAGAAGGCTTCTTGTTCCACCGTCGCTTCTGCGGGATACCCTGGAGCCCGTCGACCTTCATCAGTCGGGCTACACGGTTCTTGCTGCACTTACGGCCCTCAAAGCGAAGTTCATCGTGCATTCTCGGGCTTCCCATTACGCCGTCACTTTCTTCGTGCAGAATCCGGATCCGGTCGGTCAGGACCACATTAGCCTGCGCCAGCCGGCTCAAAGGCCGCTCATGCCAGCCGTAGAAGCCGCTGGGCGACACGCGCAGGCATCGGCACATCATTCGGATCGGGTAGGCGCCGCGGCAGCGCTCGATCATTCGGTATCTCATTTCGACGCTTTCGCGAAGAACACCGCCGCTTCTTTTAAAAATCACGTTCCTTCTTCATCCGGCCTAGCTCGCAACGCATGGCCGCTAGCTCTTCATCACGAGACTGGACACGGCCTGGGAGAGCCTGCTGGCCGTCTTTGGCCAACTCCCGGCGCCATCGCGCTAGCAAATTACCCCCAATCCCCAGCTCGCGGGCGACTTGGGAGCAACTGACACCTGGCTCTTCGGTCAAGCGGACCGCTTCCTGCTTGAACTCGCTGCTGAACTTTCTTCGTTTCGACATGACGCACCTCCAGCACTATTATGGGGCTATATGGATGCGTCCGTTATGTTGGGGTAGAAGCCGGGGCGCTGTTTATAAAGTGGACCGTACTGCTGATGTCTCGACTATATCTAGGTCGGTTTGTCTCCCTTTCTTGCAATCCCGCCACGAATATCTTAAGTTGCGGCATGATGGCGGTGGTAACCAGGGTATCGACATGCGAAAGAGCAAGTGCAGCAAGGAGCAGATAACAACGTAGCGTAATTTTGGGAAAATACGTTACGGCATTGTCAGTTTATTCGATTGAAGTGATTCGCAGTGAGAGTGACTGTGCCGTGGACTAGGTTGCCCGTAATTGCGATCCCGCGATCAATGATGGCCGCGATTATAAAGAGATCCGGCTGTCTGCCTAGGGAGCCTCCTGCGCCGATCAGGAATTCTCGGATGCCAATGCCACCGGGGGTTAGAGGAACAACAGTGGCCAGGTCGGCAAATAGCGTTGTGGCAGCTAGTTCCCCAATCGGGGTGAGCGGGTCGAGGAGTACAGCAATAAAGATAATTCGACCTAGTCTAAGTCCCACCAGACTGACCTGTAGAAGCCAGAGTGGAACTAACTGATTCATTCTAGGGGCTGGGAAGTGGTATTGGAGCTCTTTGAGTTTGGATTGTAGCCTTACGGGTAGTCTATTAGTCAGTCGTCTGGAATAACGAAGTGCTGGGAGCGCCATAAATGGGATCAGTGTGCCTAAACCTCCGAGCAATATCACCGCCCAAAACGCCTTGGCGTGATCGAATAGGGCCGGAGCCACGGCTAGAAGAAACGCTCCCAAAGCAGCAATGAGGAGAATTGATTGCGTAGCTGTCGCCCATGCTAGCTGGGTGATCGAAAATAGATTTCTTGAACGCACGTGAATAGCTTGAGCTATGAAGCCGGCACCGCCAAGGCCGAGATTGTAAAAACCTTTTAGAGCTGCCAGTTCAAGGCTAGTTCGAAGCGTGAGGGCGGTATTGACAACTTTCAGTGACTGTATAAGCGAATAGGCTTGAATGATTCGAATTACGACGAAAATGGCAAAGAGGGCCGACAGTTCCACCCATGTGATCCGAGTAAAGGCCGCCTCGAGCATGCCAAATGCGCCGGAGCGGACCGCCAGGAAAATCGTGGCGGCGGTAAAGACAAAAGTGAGAGCAATCTTCCAGGGAGTCGGGATCATCTCTGGCTGATTTCGGGGATTAAAAGCATCTATTCGGCCCTGACCTGAAGTTCGGTGCATCGCGCTATACCAGAAAGTATCGTATGTCGGATACAAGACTACTACAGACTACCCGGTCGTTCGCTGGCAAGCGACTTTCCGAGCTCCTTATGTTAGTTGAGGCGATTGGTGGGGAAAGCTGTGCAATATTCATGACGGCGAATTTGATGTGTTGGAAAGCGTAGATCGGGTGAGGTATTCGATACTTGCTAATCGGAATACTGCTTAAAGTTCTGGCTCTTCTTGGGAACTGAAGCTTGAAGTCCAATGAAGACCGGATTATGTTCTGGCGATCTGCCCTTTCCATAGAAAGCGGTGGATAGCTTCTTGGATATAATATCTATAGCCTTGGCTCCTAAAAGTGATTCGGAAGTCTATCGTTTTGTAAAGTTATTCATTTTCTGCCGCGGTTATTGATGCCGCTATTATCAACAGTGAGCATCAATTAGTTGAAGTATAAATGTTGATAGAGCAATGGTGGTTTCACTTCTACTTATCCAGAGTCCACTCGGGTTCATTCCCGTATCCATATTTCTGCATCAGTGGTCCACATAAGGCATTGACGAGGTGACGCCGACTTTCGCTCCATGTGTGCCATCCAGATTCTGAGCCGTAACTCTCGTTGCGTTTTTCTAATGTGAATCGCTCGGGAATGTTTACGTAATAGGTATTCTGGGAGTGTTCTGCGCAAAAACGTAATAGGCCTGCTATATGTGTCTGGCTCTCTCGGCCAAATAGATCTTCAAATCTAAACATTCTGGCATTGTTTAGTTGTTGTGCATATCTATCGAGTCTCGAGTAGACGAAACGCCATTCCCACGCAAGTCGTCCGAATGTATCAAATTGTTTCCAGGCGTATCTCCATTCTTCATCCCCTATCGATCGCGGGGTTGGTCGTCCTGGGGGTATCCATCGGGGAAAATCGGTGAGTGTCCAGCGAGTTCCCTTGTTAAGCCATGATGAGATCCAGGTTCTGGGATCTCTAATAATTAATGCAATCTTGGCTGACGGCCAGATATCGCATATCTCATCACATGCCAGGTGCCACTGATAATTTGATTCAATAATAAGCGCCTGATTGATCTTCGCGTGATAGCGCTTGCGGATTTTGGCGATACGACTAGTTGAAGCAGAGCGCGAGAGTTTCCCCTTCAAGCGTAGCGTGCCAATCGCTCTGATTCCCGTATAGCCTGTCAGCTTTCCAAAGATTCCATGCCATATCCCAAGGTCTTTGAGGCGCCTTAACGAGCGAAAGTCTAGGGGATCAATAAGGTCAGGTTCGTGCTCGGAAAAGCTGCCTTCGATTGCTGAAGATATCTTATCGCCGAGAAAGCGTGTACCGGTGCGGCCCCCTGATACTATAAACACGAGATCTTTTTCGGATTTGATCGGCGTGGGCATTGGGATTCAGGTCTTGTCCTGATCTTTATAATTCAGTGCTGTTATCTGCTCTGATATGAGCCCTATCAGGAAGATGATAACCGCTGCGCTAAACATCAGTAGGCTCATGTTGGTGAACTGTCCTCTGGTCGTGTAGGTGTATAGGTAGTAGCTGATTGCAACAGCAAAGAAGCAGAAGCTGGTTGGTAAAAACAGTTTAAGTGGCGCATATAACGTCGCAACTTTAAAGATGATCACCAAAAAGCGCAGTCCGTCGTGTAGCGGCTGGATATGACTCTGGCCCTTTCTTTTCGTAGCCTCGATATAGATGAACTCTACTGGAAACCCGGAACGCATAAAGGCCATGGTGATGGTCGTCGGGTAGGAGAACCCGTTGGGCAGCAGGTACAAGTATTTCCTGAATTTCGTGGCGTTTACTGCCCGGAATCCAGAGGTCAAGTCGGGAATCGTGTGACCCGTAACGATTGATGCGATGATGTTGTAGGCGCCATTGGCCGCCAGGCGGGCCGAGTTGGCGTGTGACTTTCGACCCGCGCGCGCACCAACGACCATGTCGTAGCCGGCTTCCATTCTCTCAATCAGGCGCGGGATATCGGCCGGGTTGTGCTGCCCATCGCCGTCGAGGAAGACCAGGATTTCGCCTGCAGCACTGCGGGCGCCGCGTTTGACCGCTGCGCCGTTGCCTAGCGCATGTGGGTGGCGCTCCACCGTGGCGCCGGCTTCGCTGGCAATTTCCGCTGTTCGGTCGGTGGAACCATCGTCGACGACAATGATTTCGGCGTCTGGCAAGTGCTGGCGTACGCCTTCGACTACCTGCCCGATGGCGGCTTCTTCGTTTTTGGCCGGGATGATGATTGATAAGTTTTTCATGGAGGACATATTGGGGCAGTAGTGAAGTCTGGCACTTTAGCTAGGGCGGAGTTGATTTCAGCTAGCACCGAGTATCGCAAATAACTGCGATTCAGGCCAGCTTTGAAGGCAGTTGGATTGTGATCCGAAAGCTTCCGAGATAAGCTGCGGGACTGCACAATTCCAAGCAGGGGCCAGAGGTATGCATTCTGCCGTTCTGCGACGCCGTTTCGGGCTGTTGCTGGCCATTTTCGTCCTTTCGGGCTTTGCCGGGCTGGTCTACCAATCGATCTGGACTCATTACCTGGGCCTCTTCCTGGGGCATGCCGCGTATGCCCAGGTTCTAGTGCTCGCGCTGTTCATGGGCGGCATGGCGGTCGGTGCGGGATTGGTGGCCAAGTGGGGTATAAGCTGGAGAAACCTGCTCCGCGTTTATGCGCTAGTCGAACTGATCATTGGCGTGTTCGGGCTCGCCTTCCACTGGGTGTTCGTAGGTGTGTTAGGCCTGAGTTATGAGGTAATCATGCCGAGTCTGAGCGAGCCCTGGCTGGTTAGTGCCTGGAAGTGGTTGCTTGCGGCAAGCATGATATTGCCCCAGACCATCTTGCTCGGGATGACCTTCCCGCTGATGAGCGGGGGATTACTTCGGCGCTATCCGGACCACGACGGAAATGCCCTGGGAGGGCTTTATTTCACCAACAGCATCGGTGCCGCAGTGGGCGTTGTGGTGGCCGCGTTCTTCCTTCTGCCCCGATTCGGACTGCCCGGCGCGATGGTCACTGCCGGCGGCATCAATATCATTGTCGCGATTCTGGCCTGGTGGCTCGGCGCCGGGAAAGAGACGCCCCGGCCGGCTATTTCCGCGGGGGGGGCAGGAACGCTCTGACGGCAGCCGGCAACTTCTCTACCTGGTTCTCGGAGCAACTTTATTATCCAGCGCGGCGTCGTTTGCCTACGAAATTATTTTCGTGCGAATGCTCAGCCTAGCGCTGGGCAGCACGCTGCACGCCTTCGAACTGATGCTGGGGTCTTTTATCGCCGGTATCGCGCTGGGCGCGCTGTGGATCCGGGGTCGTGCGGATCGTACCGATGCACCGCTGAAGCTCGTGGCTCTCCTGCAAATCCTGATGGGGCTGACCGCTCTGATGGCGCTGGCGTTCTATGCGGGCGCCTTTGCCTGGGTTGGCTTTCTGATGGAGTCGCTGGCGCGGACTGATGGCGGCTACAGTCTTTTCAACCTGGGCACGGCGGCAATCGCCATTCTCATCATGCTGCCGACGGCATTTTTTGCCGGCACCACGCTGCCGTTGTTCACGGTCGCCTTGCTTCGCGACGGGCAGGGCGAGGCTTCAATCGGCCGCGTTTACGCCTTTAATACCATCGGGGCGATTGTCGGCGTGTTCGCCGCAATGCACCTCCTGATTCCTGTGCTCGGGCTGAAACTGGCTCTGGTGCTGGCAGCCTTGGTTGATATGGCGATCGGTGTCGTAATCCTGAGGATTACGGCAGTCCGAGACAGGGACCTGGCTGGTGTTGGCGCGGGAGTCGCTGTAGCCCTGCTTTCCATCTTGTTTGCTGTCACCCTGGTGACTTTCGATCCGCTGCGGCTGAGTTCCGGGGTATATCGGACCGGAAACGTGCAGCTCGATGAAGAGACCGAACTGCTGTTCTACCGTGATGGAAAGACAGCCAGTATTTCGACGTATCTGAATCCTGGGGGAACGGCGATCATCGCCACCAATGGGAAACCGGATGCCTCGCTGCAATTTAACGATGAGCGTTCGCCGACGATCGATGAGCCGACGATGATTGCCTTAGGTGCGTTACCGCTGGCTTACCTCCCTCATCCAGATTCAGCAGCAGTCATAGGATTTGGGTCGGGCATGACAACGCACACCCTGTTGGCCGATTCAGGGCTCGAGCGGGTTGATACCATCGAGATCGAGCGGGAGGTGATCAACGGCGCCCGGTGGTTCGGCGAACGTGTCGCCCGCGCCTACGAGGATCCGCGCTCGAACGTTATCATCGATGATGCCAAGAGCTATTTTGCCGGTCAGAAAAAGCGCTATGACCTCATCATCTCCGAGCCTTCCAACCCCTGGATCAGTGGAGTCGGGACGCTATTTTCGAAGGAATTCTACCAGTTTATCCCGCACTATCTTTCGGATGACGGTATTTTCCTGCAATGGTTGCAACTCTATGAAATTGATGACCGACTGGTCAGTTCAGTGTTGAATGCCATGGTGCCGGCTTTTGCGGATATCAACGGCTACTTGTCAAACAATGGTGATTTGTTGCTAGTGGCCAGCCAACGGCCGCTTGACGACCGGTTGGATTACTCCCGATTGTTTGAGGGGGAGCTGGCAGAAGAGTTGAGTCATGTCGGAGTAACGAGTGCTGAACATCTCGCGTTTCGCCGAGTAGCTGATAAAAAATTGCTGGCGGCGTTTGCAAGGCTCTATGGGTATCGGGCCAATAGCGATTATCACCCGGTTCTGAGTCTGGAGGCGCCCCGTACTCGATTTCGGGGCCTCAATGCCCAGCAACTTATCGGCCTGCCTACTCATAATCTTCCCTTATTGGAATGGCTTGGGGTCCGTGAAGTGCCGAGTTTGGGTGTAACAATGCCTGACCATGATCATTTTTCTGCTGATACACTCTCCAATGATGCCCGGCTCATTCGAAGCTTTCTCGTTCACGATGACATGGAAGCGCTTGCCGGCCTGGAAACGGGAATGCAAGCCTGGATGATGGAGCTCCGTGCGATCGGATCCATTTGCGAGCAGGATGGGAACGATGCGGTGGCCGGTGAGTGGCTGGTCCGGCGTTTGCAGAGTCTGGCCGAGCTGACCTTGCCTTACCTTGATCGTGAGGGCTTGTCCGGGCTTCTGATCGAACCCGTCTGGCTGAATTGCGAATCGCTTCCGCCGGGCATTGATCGGGTACTGGCCCTACTGGACGCAAACGCCCGACGTGACGCCGAGGCCATGGTGCAGCTGGGAAGGCATTGGCTGGAGGAGCTGGAAGCTCTGCCTGAGTCTTTGCGACAGTTCGACGCCTATGCCTTTGCCAGTCTGCAGCTCGGCCTGATCGGGCAGGAACGATACAGCGAAGCTGCAGAAATCGAGAAGGAGTTCGGTGCTCAGGTAGAGGCTACCGGCGAGTATGGCTTCGCTCGCTCGCTGCTCCTTGCCTGGCTGGATCAGCGTGAATGAGGCTTGGGTGCGTGATCGCCGGCCAGGAGGGTGATCAGATTCGCAGGTGACTACAGTCTTGCCTGAGTGGCGTCGCTCGGGAACGCGGCTTTGACATCGTAGATGACATGGCGCGGCTGGGCCAGTGCTTTGATGGCCTGGATGCCTTTCTCGATGAAGCAGTCGTGGGCGACGGCGATGACGATGCCGCCGTAGGTGCCCGCCTGTGGTGTGTCGACCAGTTCCATGCCGTACTCGTTCCGGGCGAATTCGGCGTCGACCCAGGGATCGTGGAGGTCGACATCGATGCCGTAGGTCTGGAGTTCGTGGACGATGTCGACCACGCGCGTGTTGCGGATGTCGGCGCAGTTTTCCTTGAAGGCCAGGCCCATGACCAGCACGCGGGCGTCGCGGGTGTCGATGTCCTTGCGGATCATGTGCTTGACCAGCTCGCCGGCGATGTAGCGACCCATGCCGTCGTTGATGCGGCGGCCGGCCAGGATGACCTCGGGGTGGTAATCGACGGCCTCGGCTTTGTAGGTCAGGTAATAGGGGTCGACGCCGATGCAGTGGCCGCCGACCAGGCCGGGGCGAAAGGGCAGGAAGTTCCACTTGGTGCCGGCGGCTTCCAGGATTTCGCTGGTGTCGAGGTTCAGCCGGTTGAAGATCAGCGCCAGTTCGTTGACCAGGGCGATGTTGAGATCGCGCTGGGTGTTTTCGATGACCTTGGCGGCCTCGGCCACGGCGATGGAGCTGACGCGGTGGGTGCCGGCCTGGACGACGCTGTTGTAGAGCGCGTCGACGAATTCGGCGGCTTCGGGGGTGCTGCCGGCGGTGATCTTGACCACGTTGCGCAGGCTGTGGGCCGTGTCGCCGGGGTTGATGCGTTCGGGGCTGTAGCCGACGTGGAATTGTCGTTTGGTCGTTTCGTCGTTTGGTCGTTTTGAAGTTGGCTCGCCTGCGGCTTTGCCGGTTTCGTTAGTTGGGCCGTGCTGGGTTTCGGCGTGGGAGGTCCCGGCTCTTCGCTGCGCTTCGGCCGGGACGACAGAGGGTTCGGGGGTGCGAGGTCCCGGCTCGGAGGCCGGGACGACACGATGGTCGGGTTCTGTCGTCCCGGAAACGCCGGAGGCGTTATCCGGGATCTCGCTTCTGTTCGTCGGGCCGTGCTGGGTTTGGGCGTGCGAGGTCCCGGCTCTTCGCTGCGCTTCGGCCGGGACGACAGGAGTGTCCCAGGCGCATTGGAGGCCGCTTTCGTTTTCCAGGATGGGGACGCAGACTTCCTGGGTGCAGCCGGGGTAGACGGTGGCTTCGAAGATGACGATGTTGCCGGGCTGCAGGTGGGGTGCGATTGTCTTGCAGGCGTTTTTCAGCGGCGCCAGATCGGGTCGTTTCTGGCGGTCGACCGGCGTGGGGACGGCGACGATGTAGACCTGGCAGTCGGCCAGGTCGTCGGCGTCGGCGCTGAAGGTCAGCTGCGTGGCGCCGGCCAGCAGTTCCGGGGTGACTTCGCGCGTGGCGTCCGCGCCCGCCTGGAGCTCGCTGACGCGGCGGGCGTCGATGTCGTAGCCCAGGGTGGGCTGGCGTTCGCCGAAGGCGATGGCCAGTGGCAGGCCGACGTAGCCCAGGCCGATGACGGCGATGCGGGCTTGTTCGGGGCTGGGAAGTTCGGTGTTCATCCGACGATCGCTTGTGGCTGCGAGGGCTGGAATGGAGTATGCCAGAACTTCCCGGGCGGCAGGACCGGGGTTGTCCGTGGGCAGGGCCTGCTCGGACAGATGCAAAGATTCCGCTTTCAGTTTGATTCATAGGCTGCTGAGCCTGCACAAAAAAAGGGCGAAAAAGTTTTGTGATTGTGGTCACAATCTGGTATTTTCTGTCCAAAGCCCGCCAATCGAGGGAGACCGGGGCATGAGCAATGTAGAAGATCTCGCACGTTTTGCCCGCCGAGCGAACCCGTCGGAAAAGCCGATCGGGGACAATCTGTTCAGCTCGGTCGAAGCCGTGTGGGACCGCGTCCAGGACCGCGAAATTGCGGGCATGCTGCTCGATGCCATCCCGGGTATCTTTTTCCTGGTCGATACCCGGTATCGAATCCGCCTGTGGAATCGCCGGCTGCAGAAGCTCACCGGTTTCAAGTCCGAGAAGATCATCCGCATGTCCGTGCTGGATCTGTTCGATGACTCCGATCGTGTGGAGATGGAACTGGCCCTGGAAAAATGCCTGATCGAAGAGCAGTCGACGGTCGATACTTCGGTGGTGATCGAAGAAGGCTCGAGTCCGCTGCACCATTTCCAGAATCAGCTGGTCGAGCTCGACGGCGAACAGATGATCGCCTGCGTGGCCATGGACGTCTCGCGGCTGAAGGAAGTCGAGGCCGAGCACGCCCGGCAGCGCGTCCAGCTCGAACGCCTGGCAAGCCATGTGCCGGGTACCGTCTATCAGCTCCAGCGCGACCACGATACCGGCCGGCTGTGGTTCCCCTACGCCAGCGCCAAGTTCCACCAGGTTTTCGGGATGGATTACGCGGACGTGGCCGAGGACGCCAGCCCGCTGATCGATCGCATCCACGGGGCCGACTCGGATCGCGTGATGCAGGCGCTCGAGCGCAGCGCCGAGACCATGAAGCCCTTCTTCCAGGAACTGCGGATGTATCCCGTCGGCCGTGCGCGCACCGACGATGCCATCGAATGGATCGAAATCGATTCCGGGCCGGAAAAGCTGTCCGACGGCAGCGTCGTCTGGCACGGATTTGCGCGGCTGGTTACGCATCGGCGCCAGCTCGAACGAAAGTTGACGCAACTGGCCTACTTCGATGAACTGACCGGTTTGCCCAACCGGGCGAATCTGCAATCCACGCTGCGCGATGAATTGACGGCCGCCGTATCTGCCCGGGAAGGCCTGGCCGTTCTCTATCTCGATCTCGACAATTTCAACGACATCAACGACGCCTGGAGCCATGCCGCGGGCGATCGCCTGCTAAAGGAAGTGGGCGAGCGGCTCAAGTCGCTGGTCGATGGCGAGGGCATGCTGGGTCGCATCGGTGGCGACGAGTTCCTGGTCATTCTTCGCGGGCAGCGGGTCCGCGAACAGGCCGAGGCGCTTGGCGAGGCCATTTGCGACACCATGAATGCGCCGATGCACCTGGGTGATCGCCAGGTTCGCATGACCATGTCGATCGGCATCAGCATGTTCCCCTGCGATGCCGAAACGGCGGAGGACCTGATTCGCCATGCCGATGCGGCGGTCTACAACGCCAAGTCCCAGGGGCCGGGACGCGTCGGGCGCTATTCGCGCGAACTGACCGAGGCCGCCCGCGCCCGTCGATATCTCGAAACGGAACTGCGCACCGCCATCGAAGGTGAGCAGATACAGGTGGCGCTGCAGCCGATCGTGTCCCTGGAAGACGGCAAGACGGTCGCCGTGGAAGCGCTCGCACGCTGGTATCACTGGGAGGACGGCTGGCTGTCCCCGGACCGCTTTGTCGCCATGGCCGAAAAGCGGGGGTTGATCGGCGCGCTGGGTGAGCAGGTCTATCGCAGGGCCATGCAGGCCGTCGCCGATATGCCCGGCATCACGCTCGCGCTCAATGTGGCGCCCGGCCAGTTACAGGATTCGTCATTCGCCAGGCGTCTCGTCGATCTGGCCCAGGACTGCGGCCTGGGTGCGGAACGCATCGAAGTCGAATTGACCGAGCGCGCCTTTCTGGGTGACGGCACCCTAGCGCTCGACCAGATCGATCGGCTGCGATATGCCGGAATCAACGTGTCGATCGATGACTTCGGATCGGGTTTCTCCTCGCTGGGTTACCTGAGACGGCTGCCGGCCCAGCGTCTGAAGATCGACCGCATGTTCGTGCGACAGATCGAAAACGACCCCGCCAGCGCGGCCATCGTCCGTGCGGTGACCAGCCTGGCCCACGACCTGGGCATGGAAGTCACCGCCGAGGGGGTGGAAACGGCCAACGAGGCGGAATTCGTGCGCAGCGTGGGCTGCGATTATGCCCAGGGCTGGTATTACGGGCGGCCGGATCTGGTGGAGTAATTTGGTTGGCTTGTTGGCTGGTTCGCTAGTTCGCTGGTTCGCTGGTTCGCCGGTTAGCTGAGTCTGTCGCTTCAGAAGCGCCGTGAGGCATTATCCGCAGCCTTGAGTTTTAGGGTGGCGACTCAAGCCGCGTCATCGATCTCCCAGCCGGGAAATACCAGGACGGCAGGGTGGCAATCGAGTGCTCGCGCCAGGATCTTGGCGCGCTCGACGCCGAGGTTAATGCGACCGTTCTCGATGGCGGAAATCGTGGATTGCGCGATACCGGTCATATCAGCCAGATGATTCTGACTGAGTTCCTGGAGCTCGCGGACAATCCTCAGGGATTCACCCGGCGAAACCTCGACGTGGGTCCTGGCCTGGACGAATTGTGAGTGTTCATTTCTTTGCATAGTCACGCGGATTGATGTCTATAACCTTGATGAGGAGGCGGTTACCTTCTACGCGATAGATAATTCGCCATTGAAGGCCAAGGCGACTCGAGCGGTATCCTTTCCATTCGCCCTTCAAGGTCTCGTCGCGAAAGCCCTTGATACGTTCGAGTCCCTGCGGGCCGGTAAGTCGGGCGATATCTTTCCATTTTTCATAGCGCTTTAATACTTCCAGCGGCACCTTCGCCTTGGCCAATTTTCTGTCGACCTTTCGGTGTTCCAGAATCTGCCACATACCATTTATGATATAGGGTGGCCGTGAATTGTCAAGCGACAGCTACGGCAAAGACAAAAAACCCCGGCGCAGTGGCCGGGGTTTTTTGATCGCGGGGCTGCCACCGCCTTTTAACGGGTGTCAGCCTTCGCCGTCTTCCTCGTCACCTTCTTCGTCGTCCTCCTCGTCTTCGAGGTCGGAATCGACGTAGAACATGCCTTCGTCACCGAACAGGTAGTTTTCCGGCAACCAGGCGGTCATTTCGCCGGCTTCGCAGTCGACGTCGACGGTATCGACGAGGGCCAGGATGGCTTCGTCCTCGTTTTCGTCGTACTCGGCAGGCAGGTCGGTATCGAGCTCGAAGGCGTCTTCGAGATGCAGGTCGCCTTCTTCGTTCACGATGCCCGTGGACAGGCAGATCACGCCCGTCGAGGGTAGCGGCTGGGGCTGGTACGTCAGCGTGTGTTCATCGCCGGGCTCCAGGCCGTGAGCGTTGAAGACGAAATCGAACAGCGGCGCCATCCAGCGATACATGATGCGTGCGTTGGCGCCGTCTTCGACGGCTTCGCCGGTGTCCGGATCCTGTTGGGAGAAGTCCAGATGGGCGATGCTGGACATGCCGGCCTGCCCGTCCGGGCCACCGGGCTGCGGGCCGCCGCGGCAGAAGTCCGGGACGCCACCTTCGTCATCGTTACCTTCTTCGTCGTCATCGTCGTCGCCGTCGTCCCCCGCCCAGGGTGGCGGGCCTCCGCCCCAGGGTGGGCCCTTGTCGGGGTCGTCGTCGCCGCCTTCGTCGTCATCGTCGTCGCCGTCGTCCCCTGCCCAGGGTGGCGGGCCTCCGCCCCCGGGTGGGTCCCCGGGTGGTCCGCCAGGCGGTCCGCCGGGCTGGGCGTTAATGGGGCTGCCGGCCAGCAACATGGACAGGCCGACGATTCCTATTAGCAATTGAAAGGGGGTTGGGGATTTCATCATGTCGTCCTCGATTATGTGGTTTCGAAGTCGATCGGTCCGGTTGGAACCGATGGGAAGCGGCCGGACGACGAGTCCCCTTCCTCTCGCGACCGGTCCGCAACGACCGATCTTGCAGCGAACATTAGCAGGAATGCCGAGGGCAGACCATGACGGGTTTCACAGAATGGAAAAATGGAATTTCCGGAGGCCGTGCCGGAAGATAAGTGGAGGTCCCGGATAACGCCTGCGGCGTTTCCGGGACGACACATAGGGGGGTCTACGCTGGCGCTCCCGCGTCCCGTGGCGCTGTCATCCCGGAAACGCCGCAGGCGTTATCCGGGATCCCGCACGGATCGGTTGGCAGTGAGTTGAGGCCGTGGCGGAAGATAAGTGCGGGGTCCCGGATATTAGCTACGCGAATTCCGGGACGACAGATAGGGGACTCTACGCTGGTGCTCCGCCCCGGGATCCGGGTACGTTTCGCGCCCGCCACTGGCACTGCAGGCAGCGGGCGATGGGATCGACGGGGCGCGGGGCCTGGTCGTTCATGGGCGATTCGGCCGGCGGTGCGCTCCTGCCGGGATTGTTCGAGGTGCGGAAGCCGAAGCGCTCCCAGACTTTCTCGTGGAAGAAATAGGCGATGGTGTTGACGGCCGGCTCGATCATGGCCACGGCGCCGCCCAGCGCCAGGCTGCCGGTCAGCAGGTAGACGACGGCGAAGGCCACGCTCATGTGCATGATTGCGAATGTGACGGTTTTCCGACTGGCCATTTCCGGGATTCCTGTGATTCGAATTGAAACAATAACGATTCTCGCTCATTGGGACAAATGATTATCGGGATTGTTTCAATAGCACAAGGCTATTGCCCGATGGCCTGGCGATGATTCGTGGATGACCGCGCCCGTCGTCTGGCGTAGCATTTCGCCCAACGACAGACACTTCCAAGGCAATCCCATGAGCCAATCCCTGGAAATCCGCGCCGCCCGGCACGGTGACGAACTGCTCCTGCTCGATCTCATCCGCGAGCTGGCCGTCTACGAAGAACTGGCCGACGAAGTCGAGGCCACGCCCGACGACCTGGCCGAATCACTGTTTGGCGCCGGCGCAGTAGCCGAGGCGGTGATCGCCGAGTGGGACGGTGAGCCGGTGGGGTTCGCACTTTTCTTCCGCAACTTCTCCACCTTCGTGGGTCGGCCGGGCCTGTACCTGGAGGATCTGTTCGTGCAGGAGCCGCATCGCGGCAAGGGCATCGGCAAGGCGCTTTTGCTGCACCTGGCCGGTATCGCCCGGGCCCGCAACTACGGCCGCATGGAATGGAGCGTGCTCGACTGGAACAAGCCGGCCATCGATTTCTATCACAGCCTCGGGGCGAAGCCGATGTCCGAATGGACGGTGTTTCGGCTCGACGAGAAGGCCCTGGCGGGCTTGTAGGATAGGGCGCTGCCTTACGACCGGCTGTCGTCCCGGAAACGCCGCAGGCGTTATCCGGGATCTCGCAGGGACCGGTTGGCAGTGGGCTGAGGCTGAGCTGGAAGATATGTGGGAGGTCCCGGATAACGCCTGCGGCGTTTCCGGGACGACAGATTGGCTCCTGCCGGGACGACAGGCGGCCTTCAGCCTTCATTAAGCCAGAGTGTGGCAAACTGCTGACCTTCAATCAAACGAAAAACTGGATGCGATCGTGTCGACTTCGCAGGATGTCATTTCGGAAGGGGAGGTGACCCGGCTGCTTTCCGAGCTGCGTGAGCAGCCCGATACCATCGATCGTATCCTGCCGTTGATCTACGATGACCTGCGCGAAGTTGCGCGCTGCCAGCAGGCGCGGTTCGGATCCACCCCCACCCTGCAGACCACGGAACTGGTGCACGAGGCGTTTCTCAAGCTGCGCAACAGCGCCGATCAGAACATCCGCAACCGGATGCATCTCAAGCGCCTTTCCTCCCTGGCCATTCGCCAGCTCATCGTCGACCATGCCCGCAGTAAGCTGGCGGCCAAGCGCGGCTCCGGCCAGACACCGCTGAGTCTCAACGAGGAACTGGCGGATTCCGGCAATGGCAGCGAGGAGACGGTCCTGATGATCGACGAGGCCCTGGCGCGGCTCGAGGAAGCCAACCCCAGACTGGCCGAGGTGGTCATCGCACGCTTTTTCGGCGGCCAGACGGCCGACGAGATTGCCGAAATGCTGGATATTTCCGTGCGCACCGTCCAGCGCGACTGGGAACGCGCCCGTGCCTGGCTGCTGGTGGAAATGCAGAACTGAAGTATGGTCGAGGGGACCAATCGCAAGCCCTCCGGGCGACTGACGCCGGCCCGCCGCCGGTTGCTCGACCGTCTGCTCGACGACCTTTTCGATCGCTCCGAGGATGAACGCGCCGAGGCGCTGGCCGAATTGCGCGAACGGGCGCCGCGGCTGGGTGCCTGGCTCGAGCGTTTGCTGGCTGCCAGCACGGAGCCCGGCGGCATGCTGGATGAATCCGCTCGCCCGCTCATGGCCGATGCCCTCGAGGCCAGGACACGCGGCGACGAACAGCCCTTGAAACCGGGAACGCGACTGGGACCCTGGCGGCTGACCGAGCTGGTTGGCACCGGCGGCATGGGCGAGGTTTACCGGGCCGAACGCGCCGACGGGACTTTCGACATGCAGGTGGCCGTCAAGCTGATTCGCAGCCACAGCGAGGAGCTGGCCCGCCTGCTGACCTTCGAGCGCCAGACCCTGGCGATGCTCAATCATCCCGGAATCGCGCGCCTGCTCGACGGCGGGGTGACCGAAGACGGCCGGCCTTACCTGGTCATGGACTGGGTTGAGGGCGAAACGCTCGACGAGTGGCTCGAGAACCAGCGCCCCGATCCGGCCACGATCCTGCGGATATTCAAGGAAGCCTGCGAGGCGGTGGTCGCCGCCCACCGCGAACTCATCGTCCATGGCGACATCAAGCCCGCCAATCTCAAGGTCACCGATTCGGGACGGGTCTGCCTGCTGGATTTCGGCGTGGCCCGGCTGCTCGATCGCGACATGCAGCACGATCTGCCCGCGGCGATGACGCCGGGCTTCGCCGCGCCGGAGGTGCTCGAGGGCCGATCGGTCTCCACCGCGGCGGATATCTACGGCCTGGGCGCGCTTCTCCATTGGCTGGTCCATGGCCAGCCGCCGGGTGCTTCCGGTCAGTCACGAGCCGGCCGGCGCGGCAATGCGTTTCGGCGCCATCGCGATGTGGATGCCATCATCGAGCGCGCCACCCACGCCGATCCGGCCATGCGCTATGCCACGGTCAACGCCCTTTCGCTGGATATCGAGCGGCTGGAAAGTGATCAGCCCGTCCGGGCCCGTGCCCCGGGCCTGTTCGAGCGTATGGCGTTGTGGTCGCGGCGTCACACGGTGGGGGCGGCGCTGGGCGTGCTGGCCATCGTGTTGCTGGTCGGCGGGGTATCGGCCGTGGCCTGGCAGGCGCGGGTGGCGGCGGTCGAGCGCGATCTCGCGCGTGCCGAGGCGGCGCGCTCCAATGCACTGCGCGAGCATTTGACCCTGCTGTTTCGCGAAGTCGGCAGCCTGTCGGAGGACACCGAGAATCTGACCGCGCGTGAACTGCTGGACAGGACCGCCGACGTCGCGGGTGAGTGGCTGGCCAACGATCCGGACCTGCGCCAGCAGGTCAATGCCGTGCTGGGCGAGATCATGATCGCGCTCAACGACTATGCCGCCGCCGAGCCGCTGCTGGCCGATTTTGCCGAAAGCGACGAAGGCACGAACAATCCGCTGCTGCGCTCCATTGCCTTGCTGGATATGGCACAGGTGCATCATCGCAAGGGTCGGGTGCAACCGGGACTGGAAGCGGCCGATGAGGCGGTAGGCATCCTGGATTCGCTGCCGGGTACGCATCCGGCGAGAATGTCCGATGCGCTGCAGATCCGCGGCCGGATTCGGCGCGACCTGGGCCAGTGGGAGGGCGCGCTGGCGGATCTCGAGCGGGCGCGCGATCTCGCGCTGGAAGTCTCGGCCGGCCCGCGTCCGCTGATGGCGCGGGCGGAAAACAACCTGGCCACGACGCTGCTCATCGGCGGCCGGCTGGAAGCGGCCGCACGGCATTTTGAGGCGGCCGAGGCATTATGGCTGGCCCTCGACCGCGGTGATGCCAGCGACGCCCTGTCGGTGACGTCCAATCTCGCCTCGGTGCTGGATCGCCTGGGCCGCACCGAAGAAGCCGAGCAGCGCTTCAAGCGGGTCATCGAAGTGCGCGAAGAACGATACGGCCCGTCCGGTGCCATGGCCGCGGCCCGGCTCAATCTGGGCCGACTGCTGGTCGTTCGCGGCGCCCTGGACGAGGCCGAAACCCACCTGCGACGCGCCAGCGAGGTGTTTGCACGGTTCATCGGCGACGAAACGCCGGATTACGCCGCCGCCCAGCTCGGCCTGGGTGAACTCGCACAAGCCCGCGGCGACTTCGAACAAGCGCTTTCGCACTACTCGCGTTCGCGCGAGATCATGACCGGATTGCTCGGGCCGCAACATCCCTACAGCCTGCAGACGCGATTGTCCGTGCTCAATATGCAGCGCCGCCTCGATGACGGTTTCGACCCGCAGGCCTACGCAGCGCTTACGGCCGATGCGGAGGCGGCCGGGGGCGCCGCCCGCTCGGTACTTTCCACCATTGCCTGTGATCGGGCCCGTTTCGAGATGGAGCGCGGACGACGGGAGCCGGCCCTGGCGCAGGCCCGGCAGTGCCTGGAACTGCGCGAGACACTCGGCCTCGGCGGCTGGCGCAATACAGAGGCCCGGGCGTTGATTGCTGCGGCCGAATCGTCCGACGGTCGCAACGTCGAGGCATCCGGTCAGCTCGTCGATCGCCTGGCGCAGGAAATGAATCCCGATCATCCGGCCGTCACCTGGTTCCATGGCGGCCCGACCCCATAGGCCCAGCGCAGCGTCTCCCAGCACCCGTAGGATGCGTGGAGCAACAGCGCAACGCATCGTTTCCGCTTGAGTTCCGGCGCGTGACCCTCATTCAATAGGCAGCAAACCAAGTTTCCTCAGGCAGTTGCAGGCATGGAATTCAAGGATTACTACAAGACGCTGGGCGTCGAACCCGACGCCTCGGCCGATGACATCAGAAAGGCCTATCGCAAGCTGGCGCGCAAGTACCATCCGGACCGCAACAAGGAATCGGGTTCGGAAGACCGGTTCAAGGAAGTCGGCGAGGCCTACGAGGTTCTCAAGGACCCTGAAAAGCGCAAGCAGTACGACCAGTTACGCGCCGGCGGCTGGCGCGGCGGCGAGAATTTCGAACCGCCGCCGGGCTGGACGGGCGGCGTTCGTGGTGCCGGCAGGCAGGCCCGTGGTGGACAGGGTTTCAGTGACTTCGGCGATTTCAGCGATTTTTTCGAAACGCTGTTCGGCGGCGGTCTCGGCGGTATGGGCGGCGGCAGGGGCGCCGGTGCCCGTCGCCAGGCGCGCGCCAAGGGCCGCGATATCACCGCCAGCGTCGAGATCGACCTGGATACCGCCTTTCACGGCGGCAAGCGCCGCATCACCCTCGATCGCGACGGGCAGCGCCAGAACCTGGATGTGAACATCCCCGCGGGCGTCACGCCCGGACGAAAGATTCGCCTCTCGGGCCAGGGCGAGCCCGGCATCGGCGGCGGCCCCTCCGGCGATCTCTACATGGAAGTGAACATCGCGCCGCATCCGCTGTTCCGCCTGGAGGGCCGCGATATTCACATCGACCTGCCCATCGCGCCGTGGGAAGCCGCGCTGGGCGCGGAAGTACGCGTACCCACGCTCGGCGGCAAGGTCACGACGAAGATCCCCGCCGGCTCGTCCAGCGGCAAGCGCCTGCGCCTGAAAGGCCGCGGCCTCCCCGGCAAACCCGCCGGTGACCAGATCGTCAATCTCAAGGTCGATGTTCCCAAGCCGAAGACTGACCGGGAGCGAGAGCTGTACCGGGAGTTGGCTGAGGAAAGTGGCACGAACGTTCGTGAAAAAATGTAGTTTAGGGCTACGTCCCCGACCGACGGCTGTCGTTCGCGGTCTTGAATCGGATCTCGTTCGAGTGATTTTCGGATCCTAAAAAAGTTATCTCAATCATGTGCTTGTAGATTTGATTGGAAAAAGTGGCTGTCGTATAATTGCACCACATTGATGTCGTACTTTTGCAGCTGTCATGACCTGTCGCACTTTGAAAAGCCGAATTCGCTACCGTGTCAGTCGAAGCCGTCAGGATGTCTTCCTGGTCCGCGATTTTCTGGATTTGTCTGATCGCGACCAGGTGGGTCGGGTGCTTCGTGAATTGATCGGGGAAGGGCGACTGATTCGAATCGGCCAGGGACTTTATGCGAGGGCGCGGCGGTCCTCGGTGTCCGGACGCGTGATTCCGGTCAAGGATCTTCCTCGACTGGCAGACGAGGCACTGCGCAGGCTGGGGCTGACCCCGACGCCTTCTTCGCTGGAGCGACGCTACAACCGGAGCGAAACTACTCAGGTGCCTACGGGGCGCTACATCGGGGTTCGGGAGCGGGTTTCCCGAAAGATCGGCTATGACGGAAAGTACATGACCGTCGAGCGTGCAGCCTGATCGACAAACCATCGAGGATGTAGCGGCCGAACTGGGTGTTGCGCCCGCTTTTGTCGAAAAGGACTGGCACGCCGTTCGTCTACTCGATGCCATCAGCCAAAGAATAGCAGCGCCACCTACCCCTGTCTTTGCAGGTGGAACCAGCCTTTCAAAAGGCTATGGATTGATCAAACGATTTTCCGAAGACCTCGATTTTCGTCTCGATCCCGCGTCCAGGGACGCAAGTGATCGCTCGCTCTGGCGTAGTTTTCGTCGCCGCCTGGTTGAGATTGTCGGCGATGTCGAAGGCATGCAGCCGAACACCGGCGGGCTCGAGTTGGGCAGCAGTTTCTGCAAACTTCCCGTGCAATACCGCAATACTTTCGACGTTCCCGAGTCATTGCGTCCGCACCTGCAGCTTGAGTTCAGCTACCGCGGCCCTCGACGGGAGCCGAAACTGCGCGAAGTCTCTTCCTTGATCGGCGAGGTTGCCGGCTCGACGGCCGAACTTGAGATTTCCTGCCTGGTGCCCGAGGAAACGGCGGCCGACAAGCTTTGCGCTCTGACCTGGCGCGTACTGCACCGAAATCGGGACGCGATCAATGACGATCCCACAGTCATTCGGCATTTGCACGACCTGAAGGCGATGCTACCCGTTCTGGAAATTGATCAGTGCTTTCTGGAAGATGTCAGAAAGGCGCACGACGCTGACAATGACACGCGCAAGCGCCGCATCGGCATGAGCATTGGTGAGGGCATGAGGAAAGCGCGGGAAAAGCTGAAGGATGATCCGTTGTGGCGTGAAGAGTACGACCAGTTCGTGGCTGGCACGTGGTACGGAGAAGAATCAGCCAAAATTCCTTTCGAGGACGCGGTCTCTGGGTTCGATCACTTGATTGTCCTGCTTGAGAAAGGAGGTTTAGGGGTCGAACCCACTTAGTTGCAGCGAGTACCCGCCGCCGTTTGGAGTCGCCCTGGCTCCTGAAACCTGACTCATCTCAGACCCTCGCCGCGGGCATAATGGGGTTTCTTCCATACGCCAAGGTATGCCGTGACCGAAACCACCCCCGCCGCCTACCCAAACATCTTCCGTCCGCTCGATCTCGGGCACGTGACGCTGCCCAACCGGATCCTGATGGGTTCGATGCATACCGGGCTGGAAGACCGGCTGTGGAACTGGCCGAAACTGACCGCGTATTTTGTCGAACGCGCGAAGGGCGGGGCGGGGCTGATGGTCACCGGCGGTATCGCGCCCAACCGGCGCGGCTCGCTGGCGCCGCTGGCCTCCAAGCTCACCAACCGGCTGGAAGCTCGCCGGCACCGGCGCATGACCGACGCGGTCCACGAAGCCGGCGGGCGCATCTGCATGCAGATCCTGCACGCCGGGCGCTACGCCTATCATCCATTCTCGCTCGCACCCTCGCCCATCCAGGCGCCGATCAATCCGTTCAAGCCGAAGGCACTCTCGGGTGCCGGCATCGAGAAACAGATCCGGCATTTCGTACGCGCGGCAAAGCTGGCGCAGCACGCCGGTTACGACGGCGTGGAAGTGATGGGCTCGGAAGGCTACTTCATCAACCAGTTCCTGGTGCCGCGCACCAACAAGCGGACCGACGAGTGGGGCGGCTCGTTCGAGAACCGCATGCGCATTGCCGTCGAAATCGTGCGCCGCACCCGCGAGGCGGTCGGCAGCGACTTCATCTTGATCTATCGCCTGTCGATGCTCGACATGCTCGAAGACGGCAACAGCTGGGAAGAGGTGGTCGAGCTGGGCAAGGCCATCGAGGCGGCCGGGGCGAGCATCATCAACACCGGCATCGGCTGGCACGAGACGCGGATCCCGACCATCGCCACCTCCGTGCCGCGCGCCGGTTACGCCTGGGTCACGCGCAAGTTCCGCGACACGGTAAAGATTCCGCTGGTGACCACCAACCGCATCAACATGCCGCACACCGCCGAGGAAGTGCTCGGGCGCGGTGATGCGGACATGGTGTCGATGGCGCGGCCCTTCCTGGCCGACCCGGAGTGGGTCAACAAGGCCCGTGCAAAGCGTGCCGACGAGATCAATACCTGCATCGCCTGCAACCAGGCCTGCCTGGATCATGTGTTCGAAAACAAGAAGGCGAGCTGCCTGGTCAATCCGCGCGCCGGGCACGAGACCGAGCTGGTCATCCAGCCGGCCACCCGGAAGAAGCGTGTGGCGGTCGTCGGCGCCGGCCCGGCCGGACTGGCGGCGGCCACCACTGCGGCCGAGCGCGGACACGACGTGGTGCTGTTCGAAGCCATGGATCGCATCGGCGGGCAGTTCAACATGGCCCAGCGCATCCCCGGCAAGGAGGAGTTCGTCGAGACGCTGCGCTACTTCGGCCGACAGATCGAGCTCAAGAACGTCGACCTGCGCCTGAATACGAAGGTCGATGTCGCCGGACTCAAGGAAGACGGCTTCGACGAAGTGATCGTCGCCGCCGGGGTGATTCCGCGCGACCCGAAGATCCCCGGCCAGGATCATCCCTCGGTGCTCGGCTATATTGACGTGCTGCTGCACGACAAGCCGGTGGGCAAGCGCGTGGCCGTCATCGGTGCCGGCGGTATCGGTTTCGACGTTTCCGAATTCCTGGTCCACGGCGAAGTCCCGGACGAACCCGATCCGGACGAACCCACCCCGGAGGATTTCTTCGAGCAATGGGGCGTGGACATGTCGATCGAGCGCCGCGGCGGTGTCGAAGGACTCGAGCCCGACTTTCACGAACCGGCGCGAGAGATTTACCTGCTGCAGCGCAAGACCACCAAGCACGGCAAGGGCCTGGGCAAGACCACCGGCTGGATCCACCGCAAGTCACTTAAGCACTTCGGCGTGAACATGCTCGGCGGCGTCAGCTACGAATCTATCGACGACGACGGCCTGCATATCCGCATCGACGATGAACCGCAGGTGCTGGCAGTCGACAACGTCGTCATCTGCGCCGGCCAGCTCTCACGCACCGAACTGGTCGAGCCCCTGGAAGCCGCAGGCATGAACGTCCACGTCATCGGCGGCGCCCACATCGCCGCTGAACTCGACGCCAAGCGCGCCATCGACGAAGGCACCCGCCTGGCGGCGGAAATCTGATCGGGTCTTCTGCCGAGCCGTAGGATGCGTGGAGCGTCAGCGCAACGCATCATCCCTCCGCCAGAAACAGATGCGTTACGGCCTTCGGCCTTCACGCATCCTACGGGGGTTGCGATGAATCGTTTGGATTCCTAAACTGCTCCTCGGGCTTTGGCTGTGGGTGTTGGATGACTTCCTATCGCCGTGTCTATATTCCCGGGGGCACGTACTTCTTCACCGTCAATCTGCTGGACCGACGTTCGACCTTGCTCATCGATCGAATCGAAGAGTTGAGGCGCTCTATTCAGGCGGTACGACGTGAACTTCCGTTCAAGATTCATGCGTGGGTCGTCCTGCCTGACCACATGCACGCATTGTGGTCTCTGCCGGATGGGGACAGCGATTTCTCGAATCGCTGGCGGCTGATCAAGGCACGTTTTTCCCGCAGGTTGGGTGGGTTCGAGCCTCGTACCGGGAGCAGACGGCTGCGTGGCGAGCGATCGATCTGGCAACGCCGATTCTGGGAACACCTCGTTCGGGACGATCGGGAGTTCGAGCGCTACATGGATTACATTCATTTCAATCCGGTCAAGCACGGCTACGTCGAACATGTCTCCGAATGGCCGTACTCGACCTTCCATCGTTGTGTCGAGGCTGGTCTGTACCCACCGGAATGGGCTCATGTAACCGGGGAGTTCGAAGGGGCGTATGGCGAGCGTGACGAGTTTCGCCAGGTGCGTGGTAAACGTCGGGGCTGACGCCGAATGAGGGCACAGATGCGTTTCGGCCTTCGGCCTTCACGCATCCTACGGGATCAGTGCCTGGTCGCAGGCCGTTGGATGCGTGAAGCGTCAGCGCAACGCATCATTCAAGCGGAGGGTAAGGGGTCAGTGCCCGGTGGTTGGCCGTAGGATGCGTGGAGCGCTAGCGAAACGCATCTGTGCGTCACAGTAATCGAGCACCCGGTGCGTCGATGGGCGAGATGATGGCGGTGGCTGCCAACTCGGCTTTTTCGAAGGCCTCGACCATGGCCGGCGCGGCGGTGTGGGCTTCCGGGGCGCTGGCGAACCAGGCGAAGATGCTCGGTCCCGAGCCGGACAGGCTGGCGCCCAGGGCCTGGTGATCGAGCGCCGCTTGCTTGACCGCACCAAAGCCGGGAATCAGGCCGGCACGGCGCGGTTCGACCAGCACGTCCGTCAGGCCCGCGCGGATCAGGTCGAGATCGTTGCCGTAGCAGCCCGCCAGAACGCGCGCCAGGTTGGCCTGGGCGGCGGTGATGTCGGTCAGGTCGAACGGCGCTTCCAGCGCTTGTCGGGTTGCCCGCGTTTCGATCGTCATTTCCGGTGTAGCCACGACGGCCGTCAGGCCATCGGGCACGGGAATGCGAATCAGATCGTCGCCTGCGGCCAGTACCAGCCCACCAAGCAGTTGCGGCCCCACGTTGTCGCCGCAGTCGGCGCCCGAAGCCACCCGTTCGCCTTCCAGTGCGTAGGGGTAGAGCGCCGAATGCGCCAGCGGCTCGTCGAGCAGCGCGTTCGCCGCCACCACGGCCGCCACGGCACTGGCCGCCGAGCCGGCCAGGCCCGATGCCAGCGGGATACCTTTGTCGATGACGAGTTCGATGCCGGCATTCGGCGCGTGGTCGGCCAATAACGCGGCCACGGCGCGCGAGGCGGTGTTTTCTTCGCAGACGGTGGGCAGGTCGGTGGCTACGCCGGTGATCCCGTCGATACGCACACCAGGCTCGCCGACAAGGCGCGCCGTGACGCGATCACCGGGGCCTTCGATGGCGTGCCCGAGCAGGTCAAAGCCGACGGCGACATTGCCGACGCAGGCAGGGGCGGTTGCAGTTTCCGTTGCCGTTCGATTGTTTGTCATCGTGCTTTGGCTCCGCGATTTCTTTCGACGGTTCGCTGGTTGGCTTGTTTGCTTGTTCGCTGGTTTGGCGCGGATGGCATTGCGGGGCGGCTTCGCCAAGATGGATCAGCCACAACGCCCAATTTTGGGGCAGGTTGGGGTCGCATCCGCGAGGGACGCCCCCTTTGTCGTCCCGGAAACGCCGAAGGCGTTATCCGGGACCTCGCAACTGTCGGGCGGCAATCAGCCGGTCCGTGCTGAATCTTAGCGTGCGAGGCCCCGGCGCTTCGGCCGGGGCGACACGGATTCGTGCTAACCGGCCAATCCGACCCACCAAACCGCCACAGCGAACATGATCGCGGCAGCGGTCACGGCCGCCACGGCCGGCTTCCAGCCATGTGCCTTCAGCTCGGATGGCTGCACGGTCGTCGCCAGGGCCGCCATGGCCATGGCGAAGGCGAAGACCGAGGCCTGGGCGACGACTTCGAGAAAGCTGTTCCAGACGGCATGCTCGGTGCCGAGCAGGGCATCGACACCGCTGCGTACACCCGAGAGCAGGATGAAAGCGACGATGAACAGCGGCAGGCTGACTTTCGCCGAGCCGCCTTCGTGCCGGCGCGAATACAACCACACCAGGCCGGGGATCATGACCAGCATGCCGGCGTTGCGCATGAGCTTGGCCACGGTGGCCGCCACCAGGGTGCCCTCGGCATTCCAGGCCTGTTCGTGCAGTGCGGCGGCGGCGGTGACCTGGGCGGTGTCATGGATGGCCACGCCCATGACGAATCCGATCTCCTGCGGCGTATCGAACAGGTGATTCAGTGCCCAGGGGTAGAGCAGCGTCGCGGTCAGGCCGATCAGCGCGATGCAGGCGATGGCATAGCAGATTTCGTCGCTTTTCGCCTTCAGTCCGGGTGCGGTGGCGGCAATGGCCGAAGCGCCGCAAATGGAGGTGCCGGCTGCCAGCAGGATCCCCAGCCGCGGCGCGGTGCCCGCCAGGCGGGCGAGCAGCAGGGTTACGCCCAGCCCCACCAGCACGACCAGGATCACCAGCGGAAAAGCCTGGGCGCCGAGCTGCCCGAGATCGGCCAGGCTCAGCCGCAGCCCGATCAGGGCCACGGCGATCTTCAGCAACGGTCCGCGAGCGAAATCCAGGCCCGGTTTCCAGGCAGGGCGGCGATGTGTCGGTCCGGCCAGCACCAGCCCGGCGAGGATGGCCACGAGCATCATGCTCAGCGGCAGCGAACCCACCGGCGGCGGCAACAGGGCGACCAGGCGCACTACCACCCAGGCGCCGACGGCAATGCCCAGGGCAATCAGCAACCCGGGCCATTTGTTCGAAGAAACCATTACTTGCGAGATACAACGCGACAACAAAGGCATGATAGGTTAATCGAAGTCGGTGATCCGTGGTCGGTGAACCGTGATTCGGAACCCGAAACCCGGAGCCAGTTCTTCCTGAACCCTGAATCCTGAACCCTGAACCCTATTTAAATGGACACAAAACAAAGCATCGTCGAAAACTGGCTGCCGCGCTATACCGGCACCGAGCTGGATGGTTTCGGCGGACACATCCTCCTGACCAACTTCGACAACTACGTCGACAAGTTCGCCGCCGCCATGGGGGTGGAAGTGCAGGGCAGGGACCGGCCCATGCGCACCGCAACCGCCGAAGACATCACCATCATCAACTTCGGCATGGGATCAGCCAATGCCGCAACCATCATGGACCTGCTTTCGGCCATTCATCCGCGTGCCTGCCTGTTCCTGGGCAAGTGCGGCGGGCTCAAGAAGAAGAACAAGCTCGGCGACATGATCCTGCCGATCGCCGCGATTCGCGGCGAGGGGACCTCGGCCGACTATTTTCCGCCCGAAGTCCCGTCACTGCCGGCTTTCAAACTGCAGCGCGCGGTCTCCTCGACCACCCGCGATCACGGCCTCGACTACTGGACGGGCACGGTCTACACGACCAACCGCCGGGTGTGGGAGCACGACAAGGACTTCAAGAAGTACCTGCGCAAGACGCGCTGCATGGCCATCGACATGGAAACGGCCACGATCTTTACCACCGGCTTCGCCAACTCCATTCCGACCGGCGCGCTGCTGTTGGTTTCCGACCAGCCGATGGTGCCCGACGGCGTCAAGACAGACGCCTCGGATCGAGCCGTCACGCAGCACTACGTCGACAAGCAGATCGCCATCGGTATCGAAGCGCTCAAGGAGATTCGTGACGAGGGGCGTTCGGTCAAGCACCTGCGCTTCGACTGATGAGCGAGGCCGGCACGCTGTGGGTGGTCGCCACGCCCATCGGCAATCTCGATGATCTCTCGCCGCGTGCGAAATCCCTGCTCGAATCGGTGCCGGTCATTGCCGCCGAGGACACGCGCGTGTCTTCACGCCTGCTGGGCGGGCGCGCGGAGCGTGCGGAGATGGTCAGCCTGCACGAGTATAACGAGGCGCGCGTGGTCGATCGCCTGATCGAGCGTCTGGCGTCGGGTACCGACATCGCCCTGGTCAGTGACGCCGGAACGCCGCTGATTTCCGATCCCGGCTATCGGCTTGTCTCCGCGGCGCATGAGGCCGGTGTTCCCGTGCGCACCGTGCCGGGCCCCTGCGCGGCCACCGCCGCGCTGTCGATCGCCGGCCTGGCCACCGACCGCTTCTGGTTCGAGGGCTTCCTGCCGGCGAAGCCCGGCGCCCGCCGCAAGCGGCTTCAGGCGTTGTCCGGTCAGACGGCCTCGCTCGTCTTCTATACGCCGGCCCGCGACCTTCCGGATGTTCTCCGGGACATGATCACGGTCTTCGGCCCGAAGCGGCGCGCCACGCTGGCGCGTGAACTGACCAAACTGCACGAAACCGTCAGACGTGACGAACTGGAGCCGCTCCACGACTGGCTCGTTGCCGACACCGACCAGCAGCGCGGCGAAGCCGTCCTGGTCGTCGCCGGCAGCGAAGACGCGCAACCCGTCATCGATCCGGCCGTCCTGGCCGAGGAACTCGCCCGCGAGTTGCCCCCGTCCCGCGCCGCGAAGGTGTTGGCGCGGCTCACGGGTCTTAATCGCCAGGAGGCGTTTGCGCTGATCGAAGCGCGCAGGAAATAAGCACGCGTTGGTTGGTTTGCTTGTTGGCTTGTTTGCTGGTTCGGCAACCGGACGCATTGGTGGGCGGCTTCGCCGCGAGGGCCATGGTGCAGCCTTATAGCGTTGTCCACCCCAGCCGCGACCGCGACTCATAAACGTGCAGGCCGGAGTCAAACCCTGACGGACGAGATTTCAGTTTCTGCTGTCACTTCGCGGCGCAGCCGCCCCGCAACGGTATCCGCGCCGAACCAGCCAACAAGCGAACCAGCCAACCAAATCACCCCTGCCTGCTAAAATCGCCCCACCTTCGGACCCACCGGCCGCATCCGCCACCCCATGCCCATCGTCATCCTGATCCTGATCGCCGCCGTCGTGTTCCTGCCCCAGTGGTGGGTCAAGCGCGTGCTGGCAAAGTACCGCAAGCCCGATGACCGTTACGAGGGCACCGGCGGCGAGCTGGCGCGGCATCTGCTCGACCGGCTGGGACTCGAGTCGGTGGCCGTCGAGCAGACCGATTCGGGGGGTGACCACTACGATCCCGATGCGCGCGCCGTCCGGCTGAGCCCGGAGCACTATGGCGGGGCTTCGCTGACGGCCGTGACGGTTTCGGCGCACGAGGTGGGCCACGCCATTCAGCATGCCGACGGCTACCGGCCGCTGTTGTGGCGCACCCGCCTGGTCAAGACGATGCAGCGTTTCCAGCGCTTCGGCATGGTGCTGCTCGTACTCGCCCCGGTCGCCATGCTGGCCCTGCGCCTGCCGCGCGCGGGGCTCTTGTTGCTGGCCATGGCGGTCGCCTCGCTGGCATCGGGTGTGATCGTGCACCTGATTACCCTGCCGACCGAGTTCGACGCCAGCTTTCGCCGCGCCCTGCCGTTGCTCGACAAGGGCGATTACCTCAAGCGTGAAGACCGTTGGGCCGCCCGCCGCATCCTTACCGCGGCCGCGTTCACCTACGTCGCCGGCGCGTTGATCGGCGTGGTCAATTTCTGGTGGTGGATGAGACTGCTTGGACGCTAACGCGTCCCGCGCGTTGGCTTGTTCGCTGGTTTGCTGGTTGGCTGGTTCGGCATCCGCGGGATCGTTCGGAGTTCTTCCTTGATCATGATCAATAAACGCGAGGGCCTTCTTGCCTAGCATGCGCGCCGGCTAATATTCAGGAAGAAAACCGACATGTCCGACATCTACGCGGACGTGCAGGCCAGTTATGGTCGTTGCACGCGTAAAAAGGGGTTCATCACGCGCTTCTACGGGCTGCTGCTCGAGAGTGACCCGCGAATGGAGCCGATGTTCTCGCACACCGATTGGACCAAGCAGAATAAGGCGCTGCGCCGCGGCATCAGTATTGCGCTGACTTACGCCGGCGGCTCGAAGATCGTGGAGCGTTCGCTCGAGGAAATGGCCGAGGTCCATTCCCGCAAGGGGCGCGTGCCGGTCAAGCCGGAACTCTACACTTTCTGGCGGCAGAGCCTGCTGCAGGCCGTGCGCGAACATGACGACCGCCTCACACCGCCGCTGGAAGAAAAATGGGCCGAGGCGCTGAAGAAGACCACGGATTTCTTTGTCGAGCGGTACTAGCCTTTCTCAGGTTTGTCGTCCCGGACAACGATCCGGGACCTCGCACACTTGCGCTGGCACGGCCAGACTCAATGCCACCCGAACGCCGCGAGGCCCCGGATAATCACGCGCTACCGGCATTCCGGAAGCCCTTCTTTCGCCTGACGGCGAAAACCGGCCTTCCTCCATTGCCTGCGCTACGCGATTTCCGGGGCGACAAAATTTCCCGAACTCTGAACCCCCGAACCCGGAACCCGGAAACCTAATAACCCACCCGTCCGATATAATCGTCCCATGTACCCAACCATTTCCGCCCGGTCGGCCTCCGGCCGCATTTTCCTGATGATCGTGATCGCCCTGGCGGCGATCGCCACGGGTATCGTGGTCTCCTCGATTCTGTTCGATCGCACGCAGGAATTGCGCGCCGCGCAGGCCTTCCCCGAAGCCCGGCCGCTGCCGGACTTCGAGCTGCGTACCGGCGGCGGCGAGGCGTTTACCCCCGAGAGTCTGAAGGGGCAGTGGTCGCTGTTGTTCTTCGGCTTCACCAACTGCCCGGATATCTGCCCGGATACCCTGGCGGTGCTGGATGCCGCGATCGAGGACCTCGACACCAAGGGCGCGGAATCGAAGCCGCAGGTGGTGTTCATCTCGGTCGATCCCGAGCGGGACGACGCGGAGGCGCTGCGCGACTATGTGGGCTGGTTCGACGAGTCCTTCATCGGCGCCACGGGTTCGGAAGCTGAGCTGAAGTCCCTGACGAAGAATCTCGGCATCTACTACGCCCTCGACGAGCCCGATCCCGAGTCCGGTTTCTACACCGTGGATCACTCGGCATCGATCCTGATCGTCGATCCCCGGGGCCGGCTCTATGGCCGCTTCGCGCCGCCCCTGGATCGCCAGGCCATCACCGCAGACCTGTTCGCGCTGGCTCGATGAAGGGGCCGCTGTCGGTGCGGCTGCTGGTGTGGCCGCAATACGTTCTGCCGCAGAAACTGCTCACGGCCATCGCCTGGCGACTGTCGTCGTGTCGCTGGCGCTGGTTCAGCCAGCCCTTCATTCGCGTGTTCGTGAAGTTGTTCGGCGTGGATCTTGCGGAAGCCGAACGCAGCGACCCGGCCGAATACGACTGCTTCAATGACTTCTTCACCCGCTCGCTCGACGAGAGCGCACGACCCATCGCCGACGAGCCGCATCGTCTGGTCTGTCCTGCCGACGGCACCGTCAGTCAGCTCGGTCGTCTGGCGGACGACACCATTCTCCAGGCCAAGGACATCGACTATACGGCCACCGAATTACTGGGTTCGCCCGAGCGAGCGCGGCCGTTCGGGGACGGCCACTTCGTCACCGTCTATCTCTCCCCCAACGATTACCACCGGGTGCACTCCCCGATTGCCGGAAAGGTGGTCGAGGAAGTGCGCGTGCCCGGGCGGCTGTTCAGCGTCTCGGCCAACACCACCCGGGTCGTGCCGCGGCTTTTTGCCCGCAACGAGCGCATGGTGGCCATGCTCGAGACCGAGCACGGCCCGGTGGCCGTGGTGATGGTTGCCGCCATGCTGGTGGCTGGCATCGAGACCGTCTGGGGTGGCGCCGAAGACCGTCGCCCCGGCGCGGACATCCGCACACGGGCCATAGACGGATGCGAGCTTGCCCGCGGCGGCGAACTGGGCCGTTTCCACTGGGGCTCGACCGTCATCGTGCTCACGCCGAAGGACTTTCCAGGCTGGCGGAGCGATCTGTTGCCCGAACAGCGGGTACGCATGGGGCAGGCACTGACCTGATGAAGTGAGTCGAGGGATCCGGATTGGCGATTCCGTGGCCCAAGGGGCTGGGCCCGCCTTGAAAAATTCCAAATCCGAAGCACCAAGTACCAAACAAATTCGAATGACCGAAATTCTAATGCTCCAAACGCATTGGCTGGGGCGGCGGTTCTCCGAGAGTGGCACAATGGCGGTGAACTTATCAGGCGCTGCATGCGTTAAAGCTTGCATGAAAAACATAATCGTCATGACAAGCGCCACTGTATTCCTGTCTTTCCTGCTGTTGCTCGCGGCGCCGCTGGCGGCACAGGAATCGTCCGAATCCGATGAGACGTCCGAATCCGAGCCGGTCACCACGCCGTCGCAGCGTGCGGCCGAGTCCGACTACGTCGCCCTGGCCCAGCTCGATATCTACAAGTACGAGGAAAAGCGCGAGGTCCCCGTCGGGGGTGCTTCCTGGTTCGACGTCCTGGTGCCTTACAAGGTGCCAGCGCCGATCGAACGGCTGAAGGTGGTCGAGGAGGGCTTCGGCGAAGGCAAGTGCTACTTCGAGGACGTCGAGTTGTTCACCGAGATGCCGCGCTACCTGCTGTTCCTGGTTAATTACGAAGACGGCGACCCAGGCGAAGTTCGCGGCCATCCCGATGGTTGTGCCTTGCCGATCGTTATTACGACCGACAACCAGTATGTGGTGCGCTGGCCGATCGAGAACATGCGTTTCGAGGAAGATGTGGAATCCCTCGTGCAGGAATTCGAGTTCCAGGGGCCCGGTGCCTTCATTGATCTAAGCGACCTCGTCAGCTACCGCCGCGAAGAAGAAGTCGAACGCCTTCACCTCGTGCCGGCGAACGACGACCGCGGCCGCCGCGAAATCTATCGCTATACCCGCGGTATTCCCCTGGGCACCTTCCGCGCGGAGTTGATCGGCACCGACAATCTCACCAAGGACCGCATCCAGCGGGGGAACTAGGACGACAGATGGGGCGTTTCGACCGGGGGACAGTGAAGGGGGTTCTGTCGTCCCGGAAACGCCGAAGGCGTTATCCGGGATCTCGCACGCCGGCTGATGGATCAGGGCCCTGCCATCGTCCGATGTGCGAGGCCCCGGCTCTTCGCTTCGCGGAGCTTGCCCCGGACTTGATCCGGGGGCCGGGGCGACATGAATCGTGCCAACCAGCAAACCAGAATACCGACATCGGTGTCATAATCGCTCTTGAGAGTCGGCCGGACAGTCGCTGTGCCTTTTGGGCGTGGAGGAAAGTCCGGGCTTCACAGGGCAGGGTGCCAGGTAACGCCTGGGCGGTCCGCAAGGGCCGACGGAAAGTGCCGCAGAAAATATACCGCCGATGGCCGCAAGGCACAGGTAAGGGTGAAATGGTGCGGTAAGAGCGCACCGCGCGGCTGGCAACAGTCGTGGCAGGGCAAACCCCACCCGAAGCAAGGCCAAATAGGGGTGCCATGGCGTGGCCCGCGCCGCACCCGGGTAGGCCGCTAGAGGCGGCTGGCGACAGCCGCCCCAGATGAATGACTGTCCCCGACAGAACCCGGCTTACAGGCCGGCTCTCACCTTGAATTCGTTCGCTGGTTCGCTTGTTTGCTGGTTGGCTGGTTCGGCATCTGCGCGGGATGGAGGGCAGCTACGCTGCGATACGCCGGACAAGCCCGATGCCTTGCCCCTGATTGAACTCGGCTTGGCCGCCCCGCACCACCTTCGGTTGCCGAACCAGCCAACAAGCAAACCAGCTAACAAGCCAACAAGAAGTCACAATGCCTGCACACAACGTCGAGACCCTCATCCGCCAGGCCGCAACCGACATGGAATCGGCGGGCCTGTTCTTCGGCCACGGTACCGACAACGCGATCGACGAGGCCTGCTGGGCGGCGTCACACGTGTTCGGCCTCGCGCCGGATTTCGGCGACGAAGCGCTGGCTCGCAAGGTGTCGGAAGAAGAGCGGGAACGTTTCGAAGCCCTGGTGACCGAGCGGATCGAAACGCGCAAACCGCTGGCCTACCTGATCGGCGAGGCCTGGTTCGCCGGGCTGGCCTTCGAGGTCGACGAGAACGTGCTCGTGCCGCGCTCGCCGCTGGCCGAGTTGATCGTGGAGGGATTCGCACCGTGGGTCGAGCCGAACCAGCTAAGGCGTGTGGTGGACGTCGGCACGGGGTCGGGTTGTCTGGCGATCGCCACGGCGGTGTACTGGCCCCAGGTCAAGGTGGACGCGGTCGACATCAGCCCCGAGGCCATTGCATTGGCACGGCGCAACGTCGAGCGCCATGGCGTGAGCGATCGCGTCGAAGTGATCGAATCCGACCTGCTCGATGCCCTGGCTGGACGACGCTACGACGTCATCCTCGCCAACCCGCCCTACGTTCCGACGGCTTCGATGGCCGAACTGCCCGAGGAGTACCGCTGGGAACCTGCGCTGGGCCTGGAAGCCGGCGAAGACGGCCTCGACCTGGTCCGCCGCCTGCTCGACACGGCGGCCGATCATCTCGAGGAAGACGGTGTGCTGATCGTCGAAGTCGGCGAAGCCGCCGAAGGGCTCGAGACACTGTTGCTCGAACGCGGTATCGAATTCACCTGGCTGGAATTCGAGCACGGCGGGGACGGTGTGGCATTGGTCGAACGAGGGGCGCTCGTTTCCCGCATACATGGCGGCTGATTGAGGCAACCGGCCTCTTTCGGCCTCAACGTGAGTTGTAGTAGTCCCGAAACCACCGGATGAATCGGTCCACGCCTTCCTCGATACCGACTTTCGGTTTGTAATCGATCGATGCCATGAGGTCGGATACATCGGCGGCCGTGTCGGGCACGTCGCCGGGCTGGGGCGGCAGCATTTCCATTTTCGCCTTCTTTTTCAGGCTGCGCTCGAGCGCCTGAATGAAATCCATCAGCTGGATGGGTTGCTCATGGCCGATGTTGTAGATGCGGTAAGGCGCCACGCCGCTGGTGGCCGGGTCGGGGTTTTGTGCGTCCCAGTTCTCGTCGCGTGTGGGTGGCCTGGAGAGGATCCGGACCACGCCTTCGACCACGTCGTCTATGTAGGTGAAGCTTCGACTGTGCCGGCCGTGGCTGAATACCTTGAGGGTCTCGCCGGCCGCGATGGCGCGTGCGAAGAGAATCGGCGCCATGTCGGGGCGCCCCCAGGGGCCGTAGACGGTAAAGAAGCGAAGCCCAGTGCAGGGAATGCCGTAGAGATGGGCATAGGAATGGGCCATCGCTTCATTGGCCTTCTTGGTGGCCGCGTACAGCGTCAGCGGGTGTTCGGTGCTGTCGTGTTCGGAAAACGGCATTTTCGTGTTGGCGCCGTAGACCGAGCTGGTGGATGCGAAGACCAGGTGCTCGACATCATGGTGCCGGCAACCTTCGAGAATGTGCAGCGTTCCGGTGACATTGCTGCCGACGTAGACGTGCGGATTCTCGGCGGCGTAGCGCACGCCGGCCTGGGCAGCCAGGTGAACGACCTGCCTGGGGCGGTGTATCGAGAAAACAGCCTCGACCAGGTCACGGTCGGCCAGGTCGCCGGTGATGTGCGTGTAGTTTTTCTCGTCGCGAAACAGGGCCAGACGGTCCGACTTCAGGCCCGGGTCGTAGTAGTCGTTGAGGTTGTCGAGACCGATGACGCGGTGGCCGCTGGACAGCAGGTTTCGGGCCACGTGGGATCCGATGAACCCCGCGGTGCCGGTGACCAGTACAGGGTTGTCGTTGCTGTTTTTGGGATCGTTTGATTGTCGGGGCATCGAGAGAGTGTACCTGCCGTCAATGGCTCTCGCCGGTCAGGTAGCCCAGGTGCTCGAGCTTCAGGAGGATCTGCTGTACGGCTCGTTCCGGATGAAGCTCGGTGGTATCGATCTCGAGTTCCGGGTTTTCGGGTTCCTCGTAGGGATCGGAAATGCCGGTGAATTCCTTGATGATGCCCTGGCGGGCCTTTTTGTACAGTCCCTTGCGATCGCGCTGCTCGCAGACTTCCAGCGGCGTCGATACGTGGATTTCGATGAATCCGCCGTGCGGTTCGATCATGTCGCGGACTTCCCGGCGCGTCGCCGCGTATGGAGCGATGGGTGCGCACAGGGCAATGCCGCCGTTCTTGGTGATTTCGCTGGCGACGAAGCCGATGCGCATGATGTTGAGATTGCGGTGCTCCTTCGAGAAGCCCAGTTCGCTCGAGAGATGCTTTCTGACGATGTCGCCGTCGAGGAGGGTGATCTGGCGCCCGCCCAGTTCCATCAGCTTGACCTGTAGGGCGTTGGCCAGGGTGGACTTGCCCGAACCCGACAGGCCCGTAAAGAAGATGGTCACGCCTTGCCGGGCGCGTGGCGGATGAGTGCGGCGCAGTTCGGCGACCACTTCCGGGTAGCTGAACCACTCCGGGATGTCGAGTCCCTCGGACAGGCGACGGCGTACCTCGGTGCCGGAGATCTCGCGCACCTGGTCGTCGGGCTGGATCTCGTCGACGGGCACGTACTGGGCCCGGGACTCGACGTATTTCATTTCGCGGAAGGGCACCATCTGGAGGCCGATCTCGTCCTCGTGCTCGGCGATCAGCGCCTGCGCTGCATACGGGTCGTAGAAACCCGTGCCCGTGGCGGGGTTGCGCGGGCCGGCGTGGTCTCGGCCGACGATCAGGTGGGTGCAGCCGTGGTTCTTTCGGATCAGCGCATGCCACAGCGCCTCGCGCGGGCCGGCCATGCGCATGGCCAGGTTGAGCAGTGACAGGGCGGTGGTCTGTTCCGGGTAACGCTTGAGGATGTGTTCGTAGCAGCGCACCCGGGTGTAGTGGTTGACGTCGTTGGGCTGGGTCAGTCCGACCACCGGGTGGATGAGCAGGTTGGCCTCGATTTCGCGGGCGGCGCGGAAAGTGAGTTCCTGGTGGACGCGGTGCATGGGATTGCGCGTCTGGAAGGCGATGACGCGTTCCCAGCCGCGCTTTTCGAACTGCATTCTGAGTTCCTGCGGCGTGTGGCGCAGGTGCGGAAAGTCGTAATGGATGGGCGGCTGGATCAGTTCGACCCGCCCGCCCACGTACCAGGGGTGCGTGCGTTCGAGCAGTCGCGCCACACCGGGGTGATTGACGTTGTCGGTGCCGAAGATCGCTTCGGCCTCGGCGTGCCGGTCGGGTTGCCAGATATCGCCGACGGTCATTGTCGCCAGCAGTACGCCTTCGGCGTCGCGCAGGCCCAGGATCTGCCCCTTGTCCAGGCGCCTGGCCGTGTTCTCTGGCACGTCGAGCATGATCGGCATGGGCCACAGGGTGCCCGAGGCCAGGCGCATGTCGGTCAGTACGGATTCGTAGTCGGCCCGATCGAGAAAGCCGGTCAGCGGTGCGAAGCCGCCGTTGGTGAGCAGTTCCAGGTCGCAGAGCTGTTGGGCGGTCAGCGACCAGTCGATATCGGGTTCCGTGTTGGCTTCGTCAGAGGTATCGATTTCGGTCATTTCTTCTGCTTCTTGGCGGGGGGTTGGTTTGCTGCTCTTACGTCGGGAGCGCGGCCCCGATCTACTCGACGGTCACCGACTTCGCCAGGTTGCGCGGTTTGTCCACGTCCGTGCCCTTGAGTAGGGCGACGTGATAGGCCAGCAGTTGCAGCGGCAGGGTGGCGATGATGGGGCTGGTGCTGTCGTTCATGCCGGGAACCTGGATGTTCGTCGTGCCCTCACCGTCGTGCATGTCGACGTTTTCGGCGATGAAGTTGATCAGCTGGCCGCCCCGGGCGCGGACTTCCTCGAGGTTGGAGCGGAGCTTGCCGAGCAGATGGTCGTCGGGTGCGACGGTGACCACGGGCATGTCTTCGTCGACCAGGGCCAGCGGGCCGTGCTTGAGCTCGCCGGCCGGGTAAGCTTCGGCATGGATATAGCTGATTTCCTTGAGTTTCAGAGCGCCCTCCAGGGCGATGGGGAAGTGCGTTCCCCGACCGAGAAAGAGGGCATGATGCTTGTCGACGAAAGTCTCGGCGACGTGCTTGACGTCTTCTTCCAGTTCGAGGGCGTCTTCCATCAGGCGCGGTAGCGCGCGCAGTGTGGCCACGGCCTTTTCCTCGTCGGCAGCGTCGAGCCGGCCGCGGGCCCGGCCCAGCACCAGCGCCAGCCAGTAGAGGGCGGCGAGCTGGGTGGTAAAGGCCTTGGTGGAGGCCACGCCGATCTCGATGCCGGCATGGGTGAGCAATCTCAGGCCCGATTCGCGCACCAGGGTGGAGCCGGGCATGTTGCACAGTGCCAGGGTCTGCAGGTAGTCGTTTTCCTTGGCGAAGCGCAGGGCGGCCAGGGTATCGGCCGTCTCCCCGGATTGCGAGATGCCGATGAACAGGGTGTTGGGCGGCGCCACCGGCTCACGGTAGCGGTATTCGCTGGCCACTTCCACGTTGACCGGTATGCCGGCGATCGACTCGATCCAGTAACGCGCCACCAGGCCGGCGTGATAGCTGGTGCCGCAGGCGATGATGTGGATGTTCTCGATCTTCGGCAGGATGGCGTTGGCTTCCGGGCCCAGCGATTCGGTCAGCACGCCGTGACTGCCCAGCTTGTCGGCCAGGGAGTTGGCCACGGCTTCGGGCTGCTCGTGGATTTCCTTGAGCATGAAGTGGCGGTAGTCGCCCTTGTTGGCCACCTGGTCCTCGTGGGCGTAGCGCTCGGCTTCGCGTTCGAGGGTGTTGCCCTCGAGATCGAACAGGCGCGCGCCCTGGCGGTCGACGCGGGCCAGGTCGCCGTTTTCGAGGTGGATGAAGCGGTCGGTGACCTGCAGCAGGGCCAGGGGATCGGAGGCGATGTAGCTCTCTTCGGTGGAAACACCGATGACCAGCGGCGAGCCCATGCGTGCCAGGTAGATGGCTTCGGGGTCCTGCGGCGTGACGGCGGCCAGGGCGTAGGCGCCTTCCAGACGAGCCACCGCGCGCGAGAAGGCCGTGACGAAATCGTCTTGTTGATCCATTTCGCGGGCGATGAGATGGGCGATCACCTCGGTGTCGGTCTCGGACGCGAACTGAAAGCCGGCCGACTGCAGTTCGTGGCGCAGTTGCTCGTAATTCTCGATGATGCCGTTGTGGACCACCGCCAGGCGATGGCCCGAGCGGTGCGGATGGGCGTTGGCCTCGGTGGGTTTGCCGTGCGTGGCCCAGCGGGTGTGGGCGATGCCGGTGTGCGATTCCAGCGGATCGGCGGCCAGGGAATCGGCCAGGGCTTCGACCTTGCCGACGGCGCGGCGGATCTCGATGGCGTCGCCGTCGAGTACCGCAACGCCGGCCGAGTCATAGCCGCGGTATTCCAGGCGGCGCAGGCCTTCGAGCAGGATGGGGGTGATGTTGCGCGCTGTCGTGGCGCCTACGATTCCGCACATGGGGTTGGCAAGTCCAGTTCTTTGTCTTCGATTCGCGTTGTTGCCCTATTTCAAAATGAGGCGTCTCTAGAGTCGGTTAGCTTGTTGGCTCGTTGGCTCGTTTGCTAGTTCGGCATTCCAATTCTTTGCGGGACGGCTGCGCCGTGCGGTCTCCGCGGCACCCGGATAACCTTGGGCAGCTAACCAGCCAACCAGCCAACCAGCCAACAAGTTACACGACCTTTCTTATCGCGTTGGCCGGCAGTTCGACCTTCCTTTCGTGTTCGAGCAGCTTCAGCAGAACCACTACCCGCTCCTGGCCGCTGCGGGCCTGGAATACGGCGCGCAGCCCGGTCATTGCGCCGTGGGTGATTTCGACGGTGTCATCGGGGCGGATTTCCATCGCCTCGCTCATGTCCACGGCACCGAGCTTGCCCTGGCGATTCCGCAGCATTTCGATGAACTCGTCCGGAACGCTGGGTACCCGATCGCCGAAACGCACCAGGCCGATCGCACCGCGCGTCGAGCGGATGGTACTCCAATCTTCGGCGTGGGCGCAGAGGTTGACGAACAGATAACGAGGAAACATGGGTTGCACACGCATGCGTGTGCCTCCGCGCGAGCGGGTGCGTACTCGGATGCGCGGCAGGAAAACCTCGAACCCCTGGTTTTCGAGCTGCGCTTCTGCCCGTCTTTCCTGGGCGGGCTTGCAGAAAACCACCCGCCAGAGACGCTCGTGTTGCATCGGTCTGCCCCGGTTGCTTGATGTACCACCCTTTTGCCGCAAACAGGATACATCAGGATGCCGGAGTACAGAAGCTGGAGGCCGATTATGAGTGGTCTGTAGTGGGTGGTCAGTTGTCTGTAGCCCGTAGTCAGACGACCACAGACCACAGAATACAGACCACAGGCGGTTCGAGCCGTTACAATAGAGTGCTTTCCACTCACAGCCTGACACAGGAATGACGCCCATGAAGATTCTGGTCACCCTCAAGCGGGTGGTGGATTACAACGTGCGCGTTCGGGTCAAGAGCGACGGTAGCGGCGTCGAGACCGACGGCGTCAAGATGTCGATCAACCCGTTCGACGAGATTGCACTGGAAGAAGCCCTGCGCATCAAGGAGCGCGGCGAAGCCGAGGAAGTGATCGTCGCCTCGATCGGCGGCGACGAGGTGCAGCAGCAGCTGCGCACCGGCCTGGCCATGGGCGCCGACCGCGCCATCCAGGTGTCGGCCGACGGCGATGTGCAGCCACTGACAGCCGCCCGCACTTTCCTCAAGCTGGTCGAGAAGGAAGAGCCGGGCATTGTCTTCCTGGGCAAGCAGGCGATCGACGACGACGCCAACCAGACCGGCCAGATGCTGGCCGCGCTGTGGGACCGGCCCCAGGCCACCTTCGCCTCCCGGGTCGAACTGGCCGACGGCAAGGCCACGGTGGCGCGCGAGGTCGATGCCGGACTGGAGACCATCGAGGTCGACCTGCCGGCGGTCCTGACTTCCGACTTGCGCCTCAACGAGCCGCGCTTCGTCAAGCTGCCGGAAATCATGAAGGCCAAGCGCAAGCCGCTCGACACGCTCTCGCTCGAGGAACTGGACGTGGAGCGGGCCGGCGGTATCGAGGCGGTCTCCTACGAGCCTCCGCCCAAGCGCGGTGGCGGCAAGAAGGTCGAATCCGTCGACGAGCTGGTGTCCGAACTCAAGGCGAAGGGGTTGCTGTAATGTCCAGAATTCTGATCATTGCCGAACACGACGGCGAAACACTCAGTGCCGCCACGGCCAAGACGCTGACCGGTGCCCGGGACATGGGCATCGACGACATCGATGTGGCGGTATTTGCCGTCGATCCCTCGGGCGTGGCCGAGCAGGCCGCGAAGCTCGAGGGTGTGACGCGCGTGCTCACGATCGGGCACGCCGACTTTGAGCATTTCCTGGCCGCACGACTGGCGCCGGAGATCAAGGCGCTGGCCGGCGACCCCGGATCGGGGTCCGGGGCAGGCTACTCTCACATTTTGATGCCGTCGACCACCTACGGCAAGGACGTGCTGCCGCGTGCCGCCGCCCTGATCGGCGTCAACCAGGTCTCCGATATCCAGGAAGTGATCGACGAGCGAACTTTCAAGCGCCCGATCTACGCCAGCAACGCCGTCGTCACGGTCAAGGTTGCCGACGACCAGCCGGTGGTGGCCACAATCCGTACGGCCTCGTTCGCCGCCGCCGGCGAGGGCGGCTCGGCCGAGATCGAGTCGCGTGAATCGCAGGCCGAGGATCCCGGCCACACCCGCTTCGTGAGCGTCGAAGGCGGTGAAGGCGAGGGTCCGGACCTGGCCACTGCATCGGTGGTGGTTTCCGGCGGCCGCGCCATGGGTTCGAGCGAGGGCTTCGACATCATTTATTCCCTGGCCAAGAAGCTCAACGCGGCCGTGGGCGCCTCGCGCGCGGCGGTCGATGCGGGTTACGTCCCCAACGAACTGCAGGTGGGCCAGACCGGCAAGATCATCGCGCCGGAGCTTTATTTCGCCATCGGCATCTCGGGCGCGATCCAGCACCTGACCGGCATCAAGGACGCCGGCACCATCGTCGCCATCAACAAGGACCCCGAAGCCCCGATCTTCGAGGTGGCCGACCTGGGGCTGGTGGGCGACCTGTTTGAACTCGTGCCGGAGCTCGAAGGGAAACTGTGAATCGGTGGTCGGTGGTCTGTTGTCGGTAGTCTGTGGTCAGTAATCTGAATCAGACCGCAGACCACAGACAACAGATAACAGACCACAGACCACAGACCACAGACCACAGACCACAGATAACTCCCACATTCGCGTGCCTTTCCGGCTTGCGGTATCCTCGTCGCTTCGGCGTGGCGTCCGGGGTTGGGTGGCCGAGATCTGGAGGGGAGCCAGACTTGGATCGTTTCGGCACGCAATCGCTTGTTGTGCTCGGCCTGTTCGTTGCGACACTGGCCGGCGTGCCGGCGCATGCGCTGGCGCCCGACAAGGCCTTTCACCAGTACGTCAGCGATACCTGGAGCCTCGAGGAGGGTCTGCCGCAGATTTCCGTGAACGCGGTCGTGCAGGGGCCCAGGGGCTACATCTGGGCAGGCACGCAGGCGGGTGTGGCCCGCTTCGACGGCGTTCGCTTTACCGTGTTCGATCCGCGCACTTCGCCCGAAATGCCGGGCATGTTCATCCAGACTCTGTTCGTTGATTCTCGTGGCAGCATCTGGGCCGGCACCTACAAGGGCGCGGCCGTTTTCCGGGACGGTGAATTCCACGGCGTGGACGACGGGTTCGGGCGCGAGATCGATGCGTTCCAGTTCGCCGAGACCGCCGACGGTGAAGTGTTGCTGGCTTCTGATCAGGGGCTGATGCGCCTGGCCGACGATGCCTTCGTGCAATTCTCCGGGGATCCCGAGGATGCGCTGCGCTCGGTTTTCACCCATCGCGACCGGATTTTTGCCGGTGGCTATGGCGTCATTCATGTCCAGCGCGACGGCGCCTGGCAGTCGATGCCGTTGAAAGGAGAGCTCGAACCCGCGCTGGTCAACGAGTTCATCGATTACGACGGACGTATCTGGGCGGCAACCACGCGCGGCCTGCTGTATCTGGAAGACGATGCCTGGAAGCGCTTCGAAGTGCCCGGGCGGCTCGAGGACCCGGTCATCGAGGCCCTGCATGCCGACCGCGACGGCAATCTGTGGCTGGGCGCCGCCGGCCGGCTTGTGCGTATCCAGGGTCGCGAACTCATCGAGTCGGTACCTGACGAGGCGCCGTATGCGCACGGCAGCGTGCTCGACATGACCGAGGATCACGAAGGCAATCTGTGGCTGGGGTCTCGCTGGGACGGCCTGGCAAGGCTGTGGAACGGTTGGGTCTTTCGTTACGACAAGCCCGAAGGGCTGCATAACAGCCTGGTCTGGACCGTCGCGCGGGATGCACAAGGCAATGTCTGGACCGGCACGATGGATGGCCTGGCCGTCTATCGGGACGGGCGATTCGAACAGCTCACGGCGGGCAGCGAACAGCCGCATCCGCATGCCTACTCCGTGTTGCCGGAGGAAGACCGCGTCTGGGTGGGCACGCGGACCGGGTTGTACTGGTGGAACCGCGCGGAGGGCCGGATCGACAAGCCGCCGGCATTCAGCCCGCTCGACAGTGCGCAGGTCAACGGCATCATTCGTTTCCGGGGAGACTACTGGTTGGCCACCACCGAGGGCGTGTGGCGCTGGGACGGCGAGCGCATGCACCGGATGGCGCCCAGCGGCGACCTGGGCGGGCGCGACGTTCGCCTGCTCTACAAGACGGAGGATGGCACGTTACTGGTGGGAACGCGGCGCGGCCTGCTCTACTGGCAGGGCGATCGATTCGAGCGGGTCGAGGGCGTGGCAAGCGAACGGGACGTCACGGCGATCATGGAGCTGTCCGACGGGCGCCTGGCTGCGGGAACGCTCGACGAAAAACTCTACATCGGCCGGGGTTCGACCTGGCATGAGTTCGGCGTCGAAGACGGGTTGCCGGTTAACAGTCCCTTTGCTTTCGGCGAAGCCGATGGTCGACTCTGGGTGGCGGGTATTCGGGGTATCTACGAACTGCCGCTCGATTCCATCCAGTCGTATCTTGATGGCGAGATCGAGGCCCTGCCCGGACGCATGGTCCTGCACGAGCGTGGCGATGTAACCGGGGCCCAGAAGGGTTACTGCTGCAACGGTGCGGGCAATGCCAAGGGTTTCATGCACGAAGGCGAGTTCTGGTTGCCCACGCGTGGCGGCATCGTCCATCTGGTGCCCGAGCGAATCAAGAGAAATGCAGCGCCGCCCCGCGTCCATGTCGACCGCATCCGGATCGATGCTCAGTGGCGAGAGCTCGAGCCCGGAACGTCTCTCGACCTGCCGGCCGACAAGCGCGACCTGGCGTTCGGTTTTGCCGTGATGAGCTACCAGGATCCGACCAGCGTGCGAGTCGAGTATCGCCTGGAGGGGTTCCGTGATGAATGGCAGAAACTGGACGAGCCGATGCAGCGCCAGGCTTTTTACACCAACCTGCCGTCCGGTCGGTATTCGCTGCAGCTGCGTGCCAGCAACAATGCGGGGATCTGGGTGGAAAAGCCGGCATCACTCGAATTTCGCATTCAACCGTATCTCTGGGAAACCGTCTGGTTCCAGATCTTCCTGCTGATCGTCTTGTTGATGTTGATCTGGCTGGGTTTCAACTATCGTCTCCGGAGCATGCAACGGCGGCAGCGCATGCTGGAGACGACCGTTGCCGAGCGAACCGATGAATTGCGCGTGGCCAACGAGCATCTCCGCGACTACAGCGCCCGGCTGGAGACGGCGAGCATGACCGATCCGCTCACCGGCTTGTGGAACAGGCGTTACCTGGCTTCGCAACTACCTGCCGATCTGGCGCATTTCCATCGTGAACTCTCGAAGCCGGAGATGGGCCGATCGGTGATGACATTCGCCGTCATCGATATCGACCACTTCAAGGAAGTCAACGACCGTTACGGACACGACGCCGGCGACGAGGTGTTGCGGCAATTCTCACGACTGCTCGTGCAGTTGGTGCGCACCGGTGACTACGTGGTGCGCTGGGGCGGTGAGGAATTCCTGATCGTCTTTCGGCCCATGTTCGCCGGCGAAGTCAACCGCGTGGCCGCTCGACTCATCGAGGAAATTCGCGGCTACGAATTCCTGCTCGACAGCGGCACGGTCGTCCGATTGACGGCCTCGATGGGCGTGGCCGAGTATCCGCCCTTCCGTGATCATCCCTCGGCGCTGAGCTGGAGCCAGACCGTCACGCTGGCCGACAAGGCGTTGCTGGATATCAAGCAGGATGGCCGTGACGGCTGGTGCCGCGTGCGACCTACCTCCTGGGTGGAGCCGGTCACGCTGCGTGAGCATCTGGACCAGCCACTACGGGATTTGCTCGAGGCCGAGGAGATTTCGGTCGAGCGGGGGTAGCCTGGCCGCTGGCGCGGCGCTGACTTGTTTGCTTGTTCGCTGGTTGATTCAGCCTGCATGCGATTGTGATTGCGGTTTCAGGTTTCAGGGGAAACAACGGGTTCCGGTTTACGGTTTCCGGACCACAGACCACAGACCACAGAAGCCGAAACCCGCGGGCCAATTCACCCCTCGCCATAACCGCCGCCGCCCGGCGTTTGCAGGACCAGCATGTCGTCCGAGTCGACTTCGGTCCGATCCGTTCCGGAGAGATCCTGTCGGTTGCCGTCGGCCTTTTCGATCCATGCCTTTCCGAGTGCCCCGTCGTCGCCGCCCTCGATGCCCGAGGGGGCGATTCGTCTGGAGTTGGCCAGGATGGCGACGGTCATGGGTTCGAGAAAGCGGATGCGGCGTTCGGCCCCGTGGCCGCCGCGCCATTTTCCCTTGCCGCCGGAGTGGGGGCGGATGCCGAAGGATTCGAGCCGGACCGGGAAGCGGGTTTCGAGGATTTCCGGATCGGTCAGCCGCGAGTTGGTCATGTGGATGTGCACGGCGTCGGCGCCGTCGAAACCGTCGCCTGCACCGGCGCCGCCGCAGAGCGTCTCGTAGTGCTGGTAGCGATCATTGCCGAAGGTGAGGTTGTTCATGGTCCCCTGGCCGTTGGCGAGCACACCCATGGCGGCGAACAGGGCATCGGCGACGACCTGGCTTGTCTCGACATTGCCGGCCACGACCGCCGCCGGATGCACGGGCGAGAGCACGCTGCCTTCGGGGATGACCAGCTCGATGGGCGCCATGCAGCCGTCGTTGAGCGGGATGTCGTCGGCCACCAGGGTGCGCAGTACGTAGAGCACGGCCGCGCGGGTGACGGCGCGCGGGGCGTTGAAGTTGTCGCCGGTCTGATCGCTGGTTCCCGTGAAGTCGATCTTCGCGCGGCGTGATGCCCGGTCGACGGTGACGGTGACCTCGACCTGCGCACCGTTGTCCATCCGCTTGATCCAGTGGCCGTCGTCGAGGCGATCGAGAACGCGGGCGACCTGTTCGGCGGCGTTGTCTTGTACGTGATGCATGTACGCGCGTACAACCGCGAGGCCGAGTTGTTCGATCATGCCGCTGAGCTCGCGCAGGCCGCGATTGTTGGCGGCGATCTGGGCGTGCAGGTCGCTGAAGTTCTGGTCGAGGTTGCGTACCGGATGCTCGCCGCTGGTGAACAGGGTCTCGAGTTCGTCGCGGCACAGTTCGCCGCGCTTGACGGCGCGCATCGGGCCGATCAGCACGCCTTCATCAAAGATGGTCCTGCTCTCGGGCGGCATGGAACCGGGCGTGATGCCGCCGACGTCGGCGTGGTGGGCGCGGCTGGCGGTGTAGAACAGGATTTCGCTGCCGTCCTTGTCGAAGCAGGGGCTGACCACGGTGAGATCGGGCAGGTGGGTGCCGCCGTTGTAGGGGTCGTTGAGCAGGAAGACGTCGCCGGGGTGCATATCGTCGGCGAATGCTTCGATAACCGCGCGCACGCTCTCGCCCATCGAGCCCAGGTGCACGGGCACGTGCGGTGCGTTGGCGACCAGTCGGCCCTGCTCGTCGAACAGGGCGCAGGAGAAGTCCAGCCGCTCCTTGATGTTGGCCGACCAGGCGGTCTGCTGCAGGGTCGCGCCCATGTGCTCGGCGATCGACATGAACAGGTTGTTGAAGACTTCCAGCAGCACCGGGTCCGCTTCCGTATCCGCCTGCAGGGCCCGCCTGGATTCGCGGCGTTCGAGCAGCAGGTGGCCGTGGCGATTCAGCGCGGCGCGCCAGCCCGGTTCGACCACGATGGTGGAATTGGGCTCGATGACGATGGCCGGGCCGTCCACGGCCTGATCCATGGCCAGTTCGTCCCTGCGGTATACCGGTGTGTCCGACCGGGGTTCGCCGTCCATGAAGGTCTCGACGCGATCGATCGGCTCGGCGGGTGCCCGGTCGGAGTCGATCTCCGCTTCGCCCTCGAGTGCACGGCTCCGGCCGACGGCTTCGACCAGTCCGGCCTCGACCACCAGGTCGCGCTCTTCCATGGCGAAACCGAATTGCTGCCGATGGGCGTCGGTGAAAGCGCGGGTCATGGCCTGGAACGATCCGAAGGCCACGGGCAGGCTGGTGTCGGTGCCGGCGTAGCGCACTCGGCAGGTCCGTTCGACCTCGATGGCCTCATCGGCGAAATCCTGCTCGTGCAGTTCGGTGACGGCGTCTTCGGCGCGTTTTTCGAAGGTTGATGCCAGCTTTTTGGCCAGGGCCTCGTCGAGGGGCGCGTTGACGGCGAATTCGCGGTGGGCGGTGACATCGGCCAGGCCCATGCCGTAGGCCGAAAGCACGCCGGCATGCGGATGGATCAGCACGGTTTCGATGCCCAGCTCGTCGGCCACCCGACAGGCGTGCTGGCCGCCGGCGCCGCCGAAGCAGTTGAGTGCGTAGCGGGTGACATCGTGGCCGCGCTGTACCGAGACCTTCTTGATGGCGTTGGCCATGTTGGCCACGGCGATACTGAGAAAGCCTTCGGCCACTTCGACGGGCTGCCGCGTGTCGCCGGTGGCCTCGCGGATTTCGCCGCACAGCTCGTCGAATTGCTCACGGACAATGTCGGCATCCAGGGGCTGGTCGGCGTCGGGGCCGAAGGTCCCGGGAAAGAAGTCCGGCTGCAGCTTGCCGAGCATGACGTTGCAGTCGGTGACCGTCAGCGGGCCGCCTTTTCGATAACAGGCCGGGCCTGGATCGGCCCCGGCCGAGTCGGGGCCGACGCGGTAGCGCGAGCCGTCGAAATGCAACTTCGAACCGCCACCGGCGGCGACGGTGTGAATCTCGAGCATGGGTACACGCAATCGTACGCCGGCGATGACGGTCTCGAGGCTGCGCTCGAATTCGCCGCTGTAGTGCGACACGTCGGTGGAGGTGCCGCCCATGTCGAAGCCGATGACGCGTTCCAGACCGGCCATGGCGGCGGTTCGCACGCTGCCGACGATGCCGCCGGCCGGACCCGAGAGAATGGCGTCCTTGCCGGCGAAGCTGGCCGCGCCGGTCAGCCCGCCGTCGGACTTCATGAACTGCAACCGCACGTTACCCAGTTCGGCGGCAACGCGGTCGGCGTAGCGGCGCAGCACCGGCGAGAGATAGGCGTCGACCACGGTGGTGTCGCCGCGGCCGATGAAGCGGATCAGCGGGCTTACTTCGTGCGACAGGCTGACCTGTTCGAAGCCGAGCTCGTCGGCGATTTCGCCGATGCGTTTTTCGTGGTCGGAATGGCGGTAGCCGTGCATCAGGATCACGGCCAGGGCGCGGATGCCCTCTTCGCGCAAAGCGGCCAGTTGCTCGCGGACCCGGTCGCCGTCGAGGTCAAGCAGGACATTGCCTTCGGCGTCGATGCGCTCTTCGATTTCCACGATTTCGTCGCAAAGCTGTTCGGGCCGGCGGATGTCGAGGGCGAAGATGTCGGGCCGGCTCTGGTGGCCGATCCTGAGCGCATCGCGAAAGCCGCGTGTGGTGATCAGTGCCGTCGCCTCTCCCTTGCGCTCGAGCAGGGCGTTGGTCGCCACCGTGGTGCCCATGCGCACGTGTTCGATGCGCTCGTCCGGGATGGCCGCGTCGGCACCAAGTTCCAGCATGCGCCGGACACCCTCGATGGCGGCGTCGTCGTAATGGTCGGGGTTTTCCGACAACAGCTTGGCCGCCCGCAGCTCGCCGTCGGGCGTGCGGGCGATCACGTCGGTGAACGTGCCGCCGCGGTCGATCCAGAATTGCCACCGGGCGGCTGGGTTGGGTTCGGCGTCTGTGGAGTCGGCGGACATGGGGGTGACTTTAGCAGGGGTTCTGTTGGCTGGTTGGCTTGTTAGCTTGTTGGCTGGTTCGGCAACTGCTGAACTTGCGGGGCGGCTACGCCGCGAAGAGATCGCGAGTAACCGACACTATTGCCGAACCAGCGAACCAGCGAACCAGCGAACCACTCGTCCGTCGTAGGTGTAAACGATCCTTACGGTCGGTGCCTAGACTCGCCGGTAGTGGCCCCGGCCGCGATGAGGTGGGCGGTGCGAATGGGTTCCGGCAGTTTGCTGTTGTGACTGAAGCGGTCCAGCACGGCCCGTGCCTGGCCGGGATCGAGGCCGGCGCGCTGAATCCGGAGCCCCCCGGCCGGTTCCATCGGTCCGGCCTTTTCGATCAGGCGCCATTTCCTGCGTCCGCCGGGAACCCTTTCCAGCAGCGCCCGACGGATGCTTTCCATGTCGGGTGGACGGCGGGCGACCACCAGCACCGGCAAGTCGAGCCTGCGGTTGAGCGCATGGATGTCGACCACATTGAACCCCGCCAGGGCGATGCCCTGCAGCAGCACCACGCCGAGGTGGGTCCGGAACCGGCTGTCGTCGATCATGGTCGCGATGCGGTCGGTCGCGTTGATACCGTCGCGGCGGACTTTCGAACTGAGTACGCCTTCGAGCCGGTCGCCCGCGAAGATTGCACCGATGACGGTCACATCGCCTCGATGGCTGCGGGAAAACGGCGCGTCGTCGATGCCGATGGCGTGGCTCAGGTTTCGGCGGGGATGCGCGTCCATCCAGTTACCCGAGAAGTCTTGCGGCTCGCCCTCGGTCGAGCCGGTCATTATCGTCCAGGATCGGGTCGAGACCCGCTTGTTCGACAAAGTCGGCGAGCTGTTCGTGGACTTTTTCGGGCGTCAGAATCGATGACGGGCGATAGTGTTCGACGAAGGCTTCCTGTTCGGGCGTCTCCGCGGCATGGACATTGTGAACGGCGCGCACGTGGTCGATGGCTTTTCGGCCGTCACCGAATCCGGCGTCGACCAGGCACATCGCCGCCACCGTTCCCGTGCGTCCGACACCGGCCAGGCAGTGGATCGCCACGTTGTCACCTTCCGCCAGCAGGGCGGCGATGACCAGGCGGGTGAATTGCCAGCGATCCATCCAGCGATTGCCCGGAATGTCGCCGTCGCGGATGGGCAGGTGGAGCCAGAGCGGAAATCGTTCGCGTAACCGTGCCGGCAGGTCGTCGAGCCCCAGCGTTTCGAGTTCCCGTGATTCCATCAATGTGACCACGGTGGCCGCCGGCCATTTTGCCAGCGCGTCGAGCCCGGAATCCGGCTCGGGCCGACCGAGGAAGGCACCGCTACCGCCCGGGCAGCCGCAAAGGCCCAGTCGGCCATTGTGCAGAGGTATTGGAGTGATGGGGTGCTTGGACAACATGAGGGCAATTTTACGGAACACTGTTGGCTGGTTGGCTTGTTTGCTTGTTATCTGGTTCGGCAACCGGCCGTTTTTGCGGGGCGGCTTCGCCGCGGCAGGATGGCGGGCCGCCGATACTTTGCCGAACCAGCGAACCAGCGAACCAGCGAACCAGCGAACCAGTTAAGCCTTTTATCACCTTTTGAGAAGACCCCGCGACCATAATGACCGCATGTCCCTATTCGATGCCCAACAAGCCCTCGATGCCTGGTTCGCGAACTCGGTGGGTGAGCCCACGGCAGTGCAGCGCTCGGCCTGGCCGGTGTTGCGGGAAGGTCGCAATGCGCTGGTGATTGCCTCGACGGGGCAGGGCAAGAGCCTGGCGGCGTGGCGGCCGCTGGTGGAAGGGTTGGTGAGCCGGCCGGGCCGCGGGGTTCGGGCGCTGCATATTGCGCCGTTGAAGGCGCTGGCGCGGGACATGACGCACAACCTGGCGCCTTTGCTCGGGGCTGTCGTTCCGGTCAGCGGGCATGCACCGAGGATCGGACTGCGCTGCGGCGATACCCCGCGGGCCGAGCGCGACCGGCAGCGACGCAATCCACCCGAGATTCTCTCCACCACGCCGGAATCCCTGTTTGTGCTGCTCGGGAGCCGTGGCGGGCGAGCCTTGCTGCGTACAGTGGAATCGGTGGTGGTCGACGAACTGCATTCCCTGGCGGGCAACAAGCGCGGGGCCCACCTGGCGCTGTCGCTGGCGCGCCTGGACCGGTTGGCGGGGCGGCCCGTCCAGCGAGTCGGGTTGTCGGCCACGGCGCATCCGGCCGAAATCCAGGCCCGTTTCCTGGCCGGGTCGGCCGAGTGCGAGATCGTGGCCCCGGATGCGCCCGGACCGGTGAAGCTGGAAGTCGAACTGCCGGGAATGCCGCTGGGGCCGTATCCCAACAGCGTGCACTGGGAGCAGATCCACGCCCGCATTGCCGAACTGGCGGCGGCCGATCGTTCTCTGCTGGTGTTCTGCCAGACCCGCGCGCGGGTCGAGCGCACCGCCGCGACGCTGGACGAGCTGCTCGAAGCCGCCGGGCAGCCCAAGCAGGTGGGCGCCCACCACGGCAGCCTGGATACGGCGCATCGCGAGGCGATCGAGGCGCGCTTCAAGGCCGGTGAACTGCGTGTGCTGGTTTCGAGCGCCTCGCTGGAACTGGGGCTGGACCTGGGGCACGTGGACCGCGTCTGCCAGATCGGCGTGCCCGGATCGGCCAACCTGGTGCGCCAGCGTGCCGGACGCAGCGGGCATCGCCCGGGCCGGCGGCCGTGCATGCACCTGTTTCCGCTCACGCTCAATCAACTGGTCGAGACGCGGGCACTGGCCGATGTGATCGCCGACGGCGGCGTCGATGCCGTAGAGCCGCTGGAGGCGCCGTTCGATGTACTGGCGCAGCAGTTGGTGGCCCTCGTCGCCAACGGGGTTGGAAAAGTCGACGAATTGCTGGCGGTGGTGCGCTCGGCCTGGCCGTACCGCGGGATTGGAAAGGCGGACCTGGAATCCCTGCTGGCCTCACTGGCCGACCGGCCCGGGTTGATGCCCGACGAGCAGCTCGACCCCCTGCTGATCGCCGACGAGCGCGGCGGCTACCGCGCGCATGCCGAGGCCGACCGCCTGGTACTGACCAATGCCGGCACCATTCCCGAGTGGTTCGAGTACGAGGTGGTGCGCGCCGATACCGGCGATGTGGTGGGCAGGCTCGACGAGGAGGTGGCCTTCGAGTCCTCGCCGGGACAGGTGCTGCAGTTGGGCAATCGTCCCTGGCGGATCCTGCGCGTTCTGACCGGACTGGTGCGAGTGGAGCCGGCCGAGGAAGAGCCGGCCGAGTTGCCGTTCTGGTTCGGGGAGGGGCCCGGTCGCAGCAGCGAGATGGCACAGGCCATGCTGCGCGTGATTGCGGGGCAAGGGCGCTCGCCGCCGCATCCGCAGGCGCTGACGTTGCTGGATGAATCACGCGTGTTGCTCGGGGCCCTGCCGGCGCCGGATCGCATGGTGATCGAGCAGTTTTCCGACCCCGGCGGCGATCGGCATATCGTGCTGCATACCTTCGCCGGGGCGCGCATCAACCGCGCCTGGGGCCTGGCGCTGCGCAAGCGCTTCTGCAGGCAGTTCAACTTCGAGCTGCAGGCCGCGGCCACCGACGACGGCGTGCTGATTTCGCTGGGCGTGACCAGCCAGTTCGATCTGGCGGCGGTGGCGGGTTTCGTAAAGTCGCACAACGTCGCCGACGTGCTCACGCAGGCGATGCTCGACACGCCGCTGTTCGTCACCCGTTTTCGCTGGTGCGCCAACAACGCCCTGGTATTGCTCAAGAACGGCCCGAACGGGCCGCTGCCTTCGCAGCGCCAGCGCAGCCAGGCGGAGAACCTGATCGCCTGCGTGTTTCCCGATCAACTGGCCTGCCTGGAGAACCTGAGCGGCGCGCGGGAAGTACCCGATCATCCCCTGGTGCAGCAGGCGCTTTCCGACTGTCTGGATGACTACATGGACCTAGGTGGACTGCAATGCCTGCTGGCGCGAATCGAGACCGGCGAGATTGCCGTCCACGCGGTCGAGACCTCGCGGCCCTCGCCGCTGGCCGAGGCCCTGATCCACGCGCCGCGCCACAGCTATCTGGACGAGGACGACGCCGAGGAGCGGCGCACACGCAACTTCGAGCGGCCGGCGGCGCGACCCGGCGGGGCGACGCGCAGCCGGTCCGGGCCGCGGCCCCCGGCCGGAAGCGGGGGCAATACGTCGAAGCCGCCGGCGCGCGGTCCGGGCGTGGCACCCGCGGTGGCCTCTGCCGGCGAGCTGGCGTCTCGAACACCCTCCACCACGGCGCTGGAACGGCTGCTGGAACAGGCAGGATTCATGACCCAGCGCGAGGGCGAGTCGGGCCTGGGCCTGGCGCAGCCGGTGCCGGCCGGCGGCTGGACACGTTGGTTCTCGAAGCTCGTGCGCGAGGGCAGGGCGCTGGCGCTGGTCAATCCGGAGAATGGGCAGCGGTTGTGGATTGCCACGTGCCGGCTGGACTGGTTTCTGTCGCTGGACGGGCGCTGGCAGCCGCACCCGCCGCCGGGCGCATTTCCGCAGGATGCATTGCCGAGCGACCGCGGCGCGGTCTGGCAGTGGCTGGTCGAGGCGCGTCGGAAGGTCGAGGGTGAGGCAGCGTTCGAGACGATTGCCGCTCTATTTGAATTGACGGGTGCCAGGGAGGTGGGCCACCGCGCGTCGAAGATTGCGTAGGTCGGCGTTACATCGCCGACGGACGAGGTTAGAGGGCCTCGACACGTGTAGCTGACGTGTGATCTGGTCCGAAATGTCGTCCGTCGGGGACGTGGCCCCGACCTACTTTGTCACGCCGCGGCAAACTCCAAGCGGGTATAGTCGGCACCGATAAATCCTGATCACCGGAGTACCAGAATGCGTTTATTTCTTGCCGTTTTGCTGGCGGCCGCTTCCCTGTCGGTTTCCGCCGCCGAGATCGTCGCCGGGCCGATGCCCGGTCATTCGACCATGCGCCAGGTCAAGGTCTGGGTGCAGACTGACGAACCGGCCGTCGTGCAGCTTCGCTATCGTTCGGACGACAGCGGCGAGTGGCGGACGAGCCCACCCGAGGCCACCGATCCGGAAAAGGCCAACACGGCCACGCTGCGGGCCACCGGGCTGGAACCGGGGCAGACGTATCGCTACGAAATCCTGGTCGAGGACGAGGCGCAGCCGGCCGAACACACACAGCGTTTCGTCACCCAGCCGTTGTGGCAGTGGCGTGAGGACCCGCCCGACTTCCGCTTTGCGCTGGGCTCCTGTGCGTATATCAACCAGACCGAGTACGACCGGCCCGGCGAGCCCTATGGCGGCGATTACCGCATCTTCGATGCCATTGCCGACGCCGAGCCGGCTTTCATGCTCTGGCTGGGCGACAACGCCTACTACCGCGAGGCCGACTGGAACTCGAAGTCGGGCATGTACGCGCGCTTCAGCCACACGCGCGGGCACGATGCCCTGTCGCGGCTGGTGACCGGCACGCATCACTACGCCACCTGGGACGACCACGACTACGGTCCCAACAACTCCGACCGCGGCTACGCCATGCGCGAGACCGCGCTGGAAGTGTTCGAAGCCTTCTGGCCCAACCCGGATTTTTCGGCTGCCGGAACGGGCGGCGTCACCAATTACTTCGAGTGGCACGACGTCGGCTTCTTCCTGCTCGACAACCGCTATTTCCGCCAGGCCAACTACCGCGTCACCGGCGAGCGCACGATCCTGGGTGATGAACAGATCGACTGGCTGATCGATGCGCTCCAGACCAGCAACGCCAGCTTCAAGTTCGTGGTCATGGGCGGGCAGTTCCTCAACTCGGCCGAGAATGGCGAGACCTACATCAACCTTGCCCCCGGCGAACGGCGCGAGCTGCTCGATCGCATCGAGGCCGAGCGCATTCCCGGCGTGGTCTTCCTGACCGGCGACCGGCACCACTCGGTGTTGCTGAAGATGGACCGCTACCGTACCTATCCGCTGCACGAGTGGACGGTATCGCCGCTGACCGCCGGCTCGCACGACCCGGGCGACGAGGCGATGCAGTATGACGTCGACGGCAGCCTCTACACCGAGCGCAATTTCGGCATGATCGAGGTGACCGGGCCGCGCAATGAGCGGGTGGCCACCCTGACCCTGCACGACAGCGACGGCGAGGAAGTCTGGAGGGAGGAAATACGCCAGCAGGATCTGCAGCCGTAGGTCGGGGCCACGTCCCCGACGGACGACATTTCGGACCACACCACGCGTAGCTCATGCGTCTACAGACCCTCCCACGTCGCCCTAAAAACCAGAAATGAACCACGGAAAACACGGAAAACACGGAAAGATCCTGAGCTTCTCTTTTCCGTGTTTTCCGTGAATTCCGTGGTTCCATATTGACGCTCAGGCCGAGCCTCGTTCAGGTTGTCGTTCAGCCTGACTTCAGCCAGGTCGGGGTACAAAGGGCCCGTAGCGGCGAGATGTGCCGCAAGGAGGCAACGACATGAAAACCCTGACGACGCTGGTTCTTTCCGCCCTGTTGACCATCGGTTGCAGCATGACCGGCCAGGTCCAGGCCGAAGACGACTACTTCAGCCAGGCCGAGCTCGATTCGATGCTCGCACCCGTGGCGCTGTACCCCGACAGCGTGCTCTCGCACGTGCTGATCGCGGCGACCTATCCGCTGGAAGTGATCCAGGCGGCCCGCTGGTCGCGCGAGCATCCGGGCTTGCGCGGCGAGGATGCCGTGGCCGCTGTCGAGCGCCGGAATTGGGATCCCAGCGTGAAGGCGCTGGTCGCCTTTCCCGAGCTCCTCGGGCGCATGGACGAGGACCTGGACTGGACCCAGAATCTGGGCGACGCCTTCCTGGTGCAGGAAGAGGACGTGATTGCCTCGATCCAGTACTTGCGCTCGGAGGCCTACTCGCAGGGCCATCTCAAGAGCAACGACCGCGTCAAGGTGGTGCGGGAGAAGGAATACATCTACATCGAGCCGGCGCGCACCCGCGTGGTCTACGTGCCGTACTACGACCCGCGCGTGATCTATTCCAGCTGGCGCTGGTCGAGCCATCCGCCGAGGTATTGGCACCGTCCCAGCGGTTTCAGCGTGAGCATGAACTTCCACTGGGGCCGTCCGTACCACATTCGGCCGAACTTCTACTTCAGTTCCTTCCACTGGGCGCAGCGCCGGGTCGTGGTGGTCAATCACCATCATCACTACTATCGTGACCACGGTTTCCGTTCCGGCCGCGATGTCGCCCGCTTCAAGCAAGCGCGTCACTGGAAGCACGATCCCACGCACCGTCGCGGCGTGAGCTATCGCGGCCGGGTTGAGAAGGCTCGTTTCGTCGATAGCAATCGCCCGGTCTCGGCGCGCCAGAATGCGAGCGTGTCACGCTCGGCGGCGCGTTCCGATCGGCGTGAATGGGCGGCAGAGCGCCGATCCGGCATGAAGTTCGATCGCCAGGCTCAGTCGCGTTCGAGCGCCACTTCACGATCGGATCGTGTTTCCGAATCGCGCAGTCAGAACCGGAGCGGATCTCGTGCCGCGTCCCGCGGCAAGACCGAGGAGCGCCTGGCCGGCCGCCGTTCCGATCGTGCAACGCTCAGCAGCGGGCGTGATCGTTCGGTCACGGGCCGGGCACCTGCCCGCAAGGACTCGAGCAGCAGCCGGGCATCCGACTCGACGCGATCGTCGGCAAGTCGGGCGAGCCGCACCGCCGAGTCGCTGCGCAGCAGCTCGAGGTCGTCGGGTTCGACGAGCAGCCGGTCGCGCAGCACTGAGCGCTCGTCCGGCCTGTCCAGCAGCCGATCGTCGGGACGTTCCGCTTCCGGGCGAACGAGCCGGTCGGACAAGTCGGACAAGAAGCGCTCGTCCGTGTCGATTCCGCGTGATCTGACCGTCCGCTCCAGCAAGGGACGGGATCGCAGCTCGGCACCGTCGCGAAGCACCCGTTCCCCGGCGCCGTCACGCGGGGCCAGCATCGGGCGCAGTTCGGCTCCGAGCCGGGAGTCGGCACCGAGTCGAAGCCGCTCGAGCAGCCGTAGTTCGGCCTCGTCGCGCTCGACGCCAAGCGTTCGATCGTCCGCGCCCAGTCGCAGCTCGAAAGCCTCGGCGCCGAGTCGCGACAGCCGGTCTTCGGCTCCGAGCCGATCCTCGAAGTCTTCGGCGCCCTCGCGCAGCAGCCGCAGTGCGAGTTCGCGCTCATCGCGCAGTGCGACCCAGAGCCGATCGCGCGGCGGTGATTCGCGGCGCGGCGGGCGTGGCGACGGTGATGAAGAACGGCGGTAGGATCCTTTGGTTTCCGGTTTCCGGTTTCCGGTTTCCGGTTTCCGGTTTCCGGTTTCCGGCGGCATCGTCCGGGCGTTGCTGGGCGGCTTCGCCGCGTTGGTGGATCGAAGGCAACGCCGACCTACAATCTTGTCCGTAACCCGTAACCCGTAACCCGTAACCCGTAACCCGTAACCCGTAAAACGTCGCGGCAGCGGCCAGCCCTTACGTCTTGAGCCGGTGGCCGGTCCTTACGATCCAGGAAACGATGCCCAGGCATATGACGATAAAGCCGATAAGCGAGGCCAGGCTGACCCAGACGCTGACGTCGCCGCTGCCGAAGAAGAAGTAGCGAAAGCCCGAGACGATATAGATGATGGGGTTGAACAGGCTGATCGTCTGCCAGATTTCCGGCAGCATGTCGATGGAATAGAACACCCCGCCCAGGAAGGTCAGCGGCGTGACCACCAGCATGGGGATGAACTGCAACGCCTCGAAGCCCTCGGCCCAGATGCCGATGATGAAGCCGGCCAGGCTGAAGGCAAACGCCACCATCACCAGATAGGCCAGCATCCACACCGGCTGACCGATATGTAGGTCGACGAACAGCTGGGCCGTGGCCAGGATGATCAGGCCCAGCAGCACCGACTTGGTGGCGGCCGCACCGACATAGGCCAGGACCAGCTCCGTGGTTGATACGGGGGCGGAGAGAATTTCGTAGATGGTGCCGGAAAAGCGCGGCATGTAGATGCCGAACGAGGCGTTGTTGAGACTCTGCGTGAACACGGTCAGCAGGATCAGCCCCGGCACAATGAAGGCGCCGTAATTGACCTGGTCGATGTCGCCGATCCTCGAGCCGATGGCCGAGCCGAAGACGATGAAGTAAAGCACCGTAGTCAGTATGGGCGTGGCCAGGCTCTGCCAGAGCGTGCGCTTGAAGCGCGCCATCTCGAACTTGTAGATGGCCCAGGTGCCGCGCAGGTTGAGCATCGGCGCAGTCATCCCGCTTCCTCATGCACATCATCATCTTCGTGAACGAGATCGACGAAGATTTCCTCCAGCGTGCTCTGGCGTGTATTCAGGTTGGTGAATTCGATGCCTTCGGCCTGCAGGCGCTTGAGCAGGACGGGTACGCAGCTGTGTTCCTCGTCGGCGGCGAAACTGTAGTCGAGCCGCCGGCCGCGGTCGGCGAGGGTCAGCGTCCAGTCGTTCAGTGAGGCGGGCAGTTCGCTCATGGGATGCTCGAGATGCAGGCTCAGGTGCTTGCGGCCGAGTTTCTTCATCAGCGAGTCGGTTTCCTCGACCAGGATGATTTCCCCACGGCGGATGACGCCGACGCGGTCGGCCATGCGTTCGGCTTCCTCGATGTAGTGGGTGGTGAGCACGATGGTCACACCGGTACCGCGCAGTTTCTCGATCATCCGCCACATGTCGCGCCGCAGTTCCACGTCGACTCCGGCGGTGGGTTCGTCGAGGAACAGCAGTTTCGGCTCGTGGGCCAGGGCCTTGGCGATGAGCACGCGCCGCTTCATGCCGCCCGAGAGCGTCATGATGGGGCTGTCGCGCTTGTCCCACAGCGACAGGTCGCGCAGCACGCGTTCGATGTGGTCCGGATCGGGGGCGAGCCCGAACAGGCCGCGGCTGAAGCTGACCGTGTCGTGCACGGTCTCGAACATGTCGGTGAAGAGCTCCTGCGGCACCAGGCCGGTGTGGCGCCGGGTCCAGCGAAATTCCCGGACCGTGTCCCGGCCGTCGACGGTGACGTGTCCCGAGGTGGGCGTGACGATACCGCAGACGATATTGATCAACGTGGTCTTGCCGGCACCGTTGGGGCCGAGCAGGGCGAAGATCTCGCCCCGCTCGATATCCAGGTCCACCGACTTGAGCGCGTGCAGTCCGCCCGCGTAGCGTTTGTCGAGATTTTCGATGCTCAGCAGTGCGGTCATGTCGTGATCGATTCGATGAATATCACTCCGCTCGGCAATCGAAGCCTTCGGGCCGGCTGAGGCGAGTTATATCGATGTCGCCAGTGCCGTAGCCGGGCATGTCGTAGCTGAAAGTGCCGTTGGCACAGTCGTCGAAGCGCAGGGTCAGTGTGCCGAAGTTCGTGAATTCCGACTCCGGTGGGCTCTGGAAGCCCGTACCTCCCTCGTCCCCGGGGTTGCTCAGCAGATCGACGGTGACCTCGCTGTCGCCCCAGTTGAACGATGACTGGCCGAGCAGCCAGAACTGGCGCTGCTCCTCGAAGTTGTACCAGTAGACCAGGGCGATTGGACCCTCGCCGCCGACCCTGTTGGCGATTTCGACGTTGAAGCCGACGCCGTCGTTGGCGGGATCGAACCAGGAGCCGCTGTGGTCGGCCATCAAGGGGAAGCCGTCGGTGCGAACCGCGCGCTCGATGACGGGCGGATTGAAGGGCCACTGGTGGAGTGCGCTCCCCTGGGCATTGATGGCATTGAGCGCGCCGATGGCCTCGACCGTCTCCATGCCGATAACGACCTCGCCGAAGACCGCGTAGCCGGCCGATTCATTGTCCGGGTCGAGGTCAGAGTTGTCTTCCAGGTTGATGAAGAACTGCGAGGTGGCCGAGTCAGGCTCGGACGTGCGCGCCATCGCGATCGTGCCGGGGAGATTGCTCAGGCCGTTGTCGGCCTCGTTGACGATCGGCTCGTACGTGGGATCGCGTCGTTGGCGGTTTGAATCGAAGCCGCCGCCCTGTATGACGAATTCTTCGGCGATACGGTGGAAGACCAGTCCGTCGTAGAAGCCGTCGTCGACGTAGCGCAGGAAATTCTCGACGGTGACCGGTGCGGCTGCTTCGTCGAGTTCGAGGATGATGGGGCCCATGTCGGTGTCCAGCCACACGTGGGGGTTCTGGGCCTGCGCAGGGAGGGAGCAGGTGGCCAGCAGAATCAGGATCGCGATTTGTCTCATGATACTCATCGGTCGGTCGGGAAAGCCCGAATTCTACGCCAGCGTCGGGGTGCGGTGTCGACAACGCACCAAAGTACAGGTGACTTCGTCGGGCGGATTTGGTTACCCTTTGGGGCTGGATTTCCACCGGATTGCACCTAAACGTCATGACCGAACCACTCTGGCGGCCTTCGGCCGAGCGTCGCTCCCGCGCCAACCTGTCGCGGTTCATCCAGCTGATCAATCAGCAGCTCGACCCGCACGTGCACGACTGGGAAACGCTTTACCGGTGGTCCGTGGACAACCCGCAGGACTTCTGGAAGGCGATGTGGGAGTTCGGCGACGTTGTCGCCGAGACCCGTGGCCACGACGCGGTCGAGAACTGGCCGGCGATGCCGGGAACGCGCTGGTTCCCGCAGGCGCGGCTGAATTTTGCCGAGAACCTGCTCAGGCATCGTGACGACCGAGCCGCGTTGGTGTTTGCCAACGAGGACGGCGTACATCGGCATATCAGCTACGCCGAGCTCCATGCCGAGGTGGCGCGCGTGGCTGCCGCCTTGCGCGAAATGGGCGTGGAAGAGGGCGATCGCGTGGCGGCCTACCTGCCTAACCTGCCCGAGACGGTCATCGCCATGCTGGCAGCAACTTCCATCGGCGCTGTGTTTTCGTCCTGCTCGCCCGATTTCGGGGTGCAGGGCGTGATGGACCGCTTCGGCCAGATCGAGCCGAAAGTGCTGTTTGTCGCCGCTGCCTACAAGTACAACGGCAAGGTGTTCGATTGCCTGGGCCGGGTGGCCGAGCTTGCCGAAAAGATGCCCTCCATCGAGCGCATCGTGGTAACCGGCTACATGAACGACAATCCCGACCTGTCCGGCCTCGAGCGGGCCGTGACGTGGGACGAGTTTGCCGACAACGGTGCCGAAGAGATCGAATTCGCACAGCTGCCATTCGATCACCCGGTCTACATTCTCTACTCCTCGGGCACCACCGGCGTGCCCAAGTGCATCGTCCACGGGGCCGGCGGCACACTCCTGCAGCACCTCAAGGAACTGCAGCTGCACACCGATCTGCGGCGCGACGACAGGCTGTTCTACTTCACCACCTGCGGCTGGATGATGTGGAACTGGCTGGTCTCCGGCCTGGCCGTGGGCTCGACCGTGGTGCTCTACGACGGCTCGCCCTTTCATCCGAGCGGCAATGTGCTCTGGGATTTGGTCGACGAGGTCGGCATCTCGGTGCTGGGAACCAGCGCGAAGTGGATCGCCGCCTGCGAGAAGGCCGGCGTCAAGCCGCGTGAGTCGCACCGGCTGGAGAACCTCAAGGCGATCCTTTCAACCGGCTCGCCGCTGCTGCCGGAGTCCTTCGACTACGTCTACCGCGACGTGGCCGACGATGTTCAGCTCAGCTCGATCTCGGGCGGCACCGATATCGTTTCCTGCTTCGCGCTCGGCAACCCGCTGCTGCCGGTCTACCGCGGTGAATTGCAGTGCCGCGGGCTGGGCATGAAGGTCGAGATTCGCGCCGACGACGGGCGCGTGGTCGAAGACGAGACGGGCGAGCTTACCTGCTCGATGCCGTTCCCGTGCATGCCGGTGAAGTTCTGGAACGATCCCGACGGCAAGCGTTACCACAAGGCCTACTTCGAGAAATTCGAGGGTGTGTGGTCACACGGCGATTACGCTCGCCTGACGCCGCGCGGTGGGGTGGTGATCTATGGTCGTTCGGATGCCACGCTCAATCCGGGCGGTGTTCGCATCGGCACCGCCGAGATCTACCGTCAGGTCGAGAAGCTCGACGAGATCCTCGAATCGATCTGCGTCGGCCAGGACTGGGAAGGGGATGTGCGTGTGGTGTTGTTTGTCCGGCTCCGCGAGGGTGTCGAACTCGACGACGAGCTTCGCGACCGTATCAGAAAGACCGTGCGCGCCAACGCCACCCCGCGCCACGTGCCGGCAAAAATCATCGCCGTGCCCGATATTCCGCGCACGGTCTCCGGCAAGATCGTCGAACTGGCCGTGCGCGACGTCATCCACGGGCGCGAGGTCAAGAACACCTCGGCGCTGGCCAACCCCGAGGCACTGGAGCACTACCGCGACCTGGAGGAGCTGAAATCATGATTGGTGGTTGAGTCAGGGCGGGCGAAATCTTTATAACGCTAAGCCGCGAAGCAGCGAAGAACGCGAAGAAAACCTGAAAAGACAAAATCTGAAACCACGGAAAACACGTAAGCCACGGAAGAAAACATTCTTTGTCTTCAAGTTTCCGTGTATTCAGTGCATCCCGTGGTTGCATTGTTTTTGCTTTTTTTCTTTTGTACTTTCTTTGCGTTCTTTGCTGCTTCGCGGCTTTGCGTTTTAAAGATTTTGAATTACAAGGCCCTGAAGCTGTTCCTACGTCAGCTGCCAGAGGAAGCGCTCGAAGATGGATTTGAGTTCGGGCAGGGCGGACTCGAGGCGGTGGTCGCTGTCGAGCAGGTGCAGGCTGGCCCTGGATGCTTCGGCATAGCGCAGGCTGTTTTCCCAGGGGATGATGTCGTCGTGCCAGCCGTGAACGATGGTGATGCGGTCGCAGTGGGGCTCGTAGCTTTCGGGTACGACGCCGTCGGGGACGCGGTCTTCCAGGAACAGGGCGGGCGCCATCAGGAACAGCCCGGCTACGGGTAGTGTCTCGGCGGCGCGGATGGAGACCCAGCCGCCCAGCGACGAGCCGACCAGGATGGGTTTTTCACGCTGCTGGCGGATCGTTTGGACAAGCCTGTCGGCCCGTGCGACGGGATCGTCCTGCAGGTCGCGGTAATCGATGGCCAGGGTATCGAAACCGGTTTCCTTCGCCACGGGTTCGAGTTCGATGATCTTCAGGCTCTGCGGGCTCGAGAGGTGGCCGTGGCTGAAGATGACCGTACGCGTTGGTTCGTTCATTCGTTGTTTTGTTCTTTCGTTCGGTCCGGGATTGTTGCATTGCCGAGGTGTGCTGCCAAGGGGTGGTCGAGTGGTGCGAGCTTCGACCATAAAAAGCGTTAACCGCAAAGACGCGAAGAACGCAAAGGCGAGATAAAGAAAGTAACAAGGAAAATACGGAGAATACGGAAAACCGATTTCTTTCTTTTCTTTAACTTGGCGCTCTTTGCGTCTTTGCGGTTCAAGGGTTTTCTTCGAGGCTACGGAATCCGGGCGTTTGGCTTAGAATCAACACATGATCGAGGGAATCCTGATTGCTATTGTTCTCGTCCTGCTGGTCTGGGGCGTTGTCATCTTCAATCGCCTGGTGCGTGCGCGGAACCTGGTGCGTAACGGCTTTGCCGATATCGACGTGCAACTGCAAAGGCGCCATGACCTGGTGCCCCAGTTGGTCGAGACGGTAAAAGCCTACAGCGGGCACGAGCAGCATGTGCTCCAGGAAGTAACCGCGCTGCGTTCGCGTGCGCAGGAGGCCGAGGGCAAAAAGCAGGCGCAGGCGATGGCGGGAGCGGAGGTAGCACTGGCTGCCGGGCTCGGGCGTCTCCTCCTGCTGGCCGAGGACTATCCCGAGCTCAAGGCGACCGAAAATTTCCAGCAGCTGACCGACGAACTGGTGGAAACCGAGGACCTGCTTTCGCACGCACGACGTTTCTACAATGGTGCGGTTCGCGATCTCAATACCCGCATCCAGCAATTTCCCGACTTGCTTATCGCGCGGCTGACCGGTTTCGAAGAGGCGACATTCTTCAGTGCGGAGATCGAGGCACGGTCGGCGCCGCGGGTCGCGGGATTGCTGGGTACTCGAAACAAGGACTGAGGGACCATCCGATGAAGCGGATCCTTTGTGCGCTCCTCCTGTTGCCGCTGACGGCGGTGTCCGAGGAGCGAATCGTCGAGTTCGCCAGCGAGATCGAGGTGAAACCATCGCGCGAGCTGGCGGTGACAGAAAACATCACGATAGTCGCCGAGGGCCGCGATATCCGCCGCGGCATCTACCGCGACTTCCCCACACGCTACGAGGATCGCAACGGCAAGCGTGTGACCGTCCCCTTCGATGTGGTGAGCGTGCGCCGCAATGGCCAGCGCGAGGACTGGCATACCGAGTCGATCAGCAACGGCGTGCGTTTGTATTTTGGCAGTGCCAAGCGGATGCTCGATCATGGTGAGCATCGTTATGAACTGACCTACCGCACCGAACGCCAGATCGGATTCTTCGAGGACTTCGACGAACTCTACTGGAACGTCACCGGCCATGCCTGGGACTTTCCCATCGAGCGGGCCACCGTGGTTGTGAACCTGCCCTCCGGCGCTGCGCCGGACGAGCTGAGACTGGATGCCTATACCGGCCGTCAGGGCGAGCAGGGAGATGAGGCGGTCGGTGAGGTGGTCAGCGGAAGCCGGGTACGTTTCGAGACGACTCGGCGTCTCGCCCCGCGCGAGGGCCTGACCATTTCCGTCGGTTTTCCCAAGGGCCTGGTGCGTGAGCCCACGGCCGCGGAAGAACTCGAGATGGACCTGCAGGATCATCGCCTGGCGGTCATTGGCGCGCTCGGCACTCTGATCGCCGTGTTGTGGTACCTGTTTGCCTGGACACGGGTAGGACGCGATCCCGAAGGTGGGGCGATCTACCCGCGCTATGACCCGCCTGAGGGCTATTCGCCTGGAATGTTGCGCTACGTCTGGAAAATGGGCTACGACAGGACCTGCCTGGCTGCCGCGCTGGTCAGCCTGGCGGTTAAGGGCGCGATCAGGCTCGACAAGAAGGACGACGACTACGTGGCCGAGCGGCTCGACGGCGAGACCGAATCCGCCACCGAGCGCAAGCTGCTCGGCAAGCTGCTGGATCAAGAAGGGGAGAAGATTACATTCAAGCAGAGCAACCACGCCGAGATCAGAGCCGCCTTGAAGGCGCACGAGAAGGCCCTTTCGGGCCGCATGGAGGGGCGCTATTTCCAGCTCAATCGCTGGTGGGTGATCCCCGGCATCCTGATCTCGGTGGCCACACTGGTGGCGATGGTGCTCAGTCTGCCCGGGGAGGACAAGTTCGTCGCCGGGTTCCTCGCACTGCACCAGACGATCTGGAACATCGGCACAGCGGTGCTGATGATGCGTGTCTACCGGACCTGGCGTGACCTCAAGGACGTGACCGGGGTGATTGGCGCGATACTGCTTACGGCTTTCAGCCTGCCGTTCCTGATCGCCAGCATCGTGGTGCTGGGAATCTTCGGCCAGATGATCGGATGGCTGCCGGCCCTGATCGTGGTCATCATCGGGATCGTCAACGGCCTGTTCTGGAGCTGGATGCGCGCACCGACGATGCGTGGACGCCAGCTGCTGGACGAGGTCGAGGGCCTGCGACTGTACTTGACCGTGGCCGAGCGCGAGGATATCGAACGCCGCCACGGCGATGCGCCTCCGCAAACCTTCGAGGAATTCGAGCGGCTTCTGCCCTATGCCGTGGCCCTGGATGCGGCCGATACCTGGGCCGAACGGTTCGCCTCCGAAATCGAGGCGGCCGCACAGGCCGGCACGGCGCAGTCGCGCTCCTGGTACCCGGCGACTCTCAGCGACGGGCGCTTCACTGCCGCTGGCCTCGGTACGGCCCTGGGCTCGAGCCTGGCCAGCGCCACCGCGTCGGCTTCGACCGCGCCAGGGTCGAGCTCCGGCGGCGGGGGAGGTGGATTCTCCGGCGGCGGAGGCGGCGGTGGCGGAGGTGGGGGCTGGTAGATCCCCTGTTTGTTGGAACCACGGAAGGCACGGAATCCACGGAAGAACCAAAAAATGCAAGAATGACGGATCACGGGTCAGCTTTGGCGGTGCCTTCAGAGTGTGTGAGTTCTCATCGTGTAGTCAGAGCATTATTTTGGAACCTTGCTCAAGCCCAGCTCACTCTCTCGGGCTTTCCAGGTTGTTGCTGTTTCCGTGTGTTCCGTGATTTCCGTGGTTCCAAGTTTATTCGTCCAACCGAACAGGTGATGGTATGACATCCAACCCGACCCGCAACCTGGCGGTGTTCTGCGACTTCGAAAACATCGCCCTGGGCGTGCGCGACATGCGTTACGAGGCCTTCGATATCCAGAAGGTGCTCGAACGGCTGCTGCTCAAGGGCAATATCGTGGTCAAGAAGGCTTATTGCGACTGGGGACGGTACAAGGAGTTCAAGCCGCCGATGCACGAGGCGGCGTTCGAGTTGATCGATATCCCGCATGTTCGCATGTCGGGCAAGAATTCGGCCGATATCCGCATGGTCGTCGATGCGCTGGACTTGTGCTACACGAAAGGGCATGTGGACACGTTCGTGCTGCTCAGCGGCGACTCGGACTTTTCACCGCTGGTATCGAAACTTCGGGAAAACAACAAGACGGTCATCGGCGTGGGTGTGAAGAGTTCTACGTCGGATCTGCTGATGGCGAACTGCGACGAGTTCATCTTCTATGACGACCTGATCCGCAAGAAGCCGTCAAAGGCCTCGAAGAAGAAGACTTCCAGGAAAAAGAAGAAGTCGGCAGCCAAGCCGGTGGACGACAAGAAGCAGGAGGCGTTCGACCTGGTGCTCGACACCGCCGAGGCGTTGTTTGCAGACCGCGATGCCGAAGACAAGGTGTGGGGTTCGATGGTCAAGCAGGCCCTGAAACGGCGCAAACCGGGCTTCAGCGAGTCGTATCATGGCTTCAAGAGCTTCAATGGCCTGCTCGAGGAAGCCCAGAAGGCAGGGCTTCTGGACATCAAGCCTGACGAGAAGTCAGGCGGTTACATCATCCAGTCGATCAAGGCGGAGGATTAGCCGGCGCCAGTCGCTTCGACGTTGACGTGGTGGATCGTTCGCTGGGGGAACGGGATCGAGCAGCCGGCGGCTTCTAGTTCGGCCTTGATCTGCTCGAGCAACTCGCTGCGCACCACCCAGTAGTCGTCGGCTTTCACCCACGGCCTGACAGCGAAGTTGACGCTGGAGTCGGCCAGGTCCATGACCAGGACGGCCGGCCCGGGGTCCTTCAGAACTTTCTCGTGGCCGGTGATAACTTTCCAGATGGTATCGCGGGCGAGCTTGAGATTGTCGCCGTAGTCGACTCCGATCAGCAGGTCGCAGCGGCGTGTTTCGAAGGCCGAGTAATTGGTGATCGGACTGGTGGTGATCTCGTTGTTGGGGACGATCACGCTGCGGTTGTCGGGGGTGATCAGCTTGGTATAGAACAGGCCGACGTGATCGACCGTACCGGAAACACCGCCGGCCTCGACGAAGTGCCCCTTGGTGAAGGGCCTGTATCCGACCAGCATCACGCCGGAAGCGAAGTTCGACAGACTGCCTTGCAAGGCCAGGCCGACGGCCAGGGCGGCGCCACCAAGGACGGCGATCAGCGGCGTGACGGAGACGCCCAGATAGCTGATGGAGGCGAGAATGACGCACAGCAGCAATAGTGCGTAGAGAATGGTGCCGAGGAAGGTGATCAGCATGGCATCGAGCTGGCGCCTGCTCAGGGTCTTGCGCGCCAGGGCAGCGACGGCCTTGGCGACCCAGCGGCCGATGATGAAGATCAGCAGCGCGCCGATGACCTTCCAGGCAACGGCCATGACCTGCGCCGTTTCGATGTTGGCATACCACTCTTGCAAGCTTTCCATGCGGGTCTCCCTGTGTGTCGTGCGTTTTATGCGGGAATCATGATCTCCGCATCAGGCTACGTCAAGAATGTCGCCGGGGTGTCAATGCCGGGTGCAACGGATCCAAAACCGTGTAACCACGGAAAACACGGAAAGGCACGGAAGATCTGACTTACCTTATTAGAGTCCGTGTATTCCGTGATTTCCGTGGATTATGGGTTTTGACTTTAGATTTACTTGGGCTCGAGCCGCACGGCGCCGTCGAGGCGCAGGGTGGTGCCGTTGAAGTAAGCGTTTTCAACGATGTGCACGGCCAGGCGGGCGTACTCCTCGGGCTTGCCCAGCCGCTTGGGAAAGGGGATGGACTCGCCCAGGGCCTGTTGCACCTTCTCGGGCATGACGTCGACCATCGGCGTATGGAAGACCCCGGGGGCAATGGTCATCACGCGTACGCCGAAACGGGTGAATTCGCGCGCCATCGGCAGGGTCATGCCGACCACGCCACCCTTGGAGGCGGAGTAGGCGGCCTGGCCGATCTGACCTTCGTAGGCTGCGACGGAGGCTGTATTGATGATCACACCGCGCTCACCGTCGTCGTTGGGCTCGTTGTTCTGCATGAGATTGGCGGCACCCTTGCCGACGTTGAAGCTGCCGACCAGGTTGACCATGACCGTCTGCGAAAAGGTTTCGAGCGGCATCGGTGCTTCGCGGCCGAGTACACGGCCGGCGCCGAGGATGCCGGCGCAATTGACCGCGACGTTGATCTCGCCGAGCCAGCCCTTCGCTTCGCCGAGCACGCGTTCGACCTCGGACTCGCTGGTGACATCGGTCTTGAAGAACCTGGCATTGTCTTCGCCGAGCTTCCCGACGGCCTCGCCGGCCTTGTCCTCGTTGACGTCAAGCAGCGCCACCTTGCCGCCGAGCGAAACGAAATGCTCGGCCACGGCAAGGCCCAGGCCTGAAACACCGCCGGTAATGACGGCCTTGATATTCTTGGTGTCCATGTGAGTTCTCCTGTGTGTTCTAAAACATTAAAAGCGTTAACCGCGAAGACGCGAAGAACGCGAAGAAAAAAGAATTGAAATTGGACCCTTAGCGCAAGCCATGCGCGATCCGCCTGATTCCTTCCTTGATCAGGCGGACGTTCCAGTTCACCAGGAGCCCAAGTTTGAGTTCAGCCAGCTTCAGGTAGGTTATTACCTGTGCTTGATGCACTTCATTCAGAGAACTGACTGCTTTGTTTTCGATAAGCAGGTGGCCATTGACGATCATGTCGGCTCTAAAACCGTTATCGATCTTGATCCCGTCGTACTCAATTGGTATCGGCTGCTCGACTTGTAGCTGAAATCCTCGCTTGGCGAGTTCGTGATAGAGACAGGCCTGATATGCGGATTCGAGCAGGCCCGGTCCCAGCGATCGGTGCACATGCACGATCGCGTCGATGACGCCACTGGCTGTTTCCTCGATTTCAGACCTGACCCTATTCATTCCGATTCTTTGATTTCGTTTCCTATCTTGTCCTTCGCTTTGCGCTCTTTGCGTCTTCGCGGTTTAAGCTTTTCGTGCTTTTTAGCTGCGCTTGAGAATCGCCTGGCCCGTTCTCGAGCGCGGGCGGTTGAGTTCGCCGGCGATCCAGTCGCCGACGCGGGCGAGTTGCATCAGGTCGACGCCGGTTTCCATCCCCAGGCCGTGCAGCATGTAGACGACATCCTCGGTCGCGACGTTGCCGGTCGCGCCGCGCGCATAGGGGCAGCCACCGAGGCCGGCGACGGAGGAATCGACCACGCGTACGCCTGCATCCAGGCAGGTGTGGATATTGGCCAGGGCCTGGCCGTAGGTGTCGTGGAAATGTACGGCCAATCGTTCCATCGGCACCGAACGGGCGACCGTCTCGAGCATTTCACGCGCCTTCCTCGGCGTGCCGACACCGATGGTGTCGCCGAGCGAGATCTCGGCGCAGCCGGCATCGAACAAGGCTTCGGCCACACGTACGACTTCGCCGACGGGAACGTCACCCTGGTAAGGGCAGCCGAGAACGGTCGAGACATACCCCCTGACCCGTACGCCGTCCTCTCGGGCACGGGCGAGCACGGGCGCGAAGCGCTCCAGTGACTCGGAAATCGAGCAGTTGATATTCTTCTGGTTGAAGGCCTCGGAGGCGGCCGTGAACACCGCGATTTCCTCGGCCCCCACGCCCCGGGCCCGCTCATAGCCCTTTTCGTTGGGCACCAGCACCGGGTAGCGTACGCCAGGCTTGCGCTCGATGCGGCCAAAGACCTCATCGGCATCGGCGAGCTGCGGAATGGCCGGGGCGGCGACGAAGCTGGTCGCCTCGACGACGCCCAGGCCGGTGTCGGCCAGCCGCTCGATCAACTCGATCTTGACCTGTGTCGGGATCGTGTAGGGCTCGTTCTGCAGCCCATCGCGTGGTCCGACCTCGACGATGGTGACTCGGTCGGTCATCGCTTCAGTCGAGTTCGACGGCAATCGCGGTCGCCTCGCCGCCGCCGATGCACAGGCTGGCGATACCCCGCTTGCCGCCGCGGTTTTTCAGGGCGTGAATCAGGGTGACCAGGATGCGCGCGCCGCTGGCACCGATGGGGTGGCCGAGGGCACAGGCGCCGCCGTTGACGTTGACCTTGTCGTGCGGCAGGTCGAGTTCCTTCATGGCCGCCATGGTGACGGTGGCGAAGGCCTCGTTGATCTCGAACAGGTCGACCTCACTGGCTTTCCAGCCGGCCTTGTCGAGCACCCTGGAAATCGCGCCGACCGGGGCGGTGGTGAACCATTCCGGTTCCTGCGAATGCGTGGCATGGGCGATGATGCGCGCTAGCGGTGCCAGGCCGCGGGACTCGGCCTCGGAGGCGCGCATCAGCACGGTGGCGGCCCCGCCGTCGGAGATCTTCGAGGAACTGGCGGCGGTGATCGTGCCGTCCTTGGCGAAGGCCGGACGCAGCTTGGGCATCTTGTCGACGGGACAGTTGGCCGGCTCCTCGTCGGTGCTCACCTCGACTTCACCCTTGCGGGTCTTGACGGTCACCGGCGCGATTTCGGCAGCGAAGGCATCCGTTTCGATCGCCTTCAGGGCCCGTTCGACCGAGGCCTTCGAGAACGCGTCCTGCTCGTCGCGCGTGAAGCCGTACTTGGCCACGCACTGTTCGCCGAACTGCCCCATCATCTGACCGTCGTAGGGGTTCTGCAGGCCGTCGAAGAACATGTGGTCGAGGAACTTGGCGTGGCCCATGCGGAGGCCTCGTTCGGCCATGTACGGGGCGTTGGTCATCGACTCCATGCCGCCGGCAACCACGATATCCGCCGAGCCAGCCAGGAGGGCGTCATGACCCTGCATGACCGCCTTCATGCCCGAGCCGCAGACCTTGTTGATGGTGGTGCAGCCGACACTGACCGGTATGCCGGCACCCAGGGATGCCTGGCGGGCCGGCGCCTGGCCGACGCCGGCCGGCAATACGCAGCCCATGATGACTTCGGAAACGTCTTCGCCCTTGAGACCGGCATCGCTCAAGGCGGCACCGATGGCGGCCGCGCCCAGGTCGGGTGACTTGACCGGGGCGAACTGACCCTGGAAGGAGCCGATGGCGGTACGACGGGCGGAAACAATGACGATGGAATCGCTCATGAAGGTCTATCCGTGTTTGTGGGACTGAGCCGCTCATTATCGCATGAGGGACCCGTTAGTTTGCGGCGACCGGTCCAAGCGCCGTCCGGCGATTCCTTCCCGCGCTGAGGGATCTCCGCTCTTCTAAGCGTGGCCGTTTTCGGTCATGCTCGGACTGGATCCCCCGTGCCGGTCTAGACGGACCACAGCCAGTAGATAGAGGCGCTGGTGACCACCATCAGCACCAGATTCAGCGGTGCGCCCACGCGCATGAAGTCGGTAAAGCGGTACAGGCCGGTGCCGTAGATCATGGCGTTGGTCTGGTAGCCCACCGGGGAAAGGAAGCTCGAGGAGGCACCGAACATCACCACCAGGGCGAGCGGGAAAACGGCCATGTCGAGCGCCTGGGCAAGCGAGATTGCGACCGGTACGAGGACGACGACCGCGGCGTTGTTCGAAACGATGGAAGTCAGCAGGGTCGTCAGCAGGTAAAGCGCCATGAGGACGACCATCGGGTGCCAGGTGTCGGCGTGGACGGCAAGCAGGCCGCCCAGCCAGTCGGCCCCGCCCGACTTTGACATGGCGATGCCGAGCGGGATGACGCCGGCGAGCAGGAAGATGACGTTCCAGCTCACGCCCGAATAGAGGTCCTCACGTGCCAGCAGGCCGGTGAAGAACATGGCCATGACGCCCATCAGGGCGGTGACCACGATGGGCAGGGGCGTCAGCGTGGCGCCCAGAACCACGCCGGCGACGATCAGTCCGGCCGTCCACTTGCGACGGTTGTCGAAGCGATCTTCGAAGACATCGAGAACGATCAGGTCGGGATGGCGGCGAAGGTGCACCAGCGCAGTGGCCGAGACCTCGACCAGTACGATCTCGCCGACCCGCAGGCGCTCGTCGGCCAGGCGGCGCGATCGCACCGAATCGGTTTCCAGGCCGACCAGGCGCGCCTTGTAGCGACGCCAGAAGCCGACGCTCTGGCCGGTGGAGTCGCCGAAAACCGTCTCGTTGCGAAGCAGGATGCGGGCGAGCTTGCCGTCCCGGCGGACGCTGCGCCGCTCGCCGAACTCGGACAGCACCTGGACTTCGTCGCTCTTGATCAGGTCCATGACCTGGCGGCGGGTGCCGCGCAGGTGCACGATGTCGTCGACCTTGAGTCGCGTGGTGGCGGCCTTCTTGACCCACGCTTCGCGGCCGCGAACCAGTTTGAGGGCGTCGACATCGTGGCGATTCTCGAAATCGGCTTCGCTGAGGCTCTTGCCGACCAGGTTGCTGCCGGAGGCCACACGGGCTTCGAAGATGAACTTGCTCTCGGCCTCGTTATGCACATTGACCCGGTCGCTCGTCGGCATCAGCCAGCGCCCGAGCGTGAGGAAATAGACCAGTCCTGTTGCGAGAACCACGAGACCGACCGGAAGGAACTCGAACATGCCGATCTGGCGACCGAAGGCGGGATCATCGGCCAGAAGGCTCGAGGCAAGCAGGTTGGTCGAGGTGCCGATCAGGGTGAGTGTGCCGCCGAGCATGCCGAAGAAGCTCAACGGCATCAGCAGACGCGAGGCCTTCGCGCCGGAGCGGCGCGCCATGTCGAGTACGAGCGGAATGGCCACCGCGACCGCTGCCGTGTTGTTGATCAGACCGGAGACCGGGCCGACCAGCAGCGCGATGATGACCAGTTGCCGCGTTTCCGAGCCGCCCATCAAGGGGCTGAGCACCTTGCCGACGGTATGGATCAGGCCGGAGCGCTGAATGCCCGATGAGAGAATGAACATCGCGAGCACGGTGATGGTTGCCGGATTCGAAAAACCCGACAGGCCCTCCCGAACGTTCGGAAAGGCCGACTCGAGATCGATGCCGCGTTCGAGCAGCCATTCGGAGTGGAACAACTGCGGAATCGCAATGACCGTGATCAGGATCAGGAAGGCGGTGACGTCGAGCGGCAGCTTCTCGCTGGCAAACAGGTACAGCGCGATGCCGATAATGATGAAAACCAGCGCAATCTCGACGGTCATTTAGGATCCAGCCGGAGCAATAAAAATCAAAACCTTTTTAACGCAAAGACGCGAAGCAGCAAAGAACGCAAAGAAAACCCTATAAAATAAAACCACGAGCACGGACAATACTAAAGGTAGAAGAAGATCCTTTAAATCTTCAATTTCCGTGTGCTCCGTGTCTTCCGTGGGTCCGATGCTTTTTTGTGTCTTTTCTTCTTTCTTCTTTCTTCTCGTCCTTCGCTGCTTTGCGTCTTTGCGATTTAAAGATTTTCCGTCTCAGGTTCGGCCGGCGGCGAGTTCGCGGCCGATGAGCATGCGGCGGATTTCGTTGGTTCCGGCGCCGATGTCGTAGAGCTTGGCGTCGCGCAGCAGCCGGCCGGTGGGGTATTCATTGATGTAGCCGTTGCCGCCCAGCGCCTGGATGGCTTCGAGTGCGACGTTGACGGCACTGGTCGAGGCATGCAGCAGGCAGGCGGCCGCGTCGATGCGCGAGCGCTCGCCGTGGTCGTAGTCGGCGGCCACCTGGTAGGCGAAGCCGCGTGAGGATTGCAGGGCGGCGTACATGTCGCCGATCTTGGCCTGCATGAGGCCGAAATCGGACAGGGGGCGGTCGAATTGCTTGCGGTCGTTGACATAGGGCAGCACGTTGTCCATCGCTGCCTGCATGATACCGATGGGACCGCCGGAGAGTACCAGGCGCTCGGAGTTCAGTCCCGACATCAGGATCCTGACGCCTTCATTGACCTCGCCGAGCACGTTCTCTTCCGGAATCTCGCAGTCCTCGAAGACCAGTTCGCAGGTGTTGGATCCGCGCATGCCGAGCTTGTCGAGTTTCTGCGCTTTCTCGAAGCCCTCGAAGTCCTTTTCAACCAGGAAGGCCGTCATGCATTTGCTGCCGGCATCCTGGCCGGCGGTGCGCATGTAGACCAGGGCGAGGTCACATTCAGGGCCGTTGGTAATCCACATCTTGGAGCCGTTGGCCACCCAGGTATCGCCCTTCTTCTCGGCCCGGCAGCTCATGGAGCCAACCACATCCGATCCGGCGCCCGGTTCGGACATGGCCAGGGCGCCGACCCATTCGCCGGAAACCAGCCTGGGCACGTACTTCTCGCGCTGGGCATCGCTGCCGTTTCGATACAGGTTGTCGAGGCACAGGTTCGAGTGGGCGCCGTAGGACAGCCCGATGGAAGCCGAGGCACGGGAAATTTCTTCCATCGCCACCAGGTGGGCAAGGTAGCCCATGTCCGATCCACCGTATTGCTCGGGGATGGTGATACCCAGAAGGCCCATCTCGCCCAGTTCCCGCCAGAGTTCCTGCGGAAACTCGTTCGACTGGTCGATTTCCTCGGCACGCGGCGCGATCGATTCCTCGGCGAAACGGCGGACGCTTTCGCGCAGCATTTCGATGTCTTCTTGAAGTTTCATTTTGGCACCCTGATCCTCGGCTGGGGTCGGAGGCCGCATTCGGCCTTTGGGTTTCGAGGAAATACCAGTAAATAGTAAATAGAAAAAAGTAAATAGAGGTGGTGCCGTCGCAATAACTTTGTAGCCAAACTACTGCTGCCAATGAATTTTCTATTTTCTATTTTCTATTCACTATTTTCCAAAAATCGGATCGGGGGCTTCGACACCTGCCGCTGGCGCCGCGGGTGTCGAAGCCCCACTCAATCAATGATTCCCCCGCTCGCGGCCCGGGAAGCGGTGGGCGCGGCCCATGAAGGGAAGTTTGAGCTTGCCGACCATGGCGATGCGTTCGGCGGCCATCCGGTCTGCGGCCTTCCAGGTGGGGATGCCGTCGCGCTCGGCGATCTGGAAGATCTTCGAGACGTTGTAGTAGATGGCGCGGGTCATGCGCTTGGCGCGCTCGCGGTTATAGCCCTCGAACTCGATCGAGACGTTCATCAGTCCGCCGGCGTTGACGGCGTAGTCGGGGGCGTAAATGATGCCGCGGCGCTCGAGTTCGTCGCCGCATTCCTCGGTAGCGAGCTGGTTGTTGGCCGCACCACAGACAATCTTGAACTTGAAGCGCGGAATGGTCTGTTCATTGACCGTGGCCCCCAGGGCTGTCGGGGAATAAACTTCGGCATCCACATCGTAGATATCGTCGGTGCCGACCGCTTCACAGCCCATGTCGACGGCGGCCTGGACGGCCTCTTCATTGATGTCGGTAACGAAGACCTTGGCGTTCTCCTTGCGCAGCAGCTTGACAAGCTCCATGCCGACGTGGCCGACGCCCTGGACAGCGTAGCTGTACTTGCCGATGTCTTCGTCACCGAACTGGCGCTGCAGGCTGGCGCGAATGCCCTGAAGGGTACCGAAAGCCGTAAACGGCGAGGGATCGCCGGAACCGCCGTGGACCTGGTGGACGCCAACGACGTTGTCGGTTTCCTGGAAGACGTATTCCATGTCGTTGACGTCGATGCCGACGTCCTCGGCCGTGATATAGCGACCATGCAGCGAGTCGATGAAGCGCCCCACCGCGCGGAACAGGGCTTCGGACTTGTCCTTGCGCGGGTCGCCGATGATGACGGACTTGCCGCCGCCGAGATTGAGGCCGGCGACCGCGGCCTTGTAGGTCATGCCGCGGGACAGGCGCAGTACGTCGTCGAGGGCGTCCTGCTCGGTGGCGTAGGGCCACATGCGCATGCCACCCAGGGCCGGTCCGAGCGTGGTGTTGTGAATGGCGATGATGGCCTTCAGGCCAGCATCCTTGTGATGGCAGAAGATGACCTGCTCATGCTCGGTCGTGTGGATGGTTTCAAACAGATTCATTAACGATCCTCCAGGGCTTGCGCCAACGATGTCGCAAGCGATTGCGCCGATCCCCCGATGAATCGGCCGGGTTTGATTTTTGGTTGACACGCCCGGTGAGAGCCGGGCCGCGATAGCCCGCCTGACCCTGGATGGGCGGCAAGCGAGGCAGCCGCCTATTTTAGACTGAACGGGCGGGTCGTGCCAGTTGATGGAGGAGGAGTGGTCTGCGGGCCAGGAGCTGCCGCGTCAATCCGAGTCGAGATCGATTTCCACACTGAACGCGCCGCGCAAGTCGCCAACGGAGAAGCCGCGGGCCTGGTCTTGCGGGTAAGCCGTGTCGATCGCCTCGGCGACTTCGGGCTTCAGTTCGGTTCCGTGGCAGGCCGTGCACAACCCCTGGGTGGGAATGGCTTTCATCCAGTGCCCGTAGCGGCGTCCCGCCTCGTTGCGGATGGCAAAGATTTCGATCTGCGCGGGATCCTCGCCATTGGCCAGGCGCTGTTCGAACGCTTCCAGCATGCGGGTTTCCCAGTGGTCGGGCGTATTGTCGGGATTGCGCACCTTCAGTGCGGTGCGACCCACCTGGAGACGCCGGCTGGAGACATCAGCGGCGATTTCCGGCGCCTGAATCCGGCAGACGTCGATTGCCGCCACCGGCCCACCGTCGGCCATCGCCGTCTGCAGCGCCTGCTTGAGCTGACTGCCCAGTGCGCCGGCTCCGGAGCGGGCCTGCTCGACCCAGGTCGGAGCAGGCCCGTCATCGGCCAGGCCGGGGGAAACCAACAATACGGCGCTCAGTGCCAGGGCGCCGCGGCGCATCAGTTGAATGCCCGTCCGGGTTGCTTGCCCATGGACCGGAGAATTTTCGCCAGGGGACAGAAGCCCGTGAAGGCTGCCTGCAGCATGTTGAGGCCGACGAAGGCCGTCAGGAGCAGCCACCAGACGCTGTGAATCTGTGACAGGACGAGGCTGAGAAGAATCATGCAGCCGGCGATCGCAAAAACCAGTCTATCGATGTTCATGATGCGTTTCCTTCCGAGCGTGTACAGTCTAAATATAAGAATAAACTAATATAAAGTCAAGATCGGTTTGGGCCATCGCCGGGTGTACAGAAACGCCGGTGAAGTGGTGCGATCAGTTCCAGCACCACCGGATCGGCGATGCGGTAGTAGATGGTCTGGGATTCGCGCCGCGTAGCGACGAGATGTTCTTCTCTCAACCGTGCCAGATGCTGGCTCAGCGCCGACTGGCTCAGGGGAATGCGCTGGTTGAGTTCGCTGACGGAATGTTCGCCCTCGACCAATGAGCACAGCAGCATCAACCGGGTCGGATTGGCGAGCGCACGTAGCAGAGAAGCGGCATTGCCGGCCTGTTCCGGGTCGAGATCGGCCAGCATCGGGAGTCCACCGTGAAGTTCTTCGCGCATGATCAATCACCTGGCGTCTGCCTGAGCGAGACCTACAATGTCGGCCCTCAAGGCTTAATTAAGATATATCTAATATAAAAGGGTAGCGGGAATGGGTCAAGCAGCTACGCAGCGACGAGGTGTCAGCCTGCCAGGGTGCGGATGATCAGGTAGAAGAAAACGGAAAGCAGGGCGCCGGCCGGAATCGTGATGATCCAGGACATGAAGATCGAGCCCACCGTCTGCAGGTTGATGGCAGCGATTCCGCGTGCCATCCCGACACCGAGGATGGCTCCCACGACCGTGTGTGTGGTGGAAATCGGCAGCCCGGTGCCCGAAGCCATGACGATGGTCGCCGCGGCGGCCAGTCCGGCGGCAAAGCCGCGGCTGGGGGTTAGCGTGGTGATGTTGCTGCCCACCGTGGCGATGACCCGATGGCCATAAGTGGCCAGTCCGATGACGATGCCCGCCCCACCGAGAATCAGGATCCAGACCGGGACGATCGCTTCCTGGTTCACGCTGCCGCTGCCGGCCACGCTTACCACCGCGGCCACCGGACCGATGGCGTTGGCAACGTCGTTGGAGCCGTGTGCGAAAGCCATGGAGCAGGCGGTTACCACCATCAATACGCCGAAGATGCGTTCGACGGTGTAGTAATGGAAATCGGTATCCTGCAGGTCGATATCAGGAATGCGCATGATGAAGATCATGCCGATACCGGCAATGATTCCGCCGATGGCCACCGCCAGCCCGTAGGAATGAACCGGATCGAGGTCGATGCCGATGTGCTTGAGGCCCTTGAAGACGGTGACTAGCGTCATGAAGAAGCCGGCCAGGAAGATATAGCCGGGCACGTAGCGCCGCGCAGCCTTGAGTGGATCGGGCCGCTCCAGTACCAGGCGCTGGACGCTGGTGAACAGCAACCAGGCGATGAAACCGGCCAGCAGCGGGCTGACGATCCAGCTCAGCACGATCTGTCCGACCTGGTCCCAGTGAACGGCGGAAGTTCCAATGCCGATGGCGGCGAAGCCGACTACCGCACCAATGATCGTATGGGTGGTGGACACCGGCCATCCCCGGGCAGAGGCAACCATGAGCCACGTCCCGGCGGCAAGCAATGCGGCGAGCATGCCGTAGATCAGCAGTTCGGGCTGACCCTGAAGCAGCGAAGCGTCAACGATGCCTTTGCGGATCGTGCTGGTGACACCGCCGCCGGCCAGCACGGCGCCGGAAAATTCGAAGATGGCCGCGATCAGGATTGCCTGCTTGATCGTGATCGCGCGCGAGCCGACCGACGGCGCCATGGCATTGGCTACGTCGTTGGCGCCGATGCCCCAGGCCATGAACAGGCCGAACAAAGCCGCCAGGAGGATGTAGAAAATCGCCTGTTCCATGAAACGGGTCTCTCGAGCTTATCTGATTCGGTCTAGCGAGCGATCATCAGGTGGAGGCGGCTGCCGACACGCTGGGCCAGATCGCCCAGGTCCCCGGTCCGATCGATGATCTTGTAGAGAAACATGACATCGATGGGCGGCAAATCCTTTTCGACTTCCAGAAGCTCGGCGCGAATCCGGACCTGCAGGCTGTCGCTGTCGTTTTCGATTTCGTCGAGCTTCTTGATCATCCCCATGACCAGGTCGATCTCGCTACCGCTGAACCCCGTCTCGAACAATTCGTCGAGTTCGTTGACCGTCTTGTGCGCCTGGCCCACGGCTTCGAGGCAGCGGTCGACGAAGCTGAGATACAGCTCCTGCAGAGGTTCGGGGATGACCATTCGACGGCCGAGCATCAGGCCGGAAATATCGCGCGCCTTGTTGGCAATGCGGTCCTGCACCGAGAGCATCTCGAGCACGTCCGTTCGGGCCACCGGCATGAAAAGGCTGCGCGGCAGATTCAGCCTCAGCTCGCGCTTGAGATCATCGGCTTCGTGTTCGAGGTTGACGATGCTCTTGCGAACCTCGGCGGCCTTTTCCCAGTCCCCGGACTGTGCGGCACGCACGAAATCGGGCAGTTTGAAGGCGCAGCCGGCCGCTTTCTCGAAGTGCTGCTGAAGCGGGCGCACCGGCGACTGGCCAAATACGCGGGAAATGTAACCGGTTGGATTCATTGGGATTTTCCCTGGATAACAGGATAATTCATATAAGGAAGAAATTGTAACAGCTTCGTGAAGCAATCATCATGGCCCTGCCTGGAGATCAATTTTGCATTGTGTGACTGGCGTCTCAGTGCATTGCTGGCATAATGCTCCAATGGATTCCTGAGTTTCTGGATATGGCGCAGGAAAAGGGACAGCCCGACTCGATCTGGACACGCGAGATGATCGTCCACCCCTCCGATCTGGAGGTGGGCAACTTTGTCGTGCGTCTGGATATTCCCTGGATTGATACGCCTTTTCCGCTACAGGGCGTCCTGATCGATTCGGAAGAAAGGAAAGAATGGTTCGAGGATCACTGCGAGTGGGTTGTCATCGACTTCGAGCGCAGCGATACGCCTCCGCCGTCTCCTCGACCGATTCCGCTAGGTGGAAAGCCCAAGAAAGAAGAACCCATAAGACCTTCCACCGATCTTCGCGATCCCATCAATGCGTTGCGGGGCGATCGCATCGACAAGGAAAGTGTGGGCGTGGCGCTTCGCGCCTACAACATTCTCGACAGCCAGGCGAGGCAACTCATTCGGGGGTTCGCCCAGAAAGGGACCGTGGAAATCAAGACGGCCGAACGCGTGGTGGCCGAGCTGGCCGGCTATCTGCAGCAGAATCTCGCGGCCATGGTCTGGCTGACCCGAATCAAGGAGCGCGACGACTATACGGCGCAGCACTCCATCAATTCCGCCATCCTGGCGCTGGGACTGGCGCACGCGCTCGATTGGTCGCCGGACCAGGTCGAGCGAGCGGGCATGGCCGCTTTGCTGCACGACGTCGGTAATGTCGATATCGACTCCTCGATTCTCAACAAACCCGATCTCCTCAACGAAGAGGAGTACCGGCACGTCAAGACGCATACCGAGCACGGGTACGAGCTGCTTGCACGGCGCGACGACGTCGACGAGGCCATCGCCATGGCCGCCCTGGAGCACCACGAACGAAGCGACGGCAAGGGTTATCCCCACGGCAAGCAGTCAGGCGACATCAAGCAGGTTTCGCGTCTGGTGTCGATCGTTGACGTCTACGATGCCGTGACATCACAGCGAAGCTATCGGCCGGCGCGTTCCCACCACGATGCCCTCGGTGTGCTCTGGCGCGCCCGTTCGCACAAATTCGACCGGAAGATGGTTGAAACCTTCATTCACTTCCTCGGATGGGTGGCGCCGGGCACTTTGGTGCGCCTGTCGAACGGTGATCTGGCGATCGTGGAGGAGACCAATATCGTCCACGGTTTCTATCCGGTCGTACGCAAGCTCATTCACGGCGGAACGGGCTATCGGCCCGGTGAGCGTGTCGACCTGGCGGAGTTGCGCGACGACGACGGCAATCCGATGATCCACATCGAGGAGGTACTGCCCGACGGATTGCCCGGCGTCAACGTCAAGGCCATGCTGGTCTCCGTGCTGGAGTGAGCTGCTGGACAGCGTCTTCTTCGCGGCGTTATAGTTTTCTCCGGTAGGGCCAATGACCGAACCGAGGGGACAGGCATGCCCGAGCGTCCAAGCGGGTGGGCTTTCGAAAGCCGCGTCGATCCGTCCGAGTTGCAGTTCGGACACTTCGTGACGCGTCTGGACATCCCGTGGTCGGAGACACAATTTCCCCTGCAGGGCGTTCTGATCGACTCAGCGGACAAGAAGCGCTGGATGCAGGAAAACTGCGCGTGGGTGGTCATTTCCCGCGAGCACAGCCCCAACCAGTGGATGCCCACGAGTCGATTGCCGGCTGCGCCCGATTCGAGCAGCCCCCGGCGGCTACGGGCCTCTCGCTCAGGGAAAGGAAAAATACTCGAGGGTGAGGTCAATGCTGAAACCCTGAATCGAGCGCTCGAGATCCACAATTCCCTGGACAGTCGTATTCGAGACCTGGCGGAGCAGTTCCGGGCAGGTAGTGAGGTCGACGTGGATTCGGCCCAATCGGTGGTGTCCGAACTGGCGAGTGTGCTGGAAGAGCATGCTGCGGCATTGGTCTGGCTGACGCGAATCAAGACTCGTGATGACTACACGGCCCAGCACTGCATCAATGCCTCGATCCTGTCATTGGGCCTCGCTCATGCACTGGATTGGGAGGAGAAAAAGATCGAATACGCCGGGCTGGCGGGGTTGCTTCACGACCTGGGCAAGCTGCGAATCGAATCGGAAATCCTCAACAAGCCGGGTCCCCTCACGGCTGAAGAGTACGAGATCATAAAGACGCATACGACCATCGGATACCAGCTTCTCCAGGAAGAAGGAGGACTGCCGGATGCCGTGGTCCAGGCCGTTTTACACCACCATGAGCGCCCCGACGGCCGGGGATATCCGCAAGGCCTTGCCGGCGGTGCAATACCTCAACTGGCGCGGCTGGTTGGCATCGTCGATGCCTATGATGCGATCACGTCCCGGCGCGTATACGATCCGGCACGTTCGCATCACGACGCCTTCAGTGTGCTCTGGAAACAGCGCAATCAGCAGTTCGACGGGCCGATGGTCGAGGCGTTTACCCACTACCTCGGTTGGGTGACACCGGGTACACTGGTGCGCTTGAGTAACGGGCGTCTCGCATTGGTCCTGCAGACCGGTGAAGGACGCGGTCTTCTTCCGATGGTCCGGTTGCTCGAGATCACTGATGCCGGCCACAGGCTCGGAGACACGCTCGATTTGGCCAGCCAGCGGCCAGAGGTCGGAGATGCGCCGGTTCGCATTGCCGAAGTCCTTCCCGATGGCACCGAGGATGTGAATATCCGCGAACTGTCGAGAGCTTTCGATTCCTCTCCGGACTTGGCTTGATCGTTTCTTCCGGTAGATAATCGACACATCGACCACGCCATCCGAATTCAGAGGGAGCCTGGATGAGTCAGTTGGACCGATTTCGACGGCTGCTGGGAATGCGTCAGCCCGACGATCGCCGCCAGGGGCGGCGCCTGCACGCACGACGCGGTATGCGAGTACTTGTCGTCGACGATTCCCGCACCATCGTGGCCGCGTTGGGCCACATGTTGAATCAGAACGGTTACGAAACGCGGGACGCCGGCGATGCCGAAACGGCGTTGAAGCTGGCTGCCGAAGATCCGCCCGACCTGATCTTTCTCGATATCGTGCTGCCGGGCATGAGCGGGTTTACCGCCTTGCGTAAGCTGCGCCGTCATCCCGCCACCGAGTCCGTGCCAGTCATCATGATCAGCGGCAATCCACAAGCTGTCGAAGAGTTCTATCTCAAGAAGATTGGTGCCGACGGGTTCATGAAGAAGCCGTTCGGACGCTACGAGGTGTTCTCGCGCATCGAGCGGCTGGTCAGTGCCGGTGAGCTTCCCGCGCGAGGCGTCCGGGAAGGGCAGGCTGAATCCGATTGAGGTCCCGCGAGCCGTAAGCCGGTTGATCCACGTCAAGCCGTTTGTGGGCGCTCTCGCCTACACTGACTGACATCGTATGGCTGGAGGCTTCATCATGGACCGCAAGCAACTGCTCGAGCGCCGGGACGAACTGATTCAGCGTCTGGATGCCATACGTCGGGACCTCGGCGGTGGGCTTGATCGTGACCTGGAAGAACAGGCTCAGCAACTCGAAAACCAGGAAGCGTTGATGGAGATCGCCCGGATCGCCGAGGCGGAGCTGGCCGAAGTCGAGCGCAAGCTCGCCGAGTTCGATTCGTCCGGCGATTGAACGAAATGTGACAGACACGCTGCAATGGTGTGACCTTTTAATCGTTCTGTCATATTTCTGCCACACACTATCGCGCTGTCGATGCTGTGCTTTGTCATCAGCGCTACACTCAAGGCAGGAACTTAACAATGACCCGGATGACTTCTTTTTATTGCATACCCGCCAAAGCGAGCGGTGCTGTTCGATGGTGCTTGGTGTTGGTGGCCATGGTGTCCACCGGCGCGGCGCATGCCCAGGAAGCCGGATGGGAATTCGGCGGCGATCTTCGCGGTGGCTTCTACGCCAGTGAACGTGACTCACGCTCCGGCTTTGAAAGCAGCGACGAGAGTCTGCGTGGCCGCTTCAGGCTGTTCGCCCAGCGCGAACTTTCCGACAACTGGCTTTTCCGGGGTCGTGTGGCGACCTGGGTCACGACGGACGGCAACGACTACTCGCTGGAATTCGATCGCTACCGGGCCTCTGGCACGGGGACGCGACCGGGTGAAGTCCACCTCGACGAGTTCTTTTTCCAGTGGGCCGATGATGCCGACCGGAACACGGTCCGCATCGGCCGTTTCCAGACCGGATTCAAGCTGCCGGTCGTGCCCGACAAGAGTCTCGATCGCAACGACGCCTCCAATGTGGGTATCGGCTGGACCGACGGCGTGCACTGGATCAGTGAGCTCGGCGGCGGCTGGGAAAGTCATGTCATCGCCCAGCTGAATCATCGTCGGGGTACGGGCAACACCTTCCGCGGTCCGATCGACTTCTCCGACAGCGGAAGCCGCCTCGGTGCTTATCTCGGGTTGCGCTCGACTGAATCCTGGGGGCCGGTTTCGATGCGCATGCTCACGCTGAACTGGATTCCCGATGCCCTGGCCACCCACGGCGTGGCCGATCCGCGGCGCGACGATTACCTGACGATGACGGCCAAGGCGGCGGCCGAATGGCCCGTGGGCGAAGCGGGAACACGTTTCGTGCTGGCGGGCGAGTATGGCCACGCCTTTGATACGCCGAAGGAGAGCGTGATGCTGATCGGTACCCCTGGCGACGACGTGGATGGTGATGGCTACCAACTCAGTGCCAACCTGTTCGACATCCGTCCCGGCCACAACCTGGGCGTGGTCTACGGCCACGTGGAATCCGGCTGGTTGATTTCCAATGATTTCCGCAACAACAACGATCTCTACGAGATTCGATATCAGCACCATTTCAACCAGCAGCTGCGCGTCGATATCCGCTTCCGAATCCGCGAAGAAATCGAACAACGTATCGCTGCCTCGCAGCTTCAGGAGGACCGGGACCTCTACGTCCGGTTTACCTATAAGCTCTGAGTTTTCGAACTTGCGCATAGTTGCCCGGCCGATACGCCGGGCAACCATCTGCTAAATTGAGCGGCGCCTGATTCACGAAGTGAGAAATCAATGGTCGCCGCCACGCTCGTCGTCTATCTCGTCCTGCTATTGACCATTGGCGTATGGGCCCAGCGCAGGGTGGGGGATACGGCCGATTTTCATCTGGCCGGTCGCCGCATGGGCCCGATCATCGCATCGCTCAGCGCTTCGGCCAGTTCATCGTCGGCCTGGACCCTCCTCGGCGTCAGCGGCGCAGCCTATGCCTGGGGGGTGCAGGCGCTGTGGCTGATTCCGGCCATCTGGTCGGGTTTTTTCATCAACTGGGTTTTCATCGCGCCGAGGCTGCAACCGGCCAGCCGCGACAACGGTGCCCTGACCCTGGTCCAGTTTCTCGGTCAGGGCGCGGGCTCGGGCAGCGAGCGCCGCATTCGCGCTTTCGGCGCCGCCATCATCCTGTTCTGCTTTACCTTCTACGTCGCATCTCAGTTCCAGGCGGCGGGTGCGGCCATAAGCACCGCCCTGAACGTCGATACCGCCGTGGCCATTCTCTCGGGCGCGGCCATCGTGATCGCCTATGTGTTTCTGGGCGGCTTCTGGGCGGCGAGCGTGACCGACGCCCTGCAGGGGCTGATGATGTTCTTCGTCGCGCTCGTGCTGCCGGTCGTGGCGCTGGTGGCCGTCGGTGGTCCCGCTGGTTTGCATGCGGGGCTGCAGGCGCTCGACGACCCGTCACTCACGCGCCTGGTCGACCAGCCCGGGCTGTTGCTGTCGATGGTATTCGTCGCCGGGCTGTTCGGAATCGGGCTCGGCTATCCGGGGCAGCCGCACGTGGTCAATCGTTTCATGGCCCTGCGCTCCGGCACCGAGATTCGTTTCGCCCGTAACATCGCCCTGGGCTGGGCGGCGGTGATCTACATCGGCATGGTGGTATTGGGCTGGTCCGGCCGTGTGTTGATGCCGGAGTTGGCCGACGGTGAGTCGGTCCTGCTGGAGCTGGCGGTGGACTTGTTGCCGGCGGTCCTCGGTGGCCTGGTGGCCGGCGGGGTTCTGGCCGCGATCATGTCGACCTCCGACAGCCAGCTTCTGGTGGCCGGCTCCGCGGTCAGCCATGACCTGCGGCGTGGTTCGGTTTCGCTGGCCGTGGATCGCGTCGTCATCGTCATCCTGGGCTTGGCGGCCGTGGCGCTGGCTCTCTGGTTTCCGGACTCGATCTTCGATCGGGTGCTGTTCGCCTGGCAGGCGCTGGGCAATGCCTTCGGTCCGCTGTTGGTGGTGATGCTTTTCGCCGGCTATGTCCGGCCGGGTTATCGCCTGGCGGCCATGCTGATCGGGTTTGCCATGACGGTCACAATCAGCTTCTTTCCGCAGGCGCCCGGCAATGCTATCGAGCGCCTGGTGCCGTTGTTCATTGCCCTGGCCATCGCACTGGCCGGCGTGCAGCGCGGCGGTGACCGGTCGGGTGAGGGGTCCCGGTGAGTTGGTGGTTCGCGTGAATATTGTTGCCGATTATCGGCATTTACCCGATCGTAGTCAGCACGCTGTGGCTACGGCGTAATCAGGCTGGTCGGCAGAACTGCTCGTAGAGCGTGGCCATCAGGGCCCGGACCTCGCCGCTTGCCAGGGAATAGTAGATCACCTGCTGATCCCGCCGGGTCTGGACCAGACCGGCGTTGCGCAGTACCGCCAGGTGCTGCGACAGGGCCGACTGGCTCAGGGGCAGGTGACTGTTCAGCTCACTGACCGAAAGCTCCGAATCGAGCAGATGGCAAAGAATCATCAGCCGGTGCGGGTTGGCCATCAGTTTGAGAAAGCCTGCCGCGTGCTCGGCATGCTGCGCCATCTCCTGCGGCGAGGGCATCTCGAACCGCGAGGACTGGCTGGTCTGAAGTGTGGTAGCGGTAGCCATAGCGGGTAATTATTGCCCAAAAATGGGTCCTTTCGCAAAAGGATTTTGATTCTGCCGCGAACTGGCGGCTATTTGAGGATGCGGGCGCCTTCGGTGGCTTGGCGCCACGGGGCGCTTTGGCGCCCGGTTGGTGGGCTGCTTGATGCCGCCGCACGCGGTGCGGGTCTCGACATGTCAAAATCTGTTTCGCCCGGCCTGCTTCGCAGGCTCTTTCGGCGAGTCACTTTTTTCTTGCGCGAAAAAAGTAACCAAAAGCGCGCTTAAAGGACGCGGCAGGTCCGCAGGAGTAAATATTCTTGGGGCTTAACGGAATGCTGCCTGTGCCTTCGTTTCTGCTCGGTCGGATTGGGTGGCGTCTTCGGCAGGGATGGGGCGTAGTCCGCACCCGCACAGCGACCTGTGGCACCAACCGACCCGGCGCCCGGGGGCGCCACGGACACCCGCGGAGATCGCCCTCATGCCCACCCTTTGGTCCGTCGCGCGGCGACCGGCTACAATGGGTAGTTCCCGTTCAACCGTGAATTCACGCCATGAGCCAGACTGCCGAATCCCTTTCGAGCACGCCCAGCACCGACTCCGACCTGCCGTTGCGAGTGGTCACGGCAGCCAGCCTGTTCGACGGACACGATGCCGCCATCAACCTGATGCGCCGCCTGATCCAGGCCGAGGGCTGCGAGGTCGTTCACCTGGGGCATAACCGCTCGGTCGCCGATATCGTGCGCGCGGCACTCTGCGAAGACGCCGACGCCGTCGCGGTGAGTTCCTACCAGGGCGGCCACATGGAATACTTCAAGTACATGGTCGACATGTTCGACGAACTCGGCGCCGGCCATATCAAGGTTTTCGGCGGTGGGGGCGGCACCATCACGCTCGATGAGATTCGCGAGCTGGAGGACTACGGGGTCACCCGCATCTACCACCCCGAGCACGGGATGAAGATGGGGCTCAAGGACATGATCGCCGACCTGGTGGAGCGGACCCGGCAGGCTCGCGCGTCGCGGACGTCGGAGGACGGAAGGCAGAAGTCGGAAAGTCGTGACGCCGACGTTGCCGAGAAGCTGTCGGCGATCGAGAACGGGACCGTTTCCGAGCATGAACTGGCGCAATTGCGCAAGTCGGCCGAATCGCCCAACGGCGTGCCCATCGTCGGTCTGACGGGTACCGGCGGGGCCGGCAAGTCCTCGGTTACCGACGAACTGCTCAATCGCTTTCTGCAGTATTTTCCCGACATGCGCATCGCCGTGCTGGCCGTCGACCCCACTCGTCGGCGAACGGGCGGGGCGCTGCTGGGGGACCGCATCCGCATGAATTCGCTTCGCTCCGAGCGGGTGTTCATGCGTTCGATGGCCACGCGCCGGCAGCACCTGGCGACGTCCGAGGTCGTGGCCGACTCGCTGGCGCTGCTGCGTACCAGCGATTTCGACCTGGTCATTCTGGAGACGGCCGGGATCGGTCAGTCGGACTCCGAGGTCGTCGACCTGGTGGATTTTCCGGCCTATGTCATGACCTCCGATTTCGGGGCGGCCAGTCAGCTCGAGAAGATCGACATGCTCGACTTCGCCGAGCTGGTGGTGCTCAACAAGTTCGACCGCCAGGGCTCGCAGGACGCGCTCAGGGATGTGCGCAAGCAGTGGAAGCGCAATCGCCTGGCGTTCGACCTGGCCGACGAGGACGTGCCGGTGTACCCGACGATTGCAAGCCAGTTCAATGATCCCGGGGTAACCTGGATGTTCGTGAACCTCTGCCGTCTCTTGCGGCAGAGCGGTGAAACAGAGGGCGAAGAAGGGAAGGCGGTATTCGGTACTGAAAGATGCGACTTCGAGCCCGAGGTGGAGCTGGCCGAGAAGGAGCCGAGGCCTTCCGTCTTGATTCCGGGCAAGCGGGTTCGTTACCTGGCCGAAATCGCCGAGCAGGGAAGGACGCTCAACGAAAAGATTCTGTCCTGGGCCGAGGAAGCGCGCAGGGCCCAGCACTATTACGAGGTGCTGGGAGAGTTGGGAGATTCGCATCGCCCGGAGCCCGTGTTGCTTTATCCGGATGGCGAGATTCGTGAATCGTTAATGGTAAATCGTAAATCGGCTGGCGACTCCGATGTAGATGAGGATTCACGATTCACGATTCACGATTTACGGAGTCGCTACAACGAGGCACTGAAATCGATCCCGGAAGATGGACGTGAACTACTGCGGCAATGGCCGGACCTGAAAGCCGCCGTCGAGGCCGAGGAATTCAGTTACCAAGTGCGCGGCAAGGAGATCACCGGTTCCAACTACCGCGAGTCGCTCTCCAGGCTGCAGATTCCCAAGATTGCCCCGCCCCAGACCTCCGACTGGGGCGAACAGCTCGTTTTCCTGATGAAGGAACACCTGCCCGGGCATTATCCCTATACGGGCGGCGTCTATCCCTACCGGCGTGCCAACGAGGATCCGATCCGGATGTTCGCCGGCGAGGGCACGCCGGAGCGAACCAATCGTCGATTTCACTATGTCTCGGAGGGGCAGCCGGCCAAACGCCTGTCGACCGCCTTCGACTCGGTCACGCTCTACGGCGAGGACCCGGCCGAGCGGCCCGACATCTACGGCAAGGTGGGCAATTCGGGCGTGTCGATCGCTACCCTCGATGACATGAAGAAACTCTATTCGGGCTTCGACCTGGCCGACCCGGCCACCTCGGTATCGATGACCATCAACGGCCCGGCACCGATGATCATGGCGATGTTCATGAATACCGCCGTCGACCAGCAGGTCGAAAAGCATCTGAAGGAGACCGGTGAGTGGGACGCCGCGCAGAAAAAGCGCGCCGAACTGCTCGGCGACGACGCGCCGGAGTATACCGGTGAGTTGCCGAAGAGCAATGACGGCCTGGGGCTGGGTACGCTCGGCGTGACCGGCGACCAGCTCGTCGATACGGAGACCTACGAGAAGATCAAGGCCGAAACGCTCAAGGTCGTGCGTGGCACCGTCCAGGCCGACATCCTCAAGGAAGACCAGGCCCAGAACACCTGCATCTTCTCGACCGAGTTCGCCCTGCACATGATGGGCGACATCCAGCAGTACTTCATCGACAAGGGCGTCAGGAACTTCTACTCGGTATCGATCTCGGGCTACCACATCGCCGAGGCCGGGGCGAACCCGATCAGCCAGCTCGCCTTCACGCTCTCGAACGGCTTCACGATCGTCGAGTATTACCTGGCCCGCGGCATGGATATCAACGAATTCGCTCCGAACCTGTCGTTTTTCTTCTCCAACGGCATGGACCCCGAGTATTCGGTCATCGGCCGGGTGGCACGACGCATCTGGGCGCGCGCCATGCGCGAGCGCTACGGCGCCAACAAGCGCTCGCAGATGCTCAAGTACCACATCCAGACTTCTGGCCGCTCGCTGCACGCCCAGGAAATCCAGTTCAATGACATCCGGACCACCCTGCAGGCGCTCTACGCCATCTTCGACAACTGCAACAGCCTGCACACCAACGCCTACGACGAGGCGATCACCACGCCGACCGAGGAGTCGGTGCGGCGGGCGGTGGCCATCCAGATGATCATTAACAAGGAACTGGGGCTCAATTACAACGAGAACCCCTTCCAGGGCAGCTACATCATCGATCAGCTCACCGACCTGGTCGAGGATGCCGTCTACGCCGAGTTCGAGCGCCTCTCAGAGCGCGGCGGTGTGCTCGGGGCGATGGACACCATGTACCAGCGCGGCAAGATCCAGGAAGAGTCGCTCTACTACGAGCACAAGAAACACGACGGCTCATTGCCGCTGGTCGGTGTCAACACTTTCCTGCCGGCCGAGGGCGGTGAACAGGAAGGTGGCGAGATCGAGCTGGCACGCTCGACGACCGAAGAGAAGCAGCAGCAGGTGGGCAATGTCCAGGCCTTCAACCGGCGCAATGAAGCGCGCTCGCAAGAGGCGTTGCGTCAACTCCAGGCCGTTGCACGTGAGCGCGGCAACACGTTCGAGGCCTTGATGGAGGCGGTCAAGTGTTGTTCGCTGGGCCAGATTTCACATGCCCTGTACGCAGTCGGCGGCGAATACCGAAGGAACATGTAGACGGGTCCGGCGCGGTCGAGAAGGGACCGCGCCTTGATTCCCCCGGGGATTTCTGGTCAACTCCCCGGGTCAATCAGAGCCCAACCAGACCCATAAAAGAGGATTTCATTGATGTCCCAGAATAACGAGGGGAGCCCGGCCGTGCCGGGCCAGCGCCAGTTCTTCGGCCATCCGGCCGGTCTCGGCACGCTGTTCTTCACCGAGCTGTGGGAGCGCTTCAGCTACTACGGCATGCGCGCATTGCTGGTGCTGTTCATGACCGCGGCCGTCGTCGAAGGCGGCCTGGGTATGGACGATCCGACCGCTGCGGCCATCTATGGCCTCTATACCGCCGGCGTCTACCTGGCAGCGCTGCCGGGCGGGTGGCTGGCCGACCGCATCTTCGGCCAGCAGAACGCCATCTGGTACGGCGGCATTATCATCGCCGCCGGCCACATCGTGTTGTCACTGCCGGGTTTCGGCTTGATGGAGGAGAGCTACGGCTTCTATTTAGGCCTGATCCTGATCGTGGTCGGTACCGGTCTGCTCAAGCCCAACATCTCCTCCTGCGTGGGCGAGCTGTATCCGGAAGGCGGCGCGCGCCGCGATGCCGGCTACGTGATCTACTACATGGGCATCAATGTCGGTGCCGCGCTCGGCCCGTTCATCTGCGGCCTGCTTCGCATCAACATGGGCTGGCACTGGGGTTTTGCCGCCGCCGCCGTGGGCATGATCGCGGGCTTGATCGTCTACCGCATCACTCAGAAGCACCTGGGCGAGTTCGGTAAGGAGCCGCATCCCACGCCGGCCCACAAGCAGGCGCAGACCAAATACATGTCCTGGGCGATCTATGCTGGCACGGCCGTGCTGTTCCTGGTCGCTTTCCTGGCGCTCGGCGGTGCGGTAGAGGTAAATGCCCAGATGCTGGCCGAGTACAGCGTCTACGTGATCGTGGGCGTCGCCGTGCTGTTCTTCGCCCGTGTACTGCTCGACAAGGATCTCACTGGACTGGAGCGACGTCGTACCGTTGTGCTGGTGGCACTGTTTATCGGCGCGGCGCTGTTCTGGGCCGGCTTCGAGCAGGCCGGCTCCTCGCTCAACCTGTTCGCCGAGCGCTATACGGCACGCGAGATGCTGGGCATCCTGATTCCGGCCGAAGCGTTCCAGTCGCTCAACCCGGTCTATATCCTGATCTTCGCGCCGTTCTTCTCGGCGCTGTGGATCAACCTGGGCCGGCGCAATCTCGATCCATCGATTCCGATGAAGTTCGCGCTTGGTTTCGCGCAGCTGGGTCTCGGCTTTGGCTTCATGTGGATCGCCGCCTCGCTGATCCAGGACGGCGACCAGGTATTGCCGACCTGGCTGTTGCTGACTTACCTGTTCCATACCACCGGCGAGCTGTGCGTCAGCCCGATCGGCCTGTCGGCCACCTCCAAGCTGGCACCGCGCCAGTATTACAGCCAGATGATGGGCATGTGGTTCTTTGGTGCCGCACTGGGCAACCTGCTGGCCGGCATTCTGGCCGGTTCGTTCAGTGGTGACCGCGTCTCCGAGTTCCCCGAGCTCTATCGCAATGTCGTCATCTTCTGCGGTGTGGTGACTGTCGGCTTCCTGATCGCGACGCCTTTCCTCAAGAAAATGGCGGCACTCGATCAGCCGGCTGACGACCTGGTGCGTGAGGACGAACCGGGTGCCTACGAAGGCGGCGGCCCGAAACAGCCGCGCGACTGAGTAATGGCGTCGGATTGAACGGATGCCGGTCCCCGGCCGGCATCCGTTCGAAGTAGAGAGCTGATGTCGAGCAGGAGCGAAACGTTGCGCTGGTTGTCATTCCTCACGCCATTTTTGCTGTTGGTGTTGTTTGCCAGCACGAAAGTCGCCTCCCAAGGCCTCTATCAAGTGCTCGTGGCCGAGGACGGCCCGGTCGAGAATTTGCAGTTTCTCCTTTTCTTCGTCTCGGGAATACTGGCCGGTGTAACGGCCGTACGATTGGCGCGGGCCGGTCTTGCCGTCCACCGATGGCTCTACTGGTTACTGGCGATTGCGCTGGTGGTCGTGGCCATGGATGAGATCAGCTGGGGGCAGCGTCTGTTGGGCATCAAGACGCCGGAGAGTTTGCAAGCGGTCAATCTGCAGGATGAGTTGACCATTCACAACCTGCGGCCGGTGATGATCTACCTGCATGTTGCCTACTTGCTGGTGGGCGCTTACGGGGCGTTTGCCTGGCTGCCGCGAATGTTGCTGGTCAAGACCCCTTGCAGTATCTGGCGATTCGTCATTCCCGAATGGTACGTGAGCAGCTGGTTCGGCTTTCTGTTCCTGGTCTATGGCCTGATCGAGCTGGCGCAGTGGGTGCAGCCGACCCTGTTCGGCCATCACCTGGTCATAGGTCATTTCATCACGTTTCGCGACCAGGAGCCCGCCGAACTGGCGCTTGCCGCCGGCATGTTCATTTTCGTGATGGTCAATCTTCGCCGCGCGAGCGATCTGTGCCGGCACCGGGAATCGGTGTAGAAGTATCCTCACGATCAAGCAAGCTGCCAGACGAGTCCTGGTTTGATGCCCATCAAAGCGGTTGTCTCTAATGGGTGGATGCGCAGGTACAGGACTGGCTGTGTGCCACTGCAGGGGCTAAGGACAACCGGAATCAATCGGGCCTTTCGCTTCCCATGATTGCTTCCAATTCATCCGGTCGGGGCGCGCCCTGTTTCGTCTGTACGTTGCCACTGTCGTCGAGGTAATAGGTGCTTGGTGTAGCGCCCAGACCCAGACTGCTCATCAACTGATTGTTGGCCCGCACCCGGGAGGTATTGTCGCCAACGAGCTGGTGATTGACATTGATGCCGCCATCACGATAACGATCCTGATTCTCGCTCAAGGCCGCACTCGGGCTTTCCGCACCCATGATCGTCGCCGCCTTTGGCAGGCTGTCCTCCTTCAGGATGCCCACCAGGATATGGCGCAGCTGAACCCGGCCAGACTCGATCCAGGGCTTTCCTGCCTGCCGGAAGCGATGGCAATACGGGCAGTTCGGGTCGGTGAAGGTGTAAACGACAACCGGGGCTTCGGGGTCGCCGTCAATGACCCAGTCGGCCTCTTCGAGTTGGCGCCAGGCTTGCTCGTTCTGCGGTCCCCGGACCAACTCCTGGAGCTTCGGCTCGGTCAGGTTTTGCCCTTCAGCGTCAAGCATGGATCCGACCACGACATGCTCCCGGTCGGGTGTCAGATAGAAGGCAACGGCTTGACCGTCCTTGTTGCCGACGTAGCCGGTGAGGTCACCTGGGGCATCGAATGTAGCGTTTATGGTGACACCGCGATCAATCAGGCTCTGTACGACGGATGGGTGGTTCTGGGCTATCGCCGAGGCGCTGAGGCCGACTCCCGCGAGGATCACGCCAGGCAGCAGGGATATGATCAGTATGTTGGCGATTTTCATGCAATTTTCTCCAGCTTAGTTGAATCGTTCGAGGTTATGGGTCAGGGAGGCGGCGGACAGTTCGCCCAGGTGGGTATTCACTTGCTTGCCCTGGCTGTTGTAGAAAAGTGTCGTCGGCAAGGCTCGGTTGCCGGTACTGCGCCCAATACTGGCGCCGGTGTCGGTCACCACGTTGCCCAGCGACAGGCCATGCCGGGCCAAAAATCTCTGAATCGTCTCTGGTTGTTCACCCTGATTGACGAAGACAAAGGTGATGTCCGGGTTCTCTTGCTGGGCTTTCTCCAGCACCGGCATCTCGCGAACGCAGGGTGGGCACCAGCTTGCCCAGAGGTTCACGACCGTCGGTTTGCCGTCGGCAAGCTGCGGTAGCGTGGTCATGCGGGTGTCCAGCCGGGTCAGTGCGGTATCCGGAATTGTCGGAGCCGGGGGCTGGATAAGTCCGGTGAGCAGCGCTCCTGCGAACCAGGTCAGGAGCCCCGCGGCCGCTGCGCCGCTCAGCGCGCGCCGAATGGCAGGCTGGTGCCAGAGTTGCCACCCCAGCAGAACCAATGCACCGATGAGGCCGATAATTGGATCGAATCCACCGTCACGGATATCGATGATGCCAATGAGGTCGCTTCGGTACTGTTCCCAATAGCTGAGCACAAACGCGGCGCGTGCCGACAGAATGCCCGCAAAGAGCACGAAGAACACGGAGTCCGTCACCGATTCCTGCTTGTTTTGGCCCAGGACCGCGCCGACCAGCAGTGCGACGATGCCAGCCGCCAAAATCAGCGCCCGACTCATCGGAAGTGCGAGCGGTCCGATATCAAGGGTTGCCATTCAAATCTCCTTCAGGATTCTCGTGCCTGTATCAGACGATCGAGAAACACTTCCGCCGACACTTCGCCTGTAGTGCGCTGAGATCGTCGTTCCTGCCCATCCGGGCCGACGATCAGAATAGTGGGTGGACCGACCACATTCAGTTCGCGCATCAACTCCTGGTCGAGAGCATCATTGGCAGTGACATCGGCACGCAACAGTTGCATGTCCGATAACGATGAAACCACGGTGGCGTCAGCAAAAACTTCCTGTTCAATGACTTTGCAGGATACACACCAGTCGGCGTAGAACTCGACCAGGGTCCACTGACCTTGTTCGCCGGCCTCGGCGACTGCACGGTCCAGGTTGATCACCGACTTGAAGTCCTCGAAAACCGCATGCGGTTGTTCACTTGCGATGCCGGCGCGTGCAGTGGTCGAGAGTTCCTTCAGCGGCTGCAAGGGCCGGTCGCCACCGGCAGCCGCACCGATCAGCATCAATCCACCCCAGAACGTCATGACCGCGCTTGTGCCGGCCGTCAAAGTTCGAAGTGCCGGGGTTCGGGAGACGGAGCGTACGACCTGCCACAGCGAAAGACCGGCTGCAATGGTCAATCCGCCCCAGAGTGCCAGCACCAGGGTGTCGTCCAGAATGCGTTCAAGGAAGTAGATCGTGGTGCCGAGCAGGATGAATCCGAAAACCGCCTTTACGCCATTCATCCAGGCTCCGGGCCTTGGCAGGAAGCCGGCTCCGAACGTGGCCAGGGCGATCAGCGGTGCTCCCATGCCCAGGCCCAGCGCCAGCAATGCAAGCCCGCCCAGCGTGGTATTCCCCGTATCGGCGATGTAGATCAGGGCACCGGCCAGCGGAGCGGTCATGCAGGGGCTGGCCAACAGCGCCGCGACAACGCCCATGGCGCTGGCGCTGGCCAGGCTGCCGCCCTGCTGCCGCTGGCTGACCCGGCTCAGCCGGTCCCGCACAAAGGCCGGCAACTGCAATTGGTGCAGCCCGAACATTGACAGTGCCAGCAGTACGAAGATCGACGCGATGGCGATAATGAAGAACGGGGCCTGCAACACAGCCTGCAGGTTGGAGCCAGCCAGCGCGGCACCGACGCCGAGCAGGGCGTAGGTCACTGCCATGCTGATCACGTATACGCTGGACAATGCGAAGGCCCGGCCGGGACTGGCCTCGTTGCCGACGATCACTGTCGACAGGATCGGAATCATCGGCAGTACGCAAGGAGTGAAGACCAGCAAAAGCCCGAGGCCGAAGAAGATCGCCAGATTCCAGGACAGACCGTCTTCATCCAGTTGCCGGGTGAGTGACTGATCCGCGGCGACTTTCGTATCCGAAGACGAGCTGGTGGCTGTTCTCGTATGGGTGGTCGGAGGGGTTGAGTCAGGATTGCCGGTGCCGGCCGGGCTTGCGTTGAATGCCTCAGTAGCCGATTCGGGGGGATAGCAAAGACCTGCTTCGGCGCAACCCTGCCAGGTGAGTTTCAGGCTACTTGCGGTTCCACTGTCGATCAGGATCTCGGCGTTGTTGTAAAACACTTCCGACTCGCCGAAGAATTCGTCGTGAATGACGGTGCCGACGGGAAACTGGACATCGCCCAACTTTCCGTCTGCGCCTTCGATGCTCATGCGTTTGCGGTACAGGTAATAGTCGGGCGCAATGTCCCAGGCCAGAGTCAGCGTTCCGTCGCCGTTGTCCCGAAGTTCGTACTGGAATGCCTGTTGAGCCTGCAGGAAGTCGTCATTGCCGATTAATGCAGACTGGCTCTTGGCCATTCCGCTGCTTGCGAATGCCATGAGACCGGATAAGATCAAAATCCAGAGTCGGAAAGTCGGCACGTGTTGCTCCTGAGGGTTCCTGGGATGTTTCGTCTGTTTCTGATGTTGTAGTCTGGAGCGGCTGGATTAAGTCAGCATTAACGCGGTGTGGTAGAGCGCAACGCAGGAGTTCGAGCGTTATGCATGTCCTGGTGATTGAAGACGATGATCTCGTAGCCTCCGGGCTGGAGGCCGGGTTGGCGCTGAACCACTGCACCGTCGACCGCGTGCGTACCGCGCGCGAGGCCAGGGCAGCCATGGACCAGTTCGGTTGCGATGTGGTCGTTCTCGACCTCGGTCTGCCGGATGGTGACGGCATGGTGCTACTTTCAGAGTGGCGGCAACGGAATGTGGCCACTCCTATCCTGATTCTGACAGCCCGCGATGCGGTCGAGGACCGGGTCAAGGGGCTCGAGGCGGGAGCGGATGACTATATGCTCAAGCCCTTCGACCTGGACGAATTGACGGCGCGGCTGCATGCCCTGGTGCGTCGTGCCGCCGGGCGAACGGTATCGGAAATGAGGCATGGCGAACTGTGCGTTCAGCCGCGTTCGGGAAAGGTGACGCTCCATGGTGAGCGGGTGCACCTGTCGCGCCGGGAGCTCGCCTTGCTGGAGAAACTGATGAACGCCCGTGGAGCGGTCTTGTCGGAAGAGCAGCTCAAGGATGGTCTCTATGGCATGGATGCCAGCGTCGAGAGCAACGCCATGAATGTGCACATTTACCACCTGCGCCGTAAACTCTACCGAAACGTCGTGATTACCGAACGAGGCCTTGGCTACCGTCTCGGCCCGCCGCCGGTTGATCCGGATGAGGACGGGTCTTGAGTCTCCAACGCCGCCTTTTGTGGTCGCTGGGCAGTGCTTTTCTGTTGCTCTGGCTCTCGGTTGCGGCACTGATGTATTTCCACCTTGATCGGCAGGTATCACGAACCCTGGATAAGCGACTGGCGGCTTCGGCCACCATGGTCGCTGGTCTCATCGCGGGGCAGCCGGAAATGCTGGTGTCTTCGCGCACCAGCCCGTTGCTGGTTTCGCCGGAAGCCGAAGGGGTCGCCTGCCAGATCCGGGGTGCCAGCGGGGAAGTGTTGCTGCAGACGAGTGGCGTGGAGGGTGCGGTTCTCAACGATGCCCGTCCGGGATTCAGCACTCGGGAGATCGGTGATCAACAGTGGCGGCTTTATACCCTGGAGCAGAGCGGCACTTTGATAACTACTGCAGACCGCATGTCCGAGCGCGCAGTGCTGGCTAACGGCATCATTCTGGTCATGGTGGTTCCTTTTGCGCTGGCCTTGGTGGGCGGATTAGTCGTGCTCTGGTGGGGGATTCGCAGCGGTCTCAAGCCACTAGAGGTCCTGCGTGACCAACTGCGTCGCCGTACCCCGGAAAACCTGGACCCGGTCAAGGTCAACCGGGCACCGTCGGAACTTGTTCCCGTCGTTGAAACGCTCAACAAGTTATTCAATCGCGTCGCCAGTACCCTGGCCTGGGAACAGCGTTTCGCGAACAGCGCCGCTCATGAGTTCCGTACGCCCCTGACCGGCATCAAGACTCATCTGCATGTGGCCGGCCGGGTATCGGGCGAACGCCAGCAGCAGGCGTTGGCCAATGCGGAGAAAGGTGTCGCACAGCTGCAGTCGGTCACGGAACAACTGCTCTTGCTGTCTCGGATGAATCGCAAGAGCGAAGTTGCGAGTGAAGGATGCTTGGTTGCTCAGGCCATCGAAGATGCCCTGGAGGACCTGCCCGCACGCGAGCGTGTACGGGTGGAGAATCGATGCAAGGAAGGCCGGGTGGCAGTGCCGCGGGCGCTGGTGGTCGTGGTGTTGCGCAACCTCCTGGACAATGCCCTGAAATACTCGATCGGCACATGTGATCTTCTGTTGGACTGTTCGGCCTTCGAGGTTACAGCCGGCGGGTCGCAGTTGCGCGTGACCGTTCGAGACCGTGGAGTCCCGGACAGTTCCGATTCGGGGTGCCGCAGCCCGGAAAGCCATGGGTTGGGGTTGGCGATTGTCCACATGGTCGTGAACCAGTACGGCGGCGCACTGGTTTCCGAGCGCAATGAGGCTGGTGGAATGAGTTGGCAGCTTACCTTCCCCCTTTCATTCAATGATTGACTTGGCGGGAACCCGAGCTACATTCCCGCCGGGCTAATAGGGTGTTCCCGGGTCGTCGAGGTGGGTGGCCGGCTGCTTTCCTAGGTCGGCGTCAACGACGGAGTGAATGCAGCTGAAACTGCACAGCTCGTCCAGAGCCGTCTGCACCGAACTGGTCGGGACCCTTCACGGGCGATGGCCGGAAAGTCGCATTGCTCTAGCAGGGGCCAGGAAGATGGTGAGGCGGATGATGGGTTCGGAATCGGGCACAGGGTAAGGATTCAGGGTTCAGGTAACGGACCACCGACAACGGATCAATGACTACCGGGCCTCGAGTGCTTCCGCCAGCGCCATTTGCGAGGGCAGGGGCTGGTTCAGGTTCCGTAGTTCCGCGGCGACTCGTACCATGTCTTCTTGCGTATCCAGGTCGGTCAGGGCCGGCAACTCCAGCCATTCGGATTCGTTACCCAATGATCGCCTGAACTCGGATAGCGTATCAGCACGGCTGTAAAGGACACGTGTCCATCTCTCCATGGCCGTGACGTGATTGCCACCGATGGTCCAGAAGCCGCCATCATGAGCCGGGGCGATCACATGGCGCGGTCGAGCGGTGTCCAGCCAGGCGGACGCACGGACCAGTTCAGCCGGATCGATCTGCGGGGCGTCGGCACCGAGCAGAAGGCCGCTGCCGTGCCTGGATACCAGTTCGGAAAGCACGCGGTGCATGCGTTCGCCAAGGCTGCCCCCGCCCTGCCCAAGATGTTCGAAACCCGGCCATTCGGAAGCGACATCCCCGGGTCGTTCGGCCAGTGCCCAGTAAACGTGCTCGGAGACATTGCCGGCAACCTCGCCCACCGTTGCCGCGCAGCGTCGGTAGAGCGCTTCGGCGCGTTTCGGGCCGATGGTGCTGGCCAGTCGAGTCTTGACCGGTGATATTCCCGGGGTCTTGACGAAAATGGCAATGGCGCTCATTTCCCTTTCGATCCCGAATTCCGGCGAGCATTGCGGATCAGGCGCCAGGCCGCGACCTGGTGCCCGAAAGTGGTGGAAAACCAGCCGTCCTTGCGATAGCGGCGGGCACTTGTCCCGATGGTCATATCGATGGGCTGTGTTTTCAGGCCGGCAGTCCGGGCGCGTACCACAAAATCAAGGTCTTCTCCGCGCATGAGGTCTTCACGGAAGCCACCTAGTTGACCGAACCACCCGGCGGGAACGCATAGACCCTGGTCGCCGTAGGGGAGACCAAGCAGGCGCGAGCGCAGGTTGGCGCCGAGAGCGTTGAGCCGCGTCAGGGCAGGACCGTCGTCAAGAAAGCGAAGCCGGGCATAGCCGACCGCCCGAGCGTGACTGTGGGCGAAAGCCAGCACGCGCTCGACGGAGCCCGGCTCAAGACGGCAGTCGGCATGAACAAACCACAGCCACTCGCCTTCGGCCTGCTCGGCCCCGCGGTTAAGCTGTCGGCCGCGTCCGGGCGAACCTTGGACGATCTGCAAGCCAGCGGGCAATGCTTTCGCCGTGTCATCGTCGGCCAGGGAGAGAATCAGCTCGGTGTCTGTCGAGGTAGCATTGAGGAAGGCCAGGAGTTCGGGGTCCGGCCATTCACCCGGCGCCAGTGGTACAACAATGCTCAGGATTGGCCTGGTCACCACTTCAGCGATGCAGTTCGCCCTCGCGCTCGGGCTGGAAGACGATCTCCTCGACCTTGACCTGCATCCTGCCGCCACCGGGGCGCGGCCAGTCGATACTGTTGCCCTCGCGCATGCCCAGCAGTGCGCTGCCGACCGGCGCCATCACCGAGATTTGCTCGTCCGAGTCTTGCAGGCTCGGAGGATAGACAAGGGTCTTGGTGTAGCTGTGATCGTCCACTGAAAACCGTACGGTCGAGTTCATGCTGACCACGTCCTCGGGCATGTCGGCCGGTTCGACCAGCTTGCCGCGGGCCAGTTCGTCCTCCAGCTCGTCGCGCCCGGGAAAGGCGCCCGGCGGCAGGTCGTCGAGCAATTTCTCCAACCGGTGCAGATCCATGGAGGATATGACGATGGGCGGTCTGGCTGTCATGGCAGTTCCTGAAGGTCATTCGTATGCACAAAGGGCCAGTACCCGCCGAATCGACGGCCACCGGCCCATCACTGACCCAAGTGTAACCCTTTCCAGATGCGAAAGGGATCAGTGCCCGCGCCGCCAGGTGAAGAAGCGCTCGGCCCAGCGCAACGCGGCTTCCGGCTGGTGGGCTTTTTTCCAATTGCCGGCGGCGAACTTGTTCGCCTCGCTGAAGGTGGGGTAGACGTGAATGGTGCCGAGCAGCTTGTTCAGGCCCAGGCCGTGTTTCATGGCGAGCACGAACTCCGGCAGCATCTCGCCGGCATGGGCGCCGACGATGGTCGCGCCGAGGATGCGATCCTTGTCCGGTTCGGTCAGCACCTTGACGTAGCCGTAGTCGGCGCTGTCGGCGATGGCCCGGTCGAGGTCGTCGAGGCCGTAGCTGGTGACTTCGAAATCGACGTCCTGCTCGCGGGCCTCGTCTTCGCTCAATCCCACGCGGGCGACTTCCGGGTCGGTGAAAGTGACCCAGGGAATCACGCGGTAATCGGTTTTGAATGACCACAGCGGACTGATCAATGCATTCACCGCCGCCGACCAGGCCTGGTGGGATGCCACGTGCGTGAACTGGTAGGGGCCAGCGGCATCGCCACAGACGTAGATGTTGGGGAAGTTGGTGCGCTGGAAGCCGTCAACATTGATGCGCCCGCCGTCATCCAGGCGAACGCCGATATCCTCTAGGCCGTAGCCGGCCGTGCGTGTCTTTCGTCCGAGGGCGACCAGCAGATGGGAGAAGTCGAAGGTGACCTCATCGCCGTCGTGTTCGCAGACCAGCTGCCTGCCGCCATTGTCATCGGTCTCGACGCGCAGCGCCTTGTGGCCGGTAGCGACGGTCACGCCGTCGTATTCGAGGTGTTCGGCCAGTAGTTCACCGGCCTCGGCGTCTTCCCGCGGCAGCAGGCGGTCGGCCATTTCCACGACCGTGACCTTCGAACCCAGCCGGGCGAAGGCCTGGGTCAGCTCCGAGCCGATCGGGCCGCCGCCGAGCACCACCAGGCGCTCGGGCAACTGCTCGAGATCCCACAACGTATCGCTGGTCAGGTAGCCAACCTGGTCGAGACCCTCGATCGGCGGCACCATCGGCTCGGCACCGGTGGCCAGCACGATCGACTTCGCGCTGATGCGTCTGCCGTCGGCCTCCACTTCCCAGGGTGAGACCAGCTTCGCCTCCGCCTCGATGACGTCCACGCCCATGGCCCGGTAGCGTTCCGGGGAGTCGTGCGGCTCGATCTTGCGGATTACCTCACGGATGCGCGCCATCACCTCTCCGAAGTCGAGCTCGGCCTGCATGCGCCGAATACCGTAGCGCTGGCTGTCGCGCGCCTCGGCCATGCCCCGTGCCGTGCGGATCAGGGCCTTGGAGGGTACGCAACCGGTGTTGAGGCAGTCCCCGCCCATGCGGTCTTTCTCGATCAGCGCCACCCTGGCCTTCACAGCGGCGCCGATGTAGGCCGATACCAGGCCGGCCGAGCCGGCACCGATGACGATGAGGTTGTAGTCGTAGTGCTTCGGCTTGCGATATCCGGCGTAGACCTTGCGCGCCTGGAGGAATCGCAGAAGCAGGCGCAGGATCAGCGGCAACAGGCCCAGCAGGACGAAGGCGCCAATCAGGCCCGGCGAGAGCACGTCACCGACGGAGTCGACCTGTGCGAGCTGGGTGCCGGCGTTCACGTAGACGACCGTGGCCGGAAGCATGCCGAGTTGGCTGACCCAGTAGTACGTCCAGGTGCGGATCGGCGTGAGCGCCATGACCAGGTTGATGACCCAGAACGGAAACACGGGCACCAGCCGGAGCGCCAGCAGGTAGAAAGCACCGTCTTTCTTGACACCTTCGTTGATCTTGGCCAGCCGCTTGCTGAATCGTTTCTGGATGGCGTCCTTGAACAAGAAGCGCGCCGCCAGGAAGACCAGTGTGGCGCCGATGGTGCTTGCGAAAGAAACCGCGATGGTGCCTGCAAGCACGCCGAACAGGGCGCCGCCGGCAAGGGTGAGCACGGCGGCGCCGGGCACGGACAGGGCGGCCATGACGATGTAGACCACCATATAGACGCCCAGCGCCAGCAGGAGATGGTCCTGTGTCCAGGCGAGCAGAGAGTCGCGCTGCTGACGCAGTGTGTCGAGATTGAGATGCTGCTGGAGATCGAGCGCGAAAAAGGCGACTAGGGCGACGAGAAAGGCCGCCGCGACCGCAATGCGCAAGACGAGTCTGGAATTCATTCGGGATGATCCGTTCGGAAAATCATTGGGCCAGCATAACCGTGGCAGTGTCGTCACCCCCATAAGGGGTTCTACTCAGGTTTCATGCCGCTGGTTACACGCTCGATACCGGCGAGATCGTGATGTGACAATACATCCGCAAAGCCGGCCCGTTCGAGCAAGGCGCGCACGCTAGCGGCCTGGTCGTGACCGTGCTCGATCAGCAACCAGCCGCCCCGTTGCAGCCGATCCCATGAATCGGGCACGAGCCGGCGGATGACTTCCAGGCCGTCCGGTCCGGCGGCCAGTGCCCGGCGCGGCTCGAATCGAACGTCCCCGAGCTCCAGATGCGGATCTTCGTCGGCAACGTATGGCGGGTTGGACACGATGAGGTCGAAGCGGCATTCGCCGACTGGCTCGAGGAGGTCACCGCAGACCATTTCGACGCGATCGAGACCAAGCCGATCGCGGTTTTCGGTGGCAACTGCCAGCGCCTCGGCCGAGATGTCGGTGGCCGTAATCTGCCAGCCGGGGCGTTCGGCCGCCAGCGTCAGGGCGATGCAGCCGGAGCCGGCGCCGACATCGACGACCCGAGCCGATTCCGGCAAGAGCAGATTCAGGGTGATATCGATCAGCAGTTCGGTTTCCGGGCGCGGGACGAGAACACACTCGTCGACCCGAAAGTCGCGGCCGTAGAATTCGCGCGAGCCGAGCAACTGGGCCACGGGCTTTCCCTGGATTCGGGCGGCAACAAGGTTCTCGAAACGCTCGAGCGCCCGGGTATCGATCAGGTCCTTGCCGTGAGCGTAGAGCCAGCTTCTATTGCAGCCGAGGGCCTTGCACGCCAGCAGGTCGGTCTCCAGACGGTCCGATAGCCGATTTCTGGCATGCTGCAACGCCTCGCTGACGGTTTGTGCGATGGGGCTGCCGCTACTGGATTCGGGAGGCATCTGGCTGCTCCATCGCGGCACTTTTCAGGCGGATCTGTGGAAGCCACACTCTCGGCATGATACGCCCTTCTTGCAGGCTATCCGTGGTCGCCACGTCACCGTAGCGGATCAGTCTTGCCCGTCCGGTCTTCTGGTGCGTCCGTTTCGTCCCCGGTGTGATGAGCCGTGGTTACACTCGTTCTCGGGCCATAGCCGACGGGCGCATCGAAACTGACATGTGCTTCGCCGTGCTCGAGCAAGTCTCGCAGCAGCACCACAATGCCGCCAACGCAGAGGAAGAGTCCGTAGGTTAGAGCCACGGTCTGGAAATGGCGCAGCAGGAATAGCCCGGATGCGGAACCTTCCGGAATCCAGAGTATGGGCGCCATGAGCCCGAGCAGGGCGACGAAGGAATAGACCATGAAGCGAATGAAGTCCAGCGGCACCTTGCGAATGGTCAAGCCGTACACCAGCGTGGCGACGATCAGCACTGAGGCCGTGGCCTGGACGGCGATCATGGCACGCTCCCCGATGAAGACAAAGCGGCTTTCCTCGTAATGCGCATCCCCCATGTTGGCGCCGAGCAGACCAACCATCAGTGCGTTGCCGATCAGGTAGGCCAGGCAGAGGGCGAGAGGAATCCAGAGCAGTCGTGTGGACTTCAGTAGCCGGTAGCCGTCCACTGCATGCCAAACCACTAGCCAGAGGGGAATGGCCAGGACATAGATTGCTTCGGATGCAAGGTCTATCATCGAATGACGCAGCGCACTACGGGATTTGTTCGCCAGGGATGAAGCCGAAATCCAGCGGCCTTGCGAAGCTGGCCGGCTGACTCGGTGGAACCCCTGAAAGGAAGCCGAAGCAGCAGAAAGGCTGAATGGTGGCCAGGGACGGAATCGAACCGCCGACACGGGGATTTTCAATCCCCTGCTCTACCGACTGAGCTACCTGGCCTCGCCGTTTCTGGCCGCTCCCGACTCGTGGCCGGGAAGCCGCACATTAAACCGTTTTCGACTGCCGAAGTCAACCGGACTTGGATTCGTCGGCACTTTTTCCGCGCTGCGGCGTCTATATGGATGAACAGGAATTGTGAGTTGAGCCCATGCGTAAGTTCATGATTATTCTGATGGTCACGCTCATCGGCGCGTGTGCGGCTTCCGGGGAACAGCACGGACGCGATCGTTTCGAGGAAATGGCGGTCTATGAACGTCATGCCGGGGCCGCCGAAAGCTGGGTGAACTACACAAGTATCCGCAATTGGTGGTCGGTCGGACATCACTCGGTGGTCTTCGAGGTCAATCGTTCCCGGCATTATTTGGTCGAACTGATCGGCGCCTGTGATCTCGATCTCGGCAGCGCCGTAACGCTGCGACTGCACACCAGCCGGCGCAACGTGCTCAGCGAGTTCGATAATGTGGTCGTGAGCGGCCGGACCTGCCAGATTCGTTCGATTCGCCGGCTCGACTACGAGGCGGTCCAGGCCGAGCTGGAAGCCGAGGGCGAGTCCGTGCCCGATAAGCAGGGCGAGGTGAGCGTCGAAACCGAAGCTCAGTCTTCCGACGGCACGTAGTCCTCGGCCTTTATCGATTTCTCCGCTGAACAGGAATGCTGCGGTCTGTTCCTCCAGATAGTTCCGGTGCTTAGGGTCGTTCGGGCTGATGAACCCTTCAAGCCATCCTGTGGCAAATAGCCAAATCGACTTACTTCGTAGTGAAAGACCAACAGACGCTGTCCCCGCGTTCCCGTCCCATCTCTTGCGTCTAACTCTTAGCTCGCGCCGGCTGTCCAGTTCATCGAGCGTCTGGACGGTGGTTTCTTCCATGCCGATGCCCGGATGATCCAGAACCCCTTCGTTTAAGCGCTTGATCGGCGGCTGGACAGTGATCTCTGGCGCCGTTACAACCGCGATCCCCTCGGCCACCTGGCGAAATGCCGATCCGGGGATTAGAGAAAAACCGTACCAGGGTCCAATTGGAAGCGCTGAAGATCTGGACTATTCTCGAAAGTCAGCAAGTTCAGTGCGGTGACGCACGACCAATCAGCGAGAAGGACATGACGGTAGCAGTTGTACAGAACGTAACTGGTGAAGTTTGGGCCCGAGCGGAAGACGGATCTCTCCGGCAGTTGCAGGATGGCGATCAGCTTCAGGCGGATGAAGTGATTATCACCGGTGAGGATGGCAGTGTCGATCTCGTATTCGAAGAATTCGACGGCGGCGTGCTGGAGCTGCTGGCTAACCAGATACTGGAGCTGAGTGAAAGCATCGAGGATAACGATCCTGAGCCTGTTCCCGAAGCCTTGGTCAACGAATCAAGTATTGCCGATGTCCTTTCGCTGTTGCAGGGTGACGGCGATTTGCTGGAAGAATTGGAAGCAGCCGCAGCCGGCCCTGGTGGCGCCGGTGGTGGTGGCGGCCACGATTTCGTTGTTATTGGCCGTATCGCGGAAGAAGTAGACCCGATCGCGTTCAACTTTGATCCCTCGCTCGATTTCGAGATCCTCGATCTGCCAGATTTCGAGGATGAAGGCGGCGTGCCGATCCCCGACGACGGGGATGGTGACGCGGACGCCGACGCTGACGCCGACGCGGATGCCGATGCCGATGCCGACGCAGACGCTGACGCAGACGCAGAC
>NZ_QVMV01000052.1 GCF_003417465.1 Wenzhouxiangella sp. 15190
CCTGCGTTTCGCGATTCGCGAAGGTGGCCGCACCGTGGGCGCCGGCGTGGTGTCGAAGATTATCGAGTAAGCCCCACCGGGGCCGGCGATTCGAAAGAATCGCAAACGTGTTCGCCGAAAGGCGGGCTGAAGAATTTGATCTTTAACAGACTGAAGGCGTACGGCAATGGCCGAACAGAAAATCCGTATTCGTTTGAAGGGTTTCGATCATCGTTTGATTGATCGATCGACCCAGGAAATCGTGGATACCGCCAAGCGCACGGGTGCGCAGGTTCGCGGTCCTATTCCGCTGCCCACGCGCAAGGAGCGCTATACCTTGCTGATTTCACCACATGTCAACAAGGACGCGCGTGATCAGTACGAAATCCGCACCCACAAGCGGTTGCTGGATATCGTCGATCCCAACGACAAGACGGTCGATGCCCTGATGAAGCTGGATCTGGCTGCGGGCGTTGACGTGCAGATCAAGCTGTATTGAGGCGAGTAAGAGCAATGGCTATCGGATTGGTAGGACGCAAACGCGGCATGACACGGATCTTCACCGAGGAGGGCAACTCCGTTCCGGTGACGGTCATCGAGGTCAGCCCGAACCGGATCACGCAGATCCGTGAACAGGATAAGGACGGATATGCCGCCATTCAGGTGACATGCGGCAACAAGCGTACGTCTTTGGTCTCCCGCCCGCTGGCCGGGCACTTCGCGAAGGCGGGTGTCGAGGCCGGTGAAGGCCTGTGGGAATTCCGCCTCAACGGCGACGACAGCGACGGTCTCGAGATCGGCGCCGAGTTGACCGTCGAGCGCTTTGAACCGGGCCAGAAAGTCGACGTGACCGGAACCACCAAGGGCAAGGGTTTTGCCGGGGTGATCAAGCGTCACAATTTTCGTATGCAGGATGCCACCCACGGCAACTCGCTGGCGCACCGTGCACCGGGCTCGATTGGCCAGTGCCAGACGCCGGGCCGAGTGTTCAAGGGCAAGAAGATGGCCGGTCACATGGGTGACGAGCGCCAGACCACGCTGAACCTGCGGGTCGTCCGCGTGGACGCAGAACGCAACCTGCTGTTGATTCGCGGTGCCGTTCCGGGCGCGACCGGCGGTCACGTCATGATTCGTCCGTCGACCAAGGCCTGAAGGAGAGAGTGATGGAACTCGCAATGACAGGCGGCAGCAAGATCAAGGTATCCGACGAGGTCTTCGGCCGTGATTTTTCGCAAAGCCTGGTGCACCAGGTGGTTACCGCCTATCTGGCCGGTGGCCGTTCAGGCACCAAGGCCCAGAAGAACCGTTCGGCGGTTTCGGGTGGCGGCCGCAAGCCGTGGCGCCAGAAGGGTACCGGCAATGCGCGCGCCGGCACGATCCGAAGCCCGTTGTGGCGGAGCGGTGGTGTGACCTTCGCTGCGCAGCCGCGCGACTTTACGCAGAAGGTCAACCGCAAGCAGTACCGGGCAGCGATCAAGTCGATCCTGTCGGAACTGGTGCGCCAGGAGCGATTGGTGGTTGTCGAGAAATTCGAGTTCGCCGAGCCGAGGACGCGTCTGGTACGCGAGAAGCTCGCGGAGCTGGGTGTCGTCTCCGGCGTGCTGATTGACGTCGAACTTGATGACAATCTCTACCTCGGCAGTCGCAATATTCCGGGTATTCAGGCGTTGACCGTCGAAGGTCTCAATCCGGTCAGCCTGGTAGGCGCGGACAAGGTGGTCGTGAGCAAGGCGGCCGTCAACAAGATCGAGGAGTGGCTGGCATGAAGACCGAACGCATGTACCAGATTGTCCGCAGGCCGCACGTTTCGGAAAAGACGGCGCTACTGCAGGCGGACAGCAATCAGTACGTTTTTGAGGTGCGCCGTGACGCCAGCAAGGGTGATATCAAGCGCGCCGTGGAAGGTCTGTTCGAAGTCGACGTGGAGCAGGTGCAGGTCCTCAACGTGAAGGGCAAGCAAAAGAGCTTCCGCTTCGTGCCGGGTCGCCAGAAGGGCTGGAAGAAAGCCTATGTGCGAGTCAAGAGCGGCCAGACCATCGAAGAAGTGCAGGCAGACTGAATAACCGCGAGCCGGGAATAGAATCATGGCAATCGTCAAATCAAAACCAACATCTCCGGGCCGTCGAGGTCGCGTAGAGATTCGGCACCCCCATCTCTGGAAGGGCGAGCCGCATGCGCCGTTGCTCGAGCCACAGGGCAAGACCGGCGGTCGCAACAATGCAGGCCGAATCACGACGCGGCATCGCGGCGGTGGTCACAAGCACCACTATCGGCGCATTGACTTCCGTCGCGACAAGGACGGCATTCGGGGTGCGGTCGAGCGGATCGAATACGATCCCAATCGCAGCGCACACATCGCCCTGGTCAAGTACCTGGACGGCGAGTGGCGCTACATCCTGGCGCCGCGTCACGTACGCGCCGGCGACGAGATCCTCAGTGGATCGGAAGCCCCGATCAAGCCGGGCAACGCAATGCAGCTGCGCTCGATTCCGGTCGGTACCCAGTTGCATGCCGTCGAGCTCAAGCCCGGCAAGGGTGCCCAGCTCGCACGCAGTGCCGGTGCTTCGGTTCAGCTGGTGGCGCGTGAAGGTCAGTATGCGACCGTGCTGCTTCGCTCCGGCGAAATGCGCAAGGTGCATTCGAATTGCCGAGCGACCATCGGCCAGGTGGCCAACGTCGAGCACAATCTGGAAAAGATGGGCAAGGCGGGCGCCAAGCGCTGGCGTGGGGTGCGGCCGACCGTTCGCGGTGTGGCCATGAACCCCGTCGATCACCCGCATGGTGGCGGTGAAGGCCGGACTTCGGGTGGCCGTCATCCGGTCACGCCGTGGGGCAAGTCGACCAAGGGCAAGCGCACCCGCAAGAACAAGCGCACTAATCAGTACATTACGCGTTCACGCAAGCGCAAGTAACAGGAATTCGTTATGCCACGTTCGATCAAGAAAGGGCCGTTTATCGATCATCACCTTCAGGTGAAGGTGGAAGCGGCCGTCGAAGCCAACAACCGGCGCCCGATCAAGACCTGGTCGCGTCGCTCGATGATCATGCCGGAAATGGTCGGTCTGACCATTGCCGTGCACAACGGTCGGCAGCACATGCCGATTCTGATCAACGAGAACATGGTTGGTCACAAGCTCGGCGAATTCGCGCCGACGAGAACATTCAAGGGTCACAGCGGTGACCGCAGGTCCAAGTAACCAAGGGTTCGAGACGGTGATGGAATCTACAGCAAAGCTCCGGGGCGCGCGCATATCGCCGCAGAAAGCCCGGCTGGTCGCGGACCAGATTCGCGGTTTGCCGGTCGAGCGGGCGGACGAGATGCTGACGTTCAGCAACAAGAAGGCCGCGCAGATCGTGCGCAAGGTCCTGATGTCCGCTATTGCCAATGCCGAGCACAACAGCGGTGCCGACATCGACGAGTTGAAGGTCAGCACGATCTTCGTCGACGAGGGTCCGACCTTCAAGCGTGGCATGCCGCGGGCAAAGGGTCGCTTCACGCGCATTCTCAAGCGCACCAGTCACATCACCATTGTCGTGGCAGAGGACTAATCATGGGTCACAAGGTACATCCAACCGGTTTTCGTCTCGGGATCGCCAAGGACTGGGGCGCCAAGTGGTATGCGGAGTCGCGCGATTTCGCGGACCAGCTCAACACTGACCTCAAGGCTCGGGCGTTCCTGCAGAAGGCGCTTTCGCATGCTGCGGTCAGTCGCATCGAGATCGAGCGTCCGGCCAAATCGGCCGAGATCACCGTGCATACGGCGCGTCCGGGCATCGTCATCGGCAAGAAGGGCGAGGACATCGAGAAACTGCGTCGTGAAGTGGGCAAGATCATGGGTGTGCCGACCCATATTCGCGTCAACGAGATTCGCAAGCCGGAACTCGATGCGCGACTGGTGGCCGAAAGCATTGCCCAGCAGCTCGAGCGTCGCGTAATGTTCCGCCGCGCAATGAAGCGTTCGGTGGGGAACGCCATGCGACTCGGCGCCCAGGGCATCAAGGTACAGGTGGGTGGTCGCCTCAACGGTGCCGACATCGCTCGCAGCGAGTGGTATCGCGAAGGTCGCGTGCCGCTTCACACGCTGCGCGCCGATATCGACTACGGCACGGCCGAGGCCGCAACGACGTACGGCGTCATTGGTATCAAGGTCTGGGTGTACAAGGGCGAGGTTTTCGACCTGTACGCCGAGAAGAGTTCGGAAAATGCACCGGCCAAAAGCGGTGCACGCAAGGAGAACTGAATCATGCTGCAGCCGAAACGCACCAAGTTCAGAAAGCAGCAGAAAGGACGCAATCGCGGCCTGGCTCACGTGGGCAATCGCGTCAGCTTTGGCGAGTACGGCCTTCAGGCGACCACGCGCGGTTTCATCACCGCACGCCAGATCGAGTCGGCCCGTCGTGCCATTACGCGCCACGTCAAGCGTGGCGGGAAGCTCTGGATTCGCGTGTTCCCCGACAAGCCGGTGAGCAAGAAGCCGGTTGAAGTCCGCATGGGCAAGGGTAAGGGTAACGTCGAGTTCTGGGTGGCCCCGATCCAGCCCGGGCGAGTGATTTACGAGATTCAGGGCGTCAGCGAAGACGTGGCGCGCGAAGCGTTCCGCCGCGCCTCGGCCAAGCTGAGCGTCCGCACCACCTTTGTAGCGAGGACGCTGTAATGAAAGCGAGTGAACTGCGTGACAAGAATTCCAGCGAGCTCAACAGCATGCTCCTGGATCTGCGCAAGGAGCAGTTCTCCCTGCGTATGCAGCACGGTACCGGCCAGTTGGGCACACCCCATGATATGCGCCGTGTCCGCAAGGAGATTGCACGGGTCAAGACCGTGCTCAACCAGAAGCAGGATGAGAAGCAGGCATGAGTAGCGAAGAACGCAAGCAACGCAGTGTCGTCGGACGCGTCGTGAGTAGCAGGATGGACAAGACCGTGACGGTTCGTCTCGAGCGGTTGGTCAAGCATCCGCTGTACGGCAAGTACGTTCGCCGTTCGAGCAAGGTGCATGCTCATGATGCCGACAACGACTGCAATGAAGGCGATACCGTGCGTATCGAGCAGACCCGGCCGATCTCCAAGACCAAGGCCTGGCAAGTAATTGAAGTGGTCGAACGGGCCCAGTAAGCGGAGCGAATGAGATGATTCAGATGCAGTCCAGATTGTCGGCAGCCGACAACAGCGGAGCACGCGAGGTCCAGTGCATCAAGGTGCTCGGTGGCTCCAAGCGCCGCTACGCCAATATTGGTGATGTCATCAAGGTGACCGTCAAGGACGCAATTCCGCGCGGCAAGGTGAAGAAAGGCGAGGTCTATAACGCCGTGGTGGTGCGTTCCGCAAAGGGTGTGCGTCGCCGTGACGGTTCGCTCATCCGTTTCGATGGTAACGCGGCGGTCCTGCTCAACAGCAAACTCGAGCCGATCGGTACCCGCATTTTCGGTCCGGTCACGCGCGAGCTGCGTACGAGTCAGTTTATGAAGATCGTGTCGCTCGCACCGGAAGTGTTGTAAGGAGTTCAAGATGGAACGTATACGCAAGGGCGACGAAGTGATCGTGACGACCGGCCGCAGCAAGGGCCAGCGCGGTCATGTGCTCAAGGTGCTCAAGGACCAGCGGTTTCTGGTCGAGAACGTCAACATGGTCAAGCGCCACCAGAAGCCCGATCCGCAGAGTCAGAAGCCTGGCGGCATTATCGAGCGCGAAGCGCCTATTGACGCTTCGAACGTGATGCTGTTCAACCCGGCCACCGGCAAGGGTGACCGCGTGGGCTTCAAGTTTCTGGAGGACGGCCGCAAGGTTCGTTTCTATCGTTCGACCGGCGAAGTGGTCGATATCTGAGGTCGGTGCAGTCCGTCGGCAGCAAGCTGAAAATCGAAAATTTTCTGGAAAAGACAATGGCAAGGCTAAGAGAATTCTACAAGGACGAAGTCGTCGGAAAGCTGACCGAGAAGTTCGGTTATTCCAACGTGATGGAAGTCCCGCGTATCGAGAAGGTCACGGTCAATATGGGCGTTGGCGAGGCGGTCGGTGACAAGAAGGTCATCGAGAATGCCATTTCCGACATGGCCAAGATTGTTGGACAGCAGCCGGTGATTACCAAGGCCCGCAAGTCGGTTGCCAGCTTCAAGATCCGCGACGGCTATCCGATTGGCTGCATGGTTACGTTGCGACGGGAACGGATGTACGAGTTCCTCGATCGATTGGTTAACGTTGCCTTGCCGCGCGTGCGCGACTTTCGCGGTGTTCCGCGCAAGGCTTTCGACGGCCGCGGCAATTACAACCTGGGTGTGAAGGAACAGATCATCTTTCCCGAGATCAACTACGACCAGGTCGACACGCTGCGCGGTATGGATATCGCCATCACGACCTCGGCGTCTACGGATGAAGAAGGCCTGGCCCTGCTGGAAGCGTTCGGCTTCCCGTTTCGGGCCAAGTAAGGAGTAAAGAAGGTATGGCTAAAGTTTCCATGGTAGAACGCGACGTGCGCCGGGCCAAGCTGGCCGCGAAGTACGCCAAGAAGCGCACCGAGCTCAAGCGCATCATCGCCGATCCCGAAGTGGATTTCGAGGAAAAGCAGGATGCGATGCACAAGCTCAACAAGCTGCCGCGCGACTCCTCGCCTGTGCGAGGACGCAACCGCTGTCGACAGACGGGCCGGCCGCGTGGTTACTACCGCAAGTTCGGACTGGGTCGCAACAAGCTGCGTGAGGCGGCGATGCGTGGTGATATTCCGGGTCTGCGCAAGGCTAGCTGGTAAGGAGAGATAAGAGCAATGAGCATGAGTGATCCCATTGCCGACATGCTGGCACGCATCAAGAACGCGCAGGCGGTCAACAAGCGCAGCGTGAGCATGCCGGCCTCGAAGGCCAAGATTGCCATTTCCGGCGTCCTCAAGGACGAGGGCTACATCCGCGACTTCCACGTCGAGGAGGACGGCCCCAAGCGGGAATTGACGATCGAGTTGAAGTATGTCGAGGGCCGCGGTGTCATCGATCGTCTCGATCGTTACAGCCTGCCGAGCCGGCGCCGGTATTTCAGCAAGGATGAACTGCCGAGCGTTTTGAACGGCCTCGGTGTTGCAATCGTGAGCACCTCGCACGGCGTCATGTCGGACCGTCAGGCCCGATCGGAAGGCCACGGCGGTGAAGTGCTCTGCATGGTCGCCTGATTGAGTTTTCGGAGAGACTAGAAATGTCGAGAATTGCCAAGGCCCCGATCGAACTGCCCAAGGGCGTCGAATTCAACCATGCTGGCGGTGTGGTCAAGGTCAAGGGCACCAAGGGTGAGCTGGAAATGGAAATGCACCCCACGGTGAACTTGAGCGTCGAAGACGGCGTGGTGTCTGTCGCTCCGGGAAAGTCCGGGACGATGGCCATGGCCGGAACGATGCGCGCACTGATCGCCAACATGGTGCAAGGCGTCACTGACGGATTCGAGAAGAAACTCGAGCTCCGCGGTGTCGGTTATCGCGCGCAGGTTCAGGGCAAGAAACTGAATCTGCAGTTGGGTTTCAGCCATCCGGTCGATTTCGAGATTCCCGATGGGGTCACGATCGAGACGCCCAGCCAGACCGAAGTCGTTATCAAGGGCAGCAGCAAGCAGCTCGTTGGTCAGGTGGCGGCCGAGATTCGCGGCCACCGTCCGCCGGAGCCCTACAAGGGCAAGGGTGTGCGCTACGCCGGCGAGCGCGTCGTGATGAAGGAAGCCAAGAAGGCCTGAGGAAACGATCATGAAGGACAAGAATCAATCAAGACTGCGTCGTGCGCGCAAGAACCGCGCTCGCATCACGCGTTCGAGCCAGGCGCGCCTGAGCGTGCACCGCTCGGGTCAGCACATTTATGCACAGATCATCGCATCGGGCGGTCAGCACACCATCGCTTCGGCGTCGACACTGCAAAAGGATGTGGCCGAAGGCCTGAAAAGCACCTGCAGTGTGGAAGCGGCCCAGGCCGTGGGCAAGAAGGTCGCCGAGCGCGGCCTCGAAGCCGGCGTCGAAGGCGTGGCGTTCGATCGCTCCGGTTTCAGATACCACGGACGGGTCAAGGCGCTGGCGGATGCCGCGCGTGAAGCCGGTCTGAAGTTTTAACGCTAACGGAATTCATCATGGCTAGAGAAAACAGCACCGACGATCTCATCGAGAAACTGGTCGCGATCAACCGTGTGGTCAAAGTGGTCAAGGGTGGCCGCCAGTTCAGCTTTACGGCGCTCGCGGTGGTCGGCGACGGTGACGGCAAGGTCGGCTTCGGCTACGGCAAGGCACGTGAAGTGCCGCTCGCCATCCAGAAGGCGATGGAACGTGCCCGTCGCGACATGGTGCGGATCTCCCTCAACGAAGGGACGCTCTGGCATCCGGTCAAGGCGCGTCACAGCGGATCGCGTATCTACATGCAGCCGGCGTCGGAAGGTACCGGTGTCATTGCCGGCGGCCCGATGCGTGCCGTGTTCGAGGCGGTCGGGGTGCACGATGTTCTGGCCAAGAGCCTGGGTTCAAACAACCCCATCAACCTGGTGCGCGCCACGATGAAGGGCCTGCAGGCCATGGCGTCGCCCGAAAAGGTCGCCATCAAGCGCGGCAAGTCGATCGAGGAGGTCCTGGAATACCATGGCTAAGAAGAATGCCGGAAAGCTGCGCGTGAAGCTTGTCCGCTCGATCAACAACACGATCGGCAAGCATCGCGAAACCGTGCGCGGCCTTGGGCTGCGCCGCATGCACCAGACCGTCGAACTGGAAGACACGCCGGCCATTCGCGGCATGATCCGCAAGGTCGACTACCTGGTGCAGGTCGAAGAAGCCTGATTTCAACTTTTTGGACGGTGACATGAAACTCAATTCGATTCAGCCCGTAGAAGGCAGCCGCAGCGAACGCAAGCGCGTCGGACGCGGTATCGGTTCCGGTCTGGGAAAGACCGGGGGCCGGGGTCACAAGGGTCAGAAGGCGCGTTCGGGCGGCTATCACAAGGTCGGTTTCGAAGGCGGCCAGATGCCGCTCCAGCGGCGTGTGCCCAAGGTCGGATTCCGCTCCGCGGTCAACCGCCACACAGCCGAGTTGCGTCTGTACCAGATCAACGTAATCGATGCTGATGTCATCGATCTCGACTCGCTCAAGTCAGCCGGTCTGATCGCTGATGTTACCCGCAAGGTTCGATTGGTCAATACCGGCGCCATCGAGCGGGCGGTGACCGTCCGCGGTATTCACGTGACCGCCGGTGCGGCCAAGGCCATCGAAGCCGCAGGCGGCAAGGTCGAATAATGGCACGCAACCCATCGGAAATGGCCGGCATGCTCGGCGGAATCGGTCGGCTCAAGGAGCTGCGCCAGCGCCTGTTCGTGGTGTTGGTCGCTCTGCTGATCTTCCGTTTCGGTACGTTCATTCCGGTGCCGGGCATCAACCCGATCGCCCTGGTGGAGCTGATGGACCAGTCGAGCGGCACCATCGTGGACGTGTTCAACATGTTCTCCGGTGGTGCGCTGGGCCGTTTCTCGATCTTCGCGCTCGGCGTGATGCCCTATATTTCGGCGGCCATTATCATCCAGTTGATGAGCCATGCCATCCCGCAACTTCAGCAGTTGCGCAAGGAAGGCGAGTCGGGTCGCCGCAAGATTACCCAGTACACGCGTTACTTCACGGTCGTGCTGGCGTCCTTCCAATCCTTCGGTGTAGCGATGGCGCTGCAGAGCCAGAGTGCCGGTTCCAATCTGCCCGTTGTGATATCGCCTGGACCCGGCTTCGTAATGGCGGCGGTCATCACGCTGACGGCAGGGACGGTTTTCCTGATGTGGCTGGGTGAGCAAATCACCGAGCGTGGTATTGGCAACGGCATCTCGATTCTGATTTTCGCCGGTATCGTCGCTGAACTGCCGCGAGCCATCGGTTCGACCCTGGAACTGGTGCGGACGGGTCAGCTCGGCATACTGACGGCAACCTTCCTGCTGGTACTCGCGCTGGCGGTGACCGCTTTCGTGGTCTTCGTCGAGCGGGGGCAGCGGCGCATTACGGTCAACTACGCACAGCGCCAGGGCCGGCAGGCCTATCGCAGCCAATCAACCCATCTGCCGTTGAAGGTCAACATGGCCGGCGTGATTCCGGCGATTTTCGCGTCCAGCCTGGTGCTGTTCCCGGCGACGATCTCGACCTGGTTCGGCGAGGCGGGGCAGTCCGGAATCCTTCAGACGATCTCGCAACAGCTGAGTCCGGGGCAACCGATTTATATCGCCATCTTCGGCGGCATGGTGATGTTCTTTTGCTTCTTCTACACGGCCATTGTCTTCAATTCGAAGGAAACGGCCGACAACCTGAAGAAGTCCGGGGCATTCATTCCGGGCATTCGTCCGGGACGCCAGACCGCGGAATACATCGATTACGTGTTGACCCGGCTGACGCTGGTCGGGGCGTTCTACCTGGCGGCGGTCTGTCTGCTGCCGGAGTTCCTGATCATGCAGTGGAACGTACCGTTCTATTTCGGCGGTACATCCCTCTTGATCATTGTGATCGTCACCATGGATTTCATGGCCCAGTTGCAGGCGCATCTAATGTCGCATCAGTACGACAGCCTGCTCAAGAAATCCAACCTGAAGGGTTATGGCCGAAGCGGCGTGGTTCGCCGCTGACAAGGGGCCGAGTCGCGGCCGGAATGATTGGAGAGCAGTAATGAAGGTTCAGGCATCAGTCAAGAAGATCTGCCGCCACTGCAAGGTAGTGCGCCGCAAGGGCGTGGTCTACGTCATTTGCAGTGATCCCAAGCATAAGCAGCGGCAGGGATGAAACAGCACCGTCCGACGGGCTTGGCAAAGGCCGGAAAACCCGGTAGAATTGCTGGTTTGCGTCGAGCGGGCGTATTGGTTTACGGAGCAAGCAAATGGCACGTATAGCAGGCGTCAATCTGCCCGTCCAGAAGCACACCTGGGTGGCATTGACTCACATTTACGGCATCGGTCGAACCCGGGCCTACGAGATTTGCGCGGCCACCGGTGTGGCCCCCGACACGAAAGTGCGCGACCTGACCGAAGCGGAGCAGGAAAAGCTTCGCCAGACGATCGGTCAGATGAGCGTCGAGGGCGATCTGCGCCGTGAGGTGTCGATGAACATCAAGCGCCTGATGGACCTGGGCTGCTATCGCGGTCTGCGTCATCGTCGTGGCTTGCCGGTTCGCGGCCAGCGCACGCGTACCAACGCCCGTACCCGCAAGGGTCCGCGTCGCCCGATTCGTTGAGGTAGGAACAGATGGCCAATCAGCAGAGCGCAAAAAGCAGAAAGAAGGTCAAGAAGACCGTGGTCGACGGCATTGCTCACGTGCATGCCTCGTTCAACAACACCATCATCACGATCACCGACCGTCAGGGCAACACGGTCTCCTGGGCCACCTCCGGTGGTTCCGGTTTCCGCGGATCGCGCAAGTCGACCCCGTTCGCGGCCCAGGTGGCGGCGGACAGCGCCGGCCGGACGGCCCAGGAATTCGGCATGAAGAACCTCGAAGTCCGCGTCAACGGCCCCGGGCCGGGTCGCGAGTCTTCGGTTCGCTCGCTCAATGCGGCCGGATTCAAGATCACCAACATCACGGACGTCACGCCGATTCCGCACAACGGCTGCCGTCCACCCAAGAAACGTCGCGTGTAAGTCACCGGCAGGCAGACTGAAGAGATATGGCTAGATATATTGGACCAACCTGCAAGCTCGCACGCCGCGAGGGCGTTGACCTCAACCTCAAGAGCCCCGCGCGCGGACTCGAGTCGAAGTGCAAACTGAACCAGCCGCCGGGCCAGCATGGCGACAGCCGTCGTCAGCGCCTGTCGGACTATGCGTTGCAGTTGCGCGAAAAGCAGAAGGTGCGCCGGATGTACGGCGTGCTCGAGAAGCAGTTCCGTAACTATTACAAAGAAGCGGCACGACGTAAGGGTGCGACCGGCGAGAACCTGTTGCAGCTTCTCGAGGGCCGCCTGGACAACGTCGTCTACCGGCTCGGTTTCGCGGTGACCCGGGCGCAGGCGCGTCAGATGGTCAGCCACAAGTCGGTCGAGATCAACGGCAAGGTGGTCAATATTCCCTCCTACCAGGTGCAGCCGGAAGACCGCGTCTCGATCCGGGAAAAGGCCAGGAAGCAGCTGCGCATCCAGGAAGCCATCAATGTGGCGCGCGAACTGGATCTGGTTCCGACATGGATCGACGTGGACTTCGACAAGATGGAAGGTGTTTTCAAGGGCGCTCCGGATCGCGATGATCTGCCGCCGGATATCAACGAAAACCTCATCGTCGAGCTGTACTCGAAGTAAGCCGCAGGCCTTCAAGCGCCTGCGCTGCAAACGAAAACCGATTTTGGAGAGGCAAACATGTCAGGCCAGATAAGCGAACTTATCGGCACGATGCTCAAGCCCAAGGGCCTGGTTGTCGACGAGATCTCGTCGCGACGAGCCCGCATTACGCTCGAGCCGCTGGAACGCGGCTTCGGGCACACACTGGGCAATGCCCTGCGGCGCATACTGCTGTCGTCGATTCCCGGTAGTGCGATCACCGAAGCCGAGATCGACGGCGTGCTTCATGAGTACACGTCTGTCGAAGGCTTGCAGGAAGATATCGTCGAGGTCATGCTCAACCTCAAGGATGTCGCCATTCGCATGCACAGTCGCGATGAGGCCACCCTGACCCTGAGCAAGGACAAGGCCGGACCGGTCACCGCGGGCGACATCCAGCTCGATCACGACATTGACGTGCTCAACCCCGAACACGTGATCTGCAACCTGACGAAGGCCAGCAAGCTGCGCATGCAGCTCAAGGTGACCCGGGGCGTCGGCTACCAGCCGGCTGCGGCTCTGAAGTTCAACGAGGAGGAGACGCGCACGATCGGTCGTCTGCAGCTCGACGCTTCCTACTGCCCGGTCCATCGCGTGGCCTACAGCGTCGAGAGCGCTCGCGTTGGCCAGCGCACCGACCTGGACAAGCTGGTTCTGGACATCGAGACCAACGGCACGATGAGCTGCGAGGACGCCGTGAAGCTGGCTGCCGGCATTCTGGTCGACCAGATGTCGGTGTTTGTCGACTTCGTCGCCCGGGAAAAGGACGAGACGGAAACGACGACCGAGAGTTTCGATCCCATCCTGCTACGCCCGATCGACGATCTGGAGTTGACGGTACGTTCGGCCAACTGCCTGAAGGCCGAGCACATCCAGTATGTCGGTGACCTGGTGCAGCGGACGGAGACCGAGCTGCTCAAGACACCCAACCTGGGCAAGAAGTCCCTGACCGAGATCAAGACGGTGCTGGCGACCCACGATCTGTCGCTGGGTACCCGCCTGGAGAACTGGCCGCCGCCGTCGCTGGCGCGCACCGAGCACTGAGGAGAAAACGATGCGTCACCGTAAAGCAGGTCGCAAGCTCAACCGGAATTCGCCACATCGCCGAGCGATGTTCCGTAACATGACTGCCAGCCTGATCGAGCACGAGCTCATCAAGACCACGCTGCCCAAGGCCAAGGAGCTGAGGCGCGTGGCCGAACCGCTGATTACGCTGGCCAAGGAAGACAACGTTTCCGCCCGTCGCCTGGCATTCAATCGCCTGCGTGATCGCGACGCCGTGGGCAAGCTCTTTTCGGAGCTCGGTCCGCGGTACCGCGAACGCCCCGGCGGCTATCTCCGCATTCTCAAGTGCGGTTTCCGGCCCGGCGACAATGCGCCGATGGCGTATGTGGAATTGGTCGACCGCCCGGACGCGCCGAGCGCGGAGACAGCTGAATAGCATCCGGATCGAGACCGGAGGTTCAGGAAGCCCGGCCCTCGTTGCCGGGCTTTTTTTGTTCAGAGACTTCTTCGCATGAATCCGAGATCACGGTTGGACGTGGGCTACAATGTGCGACTGCGGGTCGTTGTTTCCCGCCTCACCGTTGAATGACCCGGATTCTCGGATGCGCCGAACGATCATTCTTTCCGCCGCCCTCGCGATCATCGTGCTCGGCCTGTGGGGTACGGCCGCCATCTATTTTGACGAAGCCCGAATGAAAGGGATTGTTTCCGATCGGCTCAGCGAGCAGGTCGGCCGGCGAGTCGAGATCGTCGGAGCGCTTCGGTTCAGCCTGTTTCCCCGGCCCGAAGTCAATGCCGAGGACGTGATCATTGCCGGGCCGGGGGGCCATGACGGTCCCGCAACCATGCGAGCACAACGCGTCAGCATGAACCTGCGATTCCTTCCCCTGTTGCAGGGAGAACTGGCTCCGGCGCAGATGCAGCTCAGCGGCGCAGTCATCAATGTTGCAAGCGTCGACCCGGACGGTGCATCTTCCGACCCCCTGAGTGCCATCCGTTCCAGTGCCAGGTTGCTGTCGGGGCGCGCCTTGCACTTGCGGGACGTGACCCTCGTGTTGCCGGGCGGGAGCGACGGTGCTCCCCGAACCGTCACAATCGATTTTATCGAGTTTGACCGTTTCAGCCTGGACCGGACGGTGGCCTTTCAGTTCAGCGGCGACCTGGGTGACCCGCCCATTCTTGATGACGTCAGCGTCGAGGGGAAACTGCATATCCCGGCTTCGCCGGACTACCCGGTTCGTCTTCGCGACATGCTGCTCGAGGGACGCCTGGTCGCACTCGACGAGAAGGTCGCATTGGTCGGGGACCTGACCGCTTCGCCGGACGATCCATTCCGCGTCGCGCTGGCCGGCGGGCGCCTGCGCCTCGGGGAAGAAACTTTCGACCTGTCACTCAATTATCACGGCGGCTCATCGCCGTCTTCCGACCTGCTCCTTTCCGGGGGTAAACTTGATTGGCTGGCGGTCAGGAGGGTAGTTGCCCAGAGTATCGGAACGGATCTGGAAGCGGGTCTGGCGGCACTCTCGGCACACGTGGATCTGCGCTCCCAGCTGCAATTCGATCGATTGAAGATCGGCCCGGCTGAACTCTCCAACGCCCGTATCGATCTTCGTTCCCGGTCAGCCGGCATGGGAGTGAACCTGGCTGCCGTCTTTCCCGGCGGCCTGGTCGATGCAAGCGGTGTTCTGACGGGACAGGTCCCGGAATCACTGGCTCTCGACGTAAGCCTGGCTGACCTCGATCAGTTGCTCGAGTGGTGGAAGCTGCCGGCGGTCGTCGACGGCAGCGGCGAGTCCATGCTCACCCTGAACTGGCCGATTGAGGGCCGTAACGGCTATCGCCTCGAAGGTCGATACGAACTCTGGGACGGTTACTGGCGCGTCGCACGTGAAAACGGCGAGCCCGCCGTCCATGAATTCGATCAATTCAACGGAGAGCTCCGGATAACGCCCAGATTCGTGGAGATTCCCGGCTTTGAGCTCATCGGCGGCGAACTGTCCGGTAGCGGATGGGCGGCCATCGAGCTGCCAGACGGCACACTCGGCGGTGAACTCATGGGCACGGGGGCAGAAGCGTCGTACCTGGCGCTCTCGGGTAGCCTGGCCCGGCCGCAGCTCGCCTCACTGACGCCCGAGATGTCCGGACAGCACGGTGAAGCAGCGGGACTGGATGAAGAGACCGGTCAGTGACATCCGATCAGGATCGTATCGCAGGCCTGGCAGCCGCGCTGGGCGCTTTCTGCATCTGGGGTCTGGCGCCGCTGTATTTCAAATTGCTGGGACATGTCGGCGCCGACGAGATCATCGCTCATCGCGTGATCTGGTCTATGGTCTTCCTCGGCATCGTCCTCGTCGCCCGCGAGCGGCGAGGGCTGATTGCGCGCATTCGCGTCGATCGCCGGGTGCTCGCAGCGTTGATGATCAGTGCGATACTCATTGCCGTCAATTGGCTGGTCTTCGTTTACGCAATCAATACCAATCGAGTACTGTCGACGAGCTTGGGCTATTTCATCAATCCACTGGTCAACGTTTTACTCGGCATGCTGATCTTTCGCGAGCGGCTTGGAAGGCTGCAGACCATCGCTGTGGTGCTGGCTTTCATCGGCACCGCCTGGATGACGGTGCGCGTCGGCCGGTTCCCATGGATCGCCTTGATGCTGGCGTTCAGCTTTGCCCTGTATGGTGTCGTGCGCAAGAAGACCGACGTCGGCCCGCTGATCGGTCTGTTCTGGGAAACCCTGCTGATGACGCCCCTGGCGCTGTTGTGGCTGTTCTGGCTGGATCGTCGCGGTATTCTGGCCTTCGATTTCGGTTCCGCGGGTGAAGCGGCCTTGCTTGCCGGCACTGGGCTGGTGACGCTGGTACCGCTCGTCCTTTTCGCGACCGGCGTACGCCGTCTCAATCTGAGCACGATCGGACTCATGCAGTATCTTGCGCCGAGCATGACCTTCGTGCTGGCCGTGTTCCTTTTCGATGAGCCCTTCACACTCGATCATGCCGTGACTTTCGCCTGTGTCTGGACCGCCTTGATCCTGTTTACCATCGCCGGTTGGCGACACTACCGGCGAGCCCGTATTCCCACCCGGGAGGTTGCATGAACGAAACCGACGCTACCCAGCGGCCAACCAGCCGGCGGTTGGGTTCACTGCGTGCTCTCAGGCCCTTCATCCGGCGCTACCGTCTCCAGATCGCATTCGCGTTGCTGTTTCTGGCGGTTTCCGCGGCCGGCGCGCTGGCCATTCCGGCAGCGGTGGGCCAGGTCATCGACCGCGGCTTCATGGCCGAGAACATCGGCAATATCAATCGCTGGTTCTGGCTATTGTTCGCCGCCGCCACGATGATGGCGATCGGGGGCGGTCTGCGGTTCTATTGGGTGAGCTGGCTGGGGCAGCGTGTTGTCGCCGACATTCGAACATCCGTCTATGAGCGGGTGCTGGCGATGAGTCCGGAGTTTTTCGGCACCACCCGCACGGGTGAGGTGCTATCGCGACTGAACACCGACACGACCCTGGTCGAGACCCTGGTTGGTTCGACCGTGTCTTTCGGTATTCGCAATCTGCTGATGCTGGTCGCGAGCTCGGTGGCGCTGGTGTTCACCGCTCCGTCGCTGGCCGGTGTGATCGGCATGTTGATCGTGCTGATCATCGTACCGGTCGTGTTGCTCGGTCGCTGGGTGCGTCGACTTTCGCGCAATGCCCAGGACCGCGTGGCCGATTTCAGCGCGCACGGCGACGAGACCATCAATGCCGTCCAGACTGTCCAGACTTTCGCCCAGGAAATGCGCGAGCGAGAGCGCTTTTCCGCCGCCGTCGAGTCGGCCTTCGTTGCCGCGCGCGACCGGATTCGTGCCAGCACCCTTCTGATCGTGCTGATCATCCTGATGACCTTCGGAGCCATCACCTTCGTGCTCTGGCTTGGCGCACGCTCGGTGCTGACCGGGGACATGACCCCGGGGCAACTCGGCCAGTTCGTGCTCTATGCCGCCATTGCTGCGGGCTCGACCGCCAGCCTCAGCGAAATCTGGAGCCAGTTGCAGCGGGCCGCGGGTGCCATGGAGCGGCTGGCCGAACTGCTCGAAGCCAGGCCGTCGATCGTCAGCCCGGCATCGCCCCGGAGCCTGCCGGAAGGGCCGCTGTCGGTAGAATTCGACGCGGTTGACTTCGCGTATCCTTCACGTCCCGACGAGGCCGTGCTTCGTGGCCTGAGCTTCAAGGTAGAAGCGGGTGAGACGGTCGCTATTGTCGGGCCGTCCGGCGCGGGCAAGTCGACCCTGTTTCAGCTGCTGTTGCGCTTCTACGACCCCGCGGCTGGCTGCATTCGCCTGGGCGGCGTCGACGTGCGCGAGCTGGATCTGGCCGAGCTTCGCCGCCGACTGGGTGTCGTGCCGCAGGATGTGACGATGTTCTCCGGTAGCGCAGCCGATAACATCGCCTACGGCAGCCCCGGTGCGCAACCGGACGTCATTGCCCGGGCCGCGCGATCAGCCCACGCCGACGAGTTTCTGGAACGCTGGCCAGACCGCTACGAGACCTTTCTGGGCGAGCGTGGTATGCGGTTGTCCGGTGGCCAGCGGCAGCGCATTGCGATCGCCCGCGCACTGATCAAGCAACCGCCGCTTTTGTTGCTTGACGAAGCCACGGCCAGCCTGGACGCGGAGAGCGAGCGCCTGGTCCAGGACGCACTCAACGACATCAGCACCGACCGGACGGTGCTCGTGATCGCGCACCGGCTGGCAACGGTCAGGCGTGCTGACCGAATCGTGGTGCTCGACCAGGGGCGGGCAGTGGCCCAGGGCAGTCACCAGCGCCTGGTGGCCGAAAGCCCCCTTTATGCCCGCCTGGCGCGCTTGCAATTCCTTGCCGATGAGGCGGTTGAGGATCGTTCGGACGATTAAAGCGACCAGTAGCGGAATTTCTGCCCGCCGACGGAGGCTTCGGCCATCAGACCACCACGGGCATGATTGAATACCGCCACGCCCCGCTCGTAGCTGGTGGTTGCCGAGCGCCCTTCGGTGGCGGCCACAGCGGTGGCCTGGGCGGAAAATTCGAAACTTTCCCGCTGGAAGCGGCGCAGGGCGGCCTCGTCGCGGAAAAAGATCACCTGGCTGTAGGACTGGGCGCCGATTTGCGGACCGATAGTGGCCTGTGAGGCCGAGGCGCGGCCGACCGGCCGTCCCTCCTCGAAAACGATGCCGCGGCCGAAGCCACCGCCGACCCAGAAGCCCCCCTTGCCGATATTGGGAAACACGGCGTAACCGTAGGCTTGGTCAACCCAGCGCTGCAAGCCGGGATCCTTGTCGATGAAGGTGGCCAGGGCCGAACGTGATTCGCTGATGAGCGCATCGTCCGAAGGTGCCGAGGCGCAGCCGCTCAATACCGCGACAAGCAGGATCAATCCCGGTAGAAATGCGTAATTTCGGACATTGGCTGACATGGGGGACTCCATTGTCTGATTTTTCGAAAGACCGGTGAACACCGGCGTTTCAGGGTTTCGACGCTTTCGTAGTATAGTTGGTTCCCGGCCGGGAATCGCCTGCGAAATCACGTCGCATTCCTGTCCGGAAGGGAGGGTGGTCCATGAAGCTCACTGGCAGCTATGCGCTTAAGGTCGCCTTGATCTATGCGGCAGCGGGTGCGTTGTGGATTTTCCTCTCCGATTCGGCCGTCGAACAGCTGGCCGGAGACACTGCCCTGCTCACGACTTTTCAGACCTACAAGGGCTGGCTGTTCGTACTGGCCAGTGCGATTCTGGTGTTCTGGTTGAGTTGGCGCGCGCTGGGTGATCAGGCCGGCCTGATTCGTGAACTGCGTCAGACGGCCGTAATTTTCGAACGCACCCACGAAGGTGTGGTGCTGACCGATCAGCGCAAGCGGATTGTTGCGGCCAATCCGGCCTTCGAGCGCATGGCCGGCATCTCCCAGGATCGCCTGATCGGCCGTGATCTGGCCACCCTTCATTCATCCCGACACGACGAACGCTTCTTCTCGGAGCTGGAACACTCCATGGCCCAACGGGGCTACTGGAACGGCGAAATCTGGAACCGAAGTGCGGATGGCTCCGAGCGGCCGTTCCTGGCCACCGTGACCGACATCGGCGCCGATCGAGGCGGCAACGAGCAGTATGCCTGGATCTTCACCGATATCAGCGACCTGAAGCAGGCCCAGAAGCGGCTTGAACAACTGGCCTACTACGACCCGCTCACCGGCTTGCCCAATCGATTGCTGCTGCAGGACCAGTTGCGCCGGCTTCTCGCTGGTGCCAGGACGGGCGAGGAGCGCATTGCTGTCCTGTACATCGACCTTGACCATTTCAGAAACGTCAACGACAGCTTCGGTCACCCGATCGGTGATGATTTGCTGGTCATGGTGGCGCGCCGGCTACGCGGTGGACTGCCCCCCGGTGCCGGGCTCTCACATCTGGGCGGCGACGAGTTCGTCATCGATCTGAGCGGGACGGATGCGCATGATGCCGCGACGGCCTGTGCCCGGAAGACGCTGGAAGCCATCGCCGAGCCCTTCATGCTCGCCAACCGCAGTGAAGTTTACGTCAGTGCCAGCATCGGCATCTGTGTCTCGCCCGACGATGCACGGACGGTGACCGAGCTGCTTCAATTCGCCAATGCCGCCATGTATCAGGCCAAGCGCCGCGGCAGGAATACCTGGCAACATTTCAATGAATCGATGGTGCAGTCGGCCAGCAAGCGGCTGCAGCTCGACGCGCGCCTGCGCCACGCCCTCGACGCCCGGGAATTCGAGCTGCATTACCAGCCCATTGTCGCTGCCAGCCCTCAATACCATGTCTGTGGTGCCGAAGCGCTGGTCCGCTGGCGCGCTCCCGACGGGCGACTGGTCATGCCGGCCGAATTCATTCGTGCCACGGAAGAGAGCGGCCTGATCGTGCCGCTGGGCGACTGGGTGCTCGAGCGGGCCTGCGAACAGGCCGCCGAATGGTACCGGCAGGGTATCGAAGGGCTACCGATATCGGTCAACCTTTCGGCGAGACAGTTCCAGACCGGCCGCCTTGCCGAGACCGTCGAGCGGATGCTCGAGCGCACCGACCTGCCGCCCGGACTGCTGACCCTGGAGATCACCGAATCGATGCTGATGGAACAGGTGCAGGCCGGTCAGGACGTGCTGCGACGCTTGCGGGCCATGGGCGTGCATATTTCGCTCGACGATTTCGGTACGGGATACTCATCCCTGTCCTATGTCAAGGAGTTCGATCTCGATACCCTCAAGATCGATCGGTCTTTCATTCTCGATTTGGCTGCCAGAGATTCTGATCGTGACCTGGTTGCCGCCATCATCAGCATGGCGCGCTGCCTGCATCTGAAGGTCGTGGCGGAGGGTGTCGAGAAAATCGAACAGCTCGACATCCTCACGCAGATGGAATGCGACAGCTTTCAGGGCTACTTCTTCAGCCGTGCGATCTCGGCGGGTGAAGTGCCAGGCATTGTCGAGGCCTTGGGGAATCTCAGGCCGGATGCGCAATCATCTGGACAGTGACTGCGATGAAATGGCAGATACTGCCCGCCAGAACAAAAAGATGCCAGACGGCGTGTGCGTAGGGGAGGCGTTCGACGTGGTAGAAAAGTGTACCCGCGGTATAGAGAATGCCACCAAGAACCAGCCAGAGCATGGCCGTTGGCGCGACGACCTGACTCAACGGCACGAGTGCGACGACCACCAGCCAGCCCATTCCCAGATACGTGGCCGTCGACAGTTTCCGAAAACGGCCGGTGAAAAAGACCTTGAAGATCACGCCGATGACGGCCAGACCCCAGATGACGCCGAACAGGGACCAGCCCCAGCTTCCTTTGAGCGTGGCGATGGTAAATGGCGTGTATGTGCCGGCAATCAGCAGGAAGATGGCGCAGTGGTCGAGTACCTTCAGACGCGCCTTCCATACCGGGTGACGAGCGGCGTGGTAGAGGGTCGATGCCGTATAAAGCAGCGTCAGCGAGGCAACGAATACCGAGACACTCACGATCTCGCGTGCCCCGGCATGAATGGCGGCCAGGGTGATCAGTACGGCGCCGGCGCCAACGCTGAGAATCGCACCCAGGCCGTGCGTCAGCGAATTGAGCAATTCTTCGCGATGTTCGGAGTTGTGGTTCATGCGGTTGACTATACTAATGCAGCCGGAAGTATTGCCACAATCAGCTTGCCTCTCGGCGCTCGTGGCAAGGCGTCGGCGTGCTGGGTGTAGCCCGGGCCTACATCAAGCGCCGACAACGCAGTCCAGGATCGCCGAGAGGCAAGCCCTGCGGGGGCTCCGGACGAATCCGCCTGTGGCGTTAAAGTGGCTCGACGTAGAATGACTATGCCTTCGCCACTTTGCCTTGCAGGCGAATCCGTCCGGAGCCCTGAATGAGGCAATACTTTCGGTTGCATTAGTAGGACCGGGCACGCCGGGCTGCAACCGACAAGCCCTGCGACACCCTCGCAGAATACGGTACGATCACAGGGTTGCACACATCCGGAATTCGCGCCATGACCGTCATCAACCGCTTTTTTGCGCTATCACTTCTCCTTGTCCTGTGCGCGTGCGCCGATCAATCGGAGCCGGATCGAGCCGGCGCCGGCGACGAATCGGCCCAGGCAACCGCCGGGCAGGGCACCAGTGACTCGTCCGAGCCAGCGGCTGCCGAGACGGACGTGGCCGCCTTCGATGCCTTTGCCGACCAGTTGATTGATGAGATGCTTCAGCGCTCGCCCGAGTGGGCGATTTACCAGGGGCGCTACGAGAATGCCGGTGAAGTTTCGATTCCGGACGCAGCGCACCGTCGCGACGAACTGGCATTCGTCGCCGACGCCCTGGAGCGGCTCGGTGAATTCGACCGTGAGGCACTGCCAGTCGACCAGCGCACCGACTACGATCTGCTGGAGAACCGGCTCGAGTCGGCCCGCTTCTATACCCGGACGCTGAGATCGTGGGAGTGGCAGCCATCCAACTACAACGTCGCCGGTCCCCTGAATATCTTGCTCAACACCGAGTTTGCCCCGCTGCCGGAGCGGTTGGCCCTGATTCGCGACCGCCTCGAGCATGTGCCGGCCTACTATGAGGCGGCGCGCGAGAGCCTGGGCACGCCCACGCTGGAACACACTGAACTGGCCATCAGCCAGAACCGCGGAAGCCTGAGCGTTCTGGACGATATCCGCGAAAAGGCTGACGAAGCGCAACTCGACGCCGATCTGTCCGACTCGCTGTCCGATGCACTGGCTGGCGCCGAAGCCGCCATCGAGGATTGGGTCGGCTGGCTCGAACAGCGCTTGGCAAAGCTCGAGGAATCCGGAAACGCACGTCCGTTCCGTCTGGGGGAAGCGCTCTACGAGGAGAAGTTTGCCTACGACATCCAGGCCGACTTCACCGCGGCGGAGTTGTACCGCCGCGCCCAGGCCGAAAAGGAGCGCCTGCTCGACGAGATGGACGGCTATACCAAGGAGCTCTGGCCGAAGTACTTCACCGGGGAGCCCATGCCCGAAGATCGCCTGGCGCGTATCGGGCAAATGATCGATCGTCTGTCGCAGGAACACGTGGCGGTGGAAGATTTCGTCGACGAAATCCGACAACAGATACCTGAGCTGGCCGAATTCGTGCGCGAAAACGACCTGCTCGACCAGGATCCGGACAAGCCGCTTATCGTGCGCGAGACGCCCGAGTACATGCGCGGCAGCGGTGCCATTGCCTCGGTCAGTGCACCGGGGCCGTTCAACCCCGACGCCGACACCTATTACAACGTCACGCCGCTGGAGACCTTTGGCGAGGAGCAGGCAGCCAGCTATCTGCGCGAGTACAACGACTGGATGCTGCAGATCCTCAACATCCACGAGGGTATTCCCGGGCATTATACCCAGCTGCTGCATGCCAACAAGTCGCCCAGCCTGGTCAAGAGCCTGTTCGGCAACGGTGCGATGGTCGAGGGCTGGGCCGTCTATGCCGAGCGGATGATGCTCGAGCAGGGCTGGGGCGATCAGGCGCCGGAATTGTGGCTGATGCACGGCAAGTGGCTGCTGCGCGTTACGCACAACGCGATTCTCGATTACGCCGTTCACGTACGCGGTATGGAGCGCGACGAGGCCGTGCGCATGATGCGGGAAGAGGCCTTCCAGGAAAAATCGGAAGCGACCCAGAAGTGGCGGCGGCTGACGCTCACGCAGGTCCAGCTGACCTCTTACTATGCCGGCTATTCAGCCATTTACGACCTGCGCGAGCGGCTCAAGGCCGAGCAGGGCGAGGACTTCGATCTGAAGGCCTTTCACAACGAATTTCTGAGCTACGGTTCGGCTCCGGTCAACACGATCGCCGAACTGATGAGTGAAAGCGAATAAATGCTAGGATAAGCCGGAGTCAAACCAAGGGGGAGGGGACGGGCGCCGATGCTGAACCTGGATGCCTTCACGCTGGCAGTCGTGTCGGCGCTGGCGGCGCTTTTCATGGCCGTCACCATGGCCGGGATCTATTTGGCCGGCAACCGCGAGCGAGCGATCGCCGATTGGGCGCTGGCCGGGTTGCTGTTCGGTCTGGGCCACGGCTTGGGCAATCTGACCATGCTCGACATCGAGTGGCTGGATCGCCGCCTGTTACTGGCCCTGGTCAACGGCAGCGTCACCTTGGCCTACGGCATGTTGCTGCTGGGTGTTCAGCAGCACCTGGAACGGTCGCGCTGGACTTTGCCGGTGCTGGTTGCCGCACTGATGGTGCCGCTGGCGACCTGGCAGTTGCCCCTTATGTACCAGGAGCCGGTTGTCCGCATCGGAGTGCTCACCGCGCTATTCCTGGCCTTCTCCCTGGTTATCGCCACCGCTCTCTGGCGTGCCGGGGAGCAGCCGCTCAAGCCCTACCGACTAGCCGTGGCCGTCGTGATCTTGATCAACGCCTGCTTTCTGGTGGTGCGCGCCTTCTATATCTCCATGGCGGACAACCTGCCCATTGACCCGAATGCCGAATCGGTCCTGGTACCGGTGTTCTTCACTTCGGTATTGTTCTTCATGGCGCTTACGATCTCACTGTCGCTGATGCTTTTCCGGCGCAAGGAAGTGCATCTGCAGTTTCTGGCCCGGCACGACGCCCTGACCGGCCTGCTCAATCGGTATTCGCTCGATGAGTTTGCCGGCCGCGAACTGTCGCGAGCCCAGCGTGGCGAGCACGATTTGTCGCTAATCCTGCTCGATCTCGATAATTTCAAGCAGGTCAACGACGAGCATGGTCACGCCGCCGGCGACCACGTACTGGCCGAGGCGGCCGCTCGCCTTCGAGAGGTGATTCGTGAGGGTGATGTCGCGTTTCGGGTCGGTGGGGAAGAGTTTCTGGTCCTGTTGCCGGGGGCGGGGCCGAAGCGGGCCAGCCAGGTGGGTGAAAGGCTGAGGCTGTCTCTGGCCGAGCGGCCGTTTGAATTTCGCGGGCGCAGGATCGAGGTTTCCACGAGCGTCGGAGTGGTCAGCTACGATCCGCTTCGCGACGACTGGGAACGAATGTTGCGTCGTGCCGACCGGGCGCTTTACCGCGCCAAGAATGCCGGCCGGAATCGCGTCGAGATTGATTCGCTGGCGCAGCCTTCCCGGACTTTCTAGCCGATCAAGCTGCGCAAGAGCTCGGTTTTCTCCTTCAACAGCGCTTCATCGGCGCGAGTTTCCACGTTCAATCGGATGACCGGTTCGGTGTTCGACGCTCTCAGGTTGAAGCGCCAGGCGTCGAAGGACAGACTGATGCCGTCGGTGCGGTCGATGCGGGGCTCGTCGGGCGAAAAGTGATTCAGAATGCGGTCCATGACCGCCTGGGGATCATCGACGGTGAAGTTGATTTCGCCGCTGCAGGGGAAGGCGCGAATGCGTTCGTCGACCAGTTCGGCCAGAGACTTGCCGGTCAGGGCGATACGTTCGAGCAGAAGCAACCAGGGGATCATGCCCGAGTCGCAGTAGCTGAAATCGCGGAAGTAGTGATGCGCCGACATCTCTCCGCCGTAGAGCGCATTTTCCGAGCGCATGCGCTCCTTGATGAAGGCGTGCCCACTCTTGTTGACCAGGGCGGTGCCACCGGCGTCGGCGACTTCCGCCAGGGTGTTCCAGGTCAGCCTGGGATCGAGAACAATCTTCTCGCCCGGCGATTTCTCGAGCAGCTGGCGGGCAAACAGGCCAACCAGGTAATAGCCCTCGATGAAGCGGCCGTTGTGGTCGAAAAAGAAGCAGCGGTCGAAGTCGCCGTCCCACGCGATACCGAAATCGGCGCCGGCGTCGATGACGGCCTGGGCCGTTTCCTCGCGGTTTTCCGGCAGCAGCGGGTTGGGAACGCCGTTGGGGAAATCGCCGTCGGGCTCGTGGTGGAGGCGAACCACTTCCAGCGGGAGGTTTTCGGCGAGCGCGTCAAAAGCCGGTCCGGCACAGCCGTTTCCCGGATTGACCACGACCTTTGCGGCACTCAATTGGCTGGTATCGATGAACGACTTGATGCGTCGAACGTAGTCGTCGAATACCGACAGGCGACGGTGCCGGCCCGGCTTGTCGACCGTAATCGGCTCGAGGCCGTCGGCCAGCAGCGCTTCCATGTCTTTCAGGCCGGTATCGGCACTGATGGGGATGGCCTGTTCGCGGACCATCTTCATGCCGTTGTAATTGGCCGGGTTGTGACTGGCGGTGATCATGATGCCGCCGCCCACGCCGTCCATCGACGCGGCGTGGTAGACGACTTCCGTACCGCACAGCCCGATGTCGTACGTTTCGACGCCGGCGCGATTGAGGCCACGCGCCAGGGCGGCCGCCAGGGACTGGCTGGACCGGCGCATGTCGTAGCCGATGGCGACCGGTCCCGCAGGCCGTACCACGCGGGCATAGGCCTGGCCGATGAGAAAGGCGCGATCCTCGTCCAGCTGGTCGGGCACGCGCCCACGGATGTCATACGCCTTGAAGGGCGAGTTCTCGAGCGTGTTCATGCTTGCAAACTGCCGGGATGAGCAAGGATGCAATCCTAACGCAATGCCGTGCCCAACGTGGAATATCCTGCAACCGGTCGTCGCCGTCGCCCTTTATGCGCAAACCGGGGTGGCCGGCCTGGCCTCGGGACTGGCGGTCAATACCGCGCAGTGGCTGAGTCGGCTGGCCGGTCGGAGAGTAGACAGTATGCAGAGACCCCTGTTTAACGACCTTCGACCCAGTCGATCGCTGCCTGCAGCAAGTGACGGCTGTTTTCGAGATTCAGTTTTTGCTTGATGTTGTCCGCGTGCGCCTCGATGGTCTTGGTGCTGATGTTGAGCTTTTCGGCAATCTCCCTGTTGGTCCGCAACAGACCGATTTCCTCAAAAACTTCTGCTTCGCGCCGGGTCAGTAGCAGATCCCGGGGTTTCAGGCTCCCGGGTACCGGACATTTGTTGCATGCGTCTCGACCGAATGATCGCCGTGTGCAGTCGATTATGCGATCCAGGTAGTGTTTCAGTCTTGACTCGGGTGCACGTGCCGGGAAGAACCCGCAGGCATCACACTGGCGTATGGGCAAACGAATGCCGGCATGATTGCGTTCGGAGACCATCAGAATTCTGGGCTTGTTTTCCAGGGGGGGCAGGTGCGGAACGACCCGTGCGGAGAGTTCGCTGTCGAGCACCAGGATGTCGATGTCGCCACGTCCGATGGCGGCAACAGCCTCATCGATACTTTGAACGGCCAGTTCGACATCGTCATGTGCCAACTTCTGGAGCGTGTATTCGACACCCCGGGCGAAGATTTCGCTGTCGATGAGCAGGGATACCTTGATCGATGCGTTCGGCATACGCGTGGTTCGGCATTGAATTAGAAAGAACGCATAGATTATGCCAGTTGCATCTGTCACATAAATATCGGGGAATCCCCGATAGACAGTGTCGGTTTCTTTTGTCAATGATGCAGGGCAGTTCAATTGAGCGTCTCACTGGCCGGTTCGCCGGTCCGCGCCATACATCGAGCCTGTGTCGAATTGTCGAACGCGTGCTCCATGCCCGGGGAGGCCTGGGTTGCGCGGAGAGATCACGGAGTGTCGGTTCCGACGGTGAGGTTAGTGGAGTGAAACGCCGGATTCGGGGGTACGGATGCAGTCTTCCACTCACGATTGGTCAGGCAAGTTCGATGAAGCGAACGGGCATCGTTGTCCGGCCCCATCGATTCCCAGGTTTGCACCTTCCGACTGCATGCTGGGTGAAGTGCTCCGGGTTCTGGAGCACTCGCGCGATGGGGTCTGTGTATCGGTAGCCGAAGCCGGTCGAATCTGGATCGATCCAGAGCTTCGACAATATCGCGATGAAATCACATCGCCCGATGTGTTCTTCAAGGTGCCGGTCGGTGCGGCAGAGGTCGTTCATGAAACCGCTTCGGACGGAGCGGGTGCGCCCAGGCCGATCGATGAACTGCTCTATCGGACGGCCTACCACGGTGCGGATGGCGCCTTGCTGGATCGGTGCCAGCCCTACGACGTAATCGAACTCAAGTACTGGCCGAATTTCACGCGCCTCCCGCATACGCGTCACATGATCACGCTGTGTTCGCTGTTGTCGCGACGCCCCACCAGCCTTTCGTTTGCCTACCGGATGCTGAAGATTCCCGAGGCGGATGCATTGCGCTTCTGTAGCGCCGTCAATGCAGCCGGCTACACCAAGGTGGTGAGTTCGCAGCCGGCGAGCGATGCAGCCGGCCCCGGGAACCCGTCGGCCGATTTGAATGCTTCCGGAGCCTCGGGCAGCTTCTGGTCGAGATTGTTCGATCGGATCGCCGGGTTGTAGTAATGAACGATCAGTTGCACAAGATTCTCTTTGCCGGGCCCGTCGGCGCGGGCAAGACCACCGCCATCACCTCGGTCAGCGATTCGCCGGTGATTGCAACCGATGCTCAGGCCAGCGATGAGGTCGTTGAACGCAAGCAGACCACGACCGTGGCGATGGATTACGGCACGCTGCAAATCGACCCACAGTTGAACATTCAGTTGGTCGGAACACCCGGGCAGGAACGATTCGGATTCATGTGGGAGATCCTGTCCCGGGGGGCGATCGGCGTTGTATTTCTGATCGACAATGCGCGTCCGGAGCCGTTGGCCGACATGGCGTTCTACATCGACGCCTTCCGTACCCTGGTCGACAGACAGGGGGGTGCGGCGGTGGTCGGCGTTACGCGTAGCGACCTGGCGCCCAGCCCGGGCCTCGACCGATATCGTGAAGAACTGATCCGGATGGGGTATCGACTACCCGTATTCGAAGTCGACGCGCGCAAGCGCGACGACGTCAAGGTCGCTTTGCTGGCACTGGCCTCGGAACTCAACCCCACCACCTATTGGCGCCAGCGAGCATGACGCCCGTGTCACAACATTTCACTACGCGCGATTCCGTGCTCCGGCTCGATGGTTTCGGGGCCGGTTTCGGCGATCGGGTCATACTCGCCGAAATCGATCTCGAAGTGCCCGATAACGGCTTGATGGCACTGATGGGTCCGACGGGTGTCGGCAAGTCGACCTTGCTCCGGACCGTCTGCGGCGCGGCACAGCAGAACGCCAGTTTCAAGAGCTGGGGCGAGATGCGCTACCTGGCGTTGGTGGCCGGTGAGGCTGGCTGGCCGAGGCTGGTCATGCAGGATGCGCGACTGCTTGTGTCGACGGTCTACGAAAACCTGGTCAGTGGCCTGTCCAATCGTTCCCGTCTGACGCTGCCCGAGCAGCGCAAGGCCCTGACGCGCGTCCTGGAAGAGTTGGACAGCGACCGGTTCATGGGCTGTCTGGAGCAGTCCGTCGTGGAACTGTCTCTGGCCGATCAGCGTCTGATCGCAATCTTGCGCCATGTGCTTTCCGAGCCGGGCTTGTTGTGCGTTGACGAGCCGACAGTCGGACTCGACGAAGCCGGTTCCAGGAGCGTGCTCACGCTTCTGGCCCGCTACGCCGAGCAACGGCCGGTTCTGATGGCCACGCACAACCTGGCGCAGGCTGGTGATTGGGCCGACTACGTGGCCCTGCTTGTCAGCGGCCGCATCCGGGAACTCGCCCCGGCGGAAACGTTTTTCACTTGCCCGGAGACTGAGGCCGGCCGTGCATTCATTCGGCAGGGAACCTGTGCAAGCCCGAGCCCGGACATTACAGCGGAAGTGCTCGACGAAGACACACCGCCGCCACCGCCGCTACCTGAAAAGGCGCATCAGGCCATGAACGCCTGGGCCGGACCACGTGGTTTCGTCTGGCTCGACCCCGGCGAACTCGCCGGCACGCCGCGGCCCGGCGTGATCCACAACGTGGAGCAGGATCTCGATGCCCTGGCCCGCGTGGGCGTGACACGCCTGCTGACCTTGCTCGAAACACCGCTTGATTGTGATGCCGCCCTGGCCGAGCGCGGCATGCAATCAATGCATATCCCGGTCGACGACATGACAGCGCCGACGGTCACGCAAGCGGTGACTTTCTGTCGCCAGATCTGGCGCTGGATCCAACAGGGTGAGGTCGTCGCAGCGCACTGTCACGCCGGCCATGGCCGAACGGGAACGGCACTTGCCGCCTACCGAATATGGCAAGGGCTTGCGGCCGTTGAAGCCATCGAAAGCCTTCGCGCAATCGAACCACGCTGGATCCAGTCGCGCGAGCAGATCGAGTTTCTCGAACGATTCGAGAAGTTTACGCAATCGCCCGAGCATCGCCCCTCCGGCGAGCCCGGGTATGCGTGATCGGGTGTAATTCTTGCACCAGCACACACTACGACTACAACTAATGAGGAGGATTACCAATGTCCGATATTGATTCAGCCTTGCAACAGGCCATTCAGAGCATTCCCGAGTGCCTTGCCGCCGGCTATGTGGACCTCGAGTCGGGAATGCTGATCGGCATAAAGACAGTGGATTCGCATCCCGATGAAGTCATGGACATGCTGGCAGCCGCGACTGCTGAAATGTTTCAAGGGTCGAACGTGGTTGCAATCGAACGCATCTTCAAAAAGGCGCGTGGCGTGGAAGACGACGGCTCGCACTATTTCCAGGAAATGATCGTAAACAGCGACAACCTGATTCATTTTTTCATGCGGGGCAAGAATGCGCCCGACCAGGTGGCGTGCTTCGTATGCCGTCGATCGGCCAATCTGGGCATGGTGGTTACAAAGGCGCGTCAGGCCATGACCACCGTCGAGGCCGCGGCCTGAGGGTTCATTTTTAACCGCACACCAGTCGGCCCGGACTACCGGGCCGGACGAACATTTCCCAGGGACTTTCAGCCGTGAACGATGGAACTGCCAGTCAGTCGCTCCGGGACGAGCACCCCAGAGGGTCGCGGGTCCGCTCGATTCTGCGCGGACTCATGGGGTCGACCGCCGGCAGCGTCAATGCCGCGGCCGCCATCACCAGTGACGGCATGATCATCGCCTCGGTGCTCCAGGACGGTGTCGATGCCGACCGCTTCGCCGCCATGTCGGCCTCGCTCCTGGCCCTGGCCGAGCGGGAAATCAACGAGATTCAACGCGGCCGGTTACGCCAGCTGTTGATCGAGGGCACGGAAGGTGCCGTGCTGCTGGTCCAGGCCGGCAGCGATGCCGTTCTGGCCGTCTCGGCCGAGCCGAATGCCCTCATCGGCAAGGTATTCCTGGAGGCACGCCGCGCTGCCGGCAAGCTACAAGAGTGCTTGGCCGACGGGGAGTGAGGCAGACCATGCAAGTGCGATATCAGCAGCATCGTATCGAGGTGCGTGATGATGAGAGCCTGCTGTCGGCATTGTTGCGTCATGGTCTGCCGGTTCGCTATTCCTGTCGTGCCGGTACCTGCCAGACCTGCTTGATGCGTGCCACGAGCGGACGGCCGCCGGATGCGGCCCGACACGGCCTTCGTCCCGAGTTGGTCGAGCAGGGTTATTTCCTGCCCTGCAAGTGTCGGCCGACCGAACCACTGGAGGTGGAGCAGCCTTCGGTTTCGAAACTGTCGGCGGGCTGTAAGGTGACCGAGGCGAAGATGCTGGCCCCGGATATCCGCTGCCTGCGGCTGCGCTCGCACCCCGGAATCGATCCGCTGCCCGGTCAGCATATCCGGGTGATGCACCCCGATGGCCTGATGCGCTGCTATTCCGTGGCCAGCTTGCCACGCCGGGATGGTTATGTGGAACTCCATGTGCGCCGTATCGAGGGCGGCCGGGTCAGCCGCTGGTTGGTCGACGACGTGGCGGTGGGCGATTCCATTGATCTGCTGCCGGCGGCCGGCGAGCTGGTCAACCCGCAGCCCGAGGCGGACGGCGACCTGCTCCTGGTTGCCACGGGGACCGGGCTCGCGCCGCTGGCGGCCATACTGCGCGAGGCGCTCGATCGCTGCCGGGACGGGCGCATCCATTTGTTGCACGGGGTGCGACGGCGCGTGGATCTGTATGCCGATGCATGGCTGCGGGTATTGGAAGCCACTCACCGGAATTTTACCTATCTGCCCTGTTGCAGCGCCGAATCGGGCCGACAGGGCTGTTTCCACGGGCGCGTAACCGATTATCTGCGAGAAAGATTTCCCGCCGGGTTTCGGGGATGCGTTCTGCTTGCCGGGCGGCCGGATATGGTTGCCGAGGCTGCCGCCATTTGCCGTGAGCGTTGCAATTCGGTGGCGGTACGCAGTGACCCGTTTCATTTTGATCATGACGCTACGGTCGTCCCACCCTCCGGAGAAGACGAAAGGCGGGCGCCGCCACCGGATCCCGAGCTCTGGAGCAGACTGGGCAACGGCCAGGTTCTCCGCGAAGTGCTGCGCGATTTCTACGATATTGTCTTCGAGGATGAATACCTGGGGCCATACTTCGTCGGGGTGACCAGGCAACGACTCCGCGAGAAGCAGTACTCGTTTCTGCGCAGCCTGATGCTGGGAACGCGCGACTACATGGGCCAGCGGCCGCGCAATGCCCACCACTGGATGGTGATCCCGAACTGGCTGTTCGACTATCGGCTCTCGTTGATGGAGCAATGTATGCGCGATCACGGGGTGAGCGAACCCTGGATCGAGCGTTGGCACGTTTTCGAGACCTTTTTTCGCAATGACATTGTCAAGGATGCTCCCTGGCCCAGAAGGGTTGGCCATAGCGAAGTCCTGCTGGACGGCCTTGAACAAGCGAAACTGGAAGACGGCGGGCTGTGTGATTCCTGTGGGCGTGTTATCGAGCGGGGCGAGTCGGTCTGTTTCCACCTGCGCGAGGGCAGTCTCTACTGCGGTGACTGCAGTCAGACCGCCCCGGGTACCGAGTCATCCCGGACGGCCGTGTAACCGCCATGCAGTTCCGCAAGCTCGGGCTGGTCGATGGCGTATCCCACCGTGCCTGGCGAGCATTGACGCAGATCGACTCGGTGGCATTCCTGCATGTCGATCTGGAAGGGCGCATCCGCCACGTCAACGCGGGCGTTTCGCGAATTTTCGGATATCGGCTCCAGGAACTGATCGGGCGTCCCATCGAGGTGCTGTTGCCGGAGGAGCTGAGGGAGCGGCACGCCCGGTATCTGGCTGACTATATTACCCGTCGCGCCTCCGGGCGGATTCAGGCCTCACCGATCGTGCGTCGTACCCGTCATTTTCCGTGCGAATTGCAACAGCCGAACGGTGACTTCGTCCGTTTCACGACTGCGGATGCCGATGGTCGGGAGATTCCGATCTCTCTGACGGTCAACGAAGTTTATTCGGAGTCGGGCGAGCTAGACGGCTTCGTCGGCATGATCGTCGATTGCTCGGAAGAACACGCACTGCACGAGCGGCTCCGGCATCAGGCGCTGCACGATCAAGCCACCGGCCTGCTCAACTGGCGGGGGTTGCACGAGGCCGTCGTCGGGCTGGAGCGCAAGAATCGGCAGGCCCATCGAGACGGGGGATACACCCTCCTGCACGTGGATATCGATCACTTCTCCGCGCTGGCCTTCGAGTGCAAGGCCGTGGCCGACCATGCCATCGTTCTGGCCGCCCGCTGGTTGAACGCTCGTGTCGAAGCGTTGACCCCACCGGGCCGGGGCCTGGTGGCGCGGAATTTCACCGCCACAGAGTTCCTGGTTCATCTCGCCGAAACGAACCTCGAAGATGCCCTTTCGCTTGCGGAGTCACTGAGAGAAGAATTCTGCACGCTCAATCTTGGCACGGACATCAACCCCTTCTACACCACCCTGAGCATCGGTGTGGCGCGAGTGGATGTCGGCATGACCCTCGATTATGTCCTTTCACGAGCGTCCAATGCTTGTTACATGGCCCAGACCCGGGGTCATGACCGGGTCGTTGCGGCTGCCGAGCGCGACATGGAGATCTACGCACTGGGACACGAGGTCCGGCAGGCATTGCGGGCGGGGCGCATCCACGTGCATGCCCAGCGGCTGGTTCCGCTGAGACGACAATCTTCCGGCAGCAAATCGGAGCCGCTGTGTTTCGAGGTGTTGTGCAGGCTGCATGACCGGCATGGCCGGGTGATCGAGCCCGGCCGGGTGTTTCCGGCAGCAGAAAAGCTGGGCCTGGCCGTCGCACTGGATCTGCACATGATCGCGCGCGTGCTGGAGACATTCGATCGCTATCCGGATTGCCTGGCATCGCTGGAGCGCTGTTCCATCAACCTCTCGGGTATCTCCCTGTCCAGTATCCGCGCGATCGAAGAGATCCAGGGCCGGATCCGTAGCCACGGTGTCGATCCCGGGAGACTGTGCTTCGAGATAACCGAGAGTTCACGGATCCGCGACCGTCGTGTGGCGCTCAGCAATGTAGAGCAGCTACGGGCGATGGGTTGTCGCATCGCGCTCGATGACTTCGGCAGCGGTTACTCCAACTATCAGAGTCTCATCAAATGGCCGATCGACATCGTCAAGATCGATGGCAGCTATGTTCGCCAGATATTGAATGCCGGCCCGCTGAAGACGGACGTCGAGGGAATGATTGCTTCGGCAAAAGCCCGGGATATCGAGATCGTGGCCGAATACGTCGAGAACGAGCCGGTCGCCCAGATGCTTCGGCAGCTCGGCGTCGACTTCGCCCAGGGCTTTCGCTTTCACCGCGCCGAGCCACTGGAACAATTGTTGCGCAAGTTGGGTGATCGCCATGCCGGTTCGGTATGACATTGCGGAATGTGGTGCCGGCGAGCTTCATGCCGCGCCATGGGCGCGGCATGAAGGGGACTTCGGCTGGTCGTGAATCAGAAGCGCAGACCGATGGCGGTGGAGAATACCCACGGGTCGATGTCGGCCTGAATGCTGCTTTGCAGATCGACATCGAAACCGTCGCCGTCGACGGTGGTGGTGCTGAGCTCGGCGTCGGCCTCTATCTCGATCCAGCGCAGGTCGAAGTTGAGGAACCAGGCATCGTTGAGCGCGACGTCCGCACCCAGCTGCAGGGCCAACCCGAAGGAGTCATCGATCGTCATGTCGGTGCTGCCGCCGGCATAGTCGGTGCCCAGCGCGGCGTTGGAGGTGCCGATGATTCCTTGGTGCAGTGAATCGGTGGTCTTCTCGTCGAAGAACTTGGTGTAGTTCAGGCCCACCCCGGCATAGGGGCGGAAGGTCTGGTCCGGCAGAAAGTGGTACTGCAGGCTCAAGGTGGGCGGCAGGTGCTTGGTGCTGCCGAGCTTGCCCAGGTCGGACAGGGCGCCGTCGCCCTCGACGCTGTGGTTGAACGGCCAGGCGGCGAGCAGTTCGACGCCGATGTGATCGGTGGCCATGTAGGTGAGATTGATGATCGGACGCGTGTTCTCGTCGACGTCGACCTGGTAGTTGTCGAGTTCGATGCCCTCGAAGACCAGGTTCTGACTTTCGACATCGGGCGATACGTATCCCAGCCCGAGACGAACCAGCCAATCGCCCTGGGACTGGGCCAGCGCGTTGAAGGAGAACAGGGCCAGGATAGCCGTGAGCAGGAGTTTCTTGGGGTTCATTTGCATGCCTCCATCGGGGATACGGGTTGGTTTATGGAGGACAGTCTATGACTCCCCGCAGCTCGTGCAGTTGACCGGCATCAAGTTTGCGGAATTTGTCCCGTTCGGGCTGACGTACACCACTTGGTGATAACATTGATGAGCTTTCAAAGCCGGAATTGTTGACCCATGTTTGACCAGTCTTTCACTATCGCCGGATTCGACGAGGAACTGGCCTCCGCGATGCGCTCCGAAGAGCAGCGCCAGGAGGATCACATCGAGTTGATCGCCTCGGAGAACTACGCCAGCCCGCGCGTGATGGAGGCGCAAGGTTCGGTACTGACCAACAAGTACGCCGAGGGTTATCCGGGCAAGCGCTACTACGGTGGCTGTGAATTCGTGGATATTGCCGAGAACCTCGCCATCGAGCGCGTCAAGCAGCTGTTCGGCGCCGGCTATGCCAACGTTCAGCCGCATTCGGGTTCCCAGGCCAACCAGGCGGTCTACATGGCCCTGCTCAAGCCCGGCGATACGATCCTGGGCATGGACCTGTCCGAGGGCGGGCACCTGACTCACGGTGCCAAGGTGAACTTCTCGGGCCGGTTGTTCAATGCCGTGCACTACGGGCTGAACCGTGAAACGGGCGAGATCGACTACGAGCGCATGGCCGAACTGGCCCGCGAGCACAAGCCGAAGATGCTCATCGGCGGTTTCTCGGCCTATTCCCGCGTGGTCGACTGGGCCAGGATGCGTGAGATCGCCGACGACGTCGGTGCCTGGTTCATGGTCGACATGGCGCATGTCGCCGGCTTGATCGCTGCCGGCGTCTATCCCAACCCGGTGCCCCATGCGCATGCCGTGACCTCGACCACGCACAAGACCCTGCGCGGGCCGCGGGGCGGCATCATCCTCGCCGCCGGTGACGACGAGGATATCGTCAAGAAATTCCAGTCCCTGGTCTTTCCGGGCTGCCAGGGTGGGCCGCTGATGCATGTCATCGCTGCCAAGGCGGTGGCTTTCAAGGAGGCACTCGAGCCGAGTTTCCGCGACTACCAGCAGCAGGTCGTCGACAACGCCCGGGCCATGGCGGAAGCGATCATGCAGCGTGGCTACAAGGTCGTCTCCGGCGGTTCGGACAATCACCTGTTCCTGATCGACCTGATCGACAAGGACATTACCGGCAAGGATGCCGAAGCCGCGCTCGGCCGTGCCAATATCACGGTCAACAAGAACACCGTGCCGGGCGAACCGCGATCACCCTTCGTGACCTCGGGTCTTCGCATCGGCACGCCGGCGTGTACGACCCGCGGCTTCACCCAGGACGACTGCCGTGAACTGGCCGGCCTGATGTGCGACATCCTCGACAATTTGGGCGACGAGTCCGTCGAGGCCCGCGTCAAGGAGGCTGCCCTGGTGCTGTGTCGGAAGTATCCGGTTTATGGGTAGTTCAGTGTCAAGTGTTAAGTGTGAAGTGTTAAGTCCAGCTTTGATAAACGGGCAGTCGGAGTCATGCCTGCCTGGCTTCGTCGTTGGCACGCGACACTTGCAACTTAAAACTTGCAACTGACAACTTGCCAACATGTGGTGCCCATTCTGTAATCATACTGAAACCCGCGTGGTTGACTCGCGGCTGGCTTCCGATGGCTTCCAGATCCGGCGTCGGCGCGAGTGTGCCGATTGCGGAGCGCGTTTCAATACCATGGAAACGCCGGCGCTCAAGGCGCCCAATGTCATCAAGTCCGACGGTTCGCGCGAGGCTTTCGACGAGGACAAGCTCCGCCGCGGCATGCTCAAGGCACTGGAGAAGCGACCGGTGGAAACACAACTGGTCGAACGGGCCCTGCGCAAGCTGGTGCGCGAAATCCGCACGCTGGAGGAGGCCGAAATTTCCAGTCAGCGGCTGGGCGACTGGGTAGCCGCCGAGCTCTCTCATCTCGACCAGGTCGCTTACGTGCGCTTCGCCTCGGTTTACCGGCGCTTCGAGGACGTACAGGCATTCCGCGAGGAAATCGAAAAGCTCGAACGCGAAAACCCCGGCGTCATAGACCGCCGCCAGATCTCCCTGCTCGGCGACCGCGAAGACTGAACTGCTTCTCTTGGAACCACGGAATACACGGAATGACACGGAATTTGATTAAAAAAGTCATTTCAGTCTCCGTGTTTTCCGTGCCTTCCGTGGTTCCAATGCTTTTGTAGCGAGCGCGCCATGACCTTTACCTCAGACGATCATCGCTACATGGCCGAAGCCCTCCGTCTCGCGGAGAAGGGTCGGCTGACGGCCGATCCGAATCCGGCCGTCGGCTGCGTTATCGTCAGCGACGGCGAGATCGTCGGTCGGGGTTGGCACCGGGCGGCGGGCGAGCCGCATGCCGAGACCCTGGCGCTGCAGCAGGCCGGCGTCCGCGCCCGAGGCGCGAGCGCCTACGTCACGCTCGAGCCCTGCAGCCACCACGGCCGGACGCCACCGTGCGCGCAGAGTCTCGTCGAGGCCGGTGTCGCTTCGGTCATCTCGGCCATGCCCGATCCCGATGCAAGGGTGGCTGGCCGCGGCCACGATCGGCTCGCAAGGGCAGGAATCACGGTGCGTACCGGGCTGATGGAGCCCGCCGTACGCGAACTCAACCGCGGTTTTGTCAGCCGTCACGAGCGCGGCCGGCCCTGGGTTCGCGTCAAGCTCGCCGTCAGCCTCGATGGGTTCACGGCCGGGGGGGACGGCCACTCGCAATGGATCACCTCGAATTCCGCCCGCGCCGACGTTCAGCAATGGCGTGCGCAGGCTTCCTGCATCCTGACCGGTATCGGCACAGTACTGGCCGATGATCCGCGGCTGAACGTGCGGCTCAGCGGCTTCGATCGACCCGTGCCGCGGGTGGTGGTGGACTCGGCCGCGCGCTTGCCCGACGGGCTGCGCCTGACCACATTGCCCGGGCCGGTGATCGCGGCAACCTGCGTCGAGCCGCGCGCCATCGAGGGGGTGACGTGGTGGCAGATGCCGGCGAACCACGCGGGACGGGTCAATCTGACGGCGCTGATGGCAAGGCTGGTCGAACGCGAAATGAATACCGTCCATGTCGAGGCCGGCCCGACCCTTTCCGGCGCCCTGATCCAGGCCGGCCTTGTTGACGAACTGCTGGTCTACCAGGCGCCCTGCCTGATCGGGCAGGGCCGTCCGATGCTCGAATTGCCGGGGATGGAAAAATTCGCCGACCGCCTCCACCTAGAACGAATCGATCAGCGTCGTCTCGGCCCTGACTGGCGTTTTCTCTACCATCTCGCATCCTGATAGCACAGTCATGTTTACCGGAATCGTCCAGGCCGTCGGAACGGTCAACCGGATCACGCCCGTCCAGGCGGGTTGCCGCATGCGTATCGATTGCCCGGAGCTCGAGCCTGCCGGCTGGCGGGAAGGCGATAGCGTGGCCGTGGCCGGCTGCTGCCTGACAGCACTGGACATCGACGATCGGGGATTTTCGGCGGATCTTTCGGCCGAGACCCTCGAGCGCACCACCCTGGGCGGCCTGGATGAAGGCAGCCCGGTCAATCTCGAGCCCGCATTGGCGCTCGGCGATCGTCTCGGCGGCCATCTCGTCAGCGGCCACGTCGACGGCCTGGCCGAACTCATCTCCGTTCATGCCGCCGGCGAAAGCCGGGTTTTCCGGTTCCGCGTGCCGGATACACTGGCGCGCTTCGTGGCCGAGAAGGGCTCGCTCACGCTCGATGGGGTCAGCCTGACCGTCAATGCCGTCCACTTGAGCGAGTTCGAAGTCAACCTGATCCCCCACACCCTGGCCGTGACCACGCTGGGCCGGCTCGAGCCCGGCGATCGCGTCAACCTGGAGATCGACCTCCTGGCGCGCTATCTTGAGCGGCTTACAGGAGTTCAAGCATGAGCTTTGATTCGATTGAATCCATCCTCGACGACATCCGCCAGGGCCGGATGGTCGTCATGCTTGACGACGAGGACCGCGAGAACGAGGGCGACCTGATCATGGCCGCTCCGATGGTGCGCCCGGAGGACATCAACTTCATGGCCCGCTATGGCCGCGGCCTGATCTGCCTGTCGCTCACCCGCGAGCGCTGTCGGCAGCTCGGGCTGCAGTTGATGGTGCGCGACACCGACCGTCATCACCAGACCAACTTCACCGTCTCCATCGAGGCGGCCACCGGCGTGACGACCGGCATTTCGGCCTATGATCGCGCCCACACCATCCGTGCCGCGGTGGCGCCCGATGCGAATCTGGACAGTCTCACCCAGCCGGGCCACGTCTTTCCGCTCATGGCCCAGCCCGGCGGCGTGCTGGCCCGGGCCGGGCATACCGAGGCGAGCATGGACCTGTCGCTGCTCGCTGGCCTGGAGCCAGCCGGGGTGTTGGTCGAGATTCTCAACGAGGACGGCACCATGGCACGGCGGCCGGAGCTGGAGTCGTTCGTCAAGACGCACGGGCTCAAGATGGGTACGGTCGCCGACCTGATCCGCTACCGCATGAGCACCGAGCAGAACGTCGAGTGCGTGCACACCCAGACGGTGGGCACCGCGTACGGCGAGTTCCGGCTCAAGGTCTTTCGCGACCGCATCACGCAGCGCCTGCACTGGGCCCTGATTCGCGGTGAGATCGATCCCGAAGCGCCCTTCCCGGTCCGCGTACACGTTCCGGAACTCCTGGGCGATGTCATGGGCATTACCGAGCCCGGTTTCGGCATGCCGCTCGATGCCGTGCTTTGCGACATCGCGCGTCGCGGGCGGGGCCTGGCCCTGGTGCTGGGCTATGATGAGGACGACGCCGACCGGCTCGCCGGCTTGCAGGAGGGCGGCACAGGCCCGGAAGGCGGCGACCGCGGCCAGGCGGCCAACGAACTGCGCAGTTACGGCATCGCCGCACAAATCATCGCAGAGCTTGGCATCCGCCGCATGCAGGTCTTCGGCGCGCCGAAGCGACTGCACGCACTCGACGGTTTCGGCCTCGAAATAACCGACTACGTCGTACCCGAAGATGAGGGCTGAACGAAAGTCATGACCGACAAGCATCCCGCTGCCGCCGGCAGCCGCCTCGCCATCGCGGTTGCCCGCTTCAATCCCGACGTCACCAATCTGATGCTGGCCGGCTGCCGCCAGGCCTTGCTCGACGGTGGCCTTTCCGAGGACCGTCTCGAGGTTTTTGCCGTACCCGGTGCCTGGGAACTGCCGCTGGCCGCGCGCGAGCTGGCCGACAGCGGCCGTTTCGACGGTGTCATTGCGCTCGGTGCGGTGGTGCGCGGCGAGACAGCGCACTTCGACTTCATCTCGGCCGAATGCGCCCACGGGCTGCAGCAGACCCAGCTCGAGACCGGCGTGCCCGTGGGCTTTGGTGTGCTCACGCCCGAAAACGGCGAGCAGGCCATGGAGCGTGCCGACCCCGGGCGCAAGAACAAGGGGCGCGAGGCGGCGATGGCCGTACTCGACATGATCGAATTCAAGCGCCGGGTGAAGGCATGAGCCGTCGCCGGACCGTCAGCCCCTTCGAACCCCGTCGCCGTGCGCGTCGCCGCGCCCTGCAGGCGCTCTACCAGTGGCAGATCAACGATGACTCGGCCGCGGCCATCATCGACCAGTTCCGCGAGGAACAGAATTTCGAGGGCGTCGACGAGGACTACTTCGAGACCCTCGTGCGCGAGGTCGTGGCCAACCGAGAAGCGCTCGACGAGGCGCTCGGGCCACACGTAAGCCGTGTCGACGCCAGCCTCGACCAGATGGAACGCGTCATCCTCAGGCTCGGTGCCTGCGAACTCCTTCATCATCCCGAAACACCCTACCGGGTGATCATCGACGAGGCCGTCGAACTGGCTCACCGTTTCGGCGCCGAGCAGGCGCATACTTTCGTCAACGGCGTCCTCGACCACCTCTCGCGTGATGCCCGCTCCACCGAGCGCGAGCGTGCCGGCGGGGATGGGTGAATTCGAGCTGATCGATCGCATCCGCGCGCGCTCGCGCGCTGGATCAGGCGTGGTTGTCGGCATCGGCGACGACGCAGCGGTGCTCGCCCCCACACCCGGCCATGAACTGGTGGTCACCACCGACACCATCGTTCTCGACCGTCACTTCACGCCAGACTGGCCGGCCGCCGACGTCGGCCACGTCGCCGCCCATGCCAACCTCAGCGACCTGGCCGCCATGGGGGCAGTTCCACGCTGGGCCCTGCTGGCCCTGACCCTGCCCGAAATCGACGAGGCCTGGGTCGACGGCTTCCTCGACGGATTCCTGGCCGCGGCCGACTCGGCCGGGATGGCGCTGGTGGGGGGCAACCTGGCGCGCGGTCCGCTCAACATCGGTGTCCAGCTCATCGGCGAGGTGCCGTCGGGGCAGGCCGTCAGGCGCCGCGGAGCGCAGGTCGGCGACCGCATCGTGGCGACCGGCACCATAGGCGATGCTGCCGCGGCCCTGGCGTTGGGTGAAGGCGTGAGTTCCGGTCTTATGGCGCGCCTGCATCGTCCCGTGGCCCGCCTTCAGGCCGGTATGGCCCTGCGCGGGCAGGCCCGCGCCATGATCGATCTGTCCGACGGCCTGCTGGCCGACCTGGGGCATCTGCTCGAAGCGGGGCAGGGGGCCGAAGTGGACCTGGAAGCGCTGCCCGCCTCGCAAGCCCTCGAGGAGGCCGTCCCCGACGAGGTCGAGCGATGGCGGCTTCAGACCGGCGGCGGCAGCGACTACGAATTGTTGGCCGCTGTAGCGCCCGATGCGGATCTGGCGGCCCTGTCCGAGGCCGGTGGAGTCGCCATGACGGAAATCGGGCGGATCACGAATCGTGGCCGCATCGAGTGTCGATCCACGCGGCATGAAGTGCCGGAAGACCTCGGGTGCGGCTGGGATCATTTCCGCGATGACTGATCCCACCCGCACGCGTGAAGTCGCGCTGAAGTCGGTCGACGGTTTCCTGGCCTTCGGTTTCGGCAGCGGGCTCGCTCCCTTCGCACCGGGGACGGCAGGCAGCCTGGTTGCGGTTCCGCTGGCACTTCCGCTGGTCTTCCTCCCTGTACCGGCCGCCCTCGGCCTTGTCTTTGCGGCCTTTGCCTTCGGCATCTGGCTGTGTGGTCGGGTCGGACGGCGCCTGGGCGTGCACGATCACAGCGGCATCGTCTTCGACGAGTTCGTCGGCTTGTGGCTGGTCCTGATCTTTGTGCCCCTGCATTGGGCCTGGTGGCTGGCGGCCTTCGTCCTTTTCCGGATCTTCGATGCCGCCAAGCCCTGGCCCATCGGCTGGTTCGACCGCCGCATTCACGGTGGCCTGGGGGTGATGCTCGACGACCTGCTGGCAGCCGGCTTTGCGCTTGCCGGCCTGGCCTTAGCCGCGGCCTTGCTGGGGCGTCTCTGAAGAGCGCTCAGCCCTGTAGTTCGAACGCACCCGGAATCCAGCGCAAGTGGCCCTCCTCGCCGTCAATGCCGACCACGTCGAAGCGGCAGGCATGTTCCTGCCATTCGGGACGGCTCATCAGGAAGTGGCGCGCGGCGCTGATCAGGCGGCGCTGCTTGCGCTCGTCGATACTGTCGATGCTGCCGACCCGTGCGCCCGGCCCGCGCAAGCGTACCTCGATGAAGGCCAGTACCTCGGTATCGCGTGGATTGGGGTCGATCATGACCAGGTCGATTTCGCCGGCGCGGCACTGATAGTTGCGTTCGACCAGTTTCAGTCCTCGATCCGCCAGCCAGCGCTCGGCGTGCTGTTCGCCTAGATTACCGCGGTGACGCTTGCTCATGCTCGAACCCCGCGGGGCTGGCCACCCCGCCGTCGATGCGGATCACGGGCAGGTCGCGCCGGATGATGTTGCCGTCGGGCAGGCTCAGCTCGCCCATCATGCCCGGCAGCGACAGCGTGGGGTCGGCTCGCATCATCGAAAGCCAGGGCACCAGTGCGATGGCATCGCGTCCCAGCGCATGCAGCCGCGAGAGCGTGGCGTTGTCGAGGCCGGCATAGAGCGAGCGGGCGCGTTCACGCAGGGTGCCGGCGGTGGTGAAGTCGAGGAACCACGGCGGCATCGGTGTCGTCACGCCGTCGAGATCCCGGTCGCGGTCGGGCCGTGGTGCGCCGTCGACGATGTAGGAAGTGGCCATGAGTGTGAGGTCGCCGGCGTCGAAGAACGCCAGTTGAGGGCGCAGCAGGCGACCGTCGGCGGCGCGTGCGCCCAGGAAGATGACGTCGACGTCGGTGCGGCGCTGGGCCACCGATTCCACCTGGCCGTCGATAAGGCCGGAAATCCGGTCGATACGGGCCTGTGAGCGATCGACCTCGAGTATCTCGCGCAGCAGCGTGGAATGATCTGGCAGTTCGGGATCGTAGATGCGGTCGGCCAGAATCTGGCCGCCGCCGAGCGTGAAGGTTTCGGTGAAAGCCTCGGCGACGCGTCGGCCCCAGTCGGTGTACTGGGCAATGACCAGGGCACGACGGCGACCCGTTGCCAGGGCGTGAATCGCGGCCAGCTCGGCTTCGGTTTCCGGTGGCAGCGCCAGGGCGGTGATTTCGCCGCCGGCCTCGGTCAGGCGATCGACGTCTTCGGGCAGGTTGAGCAGCAGCGTGGGGATGACGCCGGCATCGGGCAGTTCGGCCAGCGCTTGCGCCTTGCGCCGATCAAGCGGGCCGATCAGGAAATCGGTGTCGTTTTCCCGGGCCTCGAACCACGCCGACACCACGTCGCCGGTTTCCGGGCCGATGTAGCGAAAGGTCAATCGCGGGCGCTGATCCGGCGGCAGACGCAGCCAACCGGCCACCAGGCCTTCTCGCAGGGCCTCGCCCGGCCTGTGCAAGTCGGCATCCTTGGCCGGGAGGAGTACGGTGATGTGTTCCGGCAATGGGCGCGTCTGTCGCCAGGCGGCGATCCAGCGACGCGCCTCGTCGGCGCTGTATTCGAGTTCGGGCCAGCGCCGCTGCCACGCGGTCAGTGCCTCGTCCAGGGCCGCATCATCGAGCAGATTCTCGCGTGCACTGATGACCAGATCCAGCCAGGGCAGCAGGTCTGGCTGGTCGCCGACCTCGTAGAGCACCCGTTCAATCTGTGCCAGGGGGAATTCCAGCAACAGCGCGAGCGCTGTCTCACCGCTGAAGTCCGGTTCGTCGATTGCCTGCTCAAGCGCAGCCAGGGCGCCGCGAACCGGTTGCGATTCGAGCTCGAACAGACGGGCTTCGAGCTCGGCGTGACGCGTTTCCAGCTCATCCGGCAATCGATCGGCCGCACTTGCCAGCAACCATCCGGCATTGGCCAGGTCGCCACGGAGCATGGCCAGTTCGGCCTGTGCAAGGTCCAGCTGAACCAGGGCGCGATCCGGGAGGGTCGTGCTGTCGATCCGGGCGAGTACCCGTTGTGCCTCTTCGGGGCGATCGGCCTGAAGCCAGGCCTCGGCGGCGCGGATCAACAGGCGGTCGCCGGATTCGGGCCCTTCCAGCGCCTGTTGTTCGAAGGCGCGTGCGGCATCTTCGTAATCGCCGGCGGCCAGCATCTGCTCGATTCGGCCGATCTCGGCATCGTCGCCACCACCGGATCGGACGCCGGGGCCGGAAGGTGCGCAGGCCGCCAGCAGGACCACAGCGGCCAGGATCGGAATTAATCTTTTCATGGGCTGAATGATAAACCACGCCAGGCCAGCCCGGAGCATGACCCCTGGTACAGGCGAATTACTAATGCGGTCACTAATCAGCAGACACTCAGCTGGCCTCTCAGCGTTTGTGGCAAGGCGTCGGTGCGCAGTTGTAGCGGGCTCTACATCAAGCACCGACAACGCAGTCCACAAACGCTGAGAGGCCAGCCCTGAGGGCGCTCCGGAGCCGGTCACCGGCTGCGTTCCGCTCGCTTGACATAGGGCCCACTATGCCTGCGCTCGCGCGCCTTGCCGGTGACCGGCTCCGAAGCGCTGAGTGTTTGCTGATTAGTGACCGCATTAGTAACAGTCAATCTGGCATCATGCCCGGTTTTCGGACCCAACCTGGACATGAAGAATGAAACAACTCCTCGCAGCAATCCTGATGGCCGGCATCGTGGCACCGGTGTCTACCATGGCGCATGACGATCCCTGGCTGTGGCTCGAAAACGTCGAGGGCGAGAACGCCCTCGCCTGGGCGCGTGGGCAGAACGAGCGTTCGCTCGACCATATCCAGGCCCATGAGCTGTTCGAGCCGATTCATGAACGTGCGCTCGAAATCCTGACCTCGGACGATCGCATTGCCTACCCGGCGCTGAGGGGCGGCGAGGTGTACAACTTCTGGCGCGACGACGAGCACGTTCGTGGTATCTGGCGCAAGACTTCGCTGGACAGCTATCGCGGTGAATCGCCCGACTGGGACGTGATACTCGACGTCGACGCCCTGGCCGAGCGCGAGGAGCGCAACTGGGTCTGGGCCGGGGCGGACTGCCGTTACCCGGACTATGATCGTTGCATTGTCGGCCTGTCGGTCGGCGGCGCCGATGCCGCCGTGCGGCGTGAATTCGATCTTCAAACGCGCGAGTTCGTCGAGGACGGGTTCCGGCTGGATGAATCGAAGAGTTCGATCACCTGGCGCGACCACGACAGCGTGTTCCTCGGCCCGGCCTTCACCGACGAGCAGATGACGGACTCGGGCTATCCGCGCACAGTCCGCCTGTGGCAGCGCGGCACCGACCTGGCCGAGGCGGAAACCATCTTCGAAGGCGAGAAGGGCGATGTTGGCGTTTTCTCGGCGCGCATCCATGACGGTGACGATCACTACGATGTGATTACGCGTGCGCCGAGCTTCTTCAGTTACGAGTACTACCTGTTCGAAGACGGCCAGGTTAAGCGTCTCAACGTGCCCGAGGATGCCGATCTGGCAGGTGTGATCGACGGCCAGCTGCTGGTCGACCTCAAGTCCGACTGGACATTGGGCGGGCGCACGTTCAAACAAGGTGCGCTGGTCGCGGGGCCGGTCGGGAGCTTCCTGGAAGCGTCGCCGAGTCTCGAGTTGCTGATCCAGCCGGGCGAGCGCCAGTCGATCGACGGCGTGGACACCACCGAAAACGCGGTACTGGTCAATCTGCTCGACAACGTCAACGGCAAATTGCTGAGCTTCGCCCGCGAGGACGGCGGCTGGCGCCAGCGCGAGCTCGATGTGCCGGAAATGGGCACGATTTCGATTGTCGCGACCGATGACCGCTCGAACCGGTTTTTCTACGACTACACCGGTTTTCTGACGCCGTCGACCCTGTTCGAGGCCGATGCTCTGGCCGGTTCGCAGCGGGAAGTCCGTTCCGAGCCGGCCTGGTTCGACGCCGAGGGCATGGAAGTGGCGCAGTTCGAGGCCGAGTCGGCCGACGGCACGATGATTCCCTATTTCGTCGTCATGCCCCGCGAATACGAGGCCGATGGTGCCAACCCGGCCCTGCTGTCGGCCTACGGCGGCTTCGAGGTTTCACGCACGCCGTCCTACTCGGGCGTGACCGGTTCGGCCTGGCTCGAGCGCGGCGGCGTTTACGTGTTGGCCAATATCCGTGGCGGCGGCGAGTTCGGCCCGAAGTGGCACCAGGCGGCCCTCAAGGAGAACCGTCAGCGTGCCTATGACGACCTGATCGCCGTGTCCGAGGACCTGATCGATCGCAACGTCACCTCGCCCGATCACCTGGGTATCCAGGGCGGCTCCAACGGCGGCCTGCTGGTCGGTGCGGTGATGGTGCAGCGTCCCGATCTCTACAACGGCGTGGTCTGCCAGGTGCCGCTGCTCGACATGAAACGCTTCCACAAGCTGCTCGCCGGTGCCAGCTGGATGGGCGAATACGGCAATCCGGACGACCCGGAACAGTGGGCCTACATTTCCAGATACTCGCCGTACCAGAACGTGTCGGCCGAGGCCGACTACCCCAAGGCCTTTTTCACCACGTCCACGCGGGATGACCGTGTTCACCCGGGTCACGCGCGCAAGATGGTGGCGAGAATGCTCGATCAGGGCCACGACGTGCTCTACTACGAGAACATCGAGGGCGGCCATGGCGGCGCGGCCAACCTCAAGCAGCGCGCCTTCCTGTCGGGTCTGATCTACGCCTATCTCCACGACCGACTGGCTTCGGAGGATGCCGGGGAGGACGAGGATTGAGGCGGATTCAGGAGTCAGGGGTCATGGATCATGGATGACTCCTGAAGCCTGGCCCCTTTGATAGTGCGCCCGCCGCCCCAAGGTCGGGAACTTCGGGGACCGGGCGCCGTCAAAACGTGCGACAGGCAAAAAAGTACCAGAATGATCCTGATTCAATGGATGACGGCTGATTTGGTATAATTTGCGCAGAATTGAAGGAGGATTGAATGACCAAGGATCTCGTACCAAGTCATCTGCTCGCACCGGCCGGCACCGGCTCGCTGGATGCCTATATTCAGGAGGTCAACCGCATTCCGGTGCTGACGCTCGAAAGGGAGCAGAGTCTGGCGCGCCGGTATCGTGACGAGGAAGATCTCGACGCGGCGCGGCAGTTGGTCATGTCGCACCTGCGTTTCGTGGTGCACGTCGCGCGCGGATACTCGGGCTACGGACTCCAGATCAGCGACCTGATCCAGGAGGGCAATATCGGTCTGATGAAGGCCGTCAAGCGCTTCGACCCGGATCAGGGCGTGCGCCTGGTTTCCTTCGCCGTGCACTGGATTCGGGCCGAAATTCACGAATTCATCCTGCGTAACTGGCGAATCGTCAAGGTGGCCACCACCAAGGCGCAGCGCAAGCTGTTCTTCAATCTGCGCAGGCAGAAGAAGCGCCTGGGCTGGCTTAACCAGAAGGAGGTCAATGCCGTGGCCGAGGACCTCGGCGTCAAGCCCGAGGTGGTCATGGAAATGGAGTCCCGCCTGTCGGGCCAGGATGTCGGCTTCGACCTGCGCAATGACGACGACGAATCCACCTATGTGGCCCCTGCGGCCTACCTGGAAGGTTTGTCGGCGTCGCCCGACCAGGCGGCGGAAGCCGAGGACTGGGAACAGCATCACCACAACCTGCTGTTCGACGGCATCGAGCACCTCGACGACCGGTCGCGAGACATCATCCAGTCGCGCTGGTTGATGGATCCCAAGACCACGCTGCAGACGCTGGCCGACAAGTACGATGTTTCGGCCGAGCGCATTCGCCAGCTCGAAGCTGCCGCCCTGAAGAAACTCAAGGCGCGCTTCGAGGCCTGAACGAACCGCGATGATTGATCGGGCTGCGAGGCCCGATGGAGTCAGAAGGGAGCTCAGACGCTCCCTTCTGCGTTTCAGGGGTTCAGGAGTAAGGGGCAGGAATCCTCATCCCGGCATGCTTGCCGAGCATGGACCGGCTGTCTAAGATGCTCGGGTGACTCCTGCCTCTAATCGCAGCAAAGCCGAGCGCGTCACCGATCGCGCTTCCGCCCAGGCCCGGATCGATCGTGTTCGGGCTTTCCGTGACGAATTGGCAGCGCTCGAGCGCGAGGGCGTCACGCTGCCCGACCCTGACACCCGCTCGTGCATGGACGCCCATCACGAGGCACTGATAGCCGACTTGCGCGAGCGCTTCGACGTGGATATCGACGGCTCGCAGAAGCGGTTTTCGCTGGGCATGCGGATCGCTTCCCTGATCGGGGCGCTGGCCTTGTCGGCGGCGGTCTTCTTTTTCTTCTACCGGATCTGGGGCCTGCTGAATACGCCGGTCCAGGTGATCCTTCTCATCGTCGCGCCGATTGCCGCCACGTTTCTGGCCGGCTATGCACATCGGCGGGAGCGCACGGGGTACTTCACCGCTCTGGCCGCGCTGGTGGCGGTCGCCTGTTTCGTCCTCGATCTCAGCGTGCTGGGACAGACCTTCAATCTCGTGCCCAGCCGCAACGCATTTCTCGCGTGGGCCCTGTTCGCACTGATCCTGGCCTATTCGTGGGGACTGAAACTGGTGCTGACCGCCGGCCTGGTGAGTCTGATCGCTTACCTCTCGGCCACGGTGGGCGCATGGGGCGGCCTGTACTGGCTGTCGTTCGGGGAGCGCCCGGAAACCATCCTGATTGCTGGCCTCCTGATCACTTTGCCGGGATGGTTCGGGAATCTGCCGCGACCCGAATTCTCGAACGTGTATCGGGTATTCGGGTTTCTGGTGGCCTTCATCAGCGTCCTCGTTCTCTCTCATTGGGGCCGCGCGAGCTTTCTGCCCTTTTCGCCCTCGCTGGTGGAGGCGGGCTATCAGTTGGCGGGATTTGTGGGCAGCGCGGTGCTGATCGCCGTGGGTATCCGCCGCGGGGAAGGCAAGCTGTTCAATCTCGGGGCGACGTTCTTTCTGCTCTTTTTCTACACCAAGATCTTCGACTGGTGGTGGGACTGGATGCCGAAGTGGCTGTTCTTCCTGGTCGTCGGCCTGGTGGCGGTCGGCTTCCTTTTCATACTGGGGCGGTTGCGGCGTACCGGACACGCGGGAGACGGCTCGTGAGAGTGCGGCTTTCCATATTCGCCATCGTGCTTGTCGTGGCCGTCAATGCCTTCGTGTTGGCCGGCGTTGCCTGGAATCGCTCCGGTGAACCCGCGGCGATACTCGAATTGACCGAGCGTGAGCTGGCGATGCCCTACAGCCGGTGGTCGGGCCGGGAAAGTACCGGCGTGTCGCTATCGATTCGGCAGGCCGACCAGGATCACGAATGGCTGGGCCGCGACAAGCTCGCCGAACTCGGCTTCGATGTCGACCGTTATGAAGGCCGCCCACGTCATGACTGGCGTGCACTCGAGCGCCGGGTTTTCGTCGTGCTGGAGTTCGACGGTCCGGCGTTTCGCGCCTTGCGGGCCGAGCGGGAAGCGCGCTTGGCAAAAGCGCGCGAAGGCCTGGAATCCGGTGAAACGAACCGCAAGCAGGTTGAAGCCGCCGAGGCTGCCCTGGAGCGCTTCGAGACGGCCGAGTCGCGGCTCGTGGTGATTGATGCGGGAGAGGAGGCCTCTTCCCTGCGGCAACGCTATCCGGACCGGGAAAGATACGCGGTGATGCGGGCGCTCGTGCACATGCACGCCACAAGCCGTCCGGGGCAGGAGTCGGAGCCGGTTGTGCGTGGCCGGGTAGGTCGCCTGTTGCCCGGTCGGGTGCACGTCCCGCGACGCTTCCATGCGCCGCTGAGGCGCTCAACCGATGAAACGCGGAACGCCTATGACGCACCGCCGCGCTACCGCGCGGTCGTTAAGTTCGGCCGTCGTGCCGAGCCCTGGCTGGCGGGGATCGAGCCGATTCCGGCCGGCGCGGATTCAGAAACTGCCGCGGATTGAACCGTGCCGGCGCAGATGGATGCGGGCCAGCAGCATGAGTACCGCGACCAGAGATCCAAGGGACCAGGCGCTGCCAACCGGCACCGCGACCGCTTCCGACGGGCTCGCCGGTTCGACCGGCGCACCCTGGGCGATCCAGTCGCGAATCAATGCGCGTTCCTCGGGCGTCGTGCCGGGCATTCGGAAGCCGGGACCGTCCGGTGAATCGCAATTGACGGCCAGGAACAGGGCGCTGGTAGCCGGGTTGAAGGGGTCGACGCGCAGTCGGCTCGAGTTGGTCGTGCTGACGACCCCGACGAGATTGTCGTAGGCCTCGCCCGCGCGCAGGTCGAGGCCGGCGGGGCCGGATTCACCGTGGCAGGTCGCGCAGTCATCGAAAACGGGCTGGATCTGCGACTGGAAATCGACCCGTGGGGTTGTGGTAATACCACTCAGGTCGTCGCAGCCGGCTGCACCGAGGCCGGCCGCGGCCGGCGCGGCCATGAGTACGAATCCGGCACCGGCCAAGATGTTTCTGAGTATCGACATGGGGTTGAGTGACACGGTTGTCATGTTGATGATCGCTTAATCCTAGTCGATTGCGGGCGAGCCCGTTCCGTCCGGTCGCCCGACCAGATTTGGTTCCGCTTCCAGGGAAAGTCCGTATTCCCGTTCGACCGATTCGGTGATGGCGGCGACCAGCTCGAGCAGTTCCGACGGGGCGGCGCCACCGCGGTTGACCAGTACCAGGGCGTGGTTTTCGTAGACACCCACCCGTCCAAGCGATCGCCCCTTCCAGCCGAGCCGCTCGATCATCCAGGCGGCGGCCAGCTTGGTGCGGTTCCCGGGTGCCGGCCAGTGCGGCAGGTGGGGGTGTTCGGCCAGGATTGCGGTGGCCGTTTCGTCATCCACGATGGGGTTCTTGAAGAAACTGCCGGCGTTCGGCAGCCGGTCCGGGTCGGGCAGGCGGTGTCGTCGCAGTCGCATGACGGCGGCGGCCAGCTGCCGCGGTGCCGGCCGGTCTACCTTCAGGCGGTCGAGTTCACCCGCCAGGCTGGCGTAGCCGGTGTTCGGCCGGAACCGTCGTGACAGTCTCAGCGTGACTTCGGCAATCAGGAAGCGGTCGCGTTCGCCCGACTTGAAGCGGCTGTCGCGGTAGTCGAAGCGACAGTCTTCCCGGTCGAGCCGAACCAGGCGGCCGGATTCCCGGTCCAGCGCGAGCAGGGACTCGAAGCGGTCGGCCAGTTCCACGCCGTAGGCGCCGATGTTCTGCATCGGGGCAGCGCCCACGGAGCCGGGGATCATGATCAGGTTCTCGATGCCGTACAGGCCTTCGTCGAGGCAGTCGCGAACCAGGGCATGCCAGTTCTCCCCGGCCGCTGCGCTCACCAGCACATCATTGCCCTCGGTCTTCATGCCGATCCCGCGCATGCGGTTGATGACGACGCGGCCGGGGAAGTCGCCCACGAATACGGTGTTGGAGCCGCCGCCGAGAATGAGTTCCGGGCCTTCGAAAGATGGCAGTTCCCGAAGCTCCTCCGGCGTATCGAGCCGAACCAGTTCGGCGCCACGGGCGGGCAGACGGAATGTGCTCAGTTCCGTCAGATCGGCATTGCGGATGATCTCAGGTGCCTGACGCGCTGCCATCGCCGTTCCAGGCGCGGATGCACTCGCGGATCAGCGCGGGGCCGCGATAGATGAAGCCGGTGTAGATCTGCACCAGATCGGCGCCGGCGTCTTGCTTCTCGGCCGCGTCGGTGCCCTGCATGATGCCGCCCAGGCCGATAATCGGGAAGTCCTTGCCCAGCACGCGGCGGGCATGGCGCAATACGCGGTCGGCCTGCGGCTTGAGTGGGGCGCCGCTCAAGCCGCCCACCTCGTTGGCGTGCCGGTGCCCATTGACGGCCGTGCGCTCGAGCGTCGTGTTGGTGGCGAGCAGTCCGTCGATGCCCGACTCGCCCACCACGTTCAGTGAGGCGGTCAGGGCCTCTTCCTCCCAGTCGGGCGCAATCTTGACCAGTAGCGGGCGGGATAGGCCGTGCTCGGCGGCCAGGCTGGCGTGCGCCCGCGTCAGTTCCACCAGGAGCTCGCGCAGGTGACCGGTATCCTGGAGCTCGCGCAGGTTGGCGGTATTGGGCGAGGAGATGTTGACCGCGATGTAGTCGCAGTGGGGATAGACCTTTTCCAGGCAGTGGCGATAGTCCTCGGCCGCGCGATCGACCGGCGTTGCCTTCTGCTTGCCGATATTGGCGCCGACAATGCCCTTGAAGCGTCGAGTGCGCAGGCGCGCGACGAGATGGTCGACGCCCTTGTTGTTGAAACCGAGACGATTGATCAGGGCCTGGTGTTCGGGCAGCCGGAACAGGCGCGGTTTCGGATTGCCGGGCTGCGGCTTCGGCGTGACCGTGCCGACCTCGATGAAGCCGAAACCGAGTTCACCCAGTGCGTCGATGTGATCGCCGTTCTTGTCCAGCCCGGCAGCCAGGCCGACCGGGTTGGGAAAGGTCAGTCCCATCAGTTCCACCGGCCTGGACTCGTCGCAGCTCCCCATCAGCCGCGGCAGGCCGACAAACCGGCCCGCAGACAGGGCATTCAGGGCCAGATCATGCGCCGTCTCCGGCGGGAGGAGGAACAGGCCGTTGCGGAGCCACTGGTACATGGTGGGTTTTAGGTGTCAGGTTTCAGGTTTCAGGAAAGAGCGACCGAAGTCGCTCCTGAACCCTGAACCCTGAACCCTGAAACCTTTCAATCAAAGCTCGAACTTGATGCCCTGGGCCAGCGGCATCTCGGTCGACCAGTTGATGGTGTTGGTCTGCCGACGCATGTAGGCCTTCCAGGCGTCCGAGCCGGACTCGCGGCCGCCGCCGGTTTCCTTCTCGCCGCCGAAGGCGCCGCCGATCTCCGCGCCCGAGGTGCCGATGTTGACGTTGGAGATACCGCAGTCCGAACCCTGGTGAGACAGGTAATACTCGGCATTGCGCAGGTCGGTGGTGAAGATCGACGAGGACAGGCCCTGGCGCACGTCGTTCTGCATCGCCACGGCGTCCTCGATGTCGCTGAACCTGATCACATAGAGGATCGGCGCGAAAGTCTCTTCCTGGACGATGTCCCAGTGGTTCTCGGCCTCGATGATGGTCGGCTCGACGAAGTAGCCGTCGCGATCGATGCGCTTGCCACCGGTGAGCACCTTGCCGCCGGCGTCACGGGCGCGTTCGACGGCCTGTTCAAAGCGCTCGACGGCCTTGGCATCGGTCAGCGGCCCCATCAGCGTGTTCTCGTCGAGGGGGTCGCCGATGCGGACCTGGCCGTAAGCGTTGACCAGTGCCTCGACGGTCTGATCGTAGATCGAATCGTGCACGAACAGGCGGCGTGTGGTCGTGCAGCGCTGGCCGGCGGTGCCGACGGCGCCGAACACCACGGCCGGAATGGCCAGCTTGATATCGGCGGTTTCGTCCATGATGATCGCGTTGTTGCCGCCCAGTTCCAGCAGGCTCTTGCCCATGCGCGCGGCCACGCGTTCGCCGACCATGCGGCCGACCTGGCTGGAGCCGGTGAACGACAGCAGGTCGACGCGCTTGTCGTCGATGAAGCGACCGGCCAGATCGTTGCCTGGCTCCATGAACGAGGTGAACACCGGCGGATAGTCGGTATCGGCCAGCGCCTCGTTGATGATGTTCTGCACGGCGCTGCAGGCCAGCACGCCCTTGGGGCTGGGCTTCCATACCGTGGCGTTGCCGCAAATCGCCGAGATGAAGGCGTTCCAGGCGTAGACGGCGACGGGGAAGTTGAAGGCGGTGATCACGCCGACGACGCCCAGCGGGTGCCACTGTTCATACAGGCGGTGGCCCGGGCGTTCGGAGTGCATGGTCTTGCCGTAGAGCATGCGTGACTGGCCCAGCGCGAAATCCCCGATATCGATCATTTCCTGGACTTCGCCGTCACCTTCGGGCTTGATCTTGCCCATTTCCAGCGCAACCAGGGAGCCCAGGGCGTCCTTGTAATCGCGCAGCGCGTCATTGACCAGGCGCACGGCGTTGCCGCGTTCCGGTGCCGGCACCAGGCGCCAGGCAAGCGCGGCTTCCTGGGCCGTCTTGATCACCTTCTCGTAGTCGTCGACCGTCGCACCGCTGACGCGGGCGATGACGCTGCCGTCGGTGGGGTTGATCGACTCGACCAGGTTGTCCTCGCGCATCGGCGCATAGTCACCGGGGCCGAAGCAGGCGCCGGGGTTGATGTCGTTGAGACCCAGACGTTCGAGAAGTTGCTTGTGATCGCTCATTGCCGCATTCTCCTGGAGTTTGTTCACGTGTTTAACGCGGTATTATCGCATCCTGCGCCGGGCAGGTCAGAGGTCCGGCGTGATATTCTCTGGGCCGAAGCACTCCCTTCGATTCAATGAAACTATCCGGCCGGGCCACGGTCTAGTTACAGCGTGAGCCCGGTCGCCTTTACAAGGACAGGAATTGCCCCGATGGGCGAGCGGGAAGTCGATCAAGAACTGGTAGAGCGTGTACAAGGCGGTGACAAATCGGCTTTCGATTTGCTGGTTGGCAAGTACCAGCACAAGATCATCAGCCTGATTTCCCGCTACGTGACCGACCACGCCGAAGCCATGGATGTGGCCCAGGAAGCATTCATCAAGGCTTATCGAGCCATCGGCCGCTTTCGGGGCGACAGCGCGTTCTACACCTGGCTGTACCGGATCGCCATCAATACGGCCAAGAATCATCTCGTCGCCCAGAGCCGACGGCCGCCGCAATCCGATGTCGATGCACAGGATGCGGAACAATTTCAGGTTAATTCGCGTCTGAAGGAGCAGGATTCGCCTGAACACGATCTGTTGCGCGGCGAAATCGAGCGCACGATCAACGAGGCGATTGCCGAGCTGCCCGACGACTTGCGGGTAGCCATCACACTGCGCGAGCTGGACGGTATGAGTTACGAAGATATCGCCAGAACCATGGACTGCCCCATAGGAACGGTCCGGTCGAGAATTTTCAGGGCCCGCGAGGCCATCGATGCGCGGCTTCGACCGCTGCTGGACAATCAATAGGAAGTGCTGATACATGACTGAATCGAGCCGGGAAAACCTGTCGAGCCTGATGGACGGCGAGCTGGATCGCAAAGGGCGAAAGTTTCTCTTGCGGCGTCTCGCCGGTGACGCCGAAATGAAGGCCAGCTGGTGTCGCATGCATACCGTGCGGGCCTGCCTGCACCAGGAACACCTGGCGACGGACAACCTGGTCGACCGGGTGGCCGCTGCCCTCGAGGCCGAACCGGCGCCCAGCCGGAGCCTGCCGGCGCGACTGTTGAGGCCCGTCGCCGGGGGCGCGATCGCGGCCAGCGTGGCGGTGATGGCCATCGTCGGCATCAATTCGAGCATGCTGCAACAGCAGGCTACCGAACCCGTCGATGAAACCGAGGCCGGTTTCGTCAGTCGCCCGACCGAACTCGACCGGCCGTTCACTCAGTCGGCGACCCCGGTGAATTACTCCGAAGACCGCCGCACCCAGCGGCAGCGTATCAGCGGCTACGTGATGCGCCATCACCAGGCTGCCGGCAGCACCGGGTTCGTGTCCTGGGTGCCGATCGTCGCGGACATGAACGGGAACCAGCGTGAAGACGATGCGCGGTCCGACGAGGCCAATGCGCAAGTCGGCGAACCCTGAACGCCATGCAGCTTTTCACCTCCCGCCGAATGCTGGCCGCGCTGTTCACCAGCCTGATGCTGGCGGCCATCGTTCCCGCCCGAGCCGAGGACAGTGTCCATGACTGGCTCGATCGCATGTCGCGGGCGGTCGAGACGCTCGACTACCGGGGCACCCTGGTCCAGGTGAGAAACGGCCAGGTGGATACGCTTCGTATCATTCACCGTGCTGACGAGGAAGGAGTTCGCGAACGCATCTATTCGGTCGACGGCGTCCCGCGCGAGGTGATTCGGGAGGGCGACAGCGTTCGCTGCGTACTGCCCGGTGATGAACCGACGATGCTGGAGAGTCAGCTTGGCGGACGGCTTCTGCCCTCGCTTCCAGTCAATCGGCTGCTCGGGCCGGAGTCGGGTTACCTGATGTCGCTGGGCGGGCGCGAACGCGTAGCCGACATGATGGCGCGGGTCATCCAGATCCAGCCGCGCGATGCCTATCGCTACGGATCGCGACTGTGGCTGGAAGAGCGTACCGGCATGCTGCTTCGATATGCACTGATCGATCACGACGGCCGGCAGTTGCAGCAATTGTCATTCACCTCCCTGGATCTGGGTGCCAACATTGCCGACTCGGAACTCGAGCCGGAACTCGTGGGCAGGCAGGTCGCTACCAAATCGATGGACGAGTCGCTGCAATCGGCCGGCTCCAGAATCGGGCCGGTATCGGTTCGCCCGCGAGTGCCCCGGGGCTTCCGCCTGGTCAACGCCGGTCGGGGAAGCGGGTCCGACGGCAGCGAATTCGAGCATCTGCTCTACAGCGACGGCCTTTCGAGCTTTTCGATTTATGTCGAACGTGCCGGCAGCGAAACCATGGCCGGCCGGGTCGAGGCGATGGGGCCGGTTCATGTCTATACCATCCAGCGTGGTGGCCGGATGTTTACTGTTGTCGGCGAGGTTCCCGCCGCCACCGTGCAGTTCGTGGGCCGGCAGCTTCGGCGCAACAGCCATGTGCCGTCCCGTCGCTGATCCGGCGGCATGATCTGGCAACCGGCCCGCGTCATTGACCGTGATGCCGACCGATTGACGTTGTCGTTTTCCGCGCCCGAGACTTGCCAGCGCTGTGCGCGCGGTGAAGGCTGTGGCGCGGGTGTGTTCGGTCGGCTTTTTGCCCGGCGCGAAACCCGCGTGGCTCTGCCGGCACGCCTGGCCGTTAATGTTGGCGATCATGTTCGCGTGGGCCTCGAGCCCGCACACCTGGCTCTGGCCGCGGGGCTGCACTACGGACTACCCCTGATTGGTTTTCTGGTCGGCGCCGCGACGGGACATGCCGTTTTCTCCGACAGCGCGTTTCGCGACGCGGCAGCGCTCGCGGCCGGCCTTGTCGGGTTCCTTGTGATGGCGAAACTCGTCTCCCGGCGATTTCGCCCGATGTTGAACCCTGTCGTGGAGCACTTGTCATGCCATCAAGACGACACCAATTCACTATTCAGCGAATAACTGCAAAAGGACCGCTCAATCATGCACAGATTCCTTAATTCGACCGCGATTCTGCTTCTGCTGCTGTCCGCTCAGCCGGTTCTGGGCCAGCCGGATTTCACCGGCCTGGTCGAGGCCTCCAATCCCGCGGTGGTCAACATCGAGACCACCCGCTTCGGAACCCGGCCGGACGAGACAGCCGAGGAAGGTAACCGGATGCCGGAAGACATGCCCGAGTTCTTTCGTCGCTTCTTCGATGAGCCCTTCGGTCGTGGCGGACAGCCTGATCGGATGGGCGGGGGCTCCGGGTTCATCATCGAGTCCGACGGCCTGATCGTGACCAACCACCACGTCATCGACGGCGCCGATGAAATCATCGTGCGCCTGGCCGATCGGCGTGAATTCGAGGCCGAGCTGATCGGCTCCGACGCCGAGACCGATATTGCCGTGCTGCGCATCGATGCGGAAAACCTGCCCACGCTCGAGTTCGGTTCGACCGAGGATCTCGAGCCTGGCGAATGGGTCATCGCCATCGGTTCGCCATTTCAGTTCGAGCAGTCGGTGACGGCCGGCATCGTCAGCGCCAAGGGCCGCAGCCAGGGCGCACGCCAGCAGTACGTTCCCTTCATCCAGACCGATGTGGCGATCAACCGCGGCAACTCCGGCGGCCCGCTGATCAGTACCGACGGTGAGGTGGTCGGCATCAACTCCTGGATCCTGAGTTCGCACGGCGGCAACATCGGCCTGTCGTTCTCGATTCCCAGCGAGGTTGCGCAGAACTCCATCGAGCAATTGCTCGAGACCGGCAGTGTGGCGCGTGGCTTCCTGGGCGTGCAGTTGCAGGCCGTCACACGTGAACAGGCCGATGCCCTCGGTCTGGAGCGACCCAAGGGTGCACTGATCAATAGCGTCGAGCCCGGCGGTCCCGCCGAGGAGGCTGGTATCGAGGTCGGCGACGTCATTCTCGAGTTCAACGGCACACCCATTGACCAGCATTCCGAGCTGCCGCCGCTGGTCGGCATGGAGCGCCCAGGCACGGAGGCCGAAATGACCATCTGGCGCTGGGGTGAACGCCAGGAAATCGATGTGACCCTGGGTGAACGCGAAGGCGAGTCGGTCGAGCAGGGCATGGACGGCGACAGCGACGCGGAGCCGTCCAACGCCTTGGGTCTGATCGTCGAGCCGCTGACTGGTGAACTGCGCCAGCGCTACGGCGATCCCGACGGTGGCGTGCTGATTGCCGACGTTGAAAGCGACAACGCCTATCGCGCCGGTATTCGCAGTGGCCAGTTGATCCTGATGATCAACAACCAGCCGATTGAAGGCATGGACGACTTCAACCGTATCGTCTCCGGGGTCGAGTCCGGTCGCAACGTGGCCCTGCTGGTTCAGCAGCCCAACGGTGTGACCGCATTCCTGGCCTATCGCCCCGAAACCGGCGCCGAAGAGTGATGCGATTGGTCGCCGGCCGCCCCGGGCCGGTATAATCCACGCTCTTTACACCGTGATCGCCCCCGTGACTTGCGGGGGCGATCTGATTGCGCGCTGCTCAAGGATCCATGACTGATACCCGCCATATCCGCAATTTCTCGATCATCGCCCATGTCGACCACGGCAAGTCGACACTGGCCGATCGATTCATCCAGGCCTGCGAGGGCCTGACCGAGCGGGAGATGGCCGAACAGGTGCTCGATTCGATGGATCTCGAGCGCGAGCGCGGCATTACGATCAAGGCCCAGAGCGTGACGCTCGACTATCACGCCGACAACGGCGAGGTCTACCAACTCAACTTCATCGACACCCCCGGTCATGTCGATTTCTCCTACGAGGTCTCCCGCTCCCTGATGGCCTGCGAGGGCGCGCTGCTGGTCGTGGATGCCGCCCAGGGGGTGGAGGCCCAGAGCGTGGCCAACTGCTACACGGCGGTTGAGCAGGGACTGGAGGTCATCCCGGTCATCAACAAGATCGATCTGCCGGCAGCCGATCCCGAGCGCGTCAAGCACCAGATCGAGGACATCATCGGTATTGATGCCTCGGACGCGCTGCTGGTCAGCGCCAAGTCGGGCGATGGTGTGCGCGAGATCCTGGAAGCCCTGATACAAAGAATCCCGCCGCCGGCCGACAAGCCCGAGGCACCGCTGAAGGCCTTGATCATCGATTCCTGGTTCGACAATTACCTGGGTGTCAATTCCCTGGTTCGCATCAAGGAAGGCCGACTCAGGAAGGGCGAGAAGATTCGCGTCATGTCCTCCGGTGATGAGCACCAGGCCGACCAGATCGGTATTTTCACGCCCAAGCGCAGCCCGCGCGACACACTGGGCTGCGGCCAGGTGGGTTTCATCGCCGCCGGCATCAAGGAAGTCCACGGTGCGCCGGTCGGTGACACCATCACGTCTGCCCGCCAGCCGGCCGAGGCGCCGCTGCCCGGTTTCAAGCCACTCAAGCCACGCGTGTTTGCCGGCATCTTTCCCATTGACGCTTCCGACTATCCCGATATGCGCGAAGCGCTGGAAAAACTGCAGCTCAACGACTCCGCCCTTCAGTTCGAGCCCGAAACCTCCATGGCGCTGGGCTTCGGTTTCCGCTGCGGCTTTCTCGGCATGCTGCACATGGAGATCGTGCAGGAGCGCCTCGAGCGCGAGTACGATCTCGACCTGATCACCACCGCGCCGACGGTGATCTACGAACTCGAGATGAGCGACGGCGAAATCGTGTCGCTCGACAATCCGGCCGGCCTGCCGCCGGCCAACAAGATTTCCGAAATTCGCGAACCGGTGATCCTGGCCAACATCCTGGTGCCGCAGGACTACGTTGGCGGGGTCATCGGCCTGTGCGAGGAAAAGCGTGGCGAGCAGCGCGACATGCGCTTTCTCGGCGGGCAGGTGCAGTTGACCTACGCCTTGCCGATGTCGGAGGTGGTCATGGACTTTTTCGACCGCCTCAAGTCCGTCAGCCGCGGTTTCGCCTCTTTCGAGTATGATTTCCTGCGCTACGAGGCCGGGCCGTTCGTGCGCCTCGATTTGCTGATCAATGGCGAAAAAGTGGATGCGCTGTCGACGATCGTGCACCGTGACCAGGCCGAGCGGCGCGGACGTGAACTGGCCGATCGCATGCGTGAACTGATTCCGCGGCAGATGTTCGATGTCGCTATTCAGGCGGCCATCGGCTCGCATGTCATCGCCCGCTCGACCGTCAAGGCCTATCGCAAGAACGTGACCGCCAAGTGCTACGGCGGCGACGTCACCCGCAAGCGCAAGCTGCTGGAAAAGCAGAAAGCCGGCAAGCGCCGCATGAAATCGGTCGGCAAGATCGACATTCCGCAGGAGGCCTTCCTGGCCGTGCTGCGAACCGACCAGGAGAAATAGAACGATGAATCTGGATTTCGCGCTCATCCTGACTGTGCTGACGCTGGTTACGGCCGTATTCTGGCTGGCGGAACGGTATTATTTCCGTCGACGCCATCGGCAGGAGCACCCCGGGGAAGACGAACCGCAGGGCGTCCACAAGACGGTCGAGGTGGTCGGCTCGCTCTTTCCGGTCCTGTTGCTGGTGCTGGTCTTCCGATCCTTTCTTTTCGAGCCGTTCAAGATTCCGTCCGGCTCGATGATTCCCACGCTGTGGATCGGTGATTTCATCGTCGTCAACAAGTACGCCTACGGCCTGCGATTGCCCGTGCTCAACAGCAAGATCGTCGAGACCGGCGAGCCCGAGCGCGGCGACATCATCGTGTTCCGCTTTCCCGAGGACGAACGGGTCAACTACATCAAGCGTGTTGTCGGTTTGCCGGGCGACACCATCACCTATCGCAACAAGGTGCTCTACATCAACGGCGAGGCCGTCGAGCAGGAGCCGGCCGGGCGTTGGGAAGGCGTGGGTCTCAACCGCAACGTCCCGGGAACCCGCCCGGTCATGCGCCTGGAATATCTTACCGACGAACCGCACCCGATTGTCGTCTACCCGAGTCGCCCGAACAGGCGCGTCGATGCGGTGACGGTGCCGGAAGGGCACTACTTCGTCATGGGTGACAATCGGGATCAGTCGCTGGACAGCCGCGCCTGGGGATTCGTGCCGGAAGAGAACCTGGTGGGCAAGGCGGTCAGAATCTGGATGCACTGGGACTGCTCGCGCGGTTGTGTCGATTTCGAGCGAATCGGTGATAAAATCCAGTGAACCGGGGGGTGTGGAAACCTGAGGGACGCGAATAATGCAATTGATACAAAACCAGCGTGGGTTGAGCCTGCTCGGCTTCATCATGATTCTTGTCCTGGTTCTGTTCTTTACCTATATCGGTATCAAACTGGTGCCCGTCTATCTCAATCACTTCTCGGTGATGAGCGAAGTCAAGGCCGTGGCGTCTGAACCGGGATCGGCCAACAAGCCGCCCAACACGATTCGTCGCGAGTTGATTCGGCGGCTGAATGTCAGCTATGTGGAACACGTCGAACCGCAGCATATCGCCATCGAGCGCGGTGATGAGATTCGGCTGGTCGTGAAGTACGATGTCGAGCAGCACCTCATCGGCAACATCGACGCCATCATCCGTTTCAACAGTGCCGAAGCCCTCCGGAACTGACCGTATCGATCGGATCCCCGGTATCGACTACCGGTTCGATGATGCGAGCCTGCTCGAGCAGGCGTGCACTCATCGCAGCTTCGGCCCCCGTCACTACGAACGTCTGGAATTTCTCGGCGACAGCCTGTTGAGCATGGTGATCGCCGAGCAGCTCTTTTGCGACCGGCCCCATGCCGCCGAAGGCGATCTGAGCCGGCTTCGATCCCGACTCGTGCGCGATGTCACCCTGGCCCGGCTGGCGGGCGAACTGAACCTGGGCGACCATCTCCGACTGGGTCCGGGTGAACTCAAAAGCGGCGGTTTCCTGCGCGAGTCGATCCTGGCCGATGTGTTCGAGGCCATCATCGGGGCGATCTATCTCGACGGCGGCTTCGCCGAGGCGCGACGCGTGATCTGTGAATTGTTTGCCGGTCGTCTCGCCGACTTGCCGGATGCCGACAGTCTCAAGGATCCGAAGACCCGGCTGCAGGAACTGTTGCAAGGTCGGGGTTACGAACTCCCCGAATACCGGGTGATTTCGGAGTCCGGCGCCGACCATGCCAAACAGTTCGAGGTGGAATGCCGGGCCGGTTCCCTGCTCGATCCCGTCCGGGCCGAAGCCGGCAGTCGCCGCAAGGCGGAACAGGCGGCTGCCCGGTTGATGCACGACCATCTCAAGGACTTGTTCGAATCCGGAAGCGGCAAGGCTTCCGTGGGCCGGGCCGGGAAGTATTCATGACTTCTCAGCGCAGTGGTTATGTCGCCTTACTGGGCCGTCCCAATGTCGGCAAGTCGACCCTGATCAACGCCCTCGTGGGCGAACGTGTGGCAATCGTCACGCACAAGCCGCAGACCACCCGACACCGAATTACGGGAATCGTCAACCGCGTGCAGGGTCAGGCGGTGTTCGTGGACACACCGGGCCTGCATCGCCGACGCGATCACGCGCTCAATCGCCGGCTCAACCGGATTGCTGCCGATACCCGCCAGGGTGTGGACCTGGTGGTCATGATGGTGGATGCCACGCGCTGGACTGACGAGGATCGCCGGGTGCTGGAAATGGTGGAGCAGCTCGATGGACCGAAGATGCTCGCTTTCAACAAGATCGACCTGCTCGATGATCGTACGAAGCTGCTCGAGAAAACCGCGGAACTGAGTTCGGAAGTCGATTTCGACGCCGTGGTCTACCTCTCGGCGGAGAAGTCGAAGGGGCTCGACGACCTGCTGGAGGAAGTCTTCCGGCATCTGCCCGAAGCCGAGCCCGTGTTCGATCCCGACCTGTTTACCGACAAGCCCGAGCGATTCCTGGTCGCCGAACTCATTCGTGAGCAGCTCATGCTGCAGTTGCACCAGGAAATCCCTTATGGCACGACGGTCGTCATCGAGCGTTTCGAGCGCACGGCAAAGCGTGTCGAGATCGATGCGCTGATCCTGGTCGCCAGCGATCGGCACAAGGGGATGGTCATCGGCAAAGGCGGCCAGGTACTCAAGCGCGTCGGCACGCGGGCGCGTCATCGTATCGCCGACCTGCTCGACGAGCGTGTTCATCTCGAGTTGCACGTCAAGACACGCGCCGACTGGATGGATGACGAAGCCGCGCTCGACGAGCTCGGCTACCGTCGCGATACCTGAGGAACCCTGATGCCCCGCGTCGAGGAGCAGCCGGGCTGGGTTGTCCATCGCCGACCCTGGCGTGAGTCCAGCCTGCTGATCGAGTTTTTCGCCCGCGAGTACGGGCGTGTCGGCCTCGTGGCGAAAGGTGCGCGATCGGCACGCTCGGCCTGGCGCGGCCTGGCCGAGCCGTTCGTCCCGTTGGCGGCTTCCTGGTCGAGACGCGGCGAGATGGGCACGCTGACTTCGCTGGATACAACCGGGCCGCGTTATCGACTGACGGGTCGGGCGCTGTGGTGCGGTCTTTATGTCAATGAATTGCTGTTGCGCCTGCTTGAGCGTGACGACCCCCATCCACGGCTTTTCGATGCCTGCGATGTGGTCCTTTCCGGGTTGGCGTCAGGCGAAGTCCCGCAGTCGCTGCTGTTGCGCCGTTTCGAGCTGGTGCTTCTTCGGGATATGGGGGTTGCGCCGGATTTCCACAGCGATGCCGAAGGCACGGTCATCGAACCCGACGGGTTGTATCATCTACAGCCGGAAGCCGGTTTCGTGCCGGTCGATCGACCGGGTGGGGCTGTCTTCAGTGGTGCCGCTATTCGCGCGCTGGAGGCGGGCACCACCGACGAACGTGAAACGGCCCGCGAAATGCGCGAGTTGATGCGGCAATTGATCGATCATCACCTGGCCGGCCGCGAGCTGGCCTCGCGCCGGCTGCTCGCCGGCGCAGCGACGGGAAGGACAGGAGGAAGCGAGTCATGAGTCAGGCGCTGTTGGGTGTCAATATCGACCACGTAGCAACCCTGCGACAGGCCCGGCGCGGGCATCATCCATCGGTCGTGCAGGCCGCGCTCATGGCCGAGCAGGCCGGTGCCGACGCCATCACCATTCACCTGCGCGAGGATCGCCGCCACATTCAGGATGACGACGTCCGCCTGCTTTCGGAGACGATTGGCACGCGTATGAACCTCGAACTGGCCGTCACCGACGAGATGGTCGGCATCGCCGAGCGCGTACAGCCGAGTGATGTGTGCTTCGTTCCGGAGCGTCGTCAGGAGTTGACCACCGAAGGCGGACTGGACGTTTCCGCCGGCCGGGAACGTATCGCCGAGGCCTGCGAGCGCCTGGCGGCGGCCGGCATTCGCGTCAGCCTGTTCATCGATCCCGACCCGGTGCAGCTCGAACTGGCCGTATCCGTCGGTGCCCCGGTGGTGGAGCTTCACACCGGCGCCTTTGCCGAGGCGCGGGGACGGGCAGCGGCCGAGGAACTAACGCGCCTGCGCCAGGCGGTTGCGATCGGTCACCGACTCGGCCTGGTGGTCAATGCCGGCCACGGCCTCGATTATCACAACATTCGGCCGGTGGCGGCCATCGACGGCATCGCCGAATTCAATATCGGCCACGCCATCGTCTCGCGCGCCGTTTTCAGCGGTCTGGATGCGGCGGTTCGGGAAATGCGTCGGCTGATCGCCGATGCCTGAAGTCAGACGTGACGCAAGGCCTGCCGGGTTGCGTGGGCGATTCGCAGAAAATTGAGATAGGCGGTGCCCGGTGAGCTGTCCAGCCCGGACAGCAGCCGCTGGCGCAGCATTCGGCAGGCCTGGGTCATGCGTGTGGCTCCGGCGTAGCCGCCTGCGCCGGCCCACTGGTGCAGCAGTTCGGCCGCCTCGCCGTATTCCCTGGCGGTCATCATGCGGTCGAGCTCTGGCAGTTTCTCGTCGAGTTCGTTCGACAGCATGTCCTGTAGCCGGCTCGCCAGCTCCGCTTCGCCATTGGCGGCTGCCAGCGCACGGGTCCGGTCGATGAGCTGCGTCGGGGCCGCCGGCTGTTCCTGCGGTGTGCGGCGGGCGCCCGGATTGAAAAGGGCTTCGATCGCCTCGACCAGGTCGGGGATGCTGATCGGCTTGTTGAGATAGTCGTCGAAGCCGGCTTCGAGCAGCCTGAATCGTTCCTCGGGCCGGGCGTCGGCCGTCAGCGCAACCATCTGTGCGTGCGCAGAGTGAGCGTCGAGATCGCGTATCCTGTTGGCTGTTGCCAGACCGTCCATGCGCGGCATGTGCAGATCCATGAGAATCACATCGAAATCCTCACGTTCGCACAGCTCGATCGCGCCCGGTCCGTCCTCGGCCAGCTCGACGCGTCCGGCCACACGGCTCAGGCCCGTGCCGAGAAACTCGCGATTGATGCGGTGGTCGTCGACCACCAGCACGCTGAGCGCTTCGATCGAGTAGCGTGATGTTGGCTTCATGGCTGCCATCTTACCCGAGCCGTGCGGCGGGAAGAACCGTCGTCTCGCTGATATTGCTGGCGCTGCATGTTACCGCTGTCCAGGCTGAAAACCGTCTCGTGCTGGAGTCGGCGGCCGGCCATGCCGGCCCGGTGAGCTGGCAGTCGGCGGAAATCGCGCTCGCGCCGTCCCTCGATCCGGAAGCCGGTTCGAGTTGGCGTCTGGAAATCGATGGCCTGGCGGTCGCAGGCTTGCAGGGTTCGTTGAGCGTGAACTGTTCCCTGGGCGGGCTGCAGGGAGCGTGGCCATGGTGTGCATCGGGGCGGTTTCAGTGGCAGGAGACGCATGGCGGCGCCACGCTGGCCGGCCGTTTGAGTCGGCCGGAAACCCGGGCGGGCATTGGCTTCGAGCTGGACGATATCGGCCTTTCCGGCCGGGTCGGCTGGCCGTCCGGCGATGTTGATCCATTGCCGCCGGCATCGTTTCGCTTCGATGATTTCGATCTGGCTGCACTGCCGGCGAGTTTGCTCGAGTCGCTGGGCCTGAGTGTTCTCGAGGGACGGCTGAACGGGTTTGCCGAGCTATCGCAGGGCCTGATGACGTTCGAGCTCGATATCGTCGACACGGGGTTTGACCGCGCCGACGGACGGGTTGCCGGCGCCGGACTTTCGCTGGGATTGCGCGGGGAGCTGATCGGTCTTGCGGCAGGGGAGCCGCTCGAATTTTCCGCGGCGCTGTCTCAAAGCGCCGGCGAACTATTGGCGGGCCCGATTTATCTGCCCCCGCCCGAGCGTCCCCTGACGCTCGATATGGTGGGTGTATTCAAGCCGGGAGAAAACCTGCGCGTCGACTCGCTGAAGATCGATGACGGTGGTCTGGTCGAGGCCGAGGGTCGACTTGTCCTCCAGGCCGGAGGCGATGGTTGGCGGCTGGCCGAACTCGACATCGACCAGGCGCGAGTCGACTTTCCCGGTGCCTGGCGGCGCTGGGGAGACGGTCCGGCATCGGCCAGCGGATTGCCGGATCTGGCGACCGAAGGCGAGATGACCGCCTCGCTTGGATGGCGAACCGGGCGGCTCGAATCGCTGGACCTTCAACTGGACGGTGTCAGCGCCCGCGATGCGGCAGGACGGTTTGCTGTCGACTCCGTGGACGGGCGTCTGCAGCGTTCGTCGGAACGGCTACTGGCCGACCTGGCCTGGGACGGTCTCGAACTATTCCAACTGGTGTTCGGCGGCTCGCGGCTGACGGCCAGCGGCAAGCCGGCCGACTGGCAGCTTACCCGGGCCTTGAGGCTGCCGTTGCTCGATGGCGCCGTGGTGGTCGATCGACTGAATCTCGCCGCTGACGACACCGGCGAACACTCGATCACGCTGGATGCGAGCATTGAGCCGCTCGATTTGGCCGGCTTGACGCAGATGCTCGGCCTGCCGAGTTTTGGCGGTCAATTGTCGGGCAGTTTTCCGGGTGTGCGCGTCAGCGGTGAGACGATCGCCTTTGACGGCGGCATCGATATCGGGGCATTTTCCGGCGGTATCCGCATGAGCGAGCTGGTCATCGAGCGTCCTTTCGGCTCGCTGCCCGCGCTGGCCGCCCAGGTCGAGATCGAGCGACTCGACCTGGCGGAGTTGACCGGCACCTTCAATTTCGGCCACATGGAGGGCGAGATGTCGGGCTGGATGCGCGATCTGCGGTTACTCGATTGGCGGCCGGTGGCCATGGATGCACGCCTTTATACGCATGACGACGCCCCGAGCCGACGCATCAGCCAGCGTGCCGTGGAGAATCTCTCCCGTCTCGGCGGCGGCGCGGCGGCCATCGGCGTCACGGTGTTGCGCATGTTCGAGGAATTTCCGTACCGCCGTGCCGGTCTGGCATGCCGCCTGGATCGCAATATCTGTCACATCGACGGCGTCGCGCCACACGAGTCGGGCGGTTTCTACATCGTCGAGGGCCGCGGCCTGCCGCACCTCGACGTGGTCGGTCATCGTCGCCTGATCGACTGGCCGCGACTGGTCGCGCAGTTGGTGGCGGTCACCAGCGGTTGAGTCACCGCACCTGCCTGACCTGGACCTTCCGGATGCGCTTGTCGACCATGTCGACGATGGTGAAGATATGGTCACCGATGCGCAGGCTGGTGCGGCCGTCGGGCAAGGACTCCAGATGTTCGAGGATCAGGCCGTTGAGCGTCCTGGCGCCGGTGACGGGAAGGCCCCAGTCGAAGCGCCGGTTGAGCATGCGCACGGTCGCGCCGCCGTCGATGATCCAGTCGCCGTTTTCGAGCTTGCGCATCAGGCGCTGGCGGTTACCGCGCTCGCTGGTGAATTCACCGACGATTTCCTCGAGGATGTCGTCGAGCGTGACCAGACCCTGGATGTCGCCGTACTCGTCGACAACCAGGCCCAGTCGCCGTTCGCGCGTCTGGAACTCGAGCAGCTGCTGGGTTAGCGGCGTCCCTTCGGGTACGAAGTAGGCTGACCGGATGGCCTTCTCGAGCGTATCCCGCTGCAGAAGGCCCTGCGTGAGCCCCGGCAGCACGGAACGGATGTGGAGCACGCCGATCATGTTCTCCAGGTCGCCGCGCCATACCGGCAGGCGTGTGTAGATGCTGGTCTCGAGCGTTTGCAGGATTTCGTCCCAGTCGGCCTCCAGGTCGATGCCGACGATGTCCTGGCGGGGCACCATCACGTCGTCGACCGAGCCGTGCTCGAGGTCGAGAATGTTGATCAGCATCTGACGGTGGTCGAGGGAAATGTGTCGCCCGCCTTCCTTGACCAGGGTGCGCAACTCCTCCCGACTGATGGAGTCCTGGGCGCTGAGCTTGTGGGCGCCGAAGGGGCGCAACAGGGTGGCCGCCAGCACGTTGACCAGCCAGACTGCCGGGTAGAGCAGCTTCAGCAACGGGACCAGCACATAGCTGGCCGGATAGGCGATGCGCTCGGGTTTGAGTGCGGCCAGGGTCTTGGGTGCAACCTCTGCGAAGACCAGGATCACGGCAGTCAGCACCAGCGTGGACACCCAGATGCCCGATTCGCCAAGTATCCGGATGGCGATGACGGTTGCCACCGAGGCCGCGAGAATGTTGACCATGTTGTTGCCCAGCAGGATGATGCCGAACATCCGATCGGGCTTGGCCAGCAGGCGTTGCGCCAGCTTCGCGCCGCGGTGGCCGCTATTGGCGTGGTGGCGCATACGGTAACGGTTGAGGGCCACCAGCCCTGTCTCGGAGCTGGAGAAAAAAGCCGACAGCACGATCAGGATGGCCAGCAGGGTGAACAGTGCGGACAGCGGCGCTTCGGTCATGACGTCAGCCCGGGGGCGGAGCCTGCCAGCTGCGATCCAGGAAAACCTCCAGCACCAGCTTGCTGCCGAAGTAGGCCAGCACCAGCACGGCCATGGCGATCAGCGTCCACCGAACCGCCCGGCGGCCGCGCCAGCCCAGCCGCCAGCGGCCGAGCAGGAGCAGGCCGAACAGTAACCAGGAGAGGATTGACAAGGCACTCTTGTGGACCAGGTGCTGGGCAAACAGGTTGTCGATGAAGAGCATGCCGGATGCCAGGCTGAGCGTAAGCAGGAGCCATCCCCCCAGAATCAGCCGGAACATGATGGTTTCGATCACTGCCAGCGGCGGCAGGAATTCCAGGCGGTGAACCAGCCGCGGATGGCGTAGCGCGTAGTCCTGGGCGGCGAGCATCAGCGCGTTGATCGCGGCGATGCTCAAAAGGCTGTAGGCCATCAGCGAGCTGATGATGTGCAATCGGGCCGTGGTGGACAACTGACCCAGAATCAGCGGTTCGATCGGCACCAGCCATTGCAGCGCCACACACAGCGCCGCGCCGGGCAGGGCGATCATGCAGGCTTCGCCCGAGCGCGTCGCGATCGCCGTGACGACGAGCGTGCCCATCACGAGCAGGGCCGAAAGCGACAGCATGTTGATGAAGTTGGAGTCCCACCCGGCCGGCGTATCGATGGCATGCGACAGGGCGAGGCCGTGCAGAACCACGCCGAGCGCCGCGAAGATGACGCCCGTCTGGCGGAATTGCCGACGGTCGCGCAGTTCGGCCAGTACCAGGTCGCCCGTGGCGCCCAGGTAGATGGCGATCGGCATCAGGTGAAACAGAGCGTTCTTGTCCAAGTGATGAGCGACTGCAGAAGACTTCGTCCCAGTATAATGTGTTGATACCGATCTGTAAGAAGCATTCTAATGTTCGACCAGCTCAGCAAACGACTGTCCGGTTCGCTGGAACGGCTCAGAAGCCGCGGCCGGCTGACCGAGGACAATATTCGCGAATCCCTGCGCGAAGTTCGCGTCGCTCTGCTCGAGGCCGACGTCGCGCTGCCCGTGGTCAAGGACTTCATCGCTCGTGTCAGCGACCGGGCGGTAGGGCAGGAGGTCACCAGGAGCCTCAAGCCCGGCCAGGCACTGGTCAAGGTCGTGCACGAGGAGCTCAAGCACGTCCTCGGGGACGAACAGGCACCGCTGAACCTGGAACGTCAGGCGCCGGTGGTCATCCTGTTGGCCGGCCTGCAGGGCGCCGGCAAGACGACCACCGCAGGCAAGCTGGCCAAGTATCTCCAGGAGCGCGAGAAGAAAAAGGTCATGCTGGCCAGCTGCGACGTCTACCGGCCGGCGGCCATCGATCAGCTCGAAACCCTGGCCGGCCAGGTCGAGGCCGGATTCTTCCGCTCCGAAGAGGCCGCCGATCCGGTGCGCATTGCCGAAGATGCCGTCGGCCAGGCGCGCAGGCAGTTCGCCGACGTCCTGATACTCGATACCGCCGGCCGCCTGGCCGTCGACGAGGCGATGATGGACGAGATTCGCCGCGTGTATGCCGCTGCCGACCCGGCCGAAGTGCTGTTCGTCGTCGATGCCATGACGGGCCAGGACGCGGCCAACACCGCCAAAGCGTTCCACGAGGCGCTGCCGCTTTCGGGCGTGGTGCTGACCAAGACCGACGGCGACGCCCGCGGCGGCGCTGCACTGTCGGTGCGTCACATCACCGGCGCGCCGATCAAGTTCCTCGGCACGGGCGAGAAGATCGACGGGATCGAGCCCTTCCATCCCGACCGGCTGGCCTCGCGCATCCTGGGTATGGGAGACGTATTGAGTCTGGTCGAGGACGTCGAGCGCACGGTCGATCAGAAGCAGGCGAAGAAGCTGGCCGGCAAGGTCGGCAAGGGCAGCCGGCGCTTCGGCCTCGACGATTTCCGCGACCAGCTGCTGCAGATGGACAAGCTCGGCGGCATGGGCGCGCTGATGGACAAGCTGCCGGGCATGGGCAACCTGCCCGACGCGGTCAAGTCGCAGGTCGACGACAAGCAGACGCGGCGCATGGTGGCCATCATCAACTCGATGACGCCCAAGGAGCGCCGCTTTCCCGACATCATCAAGGGCTCGCGCAAGCGTCGCATCGCTGCGGGCTCGGGCCTGCAGATCCAGGACGTCAATCGCCTGCTCAAACAGCACAAGCAGATGCAGAAGATGATGAAGAAGGTCGGCAACAAGGGTTCGATGGCCAAGATGATGAAGCGCCTGCCGGGCGGCATGCCCGGCGGCGGGGGTGGAATGCCCTTTTAACCCCTTCCATACAGCGTGAGAATCCGCTAAAATTGCGGGTTTGCCGAATTCAGCAATTGCAAGCAACGGAGCCGTAGCGGCTCCGGGGCGTATCAGGAGAGAGCATGGTCAAGATTCGCATGAGCCGGGGTGGCGCCAAGAAGCAGCCCTTCTATCACATTGTCGTGACCGACAGCCGCAATGCCCGCGACAGCCGTCCCATCGAACGGCTCGGGTTTTTCAATCCGGTGGCGCGCGGTCAGAACGAGCGCCTGCGACTCGATGTCGAGCGCGTGGAGTACTGGCTTGACCAGGGCGCGCAGATTTCCGAGCGCGTTCGCGATCTGGCCAACGAAGCACGCCGGGCGCAGGCCGCGGCCTGAACCAATGAGGCCAGACGAATCGGTCGTCGTCGGCCGATTCAACGGTCCCTGGGGCGTTCGCGGCTGGGTCAAGATCTGGTCCGAAACCCGGCCGCCGACGGCCATCTTCGACTATCAGCCGTGGCTGGTCGGCGACCGCGGCGATTCCCTCGAAATCGAACAGTGGCAGCAGTCGGGTCCCCGGCTGGTGGCCAAGCTCAGTGGCGTCGACACGCCTGAACAGGCGACGGCGCTTGGCCGACAGACCATTCGCGTCGCGCGCTCGACGCTGCCCGAGCTCGAACCCGGTGAATACTACTGGCATGATCTGATCGGCCTGGAGGTGATCAACCTGGAGGGTCACGTCTACGGGCGGGTGGAGAAGATGCAGGAAACGGGCGCCCACGATGTCCTCGAAATCCACGGTGAAGACGGCATCGTCCTGATTCCCTTCGTGACCGATGAATTCGTGCGCCAGGTCGACCTGGACGGCGGCCGGATCACCGTCGATTGGCCAGTCGACTGGATCGAGTCGGAGTGAGGTCATGCTCTCGCGCATCGACGTCATCACCCTCTTCCCCGACTGGATCGGTTCGCTCAAGCAGCTCGGTCTGACCGGTCGGGCCATCGCCGACGGCACGGTCGAACTGCACTGCTGGAATCCGCGCGATTATGCCGAAGGCGTTCACCGCAGCGTCGACGATCGCCCCTATGGCGGTGGTCCGGGCATGGTGATGCGGCCGGAACCGCTGGCGAAAGCCATCGAGGCGGCGCGGGGCGGCGACGCGGGAGCGCGCGTCGGCTGCCTGAGTCCGCAGGGCCGCACCCTCGAGCAGGGGATCGTCCAGGAGCTGGCCGCGCGCGAGCGGCTGATCCTGGTTTGCGGGCGCTACGAAGGCATCGACGAACGTGTGATGGAGACGCTCGTCGACGAGGAATGGTCGATCGGCGATTTCGTGCTCTCCGGCGGCGAGCCGGCCGCGGCTGTGATGATCGACGCGGTTGTGCGCCTGCTGCCGGGGGTGCTCGGCCACGAATGCTCGGCCGAGCAGGATTCATTCTCCGACGGGCTGCTGGACTGTCCGCATTACACGCGCCCCGAATCCTGGCGGGGGCATGCCGTTCCGGAAATTCTGCTCAGCGGTGATCATGCCCGTATCGAGCGCTGGCGACGCGCCCAGGCCATCGAGCGGACCCGGCGACGTCGGCCGGATTTGCTCAGCGGGCGTGATCTGGATGCCGACGACGAGCAGATCCTGGCGGAATTTTCTGACGCGAAGCGAGACAGGCGCTGAAAAACCGGTTACAATAACCGGCTTGTCTGCCCCGGGGTGGGGCAAGAACGCGCCCTCAGTCAAAGCGCCAATGGGAACAAGCAGTCATGAGCAATATCATCGACGAAATCAACAAGGAACAGACCGAACGCGAGATCCCGGATTTCGCCGCCGGCGACACGATCGTGGTCAACCTCTGGGTTCGCGAGGGCGACCGTGAGCGCGTGCAGGCCTTCGAAGGGGTGTGCATCGCCAAGCGCAATCGCGGCGTCAACTCCGCTTTCACGGTGCGCAAGGTGTCTCACGGCACCGGCGTGGAGCGCGTTTTCCAGACCTACAGCCCGCTGATCGAATCGATCAAGGTCAAGCGCAAGGGCAAGGTGCGTCGCGCCAAGCTGTTCTATCTGCGCGATCTGGAAGGCAAGGCCGCTCGAATCAAGGAAAAGCTCTCGAGTTCGAACCGCAAGCGGCGCGCCAGCGCCTAATCCGGACGACGCTGCGAACAAAAAAGGCCAGCCGGGCGGCTGGCCTTTTTTGTGTCTGGAACTGACGGGTGGGAACTTCGATTAAGGATGGCCGCAAGGCAGGCTGCTTTTTGGCACTAGCTCCGGTTTGAAATTTTCAAATTCGAAGCATCAAGTACCAAACAAATTCGAATTTCCGAAATTCGAATGACCAAAACGCCCCATCCGTTTCACTACGAGGCTGCTTTGCTGGTCTTGGCTTCCGGTAATGGCTGTGCTTTTTTCTCTTCTGGCGCTGCCTTCTTGCGGTCAGCGACAGGCTGTGATCGGTTGTGCGACTCGCGAACCTTGCTGTTGCCGTTGAACAGGGCGCCCGGTTCGATCACCAGTTCGGCGACCGTGACATCGCCCTCGACCCGGCCGCCGGCGACGATTTCCAGCCTTCTGGCATCGACGTTGCCTTCGAAGCGGCCGCTGACGAGGACGTGCTCGGCCTGCAACTCGCCGACGAAATGGCCTTCCTGCCCGATGGCTACCTCCGCCTCGGACTGAACGTTTCCCTCGATTCGACCGTCGACGTGCAGGTTGTCGCTCAGGGCGAGGTCGCCGACAAGCTTTGAACCTGCTGCAATGACGGTCGTTCCGGCGTTCTGGACGCCGTCCGGACGACCTCGGTTAATGATTCCCATTGAACGCGATCCTCTTCGCTGAATAGCACATCGTATTCTTCCAGCGACCAGCGCAGGAAGGGTGAAGGGTCGAGGCGGCGCTGCAGGTAGCGAACCTCGTAGTGAAGATGTGGCGCAGCCGACTGGCCGGTATTGCCGGAATAGCCGAGCAGGTCGCCACGCTTGACGTAGCTGCCCGAGTCGATCTCGATTTCGTCGAGATGGCCGTAGATGGTCGAGAAGCCGTAGTTGTGGACCAGCTTGACCATCTTGCCCAGGCCGGAACTCTGATGAACGGCGGCCCATTCGACCACGCCGTCGGCAGTGGCATAGATGGGGGTGCCGCGCTTGGCGCGCAGGTCCACGCCGCCGTGCAGAGCCTCGTGGTCGTGGATGGGATGCTGGCGCATGCCGAAATCGCTGGTCACACGCCCGGACTGCACCGGGAAGCCGCTGGGGATCGAGCGCAGCATCAGCCGCTTTTCGAAAGCAGTCTGGGCGGCGGTGTCGATTCTCCGGGCCAGGGGGCGCTCGTTCGAGGACTCCAGCCCCACCAGGGTTTCGATACGCTGCACCTCGGTGCCGAGAACGGCCAGTTCGCGGCTGCGTTGCCGGACTTCCCGTTCCAGCTCCCGCCGTTGCCCGGCCAGGCGCTCCTTGTCGGCCCGAATGTTTTCCTTTTCGGCAGCCAGCTCGGCGACCTGGCCGTTGAGCGAGCCGACCTTGTTCGACAGCAGCAGGATGCTGACTGCGCCGACGACCATCACCACGGCAAGGCCGATGGCCGCCCCGGCGATGACGCGCCGGACCAGCTGGTCGAGCGTGAAATGACGCGAACCCCGGTAGTCGGTGATCGTGACGTAATAGCTTTGCCGCATGTGCTGGTGTTGACTTCTTGTTGTTGTAAGGGCCCGATTCGGGACGATTTTGTCGAACGAGCGGGGCGCCAATTATGCGAGGGCTGCCGCCCGGTTGCAAACGGGCGCGGTTTTGCGGGTTAGAATTCCGGGCATTCCCGAATACCATGTCGACGGAGTCCCGGTCATGAGCAAGACGATTTCAGCGCTTTTCCTGTGCCTTTACCTGGCTGCTTGCGGCGGTGTCGGCGATGAGGACGATGCCACCGTTTCCGACAGCGGATCGAGTGCAGAGCAGGCGAGTGAACAGTCCTCTGCCGCAACGGAACCGAAAGCGGCCGAAGGCGCGAAGCAGGCCGTGGCCGAGCCGCGGCCGGAAATCTACTCGGAATTCACCCTCGAGTCGGATCTGGGCCATCTCAGCGATGATCAACGCCGCATGGTGGCCGTGCTCATCGACGCAAGCCGGATCATGGACGAGCTTTTCTGGCACCAGGCCTTCGGCGAGCGCGATGCCCTGCTCGAACAGATCGATGACGAGCCCACGCGCGAGTTCGCCCGCATCAATTACGGTCCCTGGGACCGTCTCGCCGGCAACCGGCCTTTCGTGCCGGGATACGGACCCAAGCCGTCGGGCGCCAATTTCTATCCGGCCGACATGAGCGACGCGGAGTTCGAAGCCCTCGAAGACAGCGGCAAGGACGATCTCTACACCCTGATCCGTCGCGATGAGGCCGGCGAGCTGACGGTCGAGCCCTACAACGAGTTCTACGCAGAGCGACTGGCCGACGCGGCCGAAATGCTCGAGCGTGCCGCCGAACTGGCCGAGAACGAAAGCTTCGCCCATTACCTGCGGCTGCGGGCCGACGCGCTGGTGACCAACCGTTACCAGCCCTCCGACCTGGCCTGGATGGATGTCGAGGGCAACAAGGTCGACCTGATCTACGGGCCGATCGAGACCTACGAAGACCAGCGCTACGGCTACAAGGCGGCCTTCGAGGCTTACGTGCTGATCAAGGATCTCGAGTGGAGCGAGCGTCTGGCGCGCTTTGCCGAGTTCTTGCCCGAGCTGCAGCGCAACCTGCCCGTACCCGAAGCCTACAAGGCCGAGGAGCCGGGCGGCGACGCCGAGCTCAACGCCTATGACGTGGTCTACTACGCCGGCGACTCCAACGCCGGCTCGAAGACGATTGCCGTCAACCTGCCCAACGACGAGGAAGTGCAGCTGGCCAAGGGCACGCGCCGCTCGCAGCTGAAGAACGCCATGCGCGCCAAGTTCGACCGCATCCTACTGCCGATCGCCGATGTGGTCATCGCCGAGGACCAGCGCGAGCACATCAGCTTCGACGCCTTCTTCGGCAATACCATGTTCCACGAGGTGGCCCACGGCCTGGGCATCAAGAACCTGGTGGAAGGCGAGGGAACGGTACGCGCCGCGCTCAAGGAGCACGCCAGCCCGCACGAGGAGGGCAAGGCCGATGTGCTGGGCCTGTACATGGTGCGCGAGCTCAGCGAGGCCGGCGAGCTCGAGGGTGACATCATGGATTACTACGTCACCTTCCTGGCCGGGATCTTCCGTTCGGTTCGGTTCGGCGCCTCGAGCGCCCACGGCCGCGCCAACATGATGCGCTTCAACTATTTCGCCGACTTCGGCGCCTTCGAACGCGACGAGAACGGCCACTACCGCGTCGTGAAGGACCGCTTCAGCGAGGCCATCGACGCGCTCTCGCGCGAAATCCTGGTGATGCAGGGCGACGGCGACTACGACAAGGCCGACCGCATGCTCGATGAACTTGGCGTGATCGGCGAGGAACTGCAGTCCGACCTCGACCGCATCGACACCGCCGGTATCCCGGTGGACGTGAAATTCCGACAGGGAAAGGACGTTCTCGGAATTGGCCTTGAATAGCAAGAGGGCTTGAAAGCCGGGGTGTTTGCGCCCACTTCGTCAGCAGTCCAGACAACTGTAACGACGCTGCCATGAGTGAAGCAAACGCCCCGGAAACCCACCGTTTCGATACGGAGGTCCATCAGCTACTCAAGCTGATGGTCAACGCGCTTTATTCCAATCGCGAAATCTTCCTGCGCGAGTTGATCTCCAACGCCTCGGACGCCAGCGACAAGCTGCGCTTCGAGGCACTGACCAACGAAGTACTCAAGGGCGCCGACCAGGACCTGGCCATCGATGTCCGGTTCGACAGCAAGGCGGGCACGCTGACGGTCTCCGACCGCGGTATCGGCATGAACCGGGAAGAGGTGATCGACAATCTCGGCACCATCGCCCGCTCCGGCACCCGGCAGTTTCTGGAATCACTGTCCGGTGACAAGCAGAAGGATGCCGCGCTGATTGGCCAGTTCGGCGTCGGTTTCTACTCCGCTTTCATCGTCGCCTCCGAGGTCACGGTCGAAACCCGCCGCGCCGACGATTCGGCCGACAACGGTGTACGCTGGGTTTCGACGGGCGAGGGCGAGTACCAGATCGAAGCGATCCGGCGCGACGAGCAGGGCACCACCATCACGCTCACGCTGCATGACGATCACAAGGACCTGCTTTCGGACTGGCAGCTCAAGCGCATCATCCGTCACTACTCCAACCACATCGCCTTCCCGATCCGCCTGGCCGAAGCCGGCAAGGACGACGAGCCGGAAACGGTCAATGATTCCAAGGCGCTCTGGGCGCGGGCGAAGTCGGAAGTCTCCGACGAGGAATACCAGGAGTTCTATACCAGCCTGACCGGCGACGAGGAAAAGCCGCTGAGCTGGGCCCACCATCACGTCGAGGGCAGCCAGCGCTACAGCATGCTGCTCTACCTGCCGTCGCAGGCGCCGTTCGACATGCTGATCAACCGTGACGAACGCGAGGGGGTCAAGCTCTACATCCAGCGGGTGTTCATCATGGATGCCGCCGAGCAGGTCGTGCCGCGCTACCTGCGATTCATTCGCGGGGTGATCGACTCGGCAGACCTGCCGCTGAACATCTCGCGCGAGATCCTGCAGGACAACCCGCTTGTCCGGAAGATTCGCGCCACAGTGATCAAGCGTTCGCTCGATCTGATCGAGAAGCTGGCCGGCGAAGGCGGCGAGGCCTGGGAAAAATTCCACAAGGCCTTCGGCAGCGTCCTCAAGGAAGGTGTGATCGAGGATTTCGAGCAGCGCGAGCGCATCGCCTCGCTGCTTCGATTCGCCTCGAGCAAGTCCGACGATGAATCGGTCGGCCTGGACAGCTATGTCGAGAACATGGTCGAGGGTCAGGACACCATCTGGTACCTGACCGCCGACAGCCTGAAGGTGGCGAAGAACTCCCCCCACCTGGAGGTATTTCGCAAGCGCGGTATCGAGGTGCTGCTGCTGACCGACCGCATCGACGAGTGGCTGGTCGCCCACCTGCACGAGTACAAGGGCAAGCAGCTCAAGTCCGCGGCCAGCGGCAAGCTCGATCTGGAAGACGACCAGGCCGAGCCGGACGAGTCGGCGAAGCAACTGGCCGGCCGCATCAAGAAGGCTCTGGGCGAGCAGGTCGGCAACGTGACCGCCGGGTCACGACTGACCGACTCGCCCGGCTGCATCGTCAGCGATGACGACGCCATGAGCCTGCAGATGCAGAAAATGCTGCGCCAGGCCGGCCAGGAGGTGCCAGAGACCAAGCCCGACCTCGAAATCAACGCCGCTCACCCGCTGCTCGAGACCATGGCCGCCGCAGACGACGATTCGCGTTTCAGCGAGCTCTCGCAGCTGCTGTTCGACCAGGCGCTGCTCGCCGAAGGGGGTGAACTGGCCGACCCGGCCGCCTACGTGAAGCGCGTCAACAGCCTGCTGGTCGATGCCCTGGGCAAGAACGGCGAGAACGACGACGATCATGCCGCCTCGGCCTGACGGGGGAGCGCTGGCGCCGGCTGCCGCCGGCGGCTGGCGCGAGCGGCTGGGCCGCTGGGTCGAGGGCCGGGCCTTCAGTCGCTTCATTATCGCGCTGATCGTCGTCAACGCGATCATCCTCGGCCTGGAAACCTCGTCCGCGGTAATGGCTCGTGCTGGCGACTTGTTGCTCGCGGCCAACACCGTCATTCTCGGCGTATTCATCGTCGAGATCGGGCTCAAGCTCATCGCTTTCGGTCCGCGTTTCTTTCGCTCTGGCTGGAACGTGTTCGATTTTCTGGTCGTCGGTGCTTCGCTTGTGCCCACGGCCGGTCCGCTGGAAATCCTGCGCGCGCTTCGTGTCTTGCGGGTGCTGCGCCTGCTCTCGCAGGTGCCCAAGCTCAGGGTGATCATCGAGTCGCTCCTGCGCGCGCTGCCGGGCATGGGCTGGACGGCCCTGCTGTTGTTGCTGGTCTTCTATGTCTTCGCCGTGATGGGCACCATGCTCTTCGGTGAACGGTTCCCCGAGTACTGGGGTAGCCTGGGGGCGAGCCTGTTTTCGCTGTTCCAGATCATGACCCTCGAGTCGTGGTCCTCGGGCATCGCGCGGCCGATGATGGAAGCCATTCCCTGGGCCTGGGTCTTCTTCGTGCCGTTCATCCTGGTCTCGAGCTTCATGGTGCTCAACCTGTTCATCGCGATCATCGTGACCGCTACCCAGTCCATTCACCAGGACGAAGAGGACCTGGAGCGCCGACAGTTGCTCGAGGAGCTACGCTCGATCAACCAAAGACTCGCGCAGCTGGAGCGATTCCCGATAAACGAACAGAAAGACAAAACACAGTAACCACGGAAGGGCACGGAATGCACGGATAGAACGTTTTTGGTTTTGTTCCGTGTTTTCCGTGTCTTCAGTGGTTTCAGGGTTTTGGGTTTTGGGTTTTGGGTTTTCGAGACCTTTAAACTCGATGATCGCAAAAGAAGGTTGTTGCCCATGTCAGAAGCCGTAAGACTCGACAAGTGGCTCTGGGCCACGCGTTTTTTCAAGACGCGCGGCAAGGCCCAGCAGGCCATCAAGGGCGGCAAGGTCGATATCAACGGCCACGCTCCGAAAGCCTCGCGGCTGGTCCGCCGCGGCGATCGTCTGGAGATCACCAAGGGCGAGATGCGATTCGAGATCATCGTCGACGAGGTGGGTGAAAAGCGCGTATCCGCGCCGGTGGCCCAGACCATGTACACCGAAACCGAGGCCGGTCGAAAGGCGCGGGAACGTCGAATGGAGGAGCGCCGCCTCAAACAGGCCGCCGGTGTCGCCCCGGCACGCCGCCCGGACAAGCGCGAGCGCCGCCAGTTGCGCAAGTTCAACCGGGGCGGCTGAGTGCGCACTCGTCACCAGGCCGGTAGTTCGTCGTATGTCTGAACCTCAACCGACCGGCTTGCCGCCGGCCGGCCGTTTCGCGTTTCTGGCCGCGCTTTTCTCGTCGTTCGGACAGACGTTCTACATCGGTTTGTTCGGTTCGGACTTCCGGACCGGCTTCGAGCTGAGCGAAACCGCACTGGGAGCACTGTACGGTTCGGCCACCCTGATCAGCGGCCTGGCCATGTTCTGGCTCGGCGCCATGGCCGACCACCTGACCTTGCGCAAGGCCATTGCCCTGACCATGGCCCTGCTGGCGGGTGGAGCGGCGATGATTGCCTGGTCGCCGCATGTGGCACTGCTGTTTGCCGGGCTGTTCATGGTGCGCCTGGCCGGGCAGGGCCTGACCGGCCACCTGGCCGTGGTCGCTGCCGCGCGCTATGCGGTACGCCGGCGTGGTCGGGCCGTGGCCATGGTCAGCTATGGCTTCATCGCCGGCGAGGCCTTGCTGCCGCCGCTGGTCGCGGGGTTGCTGGGCTGGCTCGATTGGCGCTCGGTGTGGTGGTTGGCTGCCGCCACCGTGCTTTTCGTCGCCATTCCCCTGTTGGTCACGCTGGCGCGGCCGCTGGTCGGGGCCGGGCCGGTGGCGGCCGACGCGCAGCCGGGGAATGCAACGGTGCCGTTCACGCGCCGCAAGCTGTTCGTCCACGGGCGCTTCCTGCGCGTTCTGGCCGTCGTGCTGGTTTCACCCCTGATTGTCACTGCACTCTTCCTGCATCAGGGTTCGCTGGCCGAGCGTCTGGGCTGGCCGTTGCCCATGGTCGCGTCCGGTTTCGTGCTGTTCGCCGGCATGCAGGCCCTGGCGGCTTTCGCCGGCGGCTGGCTGATCGACCGCTTCAGTGCCTGCGGATTGCTGCGTTTCTATCTCCTGCCCCTCGGGGTCGGCGTGCTGGCGCTGGGCATCCTGCCGCCGACGGCGGCCCTGTGGACGATGTTCGCCGGACTGGGATTGACGGCCGGGGTCAACGGCGTGGTCAGCGGTGCGGTCTGGGTCGAACTGTTCGGTACCGAGCGCCTGGGCATGATCCGCGGCGTCTATGCGTCGCTGATGGTGCTGTCGACCGCCGCCGGCCCGGTCGTGCTGGGTGGCTTGCTCGAGCGCGACGTCGCACTGGTGACGATCGGGACGTTCTGCCTGGCCTATGCAGTGATCGTTCCGCCGATCGCCGCCGCGCGGTTGCGGCCCACGTCGACCGGCTGAATAGGTCGGCATTCAGCCGGTCGACGCGCGCGGTTCCTTGCGCCGGCGCCAAAGCCACTTTTCCGCTTCCACCAGCAGCAAAAGAGGCAGCACCAGCACGGCGATCAGCAGCCAGTGCCGGGCCCCCAGGCCGGTGGTGCCGAACACCAGCTGGGCGGCAGGCAGATAGGTGAAGCCGGCCTGCATGACGAGCAAGATGCCGACCAGCAACCAGGCCCAGCGATTGGCGAGCAGGGCCTCGAATGTCAGGCTCGGCGCGAGCCAGCGGCGGCAGTTGAACAGATAGACAATTTCGCCCGCGACCAGCAGGTTGACTGCAAGCGTACGTGCCAGGGCCTCGTCGCCGTTTCCGGTCATGCTCCAGTGGAACAGGGCGAATGTCAGGCCGGTGAGCACCACTCCGACCCAGAGAATGCGCAGGGCGACGAACCGAGTGATCAGTCCCTCTTCGGGCGGACGGGGCGGACGCTCCATGACTTCGCCCTCGGTCGGTTCGAAGGCCAGTGCCAGTGCCAGCGTGACGGCCGTGGCCATGTTGACCCAGAGAATCTGCACCGGGGTGATCGGCAACACGAAGCCGGCCATCACCGCCAGCGCGATCACCAGCCCTTCGGCGGCGTTGGTCGGCAGTATGAACAGAATCGCCTTGCGGATATTGTCGTAGACGCCCCGGCCTTCCTCGATACCCGAGGCGATGCTGGCGAAGTTGTCGTCGCCCAGCACCATCTCCGCGGCCTGGCGCGAGGCTTCGGTCCCCTTGATGCCCATGGCCACGCCGATATCGGCGCGCTTGAGGGCCGGCGCGTCGTTGGCCCCGTCGCCGGTCATGGCGACGACCTCGTCATGGGCCTGCAGGGCCTTGACCAGCCTGAGCTTGTGTTCCGGGGAAGTGCGCGCATAAACGTTGGTGGCGCCCACCCGGTCGATCAGCGTCGCGTCGTCGAGCCGTTCCAGCTCGGGACCGGTCAGCGTGCTTGCGTTGCCCTCGATGCCGAGCTTGCGTGCGATGGCACTGGCCGTGGCGGCATGATCGCCGGTGATCATCTTGACCGTGATGCCGGCGCGGTGGCAGGCGACGATGGCAGCCGGCACCTGGTCGCGCGGCGGATCCTCGAACGCGACCAGGCCGAGCAGGCAGAGTTTCGCATCGATGTCGTCGGGCTCGAAGGAATCGCCCGGGTCCGGGGCATCGCGTTCCTCGGCCAGCGCCAGTACGCGCAACCCGTCGGCCGCGAGCCTTTCGAGTTCGCTGTCCCACCAGGCCTGATCGAGTGCCTCGCGACCGTCCTCGCCGAGCTGTCCATTGCAGCGCGCGAGAATGGTTTCCGGCGCGCCCTTGGCGATCAGACGCCGTTCGTGGGCGGTGGCCATGAACTTGTGTTCGGACGAAAACGGCAGAACCGCCCGTCGCGGATTGGACTCACGTAATTGTTCAATGTCTATTCCGGCCGGTTCGGCCAGCGCCAGCAGCGCCTTCTCGATCGGATCGCCTTCCTCGCTGTCGGGTTCGGCGTCATTGCAAAGCACGGCGGCTTCCGCGACGGCCCGTACGATCGGGTTGTCCCCGGCCGGTTCTTCGGCATCACGGTCGTCTCCGGCGATGACCACGCGGGCGGCCTTGAGGATGTTGCGTGTCAGGGTCCCCGTCTTGTCCGAGCAGATGGTGGTGACCGAACCCAGGGTTTCCACCGCCGGCAGCAGGCGCACGATGGCATTGCGGCCGGCCATGCGCTGGACACCGACGGCCAGCGTGATGCTGATGATCGCCGGCAGACCCTCGGGAATGGCGGCCACGATCAGTGCCACCCCGGCGAGGAATCCTTCCTCGACCGATATGTCGTGGACCACCAGCGCGAGGCCGACGACCACGGCGGTAAAGGCGATCAGGGTGATCGTCAGGATGTGTCCGAAGTGATTGATCTGGCGCAGAAGCGGGGTGGTCAGCTTCTCGACCCCTTCGAGCATGACGCTGATCTTTCCCAGCTCGGTTTCGCTGCCGATGGTGGTCACGACGCCGATGGCCTTGCCGCCGGTCACGATGGTGCCCGAATAGGCCATGCCGCGCCGATCGGCCAGCGCGGCTTCCTCGTCGACCGCTTCGCGGGTCCGGCTCACCGGCACGGATTCGCCGGTCAGCGCGGCCTGATCGACGCGCAGTCCATGGGCTTCGATCAGGCGCAAGTCGGCCGGAATACGGTCGCCGGCCTGGAGTTCGACGATATCGCCCGGAACCAGGTCCTCGGCTGGAATGGTGCGCCACTTGCCATCGCGACGCACCTTGGCCCTGAGGGCGAGCATCTGGCCGATGGCGTCCATGGCCTTTTCGGCCTTGCCTTCCTGGACCAGGCCGATGATGGCGTTGACCAGTACCACCGCAGCGATGACGCCGGCGTCGATCCAGTGACCGAGTGCTGCGGCGAGGGTGGCCGCGACGATCAGGACATAGATCAGGACATTGTGAAACTGCGCCAGAAAGCGCAGCCAGAGCGGGCGGGCCGCCTTGGTGGGGAGGCTGTTGGGGCCATATCGGTGCTGACGCTCTTCGGCTTCGGCCGATTCGAGCCCTTGCGGGGCGCTGTCAAGGCGGCCCAGGGCGTCTTGGGCATCCAGGGTGTGCCAGGATGTGGTTTCTCGTTCCATCGGCGGGCATCGCGGAGATCGTGCATCGATCATAACCAAAAAGAGCCCTTCCACGGGGAAGGGCTCTCAAAGGGTCGTGCTCGCCGCAGGCGCGGGTCAGGCCGCGACCGTGCCCTGCGAGACTTCTTCCTCGGTGGCTTCGCGCACGCCCTTGATGGCGACCTGGAAGTTGAGCGTCTGGCCGGCGAGCATGTGATTGCCGTCGACCTTGACCGTTTCGTCGCCCACTTCCTTGACGGTGACCGTCATCGGGCCGGCATTGGACTCGGCGCGGAATGTCATGCCCGGTTCGACCTTGTCGACACCGTCGAAGGCTTCCTTGGGTACGTCCTGAACCAACTCGTCGCGATACGGGCCGTAGCCTTCCTCGGGCTCGACCGCCACTTCCAGTTCATCGCCTTCGGCCTTGCCCTCGATGGCCTTCTCGAGCCCCGGAATGATGTTCTGGTGGCCGTGAAGGTATTCGAGTGGCTCGCGTCCTTCCGAGGTGTCGATGACCTGGCCGTCGTCTCCGGTCAGGGTGTAGTCGATGCTGACGACGGTGTTGTTGGCAATTTCCATGATGATCCTGCTTTGTAGATTGGTGAACAAACTAACATGGAGCATGCCTCCGGCGCTTTCAACCGCCCCGATTACGAGCGATCAGGCAGGAAAAGTTCGCTCCACGATTGCCGTCGAATCAGTAGCTTGCGGGAGGTCGCCGTAGAGCCCGGCACCGCGCGGCGTCAGTCGGGCCTCGCAGAAGGCTTCGGCCAGCGGGCTGTCTGCCTCGATGAGGACCGTGGCCTGCAGGCACAGCACGAGATCTTCGGTCAGCTTGCGGGCCCGGGGCACGGCTTCGTCGGGACGATGCAGGATTTGCTTGACCTCGTCCAGGCGACTCGCCAGGCCCTCGTGTGCCCCGTGCTGGGCTTCGAGCCGGTCGACCAGGGCCTCGATCGAGCGCGGATCGCGCGTGGCCGCGCGCAGCACGTCCAGGCACTGGACGTTGCCCGAGCCCTCCCAGATGGCATTGACCGGTGCCTCGCGGTAGAGCCGGGGAAGGATGCTTTCCTCGACGTAGCCGGCGCCGCCCAGGCATTCCTGGGCCTCGTTAATCGCGCCCACGGCGCGCTTGCAGACCCAGTACTTGGCCACCGGCGTGGCGATGCGGGCCAGCAATTCGGCTTGCTCGTCGCCGCCGCTGGCGCGCTCGAACTGGCCGGCCAGGAACATCGCCAGGGTCATGGAAGCTTCCGACTCGATCGACAGGTCGGCGAGCACGTTGCTCATCAGCGGCTGGTCGATCAGGGTGGCGCCGAAGGCCTCGCGGCCGCGGCAGTAGTGGCTGGCTTCGACGACGGCCTTGTGGATCAAGGAGGCCGAGCCGATCACGCAGTCCAGGCGCGTCTCGGCCACCATGCGAATGATGGTGGCCACGCCGCGGCCGGGTTCGCCCACCATTCGCGCCCAGGTGCCGGGATACTCGATTTCCGAGGATGCATTGGAGCGATTGCCGAGCTTGTCCTTGAGCCGCATGATGTGGAACGGGTTGACCGAACCGTCGGGCCTGAAGCGCGGCACCAGGAAGCAGCTCAGGCCCTCGTCGGTCTGCGCCAGGGTCAGGAAGGCGTCGCACATCGGCGCCGAGCAGAACCACTTGTGGCCGACCAGGTCGTATTCAGCGCCGGGGCCACCCGAACCGAGCGGCGTGGCGCGCGTGGTGTTGGCGCGCACGTCCGAACCGCCCTGTTTTTCCGTCATCGCCATGCCCAGGGTCACGCCCCGTTTCTGCTCCGGCGGGCGAAAGCGCGAATCATAGGTCGAGGCCAGCACGCGCGGCTCCCATTCGGCCGCGATTTCGGGCTGCGCGCGCAGGGCAGGGACGACCGCGTGGGTCATGGTGATCGGGCACATCGTGCCGGCTTCGAACTGGTTGTGCAGGAACATCATTGCCGAGCGCGCGATGCGTCCGCCGGGCTTGTCCGACCAGGTCAGGCTGGCCAGGCCGTGGCCCAGCCCAATCTCCATGATGCGGTGATAGGCGGGGTGATAATCCACCCGGTCGATGCGATGGCCGAATCGGTCGTGCGTTCTGAGTCTGGGCGTGTACTCGTTGGCATCGAAGCCCAGCGGGCCGATCTCCGAAGCGGCGAGGCGGCCGAAGTCGCGGACTTCGCGTTCGAAAGCACCACCTCCTTCGCGTACCAGAGATTCCTGCAGGGCGGGATGAGCCTCGTAGGGATCGTAGTCGGTCAGGGCCTGGGGCTGGTTGAAGACCTCGTGGGTGTCCAGCTGGGACATTCGAGCGTCAGTAGAGTCGCGTGGCATGGGGCCCCCGAAAATGATGATCGTGTCGGTTCACTATACAAAAGCTGGCAGGCGGCGGGTTAGAATCTCGTGATGCGACTGACCCAATACACTGACTTCTCCCTGCGCGTGCTCATCTACCTGGGCCTGCACGACGATCGCCGCTGTACGATTCGCGAGATTTCCGACGCCTACCGTATTTCCCGCAATCACCTGATGAAAGTCGTGCAGCAACTCGCCGCCGAGGGATTCATCGACTCGGTCCGTGGCGTGGGCGGGGGTCTGACCCTGTCGGCCGACGCCAATAGCCTGAATGTGGGGCGGATCGTACGGGCCATGGAACCGGATCTGGGTCTGGTCGAATGCATGCGCCCGGGCAACGAGTGCGTGATCACGCCGGCCTGTGAGCTGACCGGCATGCTGGTCGATGCGCGCAAGGCCTTTCTCGACGTTCTTGATGGCTACACCCTGGGCGATATCCTGGCGCCGCCGCGGCGCCGGGAACTCTCGCGCCTGCTTGATATCCGGGTCGAGTCGGCCTGACAGAAGCACCGCGGAGTTGGCGAGCCTTTCCGAGGTCAGTTCTGGAAAGTAATTGCAAGCCTCCGATTTGGCTTGAAAAATTATATCCATCGGTGCATGATTGGGGGGAACTTGCGGCCGAGGGTCGATTCCACATGCGCAAGCTGTTAGGTCTGATCGCGTTTCTGCTGGTGGCGGTGACTGTCTCCGCTGCAGCCGGCGAAGTGCGCAATCTGCGCGTCTGGGCCGGCCCGGAAAGCACGCGCGCGGTCCTCGATCTGGGCCAGCGCGTGGACTATCGCCTGTTCACCCTTGACGATCCCTCACGCGTGGTCATCGATATCGACGGCGTCGATCTCGAGCGGTCGCTGGATCTCGACGAAGAGCACAGCGGCGTCATCCGGCGCGTTCGCCACGGTGTACGTGAGGGCAACGATCTGCGCGTGGTGCTCGACCTGGAAGAGCAGGCGCGCCCGCAGAGCTTCCTGCTCGCCCCGGCCGGCGAGTACGGGCATCGACTGGTCGTCGATCTCTATCCCGAAGACGCCCAGTCGCCCGGCGAGCGTGTTCGCGAAGCCGTGCAGTCGGCCATGGACGGCGAGCGGGACATGATCGTGGCTGTTGATGCCGGGCACGGCGGTGAGGACCCAGGCGCGATCGGTCCGTCGGGCACCCACGAGAAGAATGTCGCGCTGGCCCTGGCGCGCGAACTCAAGCAGCGGATCGATGACGAGCCGGGCATGCGCGGTGTGCTGATTCGCACCGGCGACTACTACATTCCGCTCGAAGAGCGTTACGCCCGGGCACGCGAGGCCCGGGCCGACCTGTTCCTGTCGATCCACGCCGACGCCTTCCGGGATCGCCGCGTGCGCGGCAGTTCGGTTTACGTGCTTTCGCGTAGCGGCGCTTCCAGCGAAGCGGCCCGCCTGCTGGCCAGGAGCGAAAACCGTTCGGATCTCGTCGGTGGTGTCAAGCTCGACCGCGGCGACGATGTGCTCAGTTCGGTTCTGCTGGATTTGTCGCAGAACGTGGCCATGGAATACAGCGCCGAGGCGGCCGAAGCCATCCTCGGGCAACTCGCCCGGGTCGGCAAGCAGCATCGCGACCGGGTCGAGCGCGCCAATTTCGTCGTCTTGCGCTCGCCCGATGTCCCGAGCGTGCTGGTGGAAGTCGGCTTCATCAGCAATCCCCACGATGAGGCCAATCTCAATAGCGGTTCGCATCGCCGCCGGGTGTCCGAAGCCATCGTCAATGGCGTGCGCAAGCACTTCTTCGAAACCGCGCCGCAGGGGACCTGGATTGCCGCCAACCGTGATGGCAGCCGGCATGTCGTCGAGCGCGGCGAATCCCTGGGCGTGATCGCGCAGAAATACCGCACCAGCGTGTCGCGCATTCGCCAGGCCAACAACATCGACGGCGACGTCATCCATCCGGGCGCCGTGCTGGTCATCCCGGCCGGGTCCTGAGCCAGTCCCGAGAAAACCTGGAACCACGGAAAGCACGGAAAACACGGAGTTAAATCAGCCTGGCGGCTGGGGCACCTGCTTCCTGCCATGCGCGCCGGCCTGTCTTGACGATTCAAGTCGGCATTTTCCGTGAAGTTCCGTGATTTCCGTGGTTACGCTTTTTTGGTTTTTCCGAACGAAGCCCCGCCATCGAGGCAGCCGCAATCGGTAAACTGTGCGCATGCCGATTCGCAAGCTGCCCGCTCATCTCGTCAACCAGATTGCCGCCGGTGAAGTCATCGAGCGGCCCGCTTCGATCGTCAAGGAACTGGTCGAAAACAGCCTCGATGCCGGCGGTCGGCGGATTCGCGTCGAGGTCGAACGGGGCGGGGCGCGGCGCATCCGCGTAACCGATGATGGCAGCGGCATCGGGCCCGATGAACTGGCACTGGCGCTGAGCGCCCACGCCACCAGCAAGATCGAGTCGCTCGATGATCTCGAGGGCGTGGCCACCCTGGGCTTCCGGGGCGAGGCCCTGCCTTCGATCGCCTCGGTCTCGAGGCTGCGCCTGGCCTCGCGCAGGGCCGGCGATGACAGCGGCTATGAGGTCGAAGCCGAAGGCGGGACGATCGGCGAGGTCAAGCCGGCCGGCATGCCCGAAGGCACGGTCGTCGACGTGCGCGATCTCTTCTACAACACACCTGCGCGCCGGAAATTCATGCGCACCGAGCGAACCGAATTCGGTCACATCGACGACCTGCTCAAACGCCTGGCACTGGCACGCATGGACGTGGGCCTGGACCTGGGCCACGACGGGCGCATGGTGCGCAGCCTGGCACCGGCCGCCGACGATGCCTCGCGCAACCGCCGCGTGGCCGCCGTCTGTGGCGAAGCCTTCATGGAGCAGGCCATTTTGCTCGACGAGGCCCATGCGGGTCTGCGGCTGACCGGCTGGATCGCGCGTCCCGGCTTTTCGCGCAGTCAGGCCGACCTGCAGTTTTTCTTCGTCAACGGCCGCCTGGTACGCGACCGCCTGGTGGCGCACGCGGTGCGCCAGGCTTATCGCGATGTGCTCTTCCATGGCCGTCATCCGGCTTTCGCGCTGATGCTCGAACTCGACCCGCAGCGCGTCGATGTCAACGTCCACCCGCAGAAACACGAAGTGCGTTTCCGTGACGGCAGGCTGGTACACGATTTCCTGTTCAAGACCATCCACCATGCCCTGTCGGATACCCGTCCGGGTGGCGAGGCCGCGCAGACGGCGGCTGCCTCGCGCGCCCATGCCGCCGCACCATCGGCGTTCGGGCAGCAGCAGGGCGCGGGCCAGGCCGGGCTGGGCCTGGGTGTCGCCGAGACCGTCTCGCGCTACGCCGAGCTGGCAAGCGCCCCGCGCCCGATGAACGACGCCGACGCCGACATTCCGCCCCTGGGCTTCGCTGTGGCTCAGATTCACGGCGTGTTCGTGCTGGCGGAGAATGCCGACGGCCTGGTCGTCGTCGACATGCATGCCGCGCACGAGCGCATTGTCTACGAGCAGCTCAAGCAGGCCTGGCGCGAAGAACGGGTCCGTTCGCAGCAATTGCTGGTACCGGAGAAGATCGCCGTGTCCGAGCGCGAGGCGCAGACGCTCGAGTCGCATGTTGACGATCTCCGGCGGCTCGGCTTCGAACTCGGCCTGGCCGGCCCCGAGGCGGTCGTGATCCGCTCGGTTCCGGCGCTGCTGGCGCGTGCCGACGGCCAGGGCCTGGTACGCGACGTGCTGGCCGACCTGGTCGAACTGGGTGAGAGCCAACGTGTCGAGACGGTACTCGACGAACTGCTCTCGACCATTGCATGCCACGGTTCGGTGCGCGCCAACCGCCGCCTGAATATCGACGAAATGAACGCCCTGCTGCGCGACATGGAGCGCACCGAACGCTCGGATCAGTGCAACCACGGCCGGCCGACCTGGGTCCAGCTCGACATGAAGGCGCTTGATCGGCTCTTTCTGCGTGGCCAGTAGGCCTCCGCTTCGGCGCGAACTCCCGCAGGCGGTGTTCCTGATGGGGCCCACGGCGGCCGGCAAGACGGCGGCCGCCTTCGCGCTACATGATCATTTTCCCGTCGAGTTGGTCAGCGTCGATTCCGCCCAGGTCTATCGCGGGCTCGACATCGGTTCGGCCAAGCCCGATGCGGCAACGCTGGCGCGCCATCCGCACGCCCTGATCGATATCCGGAACCCGGAAGACACCTACTCGGCGGCCGACTTCGCCATCGACGCTGAAACCGAGATCCGGCGTATCCATGCAGCCGGTCGCTGGCCGGTGCTGGTCGGCGGCACCATGCTTTACTATCGCGCCCTGCTCTACGGTCTCGATCCCATGCCGCCGGCCGACCCCGAGCTGCGCCGGGCCCTGGCGGCTGAGGCGCGGGAGCGGGGCTGGAACGCACTGCACAGCGAACTGGCACGCCACGACCCGGCCGCGGCGGCGGCCATCAAACCCGGCGATACCCAGCGTATTCAGCGCGCGATCGAGATCCTGCGCCTGACCGGCGCCGGTCCCAGCGCTCACCATGGTCACAACCGCTATCCGCGCCTGAATGCCCTGCGCCTTGTCCTGACGCCTCGTGACCGCCATATTCTCCATCGACGGATTGAAACGCGCTTCGACGAGATGCTCGAGCGTGATTTCGTTGCCGAAGTCGAGCGCCTGAAGGCCCGGCCCGGTCTGAGTGCCGATCACGCCTCGATGAAGAGCGTCGGCTATCGTCAGGTCTGGGCGCATCTCGAAGGCGCCGGTGACATACATGAATGTCGTCGCCAGGCGGTGGCGGCCACGCGGCAGTTGGCCAAGCGTCAGCTCACCGCGTTGCGGCGAATGCAGGGCACGCTCTGGCACGATTCGCTGCAAAAACGTACAATTGACTTGATTTTAAGGCAGGTAGGAAGCTTTTTCGCACAAGGGCAGGATTGGCCATCGTCCGCTTGACTGTGCCCCGGCCCGAGGCCGGTTCCCGACCTGGCGTCGACCCCCGTTACCACACGATAACAACAACCAGATCGAATAAGAACTTCCAAGGAGCGTCAAGATGTCAAAGGGTCAGTCGTTGCAGGATCCGTTTCTCAATGCATTGCGCCGCGAACGTGTACCGGTATCGATCTTTCTGGTCAACGGCATAAAGCTGCAGGGTCAGATCGAGTCGTTCGACAACTTCGTGGTGCTGCTGAAGAATTCGGTCAGCCAGATGATCTACAAGCATGCCATTTCCACCATCGTGCCGGCGCGCAACGTGCACATGGGTGAGATGGCGGAGGAAGACAACCCTGATTGAAGATTTCGCGCCATCGGTTGCCGCCGGCGCTTCTAGAACACTGCTGCTGCATCCGCTGCTCGGCCCGGAGCAGAGCAAAGAATCGCGTATCGAATTTCGCCTGCTGGCCCGGTCGGCCGGTCTCGAGGTGGTCGATGAAGTGCTTGCCCCGCGAGATGCGCCGGATCCCAAGTACCTGGTCGGCAGCGGCAAGGTCGACGAGGTGCGTGAACGCGCCGAAGCCTGCGGGGCCCAACTGGTGCTGGTCAATGCCCGACTGAGTCCCGTGCAGGAGCGAAACCTCGCCCGCAGTCTGGAGCGCGGCGTGCTTGATCGGACGACCCTGATTCTCGACATCTTTGCGCAGCGCGCACGCTCCCACGAAGGCAAACTGCAGGTCGAATTGGCCCAGCTTCGTCATCTGTCCACGCGCCTGGTGCGCGGCTGGACCCACCTCGAGCGCCAGCGCGGCGGGATCGGCATGCGCGGCCCCGGCGAGACCCAGCTCGAGACCGACCGGCGCCTGCTGGGCACCCGCATCCGGCAGCTCACCGCCCGGCTGGAGAAGGTCCAGCAGCGGCGCGAGCAGGGCCGGCGGGCGCGCAACCGCAGCGAGGTGCCGCTGGTGGCCCTGGTCGGCTACACCAACGCCGGCAAGTCGACGCTGTTCAATCGCCTGACTTCCAGCGAGGTGATGACGCGTAACCAGCTTTTCGCCACGCTCGATCCGACGGTACGCCGTATTGAAGGCCTGGCCGGCTCGTCGGTGCTGATGTCGGACACCGTCGGTTTCATCCGGGAATTGCCGCACGAGCTGGTCGCCGCCTTTCGCTCGACGCTGGAGGAAACGCTGTCGGCCAGTCTGGTCGTACACGTCATCGATGCGGCCGATCCGGACCGGTTGCAGCAGCAGTCGGTCGTCGAGGAGGTGCTCGAAGACATCGGTGCCGGAGATCTGCCCATGCTCAAGGTCTTCAACAAGGTGGACCTGACCGAGCGGCAGGCCGGCCTGGAACGAGATTCGGCCGGCCGGATTACCTCGGTATGGCTCTCGGCCGAGTCCGGAGACGGACTCGAGGACCTGGCGACCGCGCTGACGGAGCGATTGACCGAAGGTCGCATCCGGCGTCGGATTCATGTTCCGGTCGAGGGGCAGCGGCTGCGCTCACGCCTGTTCGATCTCGGCGTTGTGCTCGACGAACAGGTCGAAGACGACGGCTCGAGTCGCCTCGATGTTGATCTCGATCAGCGCGACGCCCGGAAACTGGCTCGATTGAAGGGCGCGGATGGACAACTGGCCGAGCAACTCCTGTTAAACTAAACCGTTCCGAGCTTCGGGCATCGCCGGGTCTTATTCGGCGACTGGAATACGGTGGCATTCGGCGCACCGGCCGCCCGACGGCAGGACGACATCACGGAGAGATCAATGCCCTGGAATGAACCCGGACGCGGCAGTGGCGGCGGCGGTGATCGCGATCCCTGGAAAGGGGGCAACGGTCAGCAACCGCCCGACCTGGACGAAGTGTTTGCCAACGTACAGCGACGCCTGAAGAAGATCATGGGCGGCGGTGGCGACGACGGCGGTGGCGGCAAGGGCGGCTCGGGCGGCGGTTCGTTCGCGCCCATCATCGGCCTGATCGTGCTGCTGCTGGTCGTCTGGATCGCCTGGAGCTCGATCCACATCATCGACGAATCCGAGCGCGGCGTCGTCTTGCGCTTCGGTGAATACAACCGCACGCTCAACCCGGGCCTGAAATTCACCTTTCCGCAGCCCGTCGAAGAATTGCAGACAGTCAATGTCAGCCGGGTGCGCTCGCTGGAAAATTCCAGCCGCATGCTGACCGGTGACGAAAACATCATCGATCTGGCCTACGCCGTCCAGTACCGCGTGCTGGTGCCGGAAGATTTCCTGTTCAATGTCTCGCAGCCCGAAGTGTCGCTGTCGCATGCGGCCGACAGCGCCATTCGAGAGATCGTGGGCACCAACAACATGGATTTCATCCTCGAGATCGGTCGCGGCCAGATCGCGCTGGATACCCAGGCTTTGCTGGAGGAAATCATCGCCCGCTATGAGGTCGGCATCGAGATCACCTCGTTCAACCTGCAACAGGTGCGGCCTCCTTCGCAGGTCCGCCAGGCCTTCGATGACGTCGTACGGGCACGCGAGGACCAGATTCGCTTTGCCAACGAGGCGCAGGCCTACGCCAATCAGGAAGTGCCGGAGGCGCGAGGTCGCGCCGCCCGCATTCTGGAAGAGGCGGAAGGCTATCGCGATTCCAAGATTGCCCAGGCGACGGGTGAGGCGGATCGCTTCCAAGCCCTGCTGGCCGAGTATGAGCAAGCGCCGGAAGTGACCCGAGAGCGCCTCTACCTCGAGACGCTGGAAACCGTCTTCGGACGCTCGGCCAAGGTGCTGCTGGATGTCGATTCGAGCAACAACATGCTCTACCTGCCGCTCGATCGAATCCGCGACGGCAACCCGGCGCTTTCGGCGCCGCCGATGATGACGCCGGAGGAACAGCAACGGGGGCAGAGCTCGGGGCCGACCTCCGGCCGCGACGATTCACGTGGCCGCACCGGCAGGGAGGACCGCTGATATGAGACTTGTCATACCCATTCTCGTGATCGTCGCGCTGGTCGTCGGCATCAGCAGTCTGTTCATCGTCAAGGAGACCGAATACGCGATCCGGTTCCGGCTCGGTGAGGTCGTCAGGGCCGACTACGAGCCCGGACTGCACCTCAAGGTCCCCTTCATCAACAATATCCGCAAGTTCGATCGGCGCATCATGACCATGGACATGCGGCCCGAGCAGATGAACACCGCCGAGCAGAAGTTCGTCGAGGTGGACTATTACGTGAAGTGGCGCATCGTGGATCCGCGCGACTACTACGTGGCAACCCGTGGCGACCAGGTGTTCACCCGTGCGCGTTTATCCGAGTTGATCCGCAACGACCTGCGTGACGAGTTTGCTCAGCGCACGCTCAGTGAAGTCGTCTCCGAGCAGCGCCGCGATATGATGGAAGAACTGCTGATCCGCGCCGACCGGCGCTTCGAGGATTTCGGGATCGACGTCGTCGATGTGCGGATCAAGAAGATCGAGCTGACGGACGAAGTGCTCGGTTCGGTCTTCGATCGCATGGAAACGCAGCGTACCGAGTATGCCAACGAACTGCGCTCACTCGGCCGCGAGGAAGCCGAGCGGATTCGCGCCGACGCCGATCGCCGGGTTCGCATCCTGCTGGCCGAGGCCGAGCACGACGGGCAGCGGTTGCGCGGTGAGGGCGATGCCCAGTCCGCGGAGATCTATGCCGAGGCGTTCAACCAGAACCGTAGTTTCTACTCGTTCTGGCGCAGTCTCGAGGCTTACGACCAGAGCATCGGCAAGGATAACGATGTCATGCTGCTCGATGCCGAGTCGGACTTCTTCCGCTACTTCGACAAGCAGCAGGACTGATGTGGAATGACCTCCTGTTGGCAGGCAGCCTGGTGCTGATCATCGAAGGGTTGATGCCGGCCATCAGCCCCCGTAGCTGGCGCAATATGGTCAGCCAGGTCGCCGACCTGCCCGATCGCAGTCTGCGAGCGGGCGGTGTGGCGCTGATTCTTATCGGCGCGGTGGTATTCCACCTCGTCGGCTGACACTCACTCCGGGGAAAACCAATGTCTCGATCCGTCGTGATTCTCGGCACCCAGTGGGGCGACGAGGGCAAGGGCAAGATCGTCGATTTGCTCGCCCACGACGCTGACGCGGTGGTGCGTTTCCAGGGTGGCCATAATGCCGGCCACACCCTGGTCGTAGGTGGCGAGAAGACCGTGCTGCACGTCATACCTTCCGGCGTACTGACCGAACGGGCGCGTTGCCTGGTCGGAAACGGCGTGGTGGTCGCGCCCCATGCACTGGTATCCGAGATCCAGGGCCTGGAAGAGAAGGGTATCGACGTGCGCTCACGCCTGGGGATTTCGCCGGCCTGCCCGGCCATCCTCGGCTGCCACGAAGCGCTCGATCGCGCGCGCGAGATATCCCGCGGCAAGAAGGCCATCGGTACGACCGGACGCGGCATTGGTCCGGCCTATGAGGACAAGGCCTCGCGACTGGGGCTGCGTCTGGCCGACCTGGCCGATCCCGGCCGTCTCGAGGAAAAGCTCGGCGGCGTGATCGACTACTACAATTTCCTGCTCACCAACTACTACGACGCCGACCCGGTCGATGGCCACCGCATTGCCGAGGAAGCCGCGGCAATGGGCGAGGAGCTCAAGCCCATGTTCGCCGACGTCACCGGCGAGCTGCACGAGTTGCGGCGCGAGAAGCGCTCCATCCTGTTCGAGGGTGCCCAGGGCAGCTTACTCGATATCGATCACGGTACCTATCCCTTCGTGACTTCCTCGAATACGACCATCGGCGGGGTCATGACCGGCGCGGGTATCGGTCCTGGCGACATCGACTACGTGCTCGGCATCACCAAGGCCTATACGACGCGAGTCGGTTCCGGGCCGTTTCCGACGGAGTTGCACGATGACGACGGCAAGTTGATGGCAGAGCGCGGCGTCGAATTCGGCGCCACCACGGGGCGTCCGCGACGCTGCGGCTGGCTCGATGCGGTGGCGCTCAAGCGCATGGTGCGCATCAACGGCGTGACCGGCTTGTGCATCACCAAGCTCGACGTGCTCGATGCCTTCGATCGGGTACGTATCTGCGTCGACTACGACGGCGTCGACGGCTTTCCGGTCGGTGCCGAGGAATGGGAGCGCGCAACGCCGGTCTACGAGGACATGCCCGGCTGGGACGGTTCCACCCAGGGCCTGACCGAGCAGGACAAGCTGCCCGCGGAAGCGCGCGCCTACCTCGACCGTCTGGAGGAGTTGATAGAAGCCCCGGTCCACATGCTTTCGACCGGGCCGGAACGCGACGCCAACGTCATTCTGAGGCATCCGTTCAGGGCAGAGTGAGGGTAAGGCGCTTAAAATTCGAAATCCGAAGCACCAAATCCGAAACAAATCCGAAATTCTAATGTTCAAAACAGGCTTTTCCTTTTGCCGTGCAGCACGGAGTGTGACGTTGCCGAAGCGACTTCAGTTAGTTTCAAATTTGGTGCTTCGAATTTGTTTCGGATTTCGAGTTTCGGATTTCGAATTTCGCGCACAGCTATAGATGAATAGTTCTCATGCTTGACCCACATTTACTGAGAAATGAACTCGAAGCCATAGCCGCGCGTCTTGCGCGTAGAGGTTATCACCTCGATATCGAGAGCTATGCCTCGCTCGAGGCGCGGCGCAAGGAGCTGCAGACGCGCACCGAGGAGCTGCAGGCCGAGCGCAACCGCCGCTCCAAGTCGATCGGCCAGGCCAAGTCCGCGGGCGAGGACATCGAGCCGCTGCTGGCCGAGGTCGGCAAGCTGGGCGACGACCTGAAGGCCGCCAGCGAGGAACTCGAGCAGGTTCGCCACGAGCTCGAGCGCGTGCAGCTCGATATGCCCAACCTGCCGGACGATGCCGTACCCGACGGCGACGACGAGTCCGATAACGAACAGGTCCGCAGCTTCGGCGAACCGACGCAGCTGGATTTCGAGCCGCGCGATCACGTCGAGATCGGTGAATTGATCGACGGTATCGACTTTGAACGTGCCGCCAAGCTGTCGGGCAGTCGTTTCGCCGTCCTGGGCGGCCAGGTAGCCCGGCTGCACCGCGCGCTGGCGCAGTTCATGCTCGATCTGCATACGAGTGAGCATGGATACCGCGAGATGTACGTGCCTTACCTGGTGCTCGGGAACGCCATGCAGGGCACCGGCCAGTTGCCCAAGTTCGGCGACGACGCCTTCGTCATCGACGACGATCCGGCGCGCTATCTGATTCCCACTGCGGAGGTGCCGCTGACCAACCTGGTTGCCGACGAGATCGTCGACGCCGGTGATCTGCCGCTGAAGTTCGTTGCGCACACCCCCTGCTTCCGCCGCGAAGCCGGTGCGTACGGCAAGGACACCCGCGGCATGATCCGCCAGCATCAGTTCGACAAGGTCGAGCTGGTGCAGATCGTCCGGCCCGAAGACTCCGAAGAGCGGCTGGAAGAGCTGACCGGCCACGCGGAGAAGATCCTTCAGGCGCTCGAATTGCCTTACCGGGTCATGGCACTGTGTGCCGGCGATATGGGCTTTTCGGCGCGCAAGACCTATGACCTCGAGGTCTGGCTGCCCGGCCAGCAGGCCTACCGCGAGATTTCCTCCTGCTCCAACTTCGGAGACTTCCAGGCTCGCCGCATGCAGGCGCGCTGGCGCAATCCGGACAGCGGCAAACCTGAACTGGTGCACAGCCTGAACGGCTCGGGCCTGGCCGTCGGCCGCGCCCTCGTCGCCGTTCTGGAAAACTATCAGCAGCGGGATGGGTCCGTTGTTGTTCCCGAAGCCTTGCGCTCTTACATGGGCGGTGCGGAACGACTCGTGGTTCGTTGAAACCTAGATGACGATCCACAATTTCTCCGCCGGTCCGTCGATGCTGCCGCTGGAAGTGCGCGAGCGGTTGAGCGAGGCACTGGCGCCGTCGGCCGACGGGGCGCCTTCGATTGCCGAGATTTCGCATCGCGGTCCGCGCTTCATGGCGGTGGCCGAGGAGCTGCATCAGCGCCTGCGCGATCTGACGGGGGTTGGCGAGGAGCATGCGGTGCTGCTGCTGCACGGCGGTGCCAACTGCCAGTTTGCCCAACTGCCGATGAACCTGGCCGCTGATCGCACGGCCGCCTACCTGATATCCGGCCACTGGGGAAAGAAGGCCCTGGCCGAAGCTGAGCGCATTACGGGCGTGGAAGTGGTTGGCAACAGCGAGAATGTCGACTTCACCGATTTACCCGAAATGGGGCACCTGCCGACCGACTGTGCCTACCTGCATTACACCGGCAACGAAACCATTCACGGCATCCAGTACGAACGACCGCCGACCGTGGCGGTGCCCCTGGCTGCCGATCTGTCCTCGGAATTCCTGTCCCGGCCCTATCCTTACAGCGATATTGCGGTCACTTACGCGGGTGCGCAGAAGAACCTGGGAATCGCCGGGTTGACGGTGGTGCTCATCCGGCGCGATCTCCTCGAACGTATCCCCGAGAATCTGCCGCGTTTTCTGGACTATCGCAGTTGGGCGAAGGATCTGAGTCTCTACAACACGCCGGCCGGCCTGGCCTGGTTTGCCGCGCTCGAGATGCTTCGCTGGATCGAGCGTCGGGGGGGGCTGGGAGCCGTCGCCGAGCGCAACCGCGCCAAGGCCGGGCTGCTTTATCACACCATCGACGAATCCGGCTTCTGGTCCAATCCGGTAGCCGAGCATTGTCGTTCGGTGATGAATGTGCCGTTCTGGCCGGCCGACGAGGCGCTGGTGCCGAGTTTCGTCGAGCAAGCCGAGCAAGCCGGCCTTCAGGGACTGAAGGGGCATCGCGCCCTCGGCGGCCTGCGGGCCAGCCTGTACAATGCTCAGACCCTTGACGCGGTGGAGACCCTCGTTGACTTCATGCGGGAATTCGAACGACGGCACGGATAAGGTCGACCTCGGCGAGGTTCGACAAAAGATCGACCAGCTCGACGAGCGGATCCAGGCCCTGATCGCCGAGCGCGCCGGGCTGGCCCAGACCGTGCGTTCGGCCAAGGGTGAGGCGGCCACGCCCGCCGAATACTATCGACCCGATCGTGAAGCCCAGGTTCTGCGCCGCGTGATCGAGCGCAACACCGGTCCGCTGGCCGACTCGGTCATGCTGCGGCTGTTTCGCGAAATTATGTCGGCCTGCCTGGCCCAGCAGGAGCCGTTGCGCGTGGCTTATCTGGGACCGGAAGGCACCTTTACCCAGCAGGCGGTGTTCACCCAGTTCGGGCACTCGGTCAGCGCCAGTTCCGAGACCGGCATCGACGAAGTGTTTCGGCGCGTGCAGGGCGGCGAGGTCGATTTCGGCGTCGTGCCGGTTGAAAACTCTTCGCAGGGTATCGTCACGCACACGCTCGACATGTTCATGCATTCCGATGTCCGCATCGCCGCCGAGGTCGAGTTGCGCATTCATCAGCACCTTCTGACCGGGGCCCGGTCGCTGGACGATATCGAGCGTGTCTACGCGCATCAGCAGTCCCTGTCGCAGTGCCGGATGTGGCTGGCCGGGCACCTGGAGCACGCCGAACTGATCGCGGTTTCCAGCAATGCCGAGGCAGCACGACGGGTACGCCACGCACCGGACGCGGCGGCGATCGCCGGGCGCAACGCCGCCGAGATTTACGGCATTCCCGTGCTGTTTGCCAATATCGAGGATCACGCCGACAATACGACGCGCTTTCTCGTGCTGGGTCGGGAACTATTGCCGCCCTCGGGCGAGGACAAGACCACGCTGATGGTCGCCGGCCTGGACGGGCCGGGCGCATTGTTCGGCCTGATCGAACCGCTGTCGAAGCACGGCGTCAACATGACCCGCATCGAGTCACGCCCCTCGCGCGAGCGCCGCTGGGATTACGTGTTTTTCATCGACATGGAAGGGCACGTCGATGATCCGGGACTCAAGGAAGCCCTGGCCGAAATCGAGTCCCGCGCCGCCCAGGTCCGCATCCTCGGCTGCTACCCCCGCGCCGTCGTCGGCCGCCTGCCGGGGGAGCAGGAGTGATCCGATAAGTCAAAAAGAATCAAAATCAAAAAAAATAAAATTGTCCACAGATGAACACAGATGAACACAGATAAAACCCTAGAAGAAAATAGAAAAAAGAGAAAAGAGAAAGGAAAGATCATTGGGTGTTTCGGTTTGCAAGCGGCAGGCAGTGGTCTATCGCCCGCCAGACGCTCGGCCCGTTCTTGTTTTTCATCTGTGTTCATCTGTGTTCATCTGTGTTCATCTGTGTTTATCTGTGGACAAATAGGTTTTAAGGTTTTTGATGTTTTTGAAGGAAGTTGAATGAAGCAACGCGACTACTCTGACCTGGCCGCGCCGGGTGTGCGGGAGTTGATGCCCTACCTGCCGGGCAAGCCGATTTCGGAGCTCGAGCGCGAGTACGGCGTGAGCGACTCAATCAAGCTCGCCTCCAACGAGAATCCGCTCGGTGCCAGTCCGAAGGCCATCGAGGCTGCCCGTGCCGAGCTCGATGACGCCTGGCTGTACCCGGACGCCAACGGCTTCCATCTCAAGCAGGCCCTGGCCGAGAAGCACGGCGTACCGGTGGAGGCGATCACCCTGGGCAATGGCTCCAACGATGTGCTGGTCTTCCTGGCGCAGGCTTTCCTGCAGCCGGGGCTTGAGTCGGTGTTCTCGCAGTACGCCTTCGCCGTATACCCGATCGCCACGCAGATGGTGGGCGCGAAGGCCAACATCGCCCCGGCGCTGCCGGCCGACCACCCGGGCATGCCGCTGGGCCACGACCTCAGGGGGCTGTTCGAGCGCGTCGGCGACGATACCCGCCTGGTCTTCGTCGCCAATCCGAACAATCCCACCGGGACCTGGCTCGACAAGAACCGCCTGAAGGATTTCATCGGCTCTCTGCCGCCGCATGTCATCTGCGTGGTCGACGAGGCCTACACCGAGTACGCCGAGTCGGACACGCTCGGGGATGCTTCGACCTGGCTGGAGGAATTCCCCAACCTGGTCGTCACGCGCACCTTCTCCAAGGCTTACGGCCTGGCCGGCCTGCGCGTGGGTTATGCGTTGTCGAACCCCGGCATTGCCGATTTACTCAATCGCGTGCGCCCGCCCTTCAACGTCAATGCCCCGGCACTGGCGGCGGCCCGGGCAGCCCTGGACGATCATGAGTTCATCGAGCGAACGCGACGCATGAACAGTGCCGGCATGAAGCAGCTTGCCGAGGGTTTCGAAAAGCTCGGATTGACCGTCATTCCGTCGGCCGCCAATTTCCTGCTGGTCGGTTTCGAGCGTGCTGGCGCCGAACTCAACGAACCGCTGCTCAAGCGCGGCGTGATCGTGCGCCCGGTGGGCAACTACGGCCTGGACAACTATCTGCGCATCACCATCGGTACACCGGAGCAGAATGAACGGTTGCTCGCCGCGCTGTCAGAAGTGCTCTAGCCGATGCGGCTGATCGTCCGTCCCGCAGCCCGGGCACTGAATGGCCGCTACCGCCCGCCGGGCGACAAGTCGGTGTCGCACCGGGCCGCGATTCTCGGCGGGCTGGCCGGCGGCGAGACCGAGATCCACGGATTTCTCGACAGTGCCGACACGCACGCCACGCTGTCGGCGATGCAACAGCTGGGCGCCCGCGTTGAAGAATCGAATGGCGTGATCCGAATGCGGGGCGGCTCGCTTCGTTCACCGACGGGACCGCTCGATCTCGGGAATTCCGGGACCGGCATGCGGCTGCTGGCCGGCGCCCTGGCGGGGCATCCGGACCTGCAGGAGAGCCGGATCGAACTGATCGGGGATGCATCGTTGTCGCGTCGGCCGATGAGTCGCATCATCGACCCGCTGGCCCTCATGGGCGCACGGATCGACAGCCAGGAAAGCAGGGCGCCGCTGGTTATTGAGCCGAGTCCCCTGAACGGGAGACGGCATGCGCTGAATGTCGCCAGCGCCCAGGTCAAGTCGGCCATTCTTCTGGCAGGCCTGAATGCCGAGGGGGAAACCGTGGTGGTCGAGCCGGGCGTGAGCCGGGACCATACCGAGCGCATGCTGCCGGCCTTTGGTGCGTCACTGCACGACGGCGACCCGGGCGTGGCCATCCATGGTGGGCAGTCGCTGTCGGGCTGCCGCATCGACGTTCCGGGCGACCTGTCCTCGGCCGCATTCGCCCTGGCCGCCGGCTTGATGGTGGAAGGTTCGGAAATCGAACTGGATGGCGTCGGCCTCAACCCGACCCGCAGCGGCGTGATCGAAGTCGTCCAGGCCATGGGCGCAGGCCTGGTCATCGAAGGCGACCAGACCGAAGGCGGAGAGCCGCTCGGCCGCTTGACCGTTTCAGCCAGTTCCATATCCGGCGTGGATATCGCGCCCGAGCTGGTGCCCCTGGCCATCGACGAGTTTCCCCTGATCATGGCGCTCGCCGCCGCGGCCGACGGACGGACCCGGATTCGCGGCGCGAGCGAGTTGCGCGTCAAGGAATCCGACCGCATCGCCGTGATGTGCCGTGAACTGGCCCGGCTGGGCGTTGAACTGGAAGAACTCGACGACGGCGCCATCATCACCGGCGGCCGGATCCACGGCGGGAACGTCGATAGCCACGGCGACCACCGCGTGGCCATGAGCCTGGCGGTGCTGGGCCTCGTCGCCGAGGGCCCGGTCACGATCGACAATGCCGAGTGGATTCGGACGAGTTATCCGGGGTTCGTGGATGACATGAGAGCGTTGGGGGCGGAGATGGAGTGGGAGTGACGGTTGGAAGATTCAAATTCGAAATTCGAAGCACCAAACTCGAAACAAATCCGAAATCCGAAATTCGAAAAGCCTGATTTCGAGCGTTTTGGGATTTTTGTCATTCGTGCTTGTTTCGGATTTAGTGCTTCGAATTTCGTGCTTGAGATCGTCGATAATGTCGCCACCCCGGAATCCCAGACAGACGCATGACTGAAACCGCAGATAATCCAGTTCCCGTTCTCACCATCGACGGCCCCTCCGGCGCCGGAAAGGGGGCGGTTTCGGCGATCGTGGCCGAGCGCCTGGGGTGGCACCTGCTCGATTCCGGGGCGGTTTACCGGGCGGTGGCGCTGGCCGCGCTCGACCGTGGCGTCGATCCCGAGGACGAAGCGGCCCTGACGGCATTGTGTGAAACGCTGGATCTTGAATTCCGCGCGGGCGAGGACGGCATCATCGTCCTGCTCGACGGCCGTGCCGTCGACGAGCGGCTGCGCAGCGAAGCGGTGTCGCTCATGGCTTCCCGGGTCGCCTCCAATCCGGCCGTGCGTCGGGCCTTGTTGGGTCTGCAGCGGGATTTTCGGCAGTTGCCGGGCCTGGTGGCCGATGGTCGGGACATGGGTACGGTGGTATTTTCCGATGCCCCGGTGAAGGTCTTTCTGGACGCCAGCGTGGAAGAACGTGCACGACGCCGGCATAAACAGTTGAAAGAAAAAGGAGAAAGTGTTAAATTCTCCCGTCTTTTTCACGACCTTGCCGAGCGCGACCGCAGGGATCGGGAACGAGCCGTCTCGCCGACGGTTCCGGCATCGGACGCGACGGTCATCGATTCGACCGATCTGACGCTGGAGCAGGTGGTCGAACGGATTCTCGATCTGGTCGCCAATCGACCGGGTGGTGAAAGGAAAATCTGAAGCGAAGTCCCGGCCCCGCGGTTCGCGGCGGTCGGATTTTTTCACGAGCGTCTGTCTGATCAGACGCAGAAACCAGAGAGACAAGCGCACCTTGAATGCCAACGCCGCGCAGATCTTGCAGGAAGAATCAAGCGTAATGACCGAATCATTTGCCGAATTATTTGAACAGAGTATTGCCGAGAAGGACCTTCGCCCCGGTGCGATCGTCATGGGCAAGATTGTCGATATCCGCGACGACGTGGTCGTCGTCAATGCCGGGCTGAAGTCCGAGGGTATCGTTCCCATTCACCAGTTCCGAAAGCCGGACGGCGAACTGGAAGTGGAAGTGGGCGACGAGGTGGAAGTGGCGCTGGATGCCGTCGAGGACGGATTCGGTGAAACCCGCCTGTCGCGCGAGAAGGCCAAGCGGGCCCGGGTCTGGACCAAGCTGGAACAGGCCTACGAAAACGAAGACAACGTGATCGGTCAGATCTCCGGCAAGGTCAAGGGTGGCTTCACGGTCAACATCGACGGCATTCGGGCGTTCCTGCCCGGTTCGCTGGTCGACGTTCGTCCTGTTCGCGACCCCGCTTACCTCGAGGGCAAGGATCTCGAGTTCAAGATCATCAAGCTCGATCGTCGCCGCAACAACCTGGTGGTCAGCCGCCGAGCGGTGGTTGAACACGAATACGCCGCCGAGCGCGAAGACCTGATCGAACGCCTGACCGAAGGTGCCGTGGTCAAGGGCGTGGTCAAGAACCTGACCGATTACGGTGCGTTCCTGGATCTGGGCGGTATCGACGGTCTGCTGCACATCACCGACATGGCCTGGAAGCGCGTGCGCCATCCGTCCGAAGTGGTGGAAGTGGGTGACGAGCTGGAAGTGCGCGTGCTGCGCTTCGACCGCGAACGCATGCGCGTCTCGCTGGGCCTCAAGCAGCTTGGTGACGATCCCTGGGAAAACATCGATCGCCGCTATCCGCCGACGACCCGCCTGTTCGGCAAGGTGACCAACATCACCGACTACGGCTGCTTCGTCGAGATCGAAGACGGCGTCGAAGGTCTGGTTCACGTCTCCGAAATGGACTGGACCAACAAGAACGTCAACCCGGCCAAGATGGTTCATGTGGGCCAGGAAGTCGAAGTCATGGTGCTGGATGTCGACGAAGAACGTCGCCGCATCTCCCTGGGCATGAAGCAGTGCACGCCCAATCCCTGGGAAGCCTTTGCCGCCACGCACAACAAGGGCGACAAGGTTTCGGGTGCCATCAAGTCGATCACCGACTTCGGTATCTTCATCGGCCTGGAAGGCGGTATCGACGGCTTGGTTCACCTGTCCGACATCTCCTGGATGACGCCGGGCGAAGAGGCCATTCGCAACTTCCGAAAGGGCGAAGAAGTCGAGGCCGTGGTGCTGGCCGTCGACCCCGAGCGCGAGCGCATCTCGCTGGGTATCAAGCAACTCGAGCAGGATCCGTTTGCCACCTACATGGCCGAGCACCCGCGCGGTTCCATCGTCACCGGCAAGGTCAAGGAAGTTGATCCCAAGGGTGCCGTGGTCGAACTGGCCGATGGTGTGGACGGTTACATCAAGGCTTCCGACCTGGCCAAGGAACGCGTCGACGACGCCACCAAAGTTGTGTCGGAGGGCGATGAGATCGAAGCCAAGTTCGTTGCGCTGGATCGCAAGACCCGCAATCTGACCCTGTCGGTTCGGGCCAAGGATCACGACGAGCTTTCCGACGCGGTCGACCAGTACAAGCACACCGGAAGCGGTGGCGGCAGCACCACGCTGGGTGACCTGCTCAAGGAGCAGCTCGAGAACAAGGACGACTGAGACCGACGCTACCGATCAAGGCGCTATCCACCGTGATGGCGCCGAATCGGTACCGCGGGGAGGGGTAATGACCAAATCCGAATTGATCGAACGTATGGCCGGAGAGCAGAACCACCTCAGCCAGGCCGACGTTGAACTTGCGGTTCGCTGCGTACTCGAGCAGATGAGCCGTGCGTTGTCGGAAGGGGAGCGAATCGAGATCCGCGGATTTGGCAGTTTCTCACTGCACTATCGCCCGCCGCGCATGGGGCGCAATCCCCGAACAGGCGAATCGGTGGCCCTGCCGGGCAAGTATGTGCCGCACTTCAAACCGGGCAAGGCACTGCGTGAGCGGGTCAACGACGGATCGTCGTCGGACTGATGGGTGCATGTTCCGCTGGCTCCTGATTCTGCTTGTTCTCCTTGCCGCCGTAGCCGGGCTGCTGATCGGCGTACTGAATGCCGATGCAGTGACCCTGAACCTGCTCGCTTTCCAGGTCTCCCTGCCGCTTGGTGCACTGGTGTTACTGGCGCTCGTGCTGGGGTTGCTTGTCGGCCTGGTGCTGGCCTGGTTACTGTTCTTCCTGCCCGGCCGGTTGCGGCGTTCAAACCGATCCCGCAGCAATGAAAAGGGGACCGACCTGACTGATCGGCCCAATGGCTGAACTGTTCGTTCTCTTTCTACTTTTGCCGATTGCCGCCGCGAGCGGCTGGTACCTGGCCCGGTTTCAGACTGCGCGTCGCCACCGAAAGCGTGCCAACGCCTTTTCCAGCAATTATTTTCGCGGGCTCAACTACCTGCTCAACGAGCAGCCCGACAAGGCCATCGAGGTCTTCCTCAAGCTCGTCGAGGTCAATCCCGACACGGTTGAAACGCATCTGGCCCTGGGCAGCCTGTTCCGGCGGCGGGGCGAAATGGACAAGGCCATTCGCTTCCACAAGCACATCATCACCCGCCCGGGACTGACCGATGAGCAGCGTGCCCAGGCCCTCATGGAGTTGGGCGAAGACTACATGCAGGCGGGCCTGCTCGATCGTGCCGAGTACCTGTTCTCGGACCTGCTCGATCACGACGACTCCCACCTCCGGCCCGTGCGCCAGCTGCTTGACATCTACCAGCAGGAAAAGGACTGGGAGAAAGCCATTGTGCAGGCCCGTCGACTGCGTGAGGTTGATGGTGAGCGTTCGACGTCCCTGATCGCGAGTTTTCACTGCGAACTGGCCCGCCAGGCGCTGGATGGGGGCGATATCGAAGGGGCGCGCCGCTCGATCAGGCAGGCTCGGCGCTATGATCCGGGTAGTGTCCGCGCGCACCTCATTCAGGCCGAACTCGCCGCGCGGGACGAGGAGTGGGAAGATGCCGCCGAGCACCACCGTCAGGCCTGCGAGATCGATCCGGACTGCCTGAGCTTTGCCTTCGACGCCATACTCGAGAGTCATCAGCGCGCCGATCGCATGGCGGAGTTCGAGTCCTGGCTCGAAGCCCTGGTCGAGCGCAGCCCGATGACGACCGCGATTCTGGCCCTGGCCCGCATGAAGGCCGCGCACGACCCGCGTTCCGCAGTCGCCTTTCTGCTCACTCATCTCTCGCGTCGCCCTACTGTGCGGGGTCTGGACTATCTCATCGATCTCGTCTATCGGCAGGGGGCGAGCCTGGACGAAGTGGGTCCGGAACTGATTCAGGATATTCTGCAGCGCTTGCTGGAAGATCAACCGCGATACCGCTGTGAGCACTGCGGGTTCAGCGGCAGCTCCTGGCACTGGCTGTGCCCGGGCTGTCGCCGCTGGAACACCACCCGCGCGATCACGGGTGTGCTTGGCGAGTGATGTTCTATCCGGCGGCCTGGCTTTTCCTTGCCAGCGCGGTGATTTCGGCCGTTCTTACCTGGCCGCTGCGCAGGCGCCTGTTGCGTGAACGGCTGCTGGATTTCCCGGGCGCGCGCCGAAGCCACGCCGAGCCGACGCCTCGCGGTGGCGGACTGGCCATCGTCGTCGCTCTGGCGCTGATCTGGGTGCTCTGGCCCGGTGCATTGACCGACTGGTGGCAGCCCATGATCGCCGTGTTGTTCATGGCCCTTATCGGCTGGCTGGAAGATCGACATCAACTGCTTGCCCGGTGGCGGTTTCTCTCACAATTTGCGCTAGCGCTGGTCTTGTTGTATTCCGTCGGCGGTCTGCATAGCGTTTCGGTATTCGGCGTACCGTTCGAGGCCGCCTGGTTGTGGAGCGGCCTCGGCATCGTGGCCGTGATCTGGTTGATCAATCTCTACAATTTCATGGACGGCTCGGACGGCATGGCAGCAGGGCAGGGGGTCTGGGTCGGCGTGACTAGCGCCGTACTTTTCGAACTGGGCGGACAGTCGGAGCTAGCGACCTTCGGGCTTGCGGCCGGCGGTGCCTGGGGCGGGTTCCTGCTCTGGAATCGCCCCCCCGCCCGCATCTTCATGGGGGATGTCGGTTCGCTTTCGCTGGGCGCCATGGTGGCCAGTTGCGCCGTACTGGGTGCGGCGACCGGTGCCATCAGCATCTGGGTGAGCTTCATGATTTCATCGTTGTTCGTGGTCGACACGACCGCGACCCTGGTGGCACGCGTCCTCTGGGGGGAGCGATGGTATACTGCGCATCGGCAGCATGCGTATCAGCGGTTGCTCGACTTGGGTTGGAGTCATGCCCGGGTGCTCGGGCTTTACCAGCTGATCAACGTGCTCGTGGTGTTGCCGATCATCGCGGCCGTCGTTCGCTGGCCGCATCTGGACACCGTGCTGGCTGCCGGTCTGGCGGTATTTCTTGCCGTGGGGTGGCGGGTCGTCCAGTCGGCTGCGACAGTGAATAACCACAAGGCGTGATCGTGACCGAACAGCCGGAAAAGCGAGGGGCGTTTCTCAACCTGCGTGCATTGGTCGTCGCCCATGACCTTGTCATGGTCGTCGCTGCGTGGCTGCTGGCCCGATTGGCATCGCTATGGCTGTTGGGCAGTCCGTCCATGGATTGGCAACAGGTGGTTATCGAGGCCAACCTGATCATCATTCTCCAGGGTTTTCTGCACTGGCGTGCCGGTCTTTACCGCGGTGTGTGGCGCTTTGCCAGCCTGCCGGACCTGGGCAACCTGATTCGTGCCGCGGTTCTGGCCGCCGTTTCCGGAGCCGCCGTCCTGCTGGTCATGGAAGCGCCGCTGGAACTTATGGTCCTGATGGTGTGGCTGTTCCCGGCCCTGCTTCTGTTCAACCTGGGCGTACCCCGGTTGATGTATCGCGTGTTCAAGGACATGCGCCTGGAGGTCCACCGCCGGCGCCAGACGCATCGCACGGTCATTCTCGGTGCGGGGCGTTCGGGCCGCTTACTGCTGCCGGAACTGCGTCGTCGGGGCGGTTTCGACATCGTCGGGTATCTCGACGACGATTCGAGCCTGAGAAACACCGAAATCGACGGCGTGCCGGTACTCGGCGACATTGCCGGTTTGCCCCGCATCGCCCGCGAGGCCGATCTCGACATGGCGGCGATTGCCATCCCCTCTGCGACCAATGCGCAGATGCAGCGCGTCGTCGAGATCTGCGAACGCGCCGGTGTCGAATTTCGTACCGTGCCGACGCTCAAGGAACTGGGCGCGACGCTGACACGGTTCGACGATCTCAAGCCGGTCGCCATCGACGACCTGCTTGGACGCGAGCCCGTGTCCCTGGACTGGGAATCGATCCGTGCCGGTCTTGCCGGCAAGCGTGTTCTGGTGACCGGCGGCGGTGGATCCATCGGGGCCGAACTGTGCCGGCAAATCGCTCGACTGGATCCGGCTGGCCTGGTGGTTCTCGACAACAGCGAATTCAATCTCTACCGCATCGATTATCGGCTCAAGGCGGAGTTTCCCGACCTGATGGTCGAGGCCGTGCTCGGCGATGTCTGTGATTCGGCCACGGTGGAGACGGTGATCAAGCGGGCCCGTCCCGAAGTGGTCTTTCACGCCGCCGCATACAAGCACCTTCCGATGCTGCAGAATCAGGTGCGAGAGGCGTTTCGCAACAACGTGGTGGGTACGCGGCGCGTGGCCGATGCCGCGGTGCGCTACGGCGTCGGCACTTTCGTGTTGATTTCGACCGACAAGGCCGTCAACCCCTGCAACGTCATGGGGGCGACCAAGCGCATTGCCGAGCTCTATGCGCAGCACCTCAATCATTCCTCGGAGACGAAGTTCATCACCGTGCGTTTCGGCAACGTACTCAATTCCACCGGCTCGGTTGTCCCCTTGTTCAACGAGCAGATTCGCCGCGGTGGACCGGTGACCGTCACGCATCCTGAAATCACCCGCTACTTCATGACCATTGCCGAGGCCGGCCAGCTCATTCTGCAGGCGGGTGTACTCGGTCGTGGTGGCGAGGTATTCGTTCTCGATATGGGCGAGCCGGTGCGGATCAGCTTCCTGGCCGAGCAGCTTATTCGTCTCGCCGGAAAGGAGCCCGGCCGGGATGTCGAGATCGTTTATACGGGGCTGCGTCCCGGGGAAAAACTGTTTGAGGAACTGTTCCACGAAGACGAGTCGTACGCCACGACCGCTCATGAGAAGATTTTCCTCTCGCGTGGAGCGAGTCAAGGCCTGGACGGCATCGACGAGAGACTGCGCCGGGCCGAGGCCGCCGTCATGCGCTACGACAACAGCGAACTCAGAAGCATCCTGCTCGAACTTGTGCCCGAGTTGGGCAAGGTGCCGCAACGCGATCGAAAGGTGATCCCGCTCAGCGGCTGACCCAGTCACAGGGTGCATCGCGATCAACCCGCCGAGAACGCCTGATTCCGGAGGAATAGTCATGTCGAGACTTCGCCCCGATTCCGCTGCCCGTCGCGGGCGGGTGGTCTCGTTCGACCACCATTCCCGCCTGCTGGAGGGAAATCCCCTGGATGACCCGGCACAGCGCAAACATCCTGTCTATCTGCCGGCGGGCTACGATGACAGCGATCAGCATTATCCGGTGCTCTGGTGTCTGGCCGCCTATACCAACGCCGGGCCGGGCCAGGTGAACTGGCGCAACCACGGCGAAAATCTCCCCGAGCGACTCGATCGCCTGATCGAGACCGGTGCAATGCCGCCGGTCATCGTCGTTTTTCCCGACTGCTATACGAGTCTTGGCGGCAACCAGTACGTCAACACGCCGGCAATGGGCGCCTACGCGGATTATCTGACCGAAGAATTGATTCCGGCCATCGACGGTGCTTTCCGGACCTTTCCCGAGCCCTCGGCCCGGGCGGTTTTCGGCAAGTCCTCCGGCGGGTTCGGGGCGCTCCATCTGAGCCTGTCGCATCCGGGCCACTGGGCGGCGGCTGCCAGCCATGCCGGCGACGCCGGCTTCGACCGCGCCTATCTGGGTGATTTTCCACAGGCCGCCGGCGTGCTGGCCCGCCACGACGGCGACATCGAGCACTTCGTGCGAACCTTCTGGCGTGACAAGCGGCCGGGCGGAGCGGCCTTCCATACCATGATGACCTTGTGCCTGGCGGCAAGTTACTCGCCGGATCAGTCCTGCCCGCTGGGCCTGCGTCTGCCTTTCGATTTGTATACCTGCCAGCTCGACGAAGCCGTTTGGCAACAATGGCTGACCTACGATCCGGCCCGGCGTGCGGCGAGCGAATCAGATCGGCTGGCCGATCTGGCAGGCTTGTGGATCGACGTGGGCAGCCGCGACCAGTATTTCATCCAGTACGGTACCCGGCAGATGCACCAGGCCCTCGATGAGCAGGGCGTGAATCATCATTTCGAGGAGTTCGACGGGACTCATTCGGGCATCGACTGGCGTTATGATCATTCACTGCCCTGGCTGGCCGCGCGCTTGAAAGCGGACTGAGCCGACGGCACATACTTGTCACACCCTCATTACGGGATCGCAGCATGCTGACTGTCACACCTTCGGCCCGCGACTATTTCTCCGACCTCCTCGGCCAGCAGCCCGACGGCACCAACCTGCGTCTGCGCGTGACCAACCCGGGCACGCCCTCGGCGGACGTGGAACTGACCTATTGTGGCCCGGGCGAGCAGGCCGACAGCGACGAGGCTGTCGACTGCCAGGTGTTCACGCTGTTCGTTGATCAAACATCGGCCGAAACCCTCGACGGGGCCATGATCGATTTCGAGACCAACCGGATGGGCGGCGAATTGTGCATCCGTGCGCCCGGCCTGAAGGGGCATGCGCCGTCTGACGACGCCCCGCTGGAAGAGCGCGTGGCCTGGGTGCTGGAGACGAAGGTCAATCCCATGGTCGCGTCCCACGGCGGCCAGGTCGGCCTGGTGGAAGTCACCGACGACAACGACGTCGTGCTGCAATTCGGCGGCGGCTGCCACGGCTGCGGAATGGTCGACGTCACCCTCAAGCAGGGTATCGAGACGACGCTCCGGCAAGCCGTGCCCGAGGTGCGACAGGTGGTTGATGCCACTGATCACGCCGCTGGGGAGAATCCCTACTACTAAAGGGGCGCTTTAAGTCCGGGGGTGCTGGGCCGGTTGGCACCACCGGGTGCTTCGGTGGCCTCGACACTTCAAAGGCTGTTTCGCCCGGCGCTTCGCGCTCTTGCGGCGAATTCCTTTTACCTCGCGCGGTAAAAGGAATCAAAAGCGCGCTGAAAAGATTGCGGAGGCGCCGCAGGACAAACGGGACATGCGGGCTTCAGTATTCTGCTTGCGTCTTCGATTGGGCTCCGTCTAGACACATGGCGTCTCCGACGTCCCTGGGGCGTAATCTGCATTCTGACGGCACGACCTCGATCACCCCCGGCTTCGGCGAGGCTGCTGAAGATGGCTTCGGGTGAATGAGCGTTAGCTTCAAACCCGAGGCACGGCCCTCGAAGGCTCGCTTTCGAAGTCGTGAGGCTGCGTGCGGGCCTGATAATGTGGACGTCGTAAGCCCGCCTGCGTCTCAGAGAGTCAGAACGAAGCCCCAGACAAAATACTGAAGCCACTCCCGCTGCAACTCCCGAGAGGAAAATCGCGCGCTTTTGACTTTAAGCGCGCTTTTGGTGACTTTTCTCGCGCAAGAGAAAAGTTACCCGCCATCAGCCTGCGAAGCAGGCGGGCGGAACAGAAGTTGACTTGTCGAAGTCCGCACAGCGGCCTTGGGGCAACAAGTTGTTTGCCGACAAGGCAGTGAAGGCGCCGCCGCAAGAGCCTGCGAAGCAGGCCGGGCGAAACCGCCTTTGACTTGTCGAGGCTCGCACCGCTTGCGGCGACATCAATCAGCCCAGCGGCAGCGAAGTTGAATCCGCCCGCGGAGCAGGCAAGAGAAACCGCCCTGGATACATCCGGCTGTTACTCGTCGATTTGCGGCGTGACCAGTCCTTCCTGGCTGGCGTACCAGGCTGCCAGATCGGCGATGTCCTGGTCGCTGAGGCCGCTGGCGAAACCCTGCATCTGCGCGTTCTGGCGTTCGCCGGAGCGGTATTGCTTGAGGGCGTATTCCAGGTAGCCGGCATGCTGGCCGCCGAGCTTCGGCGTGTCCGGCGTGGCGGTCATGTTGCCGTCCTTGCCGTGGCAGGCCTGGCAGGACTGGGATTTTTCGAGTCCGCGGCTGGCATTGCCGGCGGCCAGCGCATCGTTGCCGATCAGCAGAAGCAGGGAGGCGGCGAGAGTCAGGGCAAACGGCTTCATGAGTCGTCTCCTTGGTTCAGGCTGACGAAATAGGCGGCAATGTCGCGAATGTCTTCATCGCTGAGGGTGTTGGCCTGTGCCTCCATCGTCGGGTGCTGACGGTCGCCCGCGCGGTACGCCTTCAGCGCCGAGACCAGGTAGCCGTATGTCTGGCCGCCGATCTTGGGCACCGGATAGGTCGGGTAGACGTTTTTCTGATAGGGGATGCCGTGGCAGCCGAAACAGGTGTAGGCAATTACGCGACCGCGTTCGGCGTCGCCTTCGTTCTGGTTTTGCGCCAGCGCGCCGTGGCTTAACATCGCCGCGAGCGCAACGACAAGAATTCGCTTCAGCATTTGGTTCGCCAGTGAGAAATGGTGAAACCCGTATTATACCCAGCCGGCCGGGGAGGGGGAACTCCCGGGGCGTCGGGTGGCGTGCGATTGCCGGGTGAGGGCGGCCGGGGCGGCCGCCCCGAATCGTTATTCCCGGGTCATTCGGCTTCTTCGATAATCAGCTCGTAGGGCTTTTTGAAATCGGTCCGGTGCCACTTGGCGCGAACACGGTAATCCTTCCCGGCCTCGAGCGTAATGTCGAAGTCCACTTCCTCGTCAACGCGGCGCATGCGCTGCCCCACGGCGGGCTCGGTCAGCTGGGCCGGTACGCGGGCAGTGAGGGTGTAGTCGCCCGGCTCGAGCGTAAGCATGCTGCGCGGACCGATGTATTCGCCGTCGACGGCGGTCAGTTCGACCTCGTATACGTACTGCGCCTGGTTCGGCGGACCACCGAAGACGCGGGCCTCGGCAAGCTCTCCGTTGGCGGCGATGGCCAACTGGCAAAGGGCGGCCAGCGTGAAGCCGGTGAGAAGGGTCGTTGCATGTTTCATGGTTGCACCTCAACATCAATTGACTGCCGGGTTGGAGGTGACGGAATGTCAGCCTGACTGAATGCGCAAGATGTCACCGATCGCTAATGCCCGACAGCCTTATAGATACCACAGCGCCCCGGACCCGTCAAAAAGGCTCTGCAGCGATCCGGCGCCAGGACATCGAATCCGGTGCTTGCGTGGGTTCCATCACGTACAATAACAAGGATTGTCCCAATCCATCCCAGAATGACCATGCGCTCACTCGATCCACTCGATCTCTTTGATGTCGACGACCTGCTGACCGACGAAGAACGGATGATCCGCGACTCGGTCGCGCGCTTCGTCGACGAAAAGGCCCTGCCGCTGATTCCGAAGTGCTTCGACGAGGCCCGTTTCCCCGACGAACTGATCCCGGAAATCGCGGATCTCGGTCTGCTCGGATCGAGCCTGGAAGGCTACGGCTGCGCCGGCCTGAATGCCGTCAGCTACGGCCTGATCTGCCAGGAGCTCGAGCGCGGCGACTCGGGGCTGCGCAGCTTCGTGTCGGTGCAGTCCTCGCTGTGCATGTACCCGATCCACGCCTTCGGTTCCGAGGAGCAGAAGGAGCGCTGGTTGCCGGAAATGGCCGCTGGCCGGGTGATCGGCTGCTTCGGCCTGACCGAACCGCAGGGCGGTTCTGATCCGTCCAACATGAAGACGCGGGCGAAGCGCGACGGCGACGACTGGATTCTCAACGGTTCCAAGATGTGGATCACCAACGGCGGTATCGCCGACATCGCCATCGTCTGGGCGCAGACCGACGACGGCGTGCAGGGGTTTATCGTGGAAGAGGATTTCGATGGATACGAGACGCGCGATATTCACGCCAAGATGTCGCTGCGGGCCTCGATCACTTCCGAGCTCTACTTCGACAACGTTCGCGTGCCCGACGCCAACCGCCTGCCGGAGGTCAAGGGACTCAAGGGTCCGCTGTCCTGTCTCAACCAGGCGCGCTACGGCATCACCTGGGGGCCAATCGGAGCGGCCACGGCTTGCCTGAAAGAGGCACTCGATTATTGCGAGGAGCGCGAATTGTTCGGGCGCCCGGTATCGGCCACGCAGAGCGCCCAGCTCAAGCTTGCCGACATGGCACGCCGCATCACCAGCGCCAAGCTGCTGTCATGGCGTCTGGGCCGGCTCAAGGACGAGGGCAGGCTGCATCCCAGCCAGGTCTCGCTGGCCAAGTGGAACAACGTGCGCATGGCGATCGACATCGCCCGCGAATGTCGCGACCTGCTCGGCGGCTCCGGCATCACGCTCGAGTACTCGGCCATCCGCCATGCCCTCAACCTCGAGTCGGTGATCACCTATGAGGGCACCGAGACGGTGCACCAGCTGATCATCGGTCGAGAGCTTACCGGGCATAACGCGTTTTGACGCGTTCTGGCGAACGCGAAATCCGAAATTCGAAGCACCAAATCCGAAACAAAACCCAATGACCAAAATCGCAATGACCGAAACGAAACCGTGCCAAGCCTTCGTTTCGTTGCTGTAGATCCTCTGTGGGAGTTTGTTTGAAATTTGGAATTTCGAACATTCGAATTTGTTTCGGATTTGGTGCTTGAGATTTCGAATTTGAGGCATTCGATTATGCCCGGGCGATCGTAATATCTTCACCGGCCAGATTCATGAACAAATCTACGCAGTCCCGTAATATCAATCGAGCTGAGGTCGTCGACCAGAACTTCCTCGACCATCTCACTGCGATCGAGGAAGGCCGGGTGGCGGTCTTTGATCGGCCCGGCGTGCCCAATTCCGACCTGCTCGAGCTGTTCGACAGCCAGATGGTCTCGCGCCAGCTCGACCTGATGGCGCGTATCAAGCGCCTCGAGAACAAGGTTTTCTACACCATCGGCTCTTCGGGGCACGAGGGCAACGCGCTGGTCGGGCGGTTGACCCGGGCCACCGATCCCGCCTTCCTGCACTACCGTTCCGGGGGCTTCATGGCCGAGCGCTATCGCAAGCGTGAGGGTCTGGATTTCATTCGCGATACTTGCCTGAGCTTTGCCGCCGCGCGCGAGGACGTGGCCTCGGGCGGGCGGCACAAGGTCTGGGGTCATCCCGACCTGTGGGTGCTGCCGCAGACCTCGACCATCGCCAGCCACCTGCCCAAGGCGGTCGGCACGGCCTTGGCGATCGCCCACGGCAGCGGGGGACAGCACGAGCTGCCGGTGCCTTCGGACTCGATCGTGGTTTGCAGTTTCGGGGATGCCGGCCTCAATCACGCCGCCGCCCAGACGGCGATCAATTCCTGCGCCTGGTCGCGCCACCAGAGCCTGCCGGTACCCGTGCTGCTGGTCTGCGAAGACAACGACATCGGTATTTCCGTACCCACCCCCACCAACTGGGTGGCCGACAGCATGCGCAATCGCCACGGCATCAGCTATCACTACGCCAACGGCCTGGACCTGGTGGAGGGGCATGACGCGGTCAGGCGCGCCGTGGAAGAGTGCCGCACGCGTCGCCGCCCGGTTTTCCTGCACTTGAAGACCACGCGTCTGATGGGGCATGCCGGCACCGACTTCGAGATCGAGTACCGCCCCGGCGCCGAGCTCGAATCCGCCGAGGCACGCGATCCGCTCAAGATCTCGGCCGAGGCGCTGGTCGGACGCGGCTTGATGACGCCGGCCCAGATCCGGGAGCGTTATCGTGCGCTTGCCGAGCGCTGCCTGGCCGAGGCCGACCGCGCCGACGGGGCGGGGCGTATCACCACCCGCGACGAGGTCATGAAGCCCCTGGCGCCGTTCAGTCCCGACGCGGTGGCCGAAGAAGCCGCTCGCATGCCGAAGCAGGAGGAGCGCACGCGCGTATTCGGCAACGAGCGCCTGTTGCCGGAGCATCAGCCGGTCAAGCACCTGGCGGTCCAAATCAACCGTGCGCTGACCGACCTGATGGTCAAGTATCCCGAAGCGCTGGCCTTCGGCGAGGACGTGGCGCGCAAGGGCGGCGTATACACCGTTACCAAGGGACTGGCCTGGCGTTTCGGCCCGCGCCGGGTCTTCAATACCCTCCTCGACGAGACCACCATCCTCGGCCTGGCCCAGGGCTGCGGCGCCATGGGCTACCTGCCCATCCCCGAAATCCAGTACCTGGCCTACTTCCACAACGCCTGCGACCAGATTCGCGGCGAGGCCTGCTCGCTGCAGTATTTCTCCAACAACCGCTTTCGTAACCCGATGGTGATGCGCATCGCCAGCCTGGGTTACCAGAAGGGTTTCGGCGGGCACTTCCACAACGATAATTCCATCGCCGCCCTGCGCGATATCCCCGGCCTGATTGTCGGTTGTCCCTCCAGGGGCGATGACGCGGTCACGATGCTGCGAACCATGATGGCCTTGGGCAAGGTCGACGGGCGCGTGTCGGCTTTCCTCGAGCCGATCGCCCTGTATATGAGCAAGGATCTGCACGAGAAAGACGACGGGCAATGGAGCTTCCGCTATCCCGCCCCGGGCAAGCATCTCGTGCCTTTTTCGCCACGTATCTACAACGAGTCGGCGGACGACCTGCTCATCGTTACCTTCGGCAACGGCGTGCCCATGGCGCTGCGGTGCGCTCGTGAACTCGAAATCGAGCGTGGTATCGCGGTTCGCGTGCTGGATCTGCGCTGGCTCAAGCCGCTGGATAGCGAAGCCGTTGCGCGCCATGCCGGCGAATGCCGCTCGGTGGTGGTGTTCGACGAGGGCCGGCCCGACGGCGGCATCGGCGAGGCGGTGATGACCGCGCTGGTCGAGGCCGGCGTGGCCGACCGGCCCGTGCGGCGGCTGACGGGGGCGGACTGCTACATACCGCTGGGGGATGCAGCGAATCTGATTCTGGCCACCGAGGCGGAGTTGCTTGGTAAATGCCTTGATGTGCTCGGAAAAGCGGAGTAGGTAGAGGACTGGTCAAGCACGAAATTCGAAGTACCAAATTCGAAACAAATTCGAATGACAGAAAGCCAAATGACAGAAACAGGCTTTCGTCTTCACTCGTAGCGACAGCCTATCCACGTGGCCGGTGTTCGTTTCGGGCATTGGCATTTTGAACATTCGAGCTTGTTTCGAATTTGGTGCTTCGGATTTCGAGTTTCCCACCTTGTGCTCCTTCTGAATTGAAAATTGCCACCGGTGGTAAAATGACCGTTTTGGATCACCATAAGGACAAGAAATGGGATTTGAGCACGTCAGAATGCCCGATTCGGGCGAGAAGATCCGCGTCGAAGACGGCAAGCTGGTCGTCGCCGACGAGCCGGTTCTCGGCTACATCGAGGGTGACGGTATCGGTGTCGACATTACGCCGGCCTGCCTGAAGGTCTGGGACGCCGCGGTCGAGAAGGCCTACGGCGGCAAGCGCAAGGTGCACTGGGCCGAACTGTACCTCGGCGAGAAGGCCGCGGGCATTTACGACGGCGACTATTTCCCCGACGAAACCCTCGAAGCCATCAAGGACCTGACCGTGGCCGTCAAGGGCCCGCTGACCACGCCGGTGGGCGAGGGCTTTCGTTCGCTCAACGTCTCGCTGCGCCAGACGCTCGACCTCTACGCCTGCGTGCGTCCGGTCAAGTACTACCAGGGCGTGCCCTCGCCGATGAAAAAGCCCGATGACTTCGACGTGGTGATCTTCCGCGAGAACACCGAGGATGTCTATTCCGGTATCGAGTTCGAGTCCGGCACGGCCGACAACGAGAAGCTCGCGAAATTCCTGCGCGAGGAAATGGGCGCAAAATTCTTCGAGGGCGCCGGCCTGGGTGTCAAGCCGATTTCCGAGTTCGGCACCAAGCGCCTGGTGCGCAAGGCGATCGAGTACGCCATCGAGAACGACCGCGAGTCGGTGACCCTGGTGCACAAGGGCAACATCATGAAGTTCACCGAGGGTGCCTTCCGCAAGTGGGGCTACGAGCTGGCCGCCGAGGAATTCGGCGATGTCACCATCACCGAGGACGAGCTGTGGGAAAAGCATGACGGCAAGCGCCCCGAGGGCAAGATCGTCATCAAGGATCGCATCGCCGACATCATGTTCCAGCTGCTGCAGTTGCGCCCGGCCGAGTTCGACGTGCTGGCGACCATGAACCTCAACGGTGACTACCTGTCCGACGCGGCCGCCGCCTCGGTTGGCGGCATCGGCATCGCCCCGGGCGCCAACATGGCCGACCACGTGGCGGTGTTCGAGGCCACCCACGGCACCGCGCCCAAGTATGCCGGCCAGGACAAGGTGAACCCGTCCTCGTTGTTGTTCTCCGGCGTGATGATGTTCGACTACATCGGTTGGCCGGAAGTCGGTCGTCTGATCGAGGAGGCCTTCGAGAAGGTCGTCGTCGGCGGCACGGTCACCTACGACTTCGCCCGCCAGCGCGACGATGCCACGGAGGTCAAGACCTCGGGCTTTGCCGACGCGCTGGTCAAGGCCATCCAGCAGGCCTGATCGGTCGTGGCAACGCCTGTTGCCCCCACCCTCGAGGTCGGCCTGGTCCAGGCCGACCTGGCCTGGCAGGATCCCGAAACCAATCGCCACCGCCTGGCGGCGATGATGGATACCCAGCCGCGCTGCGATCTGTATGTCATTCCCGAGACCTTTTCCACCGGCTTTCTCGGCGACGCCGGCCTGGAAGCCGAGACGATGGACGGGCCCAGCGTCGCCTGGATGCGCGAGCAGGCCCGCTCGCGTGCCGCGGCCTTGACTGGCAGCCTGGTTATCGACGACGGCAGCGGACGACGATTCAACCGGATGGTGTTCATGTCGCCCGAAGGTGAGGCCACCTGCTACGACAAGCGTCATCGCTTCGGATTCGGCGGTGAAAGCCAGCGTTACACCGCCGGCGAGCGACAGGTGGTGGTCGAGTGGCGGGGATGGCGCATCGACCTGCAGATCTGCTTCGATCTGCGCTTTCCCGTGTGGTGTCGCAACGACCGTAACTTCGACATCCAGCTTTTCGTTGCCAACTGGCCGGCGCCGCGAGCCGACCACTGGTCGGCGTTGCTCCGGGCAAGGGCAATCGAGAACCAGGCTTTTGTCATCGCCGTCAACCGGGCGGGGGTCGACGGCAATGAAGTGGAATACCCGGGCTGTTCATCGGTCTGGGATGCCGCTGGCAAGCGCGTGGTTGAGCTGGGCGAGGACGAGGCCACCGCCCGGGTGAGTCTGTCGCGGCAGGCGCTGACGTCGGTGCGCACGCGCTTCCCGTTTCTTGCGGATGCCGACCGCTTCAAGCTGGGAAAACCGGATCTCTGAAGGCTAACCGGGGCAAGTAGTGCTTGCGCTGGCTGTTCCGAGATTGTAAAGTTTGCGTATCGACGGCGTAACGAAAGTTTAATCTTGGCCGTGCGATAAGCGCCTTTATGCTATTAAGTGATTGATTGCCGGAGCATTTTGATCACTTCGAGCAGGGGGAGAGGAGTAGCAGATGGACGGCGTCCAGACGTGGGATCCGACTCTTATCCTGATTTGAGTGCGTTTCATTTGGGAAGTTTGGGCCGGTTTCGAGCCGGAAAATGACCTAAAGCGGCAACTACAGACATCAACTTTAGGAGATTTTAAAGTGAATACTCCGTTCAAGAAGAGCTTGCTCTACACGGCAATTATTGCCGGGCTCGTCCTGGCCGGTGTCAGTTCGACGCCAGCGTGGGCCCAGGAAAACGACGATGACGAGGCTCAGTCCGAGGTGACTGAAGCTCAAGACCAGCAAGAGGAGGACCAAGAGGGAGAGGACACGCTCGATCGCGTGCAGGTCACTGGCTCGCTGTTGAGGCGGGAGGACTTTAGCTCCGTGTCGCCGATGCAGGTCATCACAGCCGAAACCCAGTTCCAGGCAGGGCAGTTGACCACCTCGGACGTCCTGCAGAATTCTACGGTTGCTTCCGGCACCACGCAGTTGAACAACCAGTTCGGCGGTTTCGTGGTTCAGGGCGGCACGGGTGTGCAGACACTCGACCTGCGAGGGCTGGGCACTACGCGCACCCTGACCCTTCTCAATGGGCGGCGCCCGGGCGGTTCCGGAACGCGTGGTCAAGTGCAAGCGGTCGACCTTTCCATGATTCCCGATATCGCGGTGAATCGTTTCGAAGTGGTTCTGGATGGCAGTTCTTCAATCTACGGGTCCGATGCCGTGGCTGGTGTGGCCAATATCATCACCCGTCGGTCGGTTGACCGATCGGAAGTGAACGTTTCCGCCGATGTTCCAATTGACGGTGGCGGCGAGTTCTATCGCCTGGGTGCGATTACCGGCGCCAACTTCGACAACGGCAGCATGACATTCTCGGCCCAGTTGACGAAGCGGGAGGCGCTTCGGACGGGCGACCGTGATTTCCTGGGATGTTCGCAGGATATGGTCAGGGATTCCAGCGGAAACCGGATCGACCGGGAAGACCGGTCCTCGATCGCCGGTACCGAGGGAGCCGGCTGCTACAACATGTGGTACGACTCGATTATCGACGCTGCCACCGGCACGCGATGGATCACCTCTCCGGATGGTGAAATAAACGGGCCTTTCCCCGGTCGCCGGGCTCGCCAGAACAACGCATATGACGAGGATCCTCTTGGCGAGGCCTGGTACGAAACCGTCCGTTTCGGGGATTTCCTGCTTTCGGAGTCGGCGATCAACGAGCAGGAGCGCATGAATGTCTACGCTACGGCCGACTTTACCTTCGGCGATGTCGAGTGGGACGCCGATGTGCTCTACAGCAATCGTGAAACGACACGCACCGGCTGGCGGCAGTTCTTCCCGTTGATCGGCGGGGCTCAGGCGGCGTCTCTGTTCGGTACCTCCTTTTACTCCTACGACAATGACCCGGACTACAATCCGGTCGACCCGGCAGCATCACCGGTCGAAGGGCAGTTGACTCAGCCGATCTATCCTTACCCGCTCAATTCGAACATCGATGTGGACTACTACTTTGCATCGACGGGGCTTTCGGGCGAGTTGCCAACCTCGAACTACTGGTCGTGGCGGGTCCAGGGCAGCTACTCCCGTTCAGACGGCGATTACGCACAGAACGCCATTGATCAGTCGCGCTCGGGTGATGTCCAGTACGACCCTAATCCGCCCACCTATGACCCGTTCGATCCGGCTCTCCTGGACGGGTCCGGCATGTCACAACTGATCGATGCGGTCGGCGCCAACACGCTCGGCAACACGGTTTATGATCAGTGGACGGTAAGCGGGATCCTCGCTGGCGATCTGTTCGAGCTGCCCGCCGGTACCGTGGGTACAGCCTTCGGGGTGGAGTACCGGGACTTCAGCATCGACGACAATCCTGATCCCCTGTCGCAGGCCGGCCAATCCTGGGGCCTGACCTCGGCGACGGTCACCAAGGGCAGTAACAACGTCTCTGAAGCATTCGCGGAAGTGGAAGTTCCGATCCTGGCAGGGGTTCCCGGGTTCGAGTCTCTCACCTTCAACGGATCCGCCCGCTACTTCGATTATGATCGTGGCGGTGATGATGTGGTGTGGAAGGCCGGCCTGAACTGGCAGATCGTGCCTACCGTGCGACTTCGCTCCACGGTCGGGACGTCTTACCGCGCCCCGGCGCTGTTCGAGCAGTTCCTGGGTGACCAGACCGGTTTCCAGGGACAGGCTCTTGATCCCTGCATCGAATGGGAGGACAGCACCAACGAGAATGTCCGTAACAACTGCGCCGCGGCCGGTATCCCGTCGGACTATGCAGGCGTCGGCTCTTCCATCACGGTGATCTCTGGCGGTGGCGTTGAAAACCTGGAGTCCGAGACGTCCGATGCAACCAATTTCGGGATTGTCTGGACACCGGAGTTTACAAACCTGAACGTTGCGCTGGACTGGTACCAGATCGAAGTCAACGACCAGATCGCTCAGTTGGGTGCGAGCGCCATTGCTTCCGGCTGCTACACGGGTGAGAACTTCCCCAACCAGTTCTGTGAGTTGATCGAGCGTAACAGCGGGGATGACCCGACCGGGGCCTACAACATCGCCAGCATCAATGACAGTTTCGTCAACATCAACACTCAAAAAGTGGAAGGTCTCGACCTGAACATGACCTGGCAGGGTGATTTCGACTGGGGTAGCCTGAACGTGGAATCCCAGACCACCCGGCAGCGCGAGAACCTGTTCCAGCTGTTTGCTCCGGGTACCGTGGCCGGGTTCGACGATCTGGACGTGGTGGGCGATATCGGCACCCCCGAAATCGTCAGCAACCTCCGCGCTACCGCGCAGCGAGGCGACTGGTCCGCGACCTATTACACGCAGTACGCCTCCTCAACGGATGCTTCCCGGTTCGCTGATGAAGAGATCAACTATTTCGGTGAAGAGAACGCCGTTCGTGACATCAAGTTCGACGCGTGGTGGCAGCACAACCTGTCCATCCTGTACCGACAAGACAAGTGGGACCTGCTCATCGGGATCAACAACCTCTTCAATGAGGAGCCCGATCTGGTATCCGCCGGTGCGGCTGGTGCAGTTTCCACGCGCGGTAATGTTCCGATCAACGGCACCCAGGCCAGCCTGCTGGGGCGTCGGGTCTTCGGTCGTATCAACTATCGTTTCTGATCGACCGTCGTATCGGAATGGCTTAACAGGCCTTTTCACAAGTGGCGCCTCCGGGCGCCACTTGCTTATGGGGCCAGGTATAATTTAGGACTTCATTGGAAAGCGCTCGCTGGCCAGCGGCAGAGCAAGTCTTTGACAGGACAGGAAAAAATCATGATGAACCTCCTCTTGCGCCTTACCATACTTTCTCTCGCGCTGATCGTATCGGCGCTGCACGCAGCGCCCATCTCCATCGAGTCCATAGCCCGACAGCCGGCGATCAGTTCCGTGTCCATGAGCGTCGATGGAAAGCATCTGGCGGCCATAGTGAGCGCGCCCGGCAGCGAACATCGCGATACCGCCCTGGCCACCTGGGATCTGGACAACATTGACAAGGGCCCCGTAATCACCCCTAGCGGCGACAAAATGAAGTTCATCCGAGCTCGCGCCCTCAAGGCCGGCAAGGTGAGCGTGACCGGCAGGCAGGAAATGACTGCGGCACTCGGAGGATGCGGGGAAGGTAACGACCTTGGAGCGGAAGCAACCTTCATCTTCAAGACTTATCTGACCGACTCGGATCATTCGGAATTCGAGGAAGCCTTCGAGTCGGGTGACCGCATGCTGGGCGCCAGCCAGACGACCAAGCGCTGCGCCGAACTCACTACCACGGCAGGCATGGTCAGTCTTATGCCGCTGGACCCCAAAAATGTCATTATCCGACGCACCAACATGCTGGACTTCACCAGCAACTACTACGAGTACGATCTAACCAGCGGCAAGATCGACTTGCGTTTCCGGGGCAGTCCCGAAGCTTCCCCCGGCCTGTTTCATCCGCGCACTGGAAAATTGCTCACGCGCACCGCGATGAAGTCAAAAGGGGGCAATGAGTACGAGCGGAGCATCGAGATTCGCAATCCGGAGACTGGGGAGTTCGAAGTCCACGAACCCCTGACCACGATGCTGACGGATCGTGTCCAGATGCAGGTTGTCGGCATCGACGACGATACGGGCAAGTATTACGTGCTGACCGACAAGTTCTCGAATCTCGTCCAGGCCTGGACGTATGACCCGAAGGCACGCAGCTTCGCGGACGAAGCGCTGCTGGCTCACCCGAAATTCTCGATCGCCAGCCTGGGTTTTGATTCCAGGCCGGATAGCTTCAACGAGATTATTTCCTTTACCGTCGCAGGCCCGGTTTACGAGACCACCTATGTGGAGCCGGAGATGCGTTCCATCCACGAAGGGCTCAAGCAAGCCTTCCCCGACCGGAACGTCTCGATAACCAACTACAACAACGATCTTTCCCGCGTGCTCTTCCAGACGTCCAGCAACCGGCATCCCGTCGGCTACCACATTCTTGAGGACCGGAAGTCGGTCAAGAACCTGGGAAATCAGCGCCCGTGGATCGAACCGGAAGACCTCGGTGAACAGAGCTGGATCACCTATGAGGCCCGGGACGGCATGGAGATACCTGCCTTGCTCGACCTGCCGGCGGGCTGGAACGAGGAAGAGGATGATCCCCTGCCGCTGGTGGTCAATCCCCACGGTGGTCCGTGGAGTCGCGACTTTGGCGGCTGGGATGCTTCCGGCTGGGTGCCGTTTCTCACTTCCCGCGGCTTCGCGGTGCTTCGCCCGCAATACCGTGGCAGCCAGGGCCTGGGTCGGGACTTGTGGGTTGCCGGTGATGCCGAGTGGGGCCAGAAGATGCAGGACGACAAGGCGGACGGCGCGAAGTGGCTGGTCGAGCAAGGCATTGCCGATTCGGATCGGATGGTTATTTTCGGCTATTCCTACGGAGGTTTTGCCGCTGCGGCTGCTACCGTCAGACCCGATACGCCTTTCCGTTGTGCGATCTCCGGAGCGCCCGTAACCAATCTCACGCGCCTGGGCAACCGTTGGAGCCAGAACCGCACGCAACGCTTGCTGCAGGGCGTTACGGTGCGTGGAATGGACCCCACGAAGAACGCCGACAAGGCGCATATCCCCATATTGCTTTACGTGGGAAGCCGCGACGTACGAACGCCTGACCGGCATGCCCAGGAGTTCTACAAGGCGGTCAAGGACAGGGTGCCCGCCCGTCTGGAGATCATCGAGGATATGCCCCACCAGATGCCCTGGTACTACAGGCATCATGAGGAGACCCTGACGCTTATCGAGGGTTTTCTCGAGGACGAGTGCGGCCTGGGCGAGATTTAGCGAGCGTTGGTGGCGGGAGCGCTCAGGCTCCCTGAAAGGCGCGAATCGTGCCGACGGCCAGCCCCTCGATCGCGAAATCACTGCCCGGTTTGACATGGATGCTGGCGTAGGCGGGATTTTCACTGTCCAGATAGATACCCCGGCCCTTTCGTCGAAGTCGCTTGACGGTGACTTCGTCGTTGATGCGCGCAACCACGACCTGTCCGGCGCGCGCCTCCGGTGTCCGGTGCACCAGAAGCAGGTCGCCGTCGTCGATGCCGGCGCCGGTCATGCTGTCGCCGCGGACCTTGAGCACGTAGTCGGGTTGCGGCCGGAAAAGATGGGGATCGACCTGCAACTCGTCTTCCAGGTTTTCGATCGCCAGCAGCGGCGACCCCGCGGCGACCCGCCCGATGACCGGCAGTTTGCGCAGGGGCTGATCCGCGGTTTCCGGGGCAGGGAGGTTGCGGGTCGGAACGATCCCCCGCGCCCGCCCCGGGCGCAGTTCGATTGCGCCGCGCTGGGCCAGCGCCCGGAGATGGCACTGTGCCGCATTGGGGGAGGAGAAGCCGAAGTGCGTCACGATCTCCGCGCGCGTCGGCGGCAGCCCGTCCGACAGCACGCGCTGTTCGATGAACTCCAGGATCTGCTGCTGGCGCGGTGTGAGCTGCATGACCGAAACTGTATCAAAAAACAGTTATGCCGATCAGTCAGCGAATGATGACGTGACCCGAGAAATGCCAGCGGGAATGCGACCACGGGAACCGCGCATAAGGCCACCATGGATCACGGTAGTACCAGGGATCGTGATAGTAGCGGGCGGGAACTTCTTCACCCCAGAGGAACAGGGTGTCCGCTTCGACGCGGGGGTAGACGTAGCGGAACTCGCCGATGTTGCCTTCGACAAAGCCGGTCAGCGTACCGACGACGGTGATGTCGCGCCCGCGCTCGAACACGGCCGGGTCCTCGAAACCGTCACGGCAGGCCAGGAAGCGACCCCGGTCGTCGTCACCGGAATGCGGTCGGGCGCGCGAGTCGAGTGAGCGGGCGAGCACCTCGATGCAGGTTTCCGACTTGCCGGGGCGGGTATCGACAATGCTGCCGCCCCACCGGACCTGCTGTCCGACGTGCTGATCGCCGGACTGCTCGGGGGTCAGTTCCTCGAACTCGCCGCCGAGCGGTTCCGGAACCGTTGCACAGCCTGCTACAAGCAAAGCTGACAGAACAAGGCCGGATAGCATAGGTATGACTTTCATGATCGGAATCCTCAATATGGATACCATTATCCTCTATTTGTTTAGACGCTGGCCATGCGTCGCGGTTCAACCCGGTCGGTAGACAGTTTTCGGCTTTGCTCGATGAAGTGTTCGCGCAGCCCGGCGTCGTCACAGTCGCCGTAGCGGATCCGGCAGTAGCGTTCGGTGAGTTCATGAAGCTTTTCACCCTCGGCGAGTTCCGGCGCGACTCGTTCCGCCCAGGCCAGCGGTGTTTCGCCGAGTACCGGCCCGAGACCGCGGCGGCCCATCCGGCGCATGAGCCTGATCCAGGCGCGCTGGACAGGATCGCGTGAACCCGCCGGCCGCTTCAGCCAGGCCCAGGCCAGCACGAGAATGGTCAGGCCGAGCAGGCTGACCATGAGCAGTGCCATCCCCGTGCTGGAGAGCCGCGGCAGCCCGAGGAAGCGCATCATGCTTTGTTGCCGGTCGGCATCGAAGCCCAGTACCCAGGCGTTCCACAGATGCTGCAGCCGGTCATAGCGGTATTGCAGGCTGCGTAACCAGTCCAGTCCCGTCGCGTCGCCGGTGGCGACGCGGGCACCGCTCTGAATTCGCGCTGGCGACACCGCAGCCGTTGGGTCGACCCGGGTCCAGCCGCTTCCCGCGAGCCAGAGTTCGACCCAGGCATGCGCGTCGGATTGTCGAACCAGGAGGTATTGGCCGCCTTCCTGCCAGTACCCGCCCTGGTAGCCGGTGACGACGCGCGTTGGAATGCCGGCGGCACGCATCAGTACCGCGAATGCGGAAGCGTAGTATTCGCAGTAACCCGTGCGCAGGTCGAAGAGAAATTCGTCGGCGCCGTGTCGGCCGAGTGGTGCGGTCTGCAGGCTGTAATAGAAGGGTTCCTCGCGTAGCCAGTCGAGCACGTGATCGATGAGGGCCCGGTCGTCTTCGAAGCGTTCCCGCAATTGCCGAGCCATCTCGCGGGTGCGCGGGTTACGGTCTTCCGGCAGGCTCAACGCCAGGCGTCTCAGGGTCTCCGGCAACTGCGGCATGTCGGTGAAGCCGGGATTGCTGCGCATGCGGTATTCGGTCAGCGTGGTGACCGGATCGCGGCGAGTCACCTGGAAATCCAGCGAGATGTGCGCTTCGTCGGGTGTCGTGACCGGATAGTCCAGGGCAAACAGCCAGCGGCGTTCGTGCGGTTCGAGCTGGACGGTGTAGAGGAAATCGTCGGGTCCGGGAGGCACCTTGGCGGCGGGTGTGCGTGAGGCCAGAAAGGCCCGCTCCCAGGTGTCACCGTCGAAATGCCAGAGAACCGGTCCGCGCCAGTAGCGCCGTTCCGGCGGGGGCGGCGTGCCATCGAATTCAGCCCGAAAGGCGGCCGAATCGTCGATGTAGAGATCGGCGATCGAGCCCGGGGACATGCTGTCCGAGAGACCGGTCTTGGCGTCCATGACCTCGTCGGGCAGGCCCCACAGCGGTTCGGCCAGGCGCGGGAAAGTTACGAACAGGATCAGCGCTACGGGCAATGCGGTCAGCAGCATCAAGGCTGCATCCCGAATGATCCGAAGATGCCCGGAACGCGGCACGGCCTGGCCCAACTCCAGCAACTGGATCCGCAGCAGGGCACCGATTGTAATCAGTACGCCGCCGAACAGGTAGGCGAGGTAGACCAGGCGTTCGTCGAACAGAAACTGCGTGGCGATCAGAAAGAGCGAGACCGAGGCGACCATGCGCAGGTCGCGCAGGCGATAGAGTTCCAGCATCTTGGCCGCCAGCATGAGGCACAACAGGCCGGTTGCCGCCCGCCGACCCCACAGGCCGCCGAAGCCGACGGCGAGCAGCGCGATGGCGCCCACGGTCAGCAACAGCCGTAGCCAGCCCGGCGGCGGCCGCCAGCCCTTACCGGCGGCGAGCAGTCGCCATCCGCATAGCAGGACGACCACGGCGCCGAGCAGCGGGGGCATGGCCAGCAGGTGCGGCAGGGCCGCGACAACAAAGGCGGTGATTGTCCAGGCGACGGGCGCGAACGGCAGTGGTGTCGAAGCCTGTTTCACAACTCTGCCAGTGCCCGCATACAGGCATGCTTGTGGCTTTCGCTGCGATCGGGCCCGAAGCGCTCCTCGCCCAATTCGAGTGTCCAGGACCGGTTTTCCGCCTCGGCGCGCAGGATCCAGGCAGTGACGATGCGAATGCGCTCTTCCAGATCTCGGCCGGGCGCGCGCTCCAGGCTCAGGAATACTTCGCGCGACTGTTCGCGCCGGAACTGGCGGGAAAGCAGGGTCTGATGACGCTGGCTGGCCTTCCAGGCGATGCGGTGCAGCGGGTCGCCTTCGCGCCAGCGTCGCAGACTGTGGAAGTCTTCGCCTTCCTCGCGAGCCTGCCTGCGCTGCACGCTTTGTGCGTCACCGCCCTCGGGAAGGGGCGGGGCGTGTTCCGCAGGCTGTGGCCAGACCAGAAAAGGCGTGGTCGGCTCGATCCAGGACCAGGCACGGAAAAGTCCGAGCGGTTGCGTCGTTTCGATCCGCAGTCGTCCGGGCCGGTGCCAGCCGCGCCCACGGGCATCGAGTTCGATCGTAACCTCACGGACTCCCCTGGCTGGAACGTTGAAAACGGCGTCGGGGCCGGGCCCCTTGAGACGCAGGCCGTCACGGTTTCGCTCACAGTGATTGACGGCCGTCAGGCGCCAGGGAACGGGTTTGCCGGCGTGCACGGGCCGGGCGGCGCCGTGGCGCAGGTGCAGGCCGTTGAGATTCCGGAAAGCCAGCAGCATGGAGTTGATCGCCGTTGCGGCGACGATGAAGGTCGTCAGCAGGCCGAGGTTGTTGTTGAAGTTGAGGCTGCCGATGAGCATCGCGCCCATGAGCAAGCCCAGCATCCAGCCGAAACGCGTCGGGAGAATGAAGATCCGCCGGTAGGCCAGGGTCAGCGGCAGGTCGAGACGGGTGCGTCTCTTCAGCCAGCGATCAAGCAGTTTCGGCCGGCCGGTTTCGACCGGTGAACCGGTGGCGGTCGCCATCAGGGAACGGGGGTGGACTCCAGGATTTCCGCCGCCACGGCGTCACCGTCCATATGCGATTCGGCGGTCGGCTGGAGGCGGTGACCCGCCAGGGCCGGGAATACGGTGCGCACGTTGTCGGGCAGGCAAAAGTCCTGCTGCATGATCAGGGCGTGGGCGCGCGAGGTCTGCGTCAGCGCCAGGGCGGCACGCGGCGACAAGCCGGACTTCACTGCCGGATGCGTGCGCGTGGCGGCCACCAGGGCCTGGATGTAATCCAGTATGGGTTCGGAAACGTGCAACCCGGCCGCCAGCTCGATAAGTTCCAGTACCCGTGCCGGGTCGAGGACGGACTCCATGTCCCGCAGGAGATCGCGGCGGTCCGGCTCGGTCAGTAATCGCCGTTCTTCGGCGGCCGAGGGATAGCCAATACGCGTGCGCAGCAGGAAACGATCGAGCTGCGAGTCGGGCAGCGGATAGGTGCCGGTCAGATCGAGCGGGTTCTGCGTGGCGATGACATAGAACGGCTGCGGCAGCCGGTGCGTGTGTCCGTCCACGGTGGCCTGGCCTTCGGCCATGGCCTCGAGCAGCGCGGACTGGGTGCGCGGAGTGGCACGGTTTATCTCGTCGGCGAGCACGACGTTGGCGAAAATCGGGCCGGGGCGAAATTCGAACTGCTCGTCCTCCCGGCGAAAGATCGACACACCCAGGATGTCGGCCGGCAGCATGTCGCTGGTGAACTGGATGCGCTGCCAGTTCCCGCCGACGGCAATCGAAAGGGCGTGGGCAAGGGTCGTCTTGCCCACGCCCGGCAGGTCCTCGATCAGGAGGTGGCCGCCGGCCAACAGGGCGGAAAAGGCGAGATCGACGACCGCTTCCTTGTCGACGATGATGTCGTTGACCGTCGACCGGGCGCGTGCCAGGTCATCGGCCAGCAAGCTCCCCGAGCGGGCGGGAGACTGGTTATTCATCCAGCAGCGCGTTGATCTTGGCTGCGCAGATGAAGTCGTTCTCGCTCAGCCCGTCGATGGCATGCGTGGTGAAATGAATCAAGCAGAAGTTGTAGCCCGCTTCGAAGTCGGGATGGTGCCCTTCCTGGTTGGCGATCCAGGCCATGGCGTTGATGAAGGCCATGGTCTTGTAGAAGCCCTTGAACTCGAAGCGGCGGTAGATCTTCTTGCCGTCGGCGTCGACCTGCCAGCCCGGAATCTGGGCCAGCAATTCCTCGACTCGGTCGCCATCGAGCGGATCGGTGCCGCCTTCGCAGGGGGCGCATTTCTTGTCGGTCAGGGTATCGGACATGATCAGGCTGCTTCCTTGTTCTTGGGTGGATAAGTGGGTTCGAACTCGCCCAGGGCGCGGGCCTTGCGGATCAGGGCGAGCAGATCGGCATTGGCCAGCTCGAACAGGTCGTCCATTTGATCCAGTACGTAGTAGACCGTCTGGTAGATGTCGATGCGGTACGGCGTGCGCAGCGCGTCGATCGGGTCGAACGGCCGGCGAATCGGCTCGTCGCTTTCGAGCGAGTAGATCGTCTCGCCGGGCGACGAGGCGATACCGCCGCCGTAGATGCTCAACTGGCTGCCGTTCTGGATCAGGCCGAACTCGACGGTGAACCAGTACAGCCGCGCCAGGAATACGCGTTCCTTCTTGGTCGCCTTCACGCCGGCCAGGCCGTAGGCGTGCGTGAAGTCGGCGAAAGCCTGGTGGGTGAGCATGGTGGTGTGGCCGAAGATCTCGTGGAAGATATCCGGTTCCTGCAGGTAGTCCATCGATTCGCGCGTGCGGATGAACGAGGCGGCCGGAAACTTCTTTTCCGAGAGCAGTTTGAAGAACTTGTCGAAATTGATCAGGGCCGGCACCGGGGCCACTTCCCAGCCGGTGCGCTCGCGCAACACGCCCGAGACTTCCGTTGGCTGGGGAATGCGATCGGTGGGCAGGTCCAGGATCTCGAGGCCGTCGAGGAATTCCTGGCAAACGCGGCCCTGGATGACCTCGATCTGGCGTGCATACAGGTCGCGCCAGACGCTATGCTCTTCGTCGGTGTACGGGATAATGCCGTTTTCGTCCGGCACCTTGGCTTCGTACTTGGTTGACTTACCCATGAGCACCTCCTTGAATTTTCAGACCCAATGTTATCACCCGAGCGGCAAACTGCCATGAATTCGGGGGCTGATCGCTGGCCCGGCGAGAGCTGGTATCAGGCCGAGGCCGGGGGGTGCAACTGGCCCGCTCTCGATGGGGATCGGCGCTGCCGGGTGGCGGTCGTGGGCGGCGGCCTGGCCGGCATCTCGACGGCCGTCGGCCTGATCGAGCGCGGCATGTCGGATGTCTACGTGCTGGATGCCGGGGAGCCGGGTGCCGGTGCTTCCGGACGCAACGGCGGCTTCGTGTTCGCCGGCTATTCACTCGGCAACGACGCGCTTATCGACCAGGTGGGCGAGGACAAGGCGGCGCGGTTGCACGGCTACACGCGCGAGACCGTCGCGGTGATCCGTGAGCGTATCGAACGGTATCGCATTGATTGCCAGGTCAACGACGCCGGTGTCGTGCTGGCGGACTGGTTCGACGAGCCGGAGACCCTTCAGGCGATGGCTGAACGAATGCGAGCCCGGCTCGGTTTCGAACTTGCGTGGATTCCGGCCGCGGAAATGGACGATTGGGTCGGCTCATCGCGCTATGGCGGCGGATTGTTCGAGCCCGGGAGCTTCCATTTTCATCCGTTGCGGCATATCCGCGGCTTGTCGGCGGTGATCGAGGCCGGGGGTGGGGGTGTATTCGGACGATCGGGCGTTCGCTCGATACGAAAAGCCCGATCAGGGTGGCGCGTGGATACCGGACAGGGGCGACTCGAGGCCGAACAGGTCGTGCTCGCGACCGGTGGCTACGATCGCCGGCTGGCGCCAACCATTCAGCGTGCGCTTCACCCGGTGGCGACCTATATCGCCGTGACGGAGCCCCTGGGAGAAAGACTCGGGGATCATCTGCCGCGGCCGGTGGCGGTCTACGACACACGTTTTGCCTTCGACTACTACCGGCCGCTGCCCGATACCCGCCTGCTCTGGGGCGGGCGCATTTCCATGGCCGGCCGCTCGCCCGCCGCCATTCGTCGCCTGATGCGGCGCGACCTGGCCCGGGTCTTTCCGGCGCTCGGCGAGGTGCGCCTGGACTATGCCTGGGGTGGCTGGATGAGTTACGCACGGCACGAGATGCCGCTGCTGGGACGGACCGGCGACGGGCTGTGGTATGCGTTGGCCTTCGGTGGGCATGGCATGGCCACGACCACCCTGGCCGGGGAAGTGATGGCCGAGGCGCTTTGCGGAGACGGCCAGCGCCTGGCCGAGTTCGAGCGCTGGCGCCCCGTCTGGGCTGGCGGCATCCTGGGGCGCGCCGTGGGGCAGGGTATCTACTGGCGAGCCCAGTTGCGTGACCTCTGGCGGGATCGAACGCGACGCTTGTAGGAAATTTCCTACAAAGTGTTGGGGAGATTTCTTACCTGAAGTCGGGTGGATTTGCTTCTATGCCGATCGACCGGAGTCTGCAAAACTATGACTCATCAGCTTTGGCAGGTCAGCCCGTTTGCTGGTACGGGCGCACCCAGTGGTCTCTTGCGAGACCCGCTGGGGGGTTAAGGCGGCGCATCCCCTGCGCCGCCTTTTTTAATCACATCCGCTCGAAGATGCCGGCCGCGCCCATGCCGGTGCCGACGCACATGGTGACCATGCCGTAGCGCTGGTCGCGTCGGTGCAGGCCGTGGATCAGCTTGGCCGAGAGCACGGCGCCGGTCGCACCCAAGGGGTGGCCCAGGGCAATGGCGCCGCCGAGCGGGTTGACCTTGTCGGGATCGAGCTCGGTGTTCCGGATGACCGCCAGCGCCTGGGCGGCGAAGGCTTCGTTGAGCTCGACCCAGTCGAGATCGTTCTTGCCGATACCGGTCTGCTTGAGCACTTTCGGAATGGCCTCGATCGGGCCGATGCCCATGATTTCCGGCGGGACACCGGCGACCGAGAAACCGCGGAAGACGGCCAGGGGTTTCAGGTTCAATTCCTTGACCACGCGCTCGGAGACGAGGATCAGCGCACCGGCGCCGTCGGACATCTGCGAACTGGTGCCGGCGGTCACGGTACCCTTGGCGTCGAAGACCGTACGCAGCTTGCCCAGCGCCTCGGGTGTGGTGTCGCGGCGCGGCCCTTCGTCGGTGTCGACCACCGTTTCGATCTCGCGAACCGTGCCGTCGGGACCGGGGACGCGATTGGTCACGGTGACCGGACGGATCTCGGTGAACTCGCCGCCGTCGATCGCCTTGATCGCCTTCTGGTGCGAGCGGTAGCCGAACTCGTCCTGGTCCTCGCGTGAGACATCCCATTTCTTCGCCACCTTCTCGGCGGTGATGCCCATGCCGTAGGCAATCGCGACGTTGTCGTCTTCGAACACCTTTGGGTTCATCGCGACCTTGTGGCCCATCATCGGGACCATGGTCATGGTCTCGGTGCCGCCGGCGATCATCACGTCGGCCTCGCCGAGACGAATTCGATCGGCGGCCATGGCGACCGTCTGCAAACCGGAAGAACAGAAGCGGTTGACGGTCACGCCGGGCACATGATCGGGCAGGCCGGCGAGCAGGGCGCCGATTCGGGCGACGTTCATGCCCTGCTCGGCTTCCGGCATGGCGCAGCCGACGATCACGTCCTCGACGCGGGCCGGGTCGAGTTCGGGTACCTCGGCCAGCGATTCGCGGATCACGTGGGCCAGCATGTCGTCGGGACGATAGTTTTTGAAAGCGCCCTTGAACGCCCGGGCGACGGGCGTCCTGACGGCGGCTACTACGTATGCATCACTCATTTCGATATTCCTTTGCCGAATTCATTTGACTGGAACCACGGAAGACACGGAATTCACGGAAGAATATTGATTGTCTTTCTCCGTGTGTTCCGTGATTTCCGTGGTTTCTCTCGAGTTCATGTCTAGCCTTAATTGCGAAGGGGCTTGCCGGTCTTGAGCATGTGCGCCACGCGTTCCTGGGTCTTGTCCATGGCGGCCAGCTTCAGGAAGTGCTCGCGCTCGAGGCGGTGAATCCATTCCTCGTCGACCTGTCCGCCGCGGTCGATCTCGCCGCCGCAAAGCACAGTGGCAATGCGTGAGCCGATCTCGTAGTCGTGCTCGGAGATGAAGTGGCCTTCGAGCATGTTGACCAACAGCATCTTGAGCGTGGCGATGCCGACATCACCGGCGGCCGGGAACTTGCGTCCGGCCAGCGGCGGACGGTAGCCGGCCGCGGCCATGGCACGGATTTCGTGGTGGGCGGCATGCAGCAGTTCGTGTTCGTGCAGCACGATGCGGTCGTGCTCGCGCAGGTAGCCCATCTCGCGCGCTTCCATCGCGGAGCCGGCCACCTGGCCCATGGCGACCTGCTTGTAGCGTTTTTCCAGCAGGGGATGGGTGTCGCCGGCCTTGGTGTCGTCGACGATCTGCATGGCCAGGGTGCCCAGTCCGCCGCCGGCCGGTACCAGGCCCACGCCGGCCTCGACCAGCCCCATGTAGCTTTCCAGATGCGCCACGCGCGTGGCCGTGTGCATGGCCAGTTCCAGGCCGCCGCCCAGGGCCAGGCCGCGCACGGCGGCGACCGTCGGTACGGATGCGTAGCGCAGGCGCAGGTTGGCGGCCTGGAAGCCTGCCACCAGGTCGTGCACGCTGTCGAAGTCGCCCTTCTGGATGGCCTCGGCGGCCGCCTTGAGGTTGGCGCCGGCCGAGAAAGGCCCCTTGGGCTGCCAGATCACCAGGCCCTCGAAGTTCGACTCGGCCCGTTCGACGGCCTCGTCGAGTCCCTCGACCACGCCGTTGTCGATCACCGCCATCTTGCTTTTCAGGCTGGCGATAAGCACGTCGTCTTGCAGCGTCCACAGGCGGATCGAGTCCGTTTCGTGAACGGTCGTGCCGTTGTCGGTTTTCTCTCCCAGCAGACGTACCGGCTGGTACTGGCGCTGGAACACCGGCAGGTCGGGACGCGGCAGGTAGCGCGCCTGGTCGGCGGCCCAGGAGCCTTCCGGCGTGTGCACGGCTTCGATCTGGTTGACCCATTCCGGCAGGTCGGCGTCGACGCCGGTCTTGCCGTCGCTGATGTCCTTCTGGACAAGCTCGGCCATTTTCTGCCAGCCGGCCGACTGCCAGATCTCGAACGGGCCGAGTTTCCAGCCGTAGCCCCAGCGGATCGCCAGGTCGACTTCGCGCGCGCTGTCTGCGATCTCCGCCAGGTGGTAGGCGCAGTAGTGGAAGAGGTCGCGGTGAATCGACCACAGGAACTCGGTGTGCGCGTTCTCGCACCTGGCCAGTTCGGCCAGCTTCTCGCCCGCGTCCTTGATCGCCAGCACTTTCTGCACGTCATCGGGCAGGCTGTAGTCGCTGTCGCGGTAGTCGCCGGACTCGGGGTCGAACACGCGAATGGACTTGCCTTCCTTGCGAAACACGCCCGCGCCGGATTTCTGGCCCAGGGCGCCGGCTTCGATCAGCTTCTGCAGCCATTCGGGCTGTTTGAACCAGTCGTGCCAGGGATCGTCTTCGAGCTGGGCCTGCATGGTATTGATGACATTGCCCATGGTGTCCAGCCCGACGACGTCGGCCAGGCGGAAGGTGGCGCTCTTGGGCCGCCCGATGGCCGGGCCGGTCATGGCGTCGACGGTGTCGAAGCCCAGGCCCAGGCGATCGGCGTGGTGCATCACCGACAGCATGGTGAACATGCCGACCCGATTGCCGATAAAGTTGGCCGTGTCGCGACAGCGCACGACGCCCTTGCCCAGATTGCGGGTGAGGAAATCCTCGAGCAGGTCGAGTACATTGTCGTCGGTGCCGGCATGCGGGATCAGTTCCACCAGGTGCATGTAGCGCGGCGGATTGAAGAAATGTACGCCGCAGAACCGGCCGCGCAGTTTCTCGGGCAGTTCCTTCGACAACTCGGTAATGGAGAGGCCCGAGGTGTTGGAGGCGAAGATCGCGTCGTCGCGAACGTGCGGCGCGAGCTTGCCATAGAGGTCGCGCTTGATGTCCATGCGTTCGGCCACCGCCTCGATGATGAAGTCGCAGTCGGCAAGCTTGTCGAGATCGTCGGCGAAGTTCAGCGGCCGAATGAACTCGACCAGGTCCTTGCTGGCCAGCGGCGCGGGCTTGAGCTTGAGCAGCCCCTGCCGGCCTTTCTCGGCCAGCTGGTTGCGGTCGCCCTCGTCGGAGGGCAGGTCGAAGAGGTCGACCGGAATGCCGGCGGCGGTCAGGTGCGCGGCGATCTGCGCACCCATCACCCCGGCGCCCAGCACCGCGGCACGTCTTACCTTGAGCTTGTGGTCCGTCATATGTGTTCCTTCCAATCCGGATTGGGTGTCAATTAGTCTCTGGAACCACGGAGGACACGGAATTCACGGAGATTCTCTTGCTTGGCTTCCGTGGATTCCGTGCTTTCCGTGGTTCCCGTGTATCTAGCTGGCCTTGGCCACGGGCGGCTGCATGGCCTGCGTGCCGCCGATCTCTTCGGGCGTGAACTCGTCGACGGCGATGACTTTCGCGGTCAGTTCCTGTGCCCGTTTGAGGCCGGTGCCCTGTTCCTCGGTGATCACGCCGGCGGCGACGGCCTTGCTGACCACCTTGTCGACATTGACCGGCGTCGGCACGACCTTGAGTGCGTTGCGCACGGCCATCTCCGCGGGCGCCGCCTCGAGTACGGCCTCGAACGCCTGTGCGAGCAGTCCGGCGCCGTCATCGCCCTTCGACTGGTAGGCGCCGGCAATCAGGCGCTCGCGGCTCGGCGAGACTTCCATCATCAGGCGGGCCATCTTGTGCGTCGTGCGGTCGTCGACCGGATGATGCCGGCGTCCCCAGGGGAACAGCAGCGGACGAAGCACACCGCCCATTCCGGCGACCGGGAAGTTTTGCAGTACACCGAAGATGGCGTTTTCGGCCTGGTGCAGGCTGTCGGCCACGGCCCATTGCACCAGCGGCAGGTCTTCTTCCGGCCGGCCGTCGTCCTCGAAGCGCCGCAGCGCGGTGGAGGCCATGTAGAGGTGCGCCAGCGCGTCGGCCAGGCGGCCCGACAGCTTTTCCTTGAACTTGAACTTGCCGCCCAGGATGAGCAGGCACAGGTCGGCGACCAGGGTGAAGGCGGCGCTGAGCCGGTTGATCTTTCGGTAGAGGCCTGCCGTCGGGCCGGATACGGGCGAGCGGCTGAGTAGTCCGCCGGTCAGCCCCAGCAGGGGCGCACGCACGAAGTTCGAGATCACGAATCCGATGTGACCGAACAGGGCGCTGTCGAAAGCCTTGGCGTCGTCGTCCGCCGCGGACTCCATTTCCTTGAGCAGGTAAGGGTGGCAGCGAATCGCGCCCTGGCCGAAGACGATCATCGAGCGCGTCAGGATATTGGCGCCCTCGACGGTAATGGCCACCGGAATCGATTGCCAGGGAATGGAAAGATAGTTGTTGGGCCCTTCCACCACGGCCTTGCCGCCGTGGACGTCCATGGCGTCGTTGAGTACGCGCCGGTTGGCTTCGGTGAGATAGGCCTTGAGGATGGCCGACAGCACCACCGGCTTCTCGCCGTGGTCGAGCGCGCTGAGCGTGAGCTTGTGCGCGGCCTCCATGCGGTAGGTCTCGCCGGCGATGCGTGCCAGCGGTTCCTCGATGCCTTCGAAATGGCCGATCGGCTGCTTGAACTGGTAGCGCACCCGGGCGTACGCCCCTGTGGTCATGCTGGTGAGCTTGCCGTTGGCCACGCTCTGGGCCGGCAGCGAGATGGCGCGGCCGGCCGCCAGGCAATGCATCAGCATGCGCCAGCCCTGGCCGATGCGCTCCTGTCCGCCGATGATCCAGTCCATCGGGATGAACACGTCCGTGCCCCGGGTCGGGCCGTTGAGGAAGACGCTGCCGCCCGGGATGTGGCGGTCGCCGATCTCCACGCCCGGTGTGTCGGTCGGGATCAGGGCGCAGGTGATGCCCAGGTTCTTCTTGTCGCCCAGGAGGCCGTCGGGGTCCTTCGCCTTGAAGGCCAGGCCCAGAACGGTGGCGACCGGGGCCAGCGTGATGTAGCGCTTGTCCCAGCTTACCCGCAGGCCGAGTACCTCCTCGCCCTTGTAAGTGCCCTTGCAGACGATGCCTTCGTCCGGCATGGCGGCCGCGTCGGATCCGGCCAGCGGGGAGGTGAGGGCGAAACAGGGAATGTCCTCGCCCTTTGCCAGGCGCGGCAGATAGTGGTTCTTCTGCTCGTCGGTGCCGAAGTGCATCAGCAGTTCACCCGGGCCGAGCGAGTTGGGCACCATGACCGAAACCGCCGCCGACAGGCTGCGCGAGGCGATCTTGGTGACCACGGCGCCGTTAGCTTGAGAAGTGAAACCGAGGCCGCCGTACTCCCTGGGGATGATCATGCTCAGGAAGCGCTTGTCACGGATAAACTGCCAGGCTTCAGGCGGCAGGTCCTTGAGTTCGTAGTTGATCTGCCATTCGTCGAGCATGCCGCACAGTTCCTCGACCTCCCCGTCGAGAAAAGCCTGCTCCTCGGCCGAGAGTGCCGGCTTGTCGATGCCGAACAGCTTCTTCCAGCGGGGACGGCCGGAGAACAGTTCGGCGTCCCACCAGACGGTGCCGGCATCGAGCGCCTCGCGCTCGGTATCGGAGATCGGCGGCAGCACCGACTTGAACCAGCCGAACAGACGGTCGGACACGAGAACCCGGCGCAGCGGGCGGATGGCGACCACGGTCAGTGCGACTGCGGCGACCGTATACAGCGTGATCACCGGCCAGGAAGCGGCCTGCCAGATGGTGCCTAGCAGGGCGGCAATCGCGAGCAGCGCGGCCAGCCAGGACGGGGTTCGGAACCAGGCCAGCGCGAGCAGGCCCACGGCGAGTGTGATAATCAACAACCAGGTCATGATGTTGCCTCCAGAGTGCGTCGGGCACTATCGGGGATGCGGTTTTCGAGACTGCCGCGCAGGCCGGCGGCAGCGAACTGAACCAGTTCGGCGGCGATGATGCGGGTGTCCTTCAAGGCCGATTCGGCCATGGTCAGAGTCAATGCACCGACAATGAAATCGAGTTGATGTCGCAGGCGAGTCGGATCTGCGTTCGGCAGTGCCTCGGAAACGGCGTCGGCGAAACGACGCATGACGTGCGCATATTCGGCACGCATTGCTTCGTGCAGGGCTGTGTCACGGTCGGCAAAGGCGCGCAACAGGAGTTGCATGAATCGCTGTCCTTCGGCGTCGCCGCCGCGAGTGAACTCCAGCGCGGGCTCCACGAAAGCGTCGAGCACGGCTTCGAGTTCGGGACGGTCAGTATCGCTTTCGATCGCGTCCAGGCGTTCGAGCCGGGCCGCGTTGAGTGCATCCAGCCGGCGCCGAAAGATCGCCCGGATGAGTTCCTGTTTGGACCCGAAGTAATAGTTGACTGCTGCCAGGTTGGCTTCGGCCGCCTGGGTAATCTGCCGCAGCGTGGTCAGGTGGAATCCCTGGTCGGCGAACAGCCACTCTGCAGCGTCGAGGATGCGATCCCGGGTCGAAATGGCCAATTAAAACGCTCGATTAAAACAACCGTTTTAATCCTACGCTTCCCGGAATCGATGTGCAAGACGGGGAAGGAAAACAGAACAATCTAGCGAGGGAAAACACAGAAAGCACGGAATAAAGAATTTGTGCTATTTCAATTCCGTGATTTCCGTGTCTTCCGTGGTTCCAGGGTTTTTAGAGGCGTCTCAATCGCCCCCGCACTCTGACGGATCGACATCGCGGGTGCTGCGGATGCGTCCCGGATTGGAGACGATCACCGCGCGCGCCTTGTCCGGATCTTCGGGGGCACAAACGCGGATGGTGAGGTTGGTGCCGTAGGCGCCGCCGTGGCCCTGGAAGCGGACCCGGTAACGTCCGGCCGAGTGCATGAGCAAAGATTCCCGTGGTTCGACGACCCGCAGCACGTCCTCGGGCCCGTCAGGCTGGCCTTTCTTTTCGGGATCGAGATAGACGATCCAGCCGATGTCCCAACGATTGCCGCCGGTACAGGCGAGGCCGTTGGAGCTCGGGCAGGCAGCTACCGGCTGGTTGCGGAAAACGGCTTCATGCCGCGCGTAGTTGAGATGGCTGACCAGCTGGTTGGCTGCTGCCGTCAGCCGTTGCTGCGCCATGAAGTTGCCGAGCGCCGGCACGGCAGTGGTGAGTATGACTGCCATTACCGAAACTGCAATCATCAGTTCGATCAGCGTGAGACCGGACTGTCGTTCCGTTGTCATGCGAATCCCCGTTACATTGCGAGCCGTGTGGAACAGCTTCGGCAATCGGTCGGGGATGGCGAAACCGCCAAGTCACCAGCGGTGATGTAGGAGTTTTTCGTTCTGCTGCGTAGTACTGGGGAGCCTCCCGCAAAGGCACCGTCGCGCCCGCGCAGAGTTATTCAGAGGCTCCCTGAATCAATCTTCGGCAGGCTTGCCCTCTTCGAGCGCCTTCACTCGCCGTTCCAGCGCTTCGATGCGCTCGACCAGCGCATCGGTTGACGATGAATCCTCCGTCGCTTCCGGGCGTTGCGCGGTCGCCGGCTCATCGACATCGACCGGTCCGCAGAGCAGGTGCATGTAGCGATCTTCGCGCTGCCCGGGTTGTCGCGGCAGGCGAACCACCAGGGGAGGCGATTTCTGGCCAAGTCGTTCCAGCGTGTAGGCGACTTCGTCGGCGTCTTCGAAGCGATGGATGCGTTCGCTCCGGGTCAGCAATTCATTGACCGTCTGTGGGCCGCGTAACATCAGCAGGGCAACCAGCGCGAGCTGGGCCTTGGTCAGGGAGAGGCCCTTCTCGGCGGTGTGCCGGTAACGTTCAGCGCGCGAGGAGAAGTCATGGCGCACCAGGCCCATGCGTTCGAGTTCGCGCAGGGCCTGGCCGACCCGGCCCGGCTCGAGCTTCATGACGGGCTCGCGGCTGGTTTTCTGGTTGCAGGCCGTCGTCGTGGCGTTGAGCGTCAGTGGGTAGGCGTCCGGCGTGGTCGATTCTTTCTCGATGAGGCAGCCGAGCACTCGCGCCTGCACGGCGTTGAGCCGAAGACCTTCCGATTCCCTGTGGGGAGATTCCGGTGAGTCATCCTGACCTTCGGTTCGGCTCTCGTCGATCAAAGCGCGTCTCCGATACGTTCGACGGCCGTCTTCAGCGTGTCGAGGCCGCAGGCAAAGGACAGGCGCAGATGGCCGACGGTGCCGAAGGCGCTACCGGGCACGGAGGCGACCAGCGCCTTTTCGAGCAGGTGCTCGGCTAACTCGATGTCGTCGCTCAGGCCCAGATTCTCGATCGCGCCGCTGAAATCGGCAAAGGCGTAGAACGCGCCTTCGCCGGGCTCGCAGTTCACGCCCGGCAGTTCGTTGAGCGCCGGGATCAGCCAGTCGTGGCGCTCCTTGAAGGCTTGGCACATCTCGCCCACGCAACTCTGGTCGCCGTTGAGTGCAGCAACCGCCGCGGCCTGGCTGACCGAGCTCGGATTGGAAGTGCTCTGGCCCTGGATCTTCTTCATTTCCTTGATGACCTCGGCCGGGCCGGCGGTGTAGCCGATGCGCCAGCCGGTCATCGCGTAGGCCTTGGAAACGCCGTTGACCACCAGCGTGCGCTCCCTCAGGCCCGGTACCACCTGGGCAAGGGTGGAAAACGGTTCATCGGCCCACCAGATGTGTTCGTAGATGTCGTCGGTGCAGACGACGATTTTCGGATGCTCGAGCAACACCTCGCCGATGGCGGCCAGTTGCTCGCGCGTGTAGGCGCGGCCACTGGGGTTGCTCGGGGAGTTGAGAACCAGCAGGCGCGTCTGCTCGGTGATCGTGGCCTCGAGCTGAGCGGGGCTCACCAGGTAATTGTTCTTGGCCGAGGTGTTGAGGATCACCGGCGCGCCGCCGGCCAGCCGCGCCATGTCGGGGTAGGACACCCAGTAGGGCGCGGGGATCAGTACTTCGTCGCCCTCGCCGATCAGGGCCTGCATCAGGTTGTAAAGGCTCTGCTTGGCGCCGGTGGAGGCGAGGATCTGGTTCGGCTCGTAGCTGAGTTCGTTGTCGCGCTGGAACTTCGAGATGACGGCCTGCTTGAGTTCCGGCGTACCGTCGACCGGCGTGTAGCGCGTCTGGCCGGCCTCGATGGCCTCGGCCGCCGCTTTGCGAATATGCGCCGGCGTGTCGAAATCGGGCTCGCCCATGCTCAGCGAAATCACGTCCTTGCCGGCGGCCTTGAGTTCGGCAGCCTTGGCCGCCATTGCAATGGTGGCCGATGGCTTGACCTGGCTGACGCGCGATGCAAATCGGAAAGTCACGATACAACTCCCTACTGGATTCCTGTGGCGCGGCCGATCACGGCCGCTATCGGATGAACCATTATAATCGCCCTGCCATGTCGACGAGTGATTACGGTCAATGAACAAGCGTTTCCGCATGGCGTCGAGCTACGAGCCGGCCGGCGACCAGCCGACTGCCATCGATACGCTGGTCAAAGGGCTCGGCGCCGGGCAGTCGCACCAGACGTTGCTCGGGGTAACGGGTTCGGGCAAGACCTTCACCATGGCCAACGTGATCGAGCGCGTCCAGCGCCCCGCCCTGGTGATGGCGCCCAACAAGACCCTGGCCGCGCAACTCTACGGCGAGTTCAAGGCCTTCTTTCCCGACAATGCCGTCGAGTACTTCGTCAGCTATTACGACTACTACCAGCCCGAGGCCTACGTGCCGTCGTCGGACACCTTCATCGAGAAGGATGCCTCGATCAACGAGCACATCGAGCAGATGCGCCTGTCGGCGACCAAGGCCCTGCTCGAGCGGCCCGATTCGCTGATCGTTGCCACCGTCTCTTCCATCTACGGCCTGGGCGATCCCAGCTCCTTCCTCAAGATGACCCTCCCGTTGAAGGTGGGCGAGCGCATGCCCCAGCGCGAGATCCTGCGGCGCCTGGCCGAAATGCAGTACTCGCGCAATGACTTCGAGCTGCGGCGCGGCACCTACCGCGTGCGCGGCGAGGTCATCGACATGTTCCCGGGCGATTCGGAGATGGAGGCCGTGCGCGTCGAGCTGTTCGATGACGAAATCGAGCGCGTGAGTTTCTTCGATCCGCTGACCGGGGAAGTGCACGAGAAGACCGACGAACTGACGATCTTCCCCAAGACCCATTACGTCACGCCCCGCCAGGTCGTGCTCGACGCCGTCGAGGCGATCAAGGCCGAACTCAAGGAACGCCTCGAGCAACTGGAACAGGCCGGCAAGCTGCTCGAGGCGCAGCGTCTCAAGCAGCGCACCGAGTTCGATATCGAGATGATGCTCGAGCTCGGCTATTGTCAGGGCATCGAGAACTACTCGCGTCATCTCACCGGCCGGCAACCCGGCGATCCGCCGCCGACCCTGTTCGACTACCTGCCCAAGGACTCGATGCTGATCGTCGACGAGTCGCACGTGACGATTCCCCAGATCGGCGGTATGTACCGCGGCGACCGCGCCCGCAAGGAAACCCTGGTCGAATACGGATTCCGGTTGCCGTCGGCGATGGACAACCGGCCGCTTACTTTCGAGGAGTTCGAGGAACGCGCCCCGCAGATGGTCCTGGTTTCGGCCACCCCGAGGCAGTGGGAGTTCGATCATTCCCAGACCGTGGCCGAACAGGTCGTGCGTCCCACCGGGCTCGTCGACCCGGAAGTGGAGGTTCGTCCGGTGTCCAGCCAGGTCGACGACCTGCTTTCGGAAATTCGCGATCGGGTCGGGCAGGGCGACCGCGTGCTGGTGACCACGCTGACCAAACGCATGGCCGAGAACCTGACCGAATACCTGGCCGAGCACGATGTGCGCGTGCGCTACCTGCATTCCGATATCGACACGGTCGAGCGCGTGGAGATCATTCGCGACCTGCGGCTGGGCGCGTTCGACGTCCTGGTCGGCATCAACCTGCTGCGCGAGGGCCTGGACATGCCCGAGGTCTCGCTGGTGGCGATTCTGGACGCCGACAAGGAAGGCTTCCTGCGCTCGGAAGGCTCACTGATCCAGACCATCGGCCGGGCGGCGCGCAACGTGCGCGGCAAGGCGATTCTCTATGCCGAGAAGATCACCAACTCGATGCAACGAGCGATCGAGGAGACCGAACGCCGACGCAACAAGCAGATCGCGCACAACGAGGAACAAGGCATTACGCCGCAGACCATCGTCAAGAACATCGAGGACATCATGGCCGACGCCCAGCAGATGCCGGGCAAGAAGAAGCCGGCGCGCAAGGTAGCCGAGGAGCGCCAGTCGGATTACGCGGTCGAGCCGGTTTCTCCCGCCGATGCCGCGAAGGAAATCGCGAAGCTGGAGAAGGAGATGTTTCAGGCGGCGGAAGACCTCGAGTTCGAGAAGGCGGCCGAGATCCGCGATCGGATCCACAAGATTCGCGAGCAGGGCTTCAAGGTCGCGACCTGATTCCTGCCGGGGTCTCCCTTGAATTGTTCCTGAAGTGAGTGCAGTACTGTTGTTGTCATCATTAATAACTGGAGTTGAAGAATGGCCATCAGTGACAAGCACATCGCGATTCTCGCCGAAGACGGCTACCAGGAACTGGAACTGCATTATCCGCGGCTCAGGCTGATCGAGGCCGGCGCGCGGGTGTCGGTTCTGGGCGCCGGCAAGGACGAATACCACAGCGGCAAGGGTTATGCCGTCAGCGTTGACGCGAACGCCGCCGACGTCAGGGCGGAAGATTTCGATGCGGTGGTGATACCGGGCGGGATGGCGCCGGACAAGATGCGTCGTCACGAGGCGATGGTCGACCTGGTGCGGGCGCTGCACGACGCCGGCAAGCCGGTGGCCTGGATCTGCCATGCCGGATGGGTGCCGGTATCCGCCGATATCGTCCGCGGCCGTCGCGTCACGTCCTTTCCCTCGATTCGCGACGACATGGTCAATGCGGGCGCCGATTGGGTCGACGAGGAAGTGGTCGTTGACGGCAATCTGATCAGCAGCCGCGTGCCCGACGACCTGCCGGCCTTCTGCAAGGCCATCCTCGCCGCGCTGGAGAATTGATCCTACCTTGAGCGGCAGCGGTAGATGATGAACCGCCGCTCGCCGTCCTGAACGGGTCCGTCGGCCACGATGGTGTCGCCGGTCATGTCCCAGGCGCTGTTGCGGGCGAGATCGGCAAGTTCGGCCTCGACCTTGCCCGGGCTGCGCTCGACGCCCGCGACGCGCTCGCGCACGGAAGTCGTGGTCGTGCCCAGGCGTTCGCAGTTGGTGACCCTCGACGGTTCGACCAGGCGTACGCCTTCGGCGCCGCGCTCCAGTTTGACCCAGCTGCAGCCGGCGGTCAGGAGCGCAACCGCGGTGCCGGCAATCAGTGCTTTTTTCATTCGGTATAACCTCTGGATGTCCGGGTGACGGCGAAGGCATCACGATAGGGCGCGGGTGCCCGGGCGTCAACGCTCGCAACGCGGGGGAGATGTGTCCGGGCCTGCGGTCAGGCCCGGACTGCGCGATGGATCAGAACTGGTAATCGACGCCGACCATGCCGGTGCGCGGCTTGTTGGGCCGGGCGCCGTCGGGCAGGCGCGAGATGATCACCTGGCGGTCGAGCAGATTGGTTACCTTGACGAAGGCGGTCATGGCATCGGTGACGGCATAGCGCGAGATCCAGTCGACCACGAACAGCGATTCGGTGCGGTCGAAGGGTTCGTCGGCGCGATTGCAGCCGACCTGGATGCAGGTCTCGTCCATGTACTTGGCCACGAAGTGGTTGTCCCACCCGCTGGCGTGCTCCAGGCCGAGGCGCAGGCTGAAGAGATGCTCCGGAATGTCGGCCAGTTCGTCGCCGTCGGACACGCCGGTGACGGGATTGTCCTCGCTGATCTCGGCGCTGGAATAGGTGTAGTTGAAGCTCAGCGGAATGTCCAGGCCGTCGGTACGCCACTCGTTGCCGATCTGGAACTCGACGCCCTTGACCACAGCCTCGCCGGTGACGAAGCTGCCGCTGGTGGCGCCGTTGCTGCAGGGGCTGGCGACCGAGCAGACTTCGGCCTGATTTTCGAAGTCACTGAGAAAGCCCACCAGCTCGACAAAGAGGTCGTCGCGAAAATGGCGCAGGCCCAGTTCGTAGTTAACGCTGGTCTCCGGCTCGTCGTTTTCGGTGGCGCCGCCACTGAGCGGGGCGAAGCCGCGATGTACGCCGGCGAGAAGTTGGTATTGGTCGGTGAAATCCCATGTCATGGACGCGCCGGGCAGCCATTCGGCGGCCGAGCTGCTGCGGCGCGCGGGATCGGTGCTGCGATCCGGGGTGTCGAACTGGCGCCGGAAGGTGTCGGCGTCTTCGTAGCGCAGGGCCAGGTCGAGCTTGACGTCCGGGCTCACCTGCCATTCGTCCAGGGCCCAGAAGGACACGGCGTCGGCACCTTCGAGGCGATTGTTGCTCCCGGTCGGGGCGATGGTGTCCTGGAACACCAGGCTGCCGTTGATCTGGTCGTAGACGTCAATCGGCTGGAAGCGATCCATGCGGTCGCTATGGTCACGCACGCCAAACTGCAGTTGATGGTCGCCGATCATTGCATCAACGCCCAGTTCCAGCCCGTAGGACTCGTACTCGCGGTTGTTGTTCTTGTATTGCAGGCCTGAAAAGTCCAGGTCACCGTGCAGAACAGCCAGTGCGTCGGCATCGCCGGCGTTGGCGGCGTCGAGCAGGGATCCGATACCCGACTTGAACCAGTTGCGCGCGAACTCGTTGTAGTAGGCCAGGGCCGAGAATGTGACGCGGCTGGAGAGGTCGAAGTCCCAGGCCAGCGAAAAGCCCTGGTGGTCGTTGTTCATCTGGTCAATATCCGAGAGGCCGTAACGGCGGTTCGCATCGCGCTCGAAATCCGTGTCGGTCAGTCCGGCATAGGTCTCGTTGGAGGTCTCCTCGGAATATTGCGCCTTGGCCAGCAGGCTCTGGCGCTCTCCGGTCCAGCCGAACTTGAGGATGTAGCTTTGGATATCGAAGCCCGTATCCCGGTTGCTGCGGTCGATGTCCTTGAAGCCGTCGCTATTGCGGTACACGGTATCGACCAGCCAGCCGAAGTCGCCCTCGCGGCCGCCGACCCAGGCGTGGGTGTTGTGCTCGCTGTTCTCACCCAGGGTGGTGACAATGCGGCCACTGGTATCGGATGGAATGGGCGTGGTGACGAGGTTGATGACCCCACCGGTGGTTTGCGGACCGTAGCGGAGCAGGGGGGCGCCCTTGAGCACCTCCACGGCTTGCATCTGGAAGGCCTGAGGAAAGTAATAGGCGGCTGGGTTGGAATAGGGCGCCGGGGCGATCATCACCCCGTCCTCGAGCAACGTGACCTTGCTCGAGCGCCCGCCGGCGGCGGCGCGAATGCCGATGTTGGGGCGTAGCCCCTCGCCGTCTTCCTCGCGGATGTAGACGCCAGGCACGGTCTTGAGCAGCTGGTTGACGTCGGTCTGCTGCTCGACTTCCATCTGCTGCGGGTCGACGACGGCACTGGTGCCCGCCAGGCGTCGTGCATCCTCCCTTGTGCCGATGATTCGGACGCGGTCGAGGATGATTTGCAGGTTTTGCTGCGTTGTCTGTGCAGCAGCGTTCTCTTCTTGGTTCTGCTTCTCCCGTTCGGGCTCGGCAGATTGGCCAACGGCGGCGGTGGTGGCGAGTGCGAGCGCAATCGCCGCGAGCGAGCGGTGTTTCATCGGTCGTCAATCCTTCGGTTGTGGAACTGAGAATCGATAGTCTAAACGCAAATCATTCTCAGGCGCAATACCAATATCCTCCTTGGACTTCCGATAGGGGCGCTGCAGATTCCTCGTTCTGAGGCAATGGATCGAGCTTGAGAAGTTCCAAATCTCAAGCACCAAATATCAAACAAATTCGAATGACCGAATATTTAATGACCGAAACGGGCATGGAGCCAAAATGACAAGCCTGTGCGGATGGGCAGGCGGGGTTCCCATATGCACGGCCGGCGAGGGCCGAGCCGATCCGGGATGAATTGGCCGCCCCTCGGTTTAGGTCATTGGAATTTCGTTCATTGAAAATTGTTTGATATTTGGTGCTTGTGATTTGGTGCTTGCCGTAACAACAAGCTAGGGTGACGGCGGATGTCGCCGTTGATCGCGCTGCCACAGCATCCAGATGATCAGCGATGCCAGCGCCGTATAGAGCGTCCAGGCGTGCTGATCACCGAAGCGCAGACTACCGACCATGGCGATGATGCAGCCCAGACCGCTGAGCACTGAAACGGTTATCGGGTGATGATCCAGCGCTCGCTGCGTTCGCAGACGCACCGCGACAAAGACCAGCGGTGCCCCGGCGGCCAGGCCCGGGCCGATGACGAAGGGCCAGGCAGCCCCCTGCCAGAGGGCGGCAATCGCCCCGGCCGTCAGTGCGGCCAGGGCGACAAGGGTGAGTGGCGTCGGTATCAAGTGTCGGTGGCGCGGCGCCGGAACCACACGGCACCGGCCAGTAGGGCCAGGGCGATGAGCAGGCCGATCCACATGCCGGGGCGCAGCAGGAAGTCGAGGCTGTTGGAGAAGCTCATGAACACGTCCTCGCTGAAGGTGACGTCGCCCATGTCGACCTGGCCATTCCTGGATTCCACTTGCCAGCCGATGTTGCTGGGAATGAGGCCGCTGCCCAGGCGTTCGAGCACAATCCTGCCCAGATTGAACTGGGGCAGGCTAAAGCTCGAAAGCATGCTCCAGGCATGTTGCAACAACGAGATCGCGGCCGGAACGGCGACCGCGACCAGGATGGGTACGCGCGGTGCCCAGGAAGAACAGAACACCAGCCAGGCGTAAATCGGCATCAGCCAGAGCCCCTGCACCAGCAGACCCAGCGCCATGACGAGCCATAGCCTGGGCAGGCTGGCCGGCAGCCAGAACTCCGTGATGGGATTGATGCCTGCCATCAGGCCGTAGCCCGAAGCGATCAGGAGAACCAGCAGCTGGGTGACGATGGCGGCCAGCAGGTAGATAGCCGGGGCGAGCAGCCAGGCGGTCAGCACCTTCGAGCCCACGGTCATGCTGTCGGAGATCGGCAGCGACTTCCAGAAAAGGATCGAGCGGTCCTTTCGTTCGTCGTAAAGGCAACTCGAAAGATAGAAGAGCAACACCAGAATGAGCAACTGCAGGAAAAGGCCCGACACCGCGAACAGGGCTCCGGTCACGAACAGTCGCTTCTGGTCTTCCGGTACATCGGCGAACTGTCGGATGGCATCCAGTGTGAAGGCCATCTCGTTGTCGAAGCGCGAGCCCAGGATCAGCCCGAAAACGATGAAGAAGAGGATCAGGCCCAGAATGATGATGGGCGCCCATTTGAACGCGCCTGGACTTTCCCAGAGCTCGCGGCGCATCAATGTCCACATGTTCGAAATCGCGCGTGTGCTCATGCTGCTTCCTCCGCACCGGCGTTGTCTTCGTATTCCTCGCCCATCAGGGCAACGAACAGGTCGGCTACGCTGGGTCGATGCAGCTCGCCGATCTCGTTCAGGCGGTCGATATCGCCGCCATCGAACAGAAAGATGTGACGGCCGAAGAGCACGCGTTCGTGCAGGGGATTCATGGCGCGTGCCTCTTCGACATGATCCGGCTTGACCATGACCTCGCGGTAGCGCTCGTGGACGGCGTCCATGGTGGCGTTGACCACCAGCTTGCCGTCCTTGATGAACAGCAGGTCGGTGAGAATGTGTTCGACTTCCTCGACCTGGTGGGTGGTGATGAGGATCGTGCGCTCCTCGTCGAAGTATTCGTTGAGTAGATTGGAGTAGAAACGCTTGCGAAACAGAATGTCCAGGCCCAGGGTGGGTTCGTCGAGCACCAGCAGCTTGGCGTCGATGGCCATCACCAGGGCGAGGTGAAGCTGCACGACCATGCCCTTGGACAGGGCCTTGACCTTCGTCTTCGGTTTGACCTTGGTGTTCTTGAGATAATGCATGCAGCGCTCACGCGAGAAGCGCGGGTGGAGCCGTTCGGTCATTTCGATGACCTGCCAGACCCGCGCCCAGCGAGGCAGTACGGCGACGTCGGCAATGAAGCACACATCCTCCATCAGCCGATCGCGGTCCTTGTCGGGCTTTCGGCCCAGCACCTCGAGCTCACCGCTGTAGCCGGTCAAGCCGAGTATGGCCTTCAGCGCCGTGGTCTTGCCGGCACCGTTGGGGCCGATCAGGCCGACGATGCGTCCGGACGGAATTTCCAGGTCGATACCGTCGACAGCCCTGTTGTTGCCGTAATATCGCTTCAAATCCCGGGCATGAATGGTCAAACTCATGACTTGCTCTCCTCTTTATCGCGTGCGGCTAGCAGATCCTCGATCGACAGACCGAGCTTGTCGATCCGCTGCGCCAGTCGCGGCCATTCTTCGTTGAGAAATCGCTTGCGTTCACTTGCCAACAGCATGCCGCGTGCACCCTCGCGCACGAACATGCCGACACCCCGGCGCTTTTCCACCAGTTCGTCGTCAACCAGTGACTGATAGGCCTTGGAGACCGTCAGCGGATTGATCTGGAAGTCTACCGCCACCTGCCGCACGGACGGGAGCGGTTGGCCTTCCTTCAGGGTGCCGTCAAGAATGGCGGCCACGGTCTTTTCCCGCAGCTGCCAGTAGATCGGCTGGTTGTCGTCCCAGCGCGCTTCGATCATGGGCGCGACAGGCCCGAGAACCAGGGCAGCAGGCGGAGATTGGAATCGCCGCCCGAGCTGGACCCGCCGGCCTGCTCGCGCTGCGTCACCGCGTTTGATTCGGAAGTGACCGCTTCGGCTCGATCCACGGGTTCGGCCCGCTCGGCCTGAAGCTGCTCTTCGATACCCGAGCGATCGACGGTAAAGGACAACGCCAGGCACACTGCGGCGGCGATCAGCGCCAGTCGATGGGGTATGACGAGTGTTCGGCGTTTCGAAATCGGCAACATGGTCAGCTCCTTCAGCTGTCGTGTTGGTGTACTAGTCTAGTAAAACACCACCACAGAGTCAAGCCCCCCGGAGGATTCGGGACTCGTGAGTGATCTGGTAAACTCCCGCGATTGAACCGACTGCCATTCGGCTGGTCACAGGCAAACTCGAAAAGCCCATTTTCCCAAGGAGATTGTTTCCATGAAGATTGCCCGAATTCTGGCCGGCTCCGTGCTGGTTGCAAGCGCTTCGACCGCGGCCCTGGCCGAAGACGAAGCCCTCGAAACACCCGAAGACCGCTTGAGTTACACCATCGGCATGGATATCGGCGGTTCTCTGGCCGAGCAGGATATGGATCTCGATCTCGATCTGCTGATCGAAGCCCTGCGCGCCAGTTACAACGGTGAGGAAACGCGCCTGACCGAGGAAGAAGCCCTGGCCGAGCGCGAAGCCTTCATGCAGCGCCGCCAGCAGCAGATGGAGTCCCAGCGCGAGGAAGAAGGTGCTGCCAACCGCGAGGCCGGCGAAGCCTTCCTGGCCGAAAACGCCGAGCGTGACGACGTCATGGTGACCGATTCCGGACTGCAGTACCGCGTGATCGAGGAAGGCGACGGCGACAGCCCGGCTGCTGAGGATCAGGTAACCGTCCACTACAAGGGCACGCTGATCGACGGCACCCAGTTCGATAGCTCCTACGACCGTGGCGAGCCGGCGACCTTTGCGCTTAACCAGGTCATCCCCGGCTGGACCGAAGGCCTGCAACTGATGTCCGAGGGTGGCAAGTACGAATTCTTCATCCCCTCCGAGCTGGCTTACGGAGACCAGGGTCGCCCCGGCCCGATCGGCCCGAACTCGACCCTGATTTTCGAAGTCGAGCTGCTCGAAGTGGCCGACAGCGAGTCCCAGGAATCCCAGGAATAAGCGACGACTCGAACGCCATGGGGACTTTGCAGGATGCCCTGCTAAAGGCAGGGCTGGCCGACGAAAAGCAGGCCGAAAAGGACCGGCGTCGGGGCAAGCCCGGCGCCGGTGATTCCGGCCCGAAGAAGGCCCGCGGCAGCGCGCCGGCCAAGAAGAAAAAGCGCGCGGCGGGAGCAACCGGGAAGAAGGGTGCCGATTCGGACCTGGCACGAGCCTATGCCGCCAGGCGCAAGGCCGAAGTGCAGGAAAAGGAAGCTGAAAAGCAGCGTCGTGTTGCCGAGCAGGAAGAGCGGCGCAGGCGCAATCTACAGCTCGACGAGATCCTCAAGGGCAACACCCTCAACCGCAAGGAAGCCGAGGTGCCGCGCTATTTCGAGCACATGGGGCGTATCCGCCGTGTACTGTGCACCCCCGAGCAGCGTGATCAACTCAACAACGGCGAGATCGGCGTGGTTAACCTGCGCGGTTCCTATTTGCTGGTTCCGCTCGAGACCCTCGAGAAATACCGCGAAGTCGCCCCGGACCTGGTCCCCAGCCTGGAAGGTCGCGAAGAGCCCGAGGACGACGGCAGCCACTATCCGCCGGTGCCGGACGACCTGGTCTGGTAAAGGAAGTTTTCAGGTTTCAGGGTTCAGGTTTCAGGAAAAGACAGATCGAAGCCCGCCCCTGAAACCTGAAACCTACTTTTAGTAATCCAGGTTCGGCCGAAGGAACTTCTCCGCCTGCGCCACGCTGACGCCCTTGCGTCGGGCGTAGTCTTCCACCTGGTCCTTGCCCAGCTTGCCGACGACGAAATACTTGCTGTCGGGGTGACCGAAGTAGTAGCCGCTGACCGCCGCCATCGGTTTCATGGCGAAACCCTCGGTCAGTTCCACGCCGATGTTGTCGGTCACCGCCATCAGCCGGAACAGCTTCTCCTTCTCGCTGTGGTCGGGGCAGGCCGGGTAACCGGGCGCGGGACGGATGCCGCGGTACTTCTCCCGGATCAGATCCCGGTTGTCGAGTGCCTCGTCGGCGGCATAGCCCCAGAGTTCGCGCCGGACCTTCTGGTGCAGCGCCTCGGCCAGTGCCTCCGCCAGGCGGTCGGCCATCGATTGCAGCAGGATGCGGCTGTAGTCGTCGGTTTCCGGGAACTGCTCGAGCGCTTCTTCGAGGCCGATGCCGGTGGTGACCGCGAAGAGTCCGGCCCAGTCGTCGATACCGCTGCCGGCCTCGGCCACGAAATCGGACAGGCACAGGTTGGCCGAGGGTTTTTCGGCCTGCTGGCGCAGCATGACCATGCGCTCCATGACCTCGCTGCGTGATTCGTCGGTATAGAAAAGTACGTCGTCACCGTCACGTGCGGCCGGCCACAGCGCGCAGATGGCGCGTGCGGTCAACCAGTCGTTGTCGACGATGCGCTGGAGCATGTCCTGACCGTCCTGGAACAGGCTGCGAGCGGCCTCACCGACCTGTTCATCCTCGAGTATGTCGGGATAGCGCCCCTTGAGTTCCCAGGTCTGGAAGAAGGGGGTCCAGTCGATATAGTCCACCAGCTCGGCCAGCGGCCAGTCGTCATAGACATGCAGTCCCGGTTGCTTCGGGGCTTCCGGGCGGTGTTCGCTCCAGTCCGGGCTAAAGGCATTGTCGCGGGCGGCCTCGATGGAGATCAGCGGCTTGCGGCGGCGGCCCTTGGCGCTGCGTTCCCGGTATTCCTCGTAATCGGACCGAATGTCGGCGGCATAGCCGTCGCGGTGTTGCTTGCTGGCGAGCTTGCGCACGACGTCGACCGAGCGTGAGGCGTCCTTGACCCAGCACACCGGGCCCGGGTAGGCCGGGTCGATCTTCAGTGCGGTATGCGCACGCGATGTCGTCGCCCCGCCGATCAGCAGCGGCAGCCCGAACTTCGCCTCGTTCATCGCCTCGGCGACATTGACCATCTCATCGAGCGAGGGCGTGATCAGGCCCGACAGGCCGATGATGTCGGCTTCGGAGCTGCGCGCCTCGTCGAGAATCTTCTCGGCCGGCACCATCACGCCCAGGTCGTGGACGTCGAAGCCGTTGCAGGCCAGCACCACGCCGACGATGTTCTTGCCGATATCGTGAACGTCGCCTTTGACGGTGGCCAGCAGGACCTTGCCTTTTTTCTCCTTGGTGGTCTGCTCGGCCTCGAGGTAGGGTACGAGGTGGGCCACGGCCTTTTTCATCACGCGCGCGGACTTGACGACCTGCGGCAGGAACATCTTGCCGTCTCCGAAAAGGTCGCCGACGTAGTTCATGCCGTCCATCAAGGGGCCTTCGATGACCTCCAGCGAGGTATCGAACTGCTGCCGCGCCTCCTCGGTGTCGTCGACGACATGCTTGTCGATGCCCTTGACCAGGCTGTACTTGAGTCTTTCGGCGACCGGCTTCTCACGCCAGGCCTCGTCCTTCTCTTCCTTCTTGCCGTCGCCCTTGAACTTGCTGGCAGCATCCAGCAGGCGTTCGGTGGCATCGCTTCGGCGGTTGAGGACAACGTCCTCGACCAGCTCGCGCAATTCGGGGTCGATGTCGTCGTAGACCGCCAGCTGGCCGGCGTTGACGATACCCATGTCCATGCCGGCTTTGGTGGCGTGGTAGAGGAACACCGAGTGCATGGCCTCGCGTACCGGGTTGTTGCCGCGGAACGAGAAGGACATGTTGGATACGCCGCCGGAAATGTGGCAGTCGGGAAAGCGCTTCTTGAGCGTCTTCGCGGCCTCGATGAACTCGACCGAATAGTTGTCGTGCTCCTCGATGCCCGTGGCGACCGGGAAGATGTTGGGGTCGAAGATGATGTCCTTGGGCGGGTAGCCCGCTTGCTCGGTCAACAGCTTGTAGGCACGTGCCAGGCATTCGACCATGTGCTCGGCATTGTCGGCCTGGCCTTCCTCGTCGAAGGCCATGACCACCACGGCCGCCCCGTAACGCCGGATCTTGCGCGCTTCCTCCAGGAAGGCCTGCTCGCCTTCCTTGAGGCTGATCGAGTTGACCACGCCCTTGCCCTGGAGGCAGCGCAGCCCGGCCTCGATCACGCTCCATTTGGACGAATCGATCATGACCGGTACGCGGGCGATGTCCGGTTCAGCCGCGATCAGGTTGAGAAAGTCGACCATCGCCTGTTCGGAGTCGAGCAGGCCCTCGTCCATGTTGACGTCGATGATCTGCGCGCCGTTCTCGACTTGTTGCAGGGCGACCTCGACGGCTTCCTCGTATTTTTCATCGGCGATCAGGCGCTTGAAACGCGCCGAGCCGGTGACATTGGTGCGCTCGCCGATATTGACGAAATTCAGCTCGGGTGTGATCACCAGCGGTTCGAGACCGCTCAGTCGCGTGTAGCGATGTTTCGGTTCCTGTTCGCTCATGCCGCCTTCTGTTGTCGGATGGGACGGGGGGAATGACCATCGATCACCTCGGCGATCGCGGCCAGATGTTCGGGCGTGGTGCCGCAGCAACCGCCGATAATGTTGACCAGGCCGTCGCGAGCGTAGGCTTCGACGATCTCGGCCATTTCCTCTGCTGTCTGGTCGTATTCGCCGAACTCGTTGGGCAGGCCCGCGTTGGGATGAGCCGAGACCAGGCAATCGGCCATGCGAGACAGGGCCTTGATATGGGGCTTGAGCTGGTCGGCACCCAGGGCGCAGTTGAAACCCACCGAGAACGGCTCGCCATGCTCGATCGAGATGTAGAAGGCCTCGGGCGTCTGCCCCGACAGGGTGCGGCCCGAAGCGTCGGTGATGGTGCCGGAGATCATCAGCGGCCAGCGCTCGCCGCGCCGCTCGAACTCCTCGTAAACAGCATAGATTGCCGCCTTGGCGTTGAGCGTGTCGAAGATGGTCTCGATCAGGATCAGGTCGGCGCCGCCGTCGAGCAGGCCGCGCGCGGCTTCCGTGTAGGCCTCGACCAGCTTGGCGAAATCGATGTTGCGGTAGCCCGGGCTGGAAACGTCCGGGGAAATGGAGGCGGTGCGATTGGTCGGCCCGATCACACCCACCGCATAGCGCGGACGGCCGGTTTTCTCGGCCGACTCGTCGCAGGCCTGGCGGGCCAGTTTCGCCGCTTTACGGTTGATCTCCTCCGACAATTCCTCCAGCGCATAGTCGGCCTGGCTGATGCGGTTGGCGTTGAACGTGTTGGTCTCGATCAGGTCGCAGCCCACCTCGAGAAAGTCCTGGTGGATGCGTGTGACCAGATCCGGTTTCGTCAGGGTCAGCAGATCGTTGTTGCCCTTGAGGTCGTCGGCGTGATCGCTAAATCGTTCGCCGCGGAACGCGGCTTCGTCGAGCTGCTCGTTCTGAATCATGGTGCCCATGGCACCGTCGAGCAGCAGGATGCGTTCACCAAGGGCGTCGAACAGCGCTTCGACGCGGTCGGGGTTATGCCATTTCAGGCTCATGATTTCTCCGCGAGAAAGGTGATGATTTCGAAGTTCGGGGTCTTGCGTTCGACCGAGGTGACGTCGCAGAACTCGGTCTGCAGCGCGGCCTTCTTCAACATGGCCGACAGTTGCTTCGGCGTGAAACCATTGTTGGCGTGGCCGAAGTTCTTGACCTGGGCACTGTGGCGATGCTTGCTGAGCGTTGCTCCCACCAGGCGGCCGCCGGGCTTGATCGTTCGCGCCGCTTCGGTGAGCGCCTTCTGTGGCTGGTCGCTGTAGGTCAGGGCGTGCATCATCAGGACGCTGTCGAAGACCTTGTCGTCGAAAGGCAGGGCATGCATGTCGCCGAGATGGAACTGGACGTTGGCAAAGGGTTTGACGCGCTCACGGCCGGCGGCGACGACCTTCTCCGAAACATCAACGCAGTCGATGGACTTAGCCTGGCGGGCCAGCAGTTCGCCCATCACCCCGTCGCCGGAGGCAATGTCGAGCACGCGGCCGAGCGAGAGCAGCTGCACCAGTGCGCGAGTCGTCGCCTCCCAGGTCCGCCCCGGCGAATAGTGGCGTTCCATGTCGCCGGCAACCGTGTCCGGCCAGTTGCGCCCCAGCGCTCGCTGCGCCATGATTTCGGGCAGTCTCTCGGCGTCGGCGGCCACTACGGCGTCGTCCAGATCGTCGCGGAAAAGCGCCCAGAGCCGGTGCAGCTCGGGGTTGTCTTCGGGATTGCCCAGCCGGTAGTAGACGGATACACCGTCGCGTCGGTCGACTACCAGCCCGGCCTCGCGCAGCCGTGCCAGGTGCGTGGACACGCGCGGCTGAGCCAAGCGCGTGATCTGCGCCAGCTCGGCTACCGTCAGTTCCTCGGTTTCGAGTAGCGCCAGCAGCCGCAGCCGGGTGGCATCCCCCAACAGGCTGCAGTGCCTTCCGACACGGTCCAGGTCGATAACTATATCCTTTTATCGCGATTGAAAGATATAGCATAGCCTAGCCCGAACTACGGGGGCTTTCAAGCGAAGGTTGGTCTGATTTCAGGAGATCGATCGTCTCCCCGTTTAAGCGCAGTTGTCTTTATCGCGCGGCAGCGGGGCGAATTGCGGTATCGGTATTTGCTTGCCGGGGGCGGGTCCCGGTGCGGATGAAAGGGGCGCGGCATTCCGCCGCGCCCGTCTCCATTCCGGTCGATCAGCCCTTCCAGGCGTAATCGCTGAAAGCGTCGTCGAGTTCCGGCTTGTTGAGGTGGTTGGAGTAGTTGCTGAGCGTCTTGACGGCCAGCGCGACCACGATCTGCAGGATGTGGTTCTCCTCGTAGCCGGCGTCGAGGAAGGCGTGTACGTCGGCGTCGCTCGGGTTGCCGCGGGTGTCGAACATGCTGCGCGTGAATCGGCTCAGCGCGGCCAGTTTCTCGTCGGGAATCGGCTTGTCCTCGCGCAGGGCCTCGAGCACCTCCGGGGGAACATTGGAGACCTGGTCGGCCAGCATGCTGTGGGCACCCATGCAGTAGCCGCATCCATTGGCGCGGCTGATCGTCAGGAAGACCACTTCCTGCTCGGCCGGCTCGAACCCGGAATGCTCGCGGAACTGCTCGTAGCCATGCATGTAGGTGCTCAGCAGTCCCGGTGCCTTTGCCATGTGCCGGTACATCTCCGGAACGAAACCGAGCGCCTTTTGCGCGCTCTCCAGCAGTGGACGCTGGGCGTCGTTGGCGGTTTCCAGGGTGGGGGTGTCCATTTTGATGGTGTATTCGGCGGTCATGTCATCTCCTGTGTGGCTTGGCTGTCGGTTGTCGTCATGGACCGGATGGTCCAAAAATGAATCAAAAAAAAACGGCGTCATTGGAGTGCCGCGAGCATCTGCCGGGCGGTGGCGCGGGCGGTGCGGCGTCCCACGCCGGATTTCACCAGGGTACGGAGGCCGGCCATGCTGGCGGTCAGATAGTGGGCCAGCGTGGCACTGTCGCGATCGGCCGGGATCTCTCCCCGGGATTGCGCGCGTTCGACACAGGACTGGAGCAGGCCGGTCAACTGCCGCAGACTGCGACGTGCCTGTTCGGCGGCACGTCCATCGTCGTGGCCGAGCTCGGCGGCGGAATTGAAAATCAGGCAGCCCAGCCTCGCCTGCTCCGAACCGGCTGAATCCGCGGCCTCCATAAACAGGTCCTCGAGGAAAGTCCGGGCGGAAGGCGCTGCATCCATGCGTTGTCTCAGCCCAGCCAGCAGATTGTTGCGATAGGCGCCGAGGCAATCGATGAACAGCTGTTCCTTGTTGCCCATGGACTGGTAAAAGCTCGAGCGCGACAGTGCCATCTCGCGCGTCAGGTCGCGCAGCGACGTACCCTGATAACCACGCGCCCAGAACAGGTGCATGGCGGCGTCTCTGGCCCGATCGGGATCGAATTGCAGTGGACGGCCTCTAGCCATACCGGAGATTATAGGACCGGTCGGTTCATAAATCAAGCGAGACCCGGTTCCAGGCCCGTCGTTTCCTTATACGGTTGTTTCGAGTCGCCTGTGTGTCTTGCTGCGGGCCCGGCGCTCGTTGCGGTCATTCCAGGGCTGACCGACGGTCTTGCGCATGACGCCGTCGACGGTGCGCAGCACCAGCAGGTTGTAGAGCATTTTCGAGAGATTGCCCGGTGTGCGCGGGAAGGCGCGTAGCGACATCGAGAAACCGATATCGTGGTACTCGACGAAATGCCAGTAGCCGGGCGGGATGTAGAGCACGTCGCCGTGTTCCAGGTCGGCGACCTGGCCCTGGACTTGCTTGAGCGCCGGGTACTTGTCGTAATCGGGCTGGTCCACGCGGGCATCGAACAGGGCGCTGAAGGAGAATGGCACGCGGTAGAGCCAGGGCGTCTGCTCGGGTGAAAACAGCATCACGCGCTTGGGTCCGCCGAAGTGGCAGAGCATGATGTCGGCCAGGTCGATGTCGAAGTGCAGCTGCACCCTGGATCCCTTCCCGCCCATGAACAGTACGGGCAGCTTCTTGAAGAATTTCAGCCCCACGTCCGGATACTCGAAGTCTTGCTTGAGGTCGGGAATGGTGTTGAAGAAGTTGAAGAAGAACAGCCGCAGGTCGTTTTCGCCTTTCTCCAGCAAATCCATGTATTCGCCCAGCGGCATGCGCGCCGCCGGGGCGTGCTGGTGCTTGTGGTCGCGCGACGGTTTGCTGTCGTAGAGCGGCACGACTACATCGCCGGCGCGCTCCCTGAGGTGCTCGACGGTCCATTTCTCCCGGGCCGGCCACGACTCGGTGAGGCGTTCGATGACTACCGGCCGGGCCGGCTGTTTGTATTCGCGCTGAAACGTCGAGGCATCAACGTTCTCGATTTGATTGACGCGGGTGAGGTCGACCATGACTAGCGAGCGTCCATTAAAAGCTGTCCTTCCAGCGGCGCAGGGCGGCGAAGACCTCGACCGGGTCCTCGCCGCAGTTCGGCTCGTGCTCCCTCACCGCCGCGATCACGGCCGGTTCACGCGAGCGCAGAAAGGGGTTGTAGCGGCGTTCGTCCCCGATCCGGGAGGGCAGGGTGATTTCGCCTTTTTCGCGCAGCGTCTCGGCTTCCCGGGCCCGGGCCTGAAGCGCTTCGTTGTCGGGTTCGACGGCCAGCGCGAAACGGCAGTTCGCGGCGGTGTATTCGTGGCCGCAGAATAGCCGCGTATCGGCGGGCAGGTTGGCCAGCTTGTCCAGTGAGGCGAGCATCTGATCTGGCGTGCCCTCGAACAGGCGTCCGCAGCCGGCCGAGAACAGGGCGTCGCCGCTCAGTACCAATCGGTGCCCGAAGTAGGCGATGTGGATACTGGTGTGGCCGGGCACGCTGAGTATCTCGAAGTGAGCGCCGGGCGAATCGATTTCCACGTGATCGCCCTCGCGGACGGGATGGTCGACTTGCGGAATACGCCGGTCTTCCGGACCGTAAACCGGTACGGCATGCTGCGCGAGAATCTCGTCGATGCCGTTGGTGTGATCCCAGTGATGATGCGTAATCAGCAGGGCGCCCAGGTCCAGACCGTTTTCGGCCAGCCACTTCAGCGGTGGGCCGGCCTCGCCGGGGTCCACGAGCAGGGCGCAGCGACCGTCGTGCAGGGCCCAGACGTAGTTGCTTTCCAGGGTGGGAATGGCGTCGATAGACAGCGGCATGTGCGGCTCCGTCTGGTATCCTTTTCGCGTGTCCGAGAAGCATTCTAACGCGCCCCGCATGCCGGCCGGTTTTTCCGGCCTGCAGCCCCTGGAAACCCGACTGGTCGAGGCCGGGTTCGCCAAACCGCGTCCGAACTGGATTCTCGAAGTCGCGCCCACGGCCAGCGCGTCGCCGCAGATCGAACCGCAAAAAAGTCGTGTGCTGGTCGACGCTGATTCCTGCTGCTGGCCGTTCAGGGCCGAACTCGAATGCTGGCCGCTGGACGACGACAGCGTTCCGGCCGTGCTGCTGCGGCATGTCTGGCAGCCGGCCATTCACGGCGACTTGCTGGGAGAGGCCACGCGCGTGCTCAAGCCGGGGGGCGTGCTGGTATCGGTCTCGGCCAATCCCTGGCATCGCCTGGCCTGGCGGGAGCTGGGGCGGTCAGCGCTGCGTCTTCCGAGCTGGCCGCAGTTCCAGTGGATGCATGTTCGCTGCGAGCTGCAGCTTTCGATATCGGCCAATGTCCAGGTGCGCGGCCTGGTGCCGGGGCTCGTCCCCGTCCTGGTGGTGGTGGCGCGAAAGCCGGCGGAACCGGCGCGCATCGAACCGATTCGCTTCCGACAGCCGAACATGGTCGGCGGCTCGGCCGTACCCAGCCAGTGCCGCGCCGCATGAGCAAGCCGGTGCACATCTGGACCGACGGCGCCTGCCTGGGCAATCCCGGCCCCGGTGGCTGGGGCGTGCTGCTGCGCTGGAATGGCCATGAGCGCGAGCTTTCCGGCGGCGAGGCGGAGACCACCAACAACCGTATGGAACTGATGGCCGCCATACAGGGCCTGGAATCGCTCAAGCGCTCATGCAGGGTGATCCTGACGACGGACTCCCAGTACGTGCGCAAGGGCATCACCGAGTGGATGCCCAACTGGAAGAAAAACGGCTGGAAAACGGCCTCGAAAAAGCCGGTCAAGAACGCCGAACTCTGGCAACGCCTCGACAAGGCGCGCGAACGCCACGACGTGCAGTGGGACTGGATCAAGGGCCACAGTGGTCACCCGGAGAACGAGCGGGCAGACGAACTCGCCAGTGGCGCCGCACGGGCGCAGTGTTGAGTGTGAAGTGTGAAGTGTGAAGTGGGCCGGCCTCATTCGCGCCTTTACACTTCACACTGAACACTTCACACTTTCTCGCCATGAGACAAATCGTTCTCGATACCGAAACCACCGGCCTCGAACCCACGGAAGGGCACCGGATCATCGAGATCGGCGCCCTGGAGATGATCGAGCGGCGCCAGACCGGGCGCAGCTTCCATGTCTACATCAATCCCGAGCGCGATGTGGAAGGCGGCGCGTTGGCCGTACACGGCATTACCAACGAGTTTCTCGCCGACAAGCCGCGTTTTACCGACCTGGCCGACGACTTCATCGAGTTCATTCGCGACGCCGAACTGATCATCCACAACGCCCCCTTCGACGTGGGCTTTCTCGATGCCGAACTGGCCCGGCTGGACTCGCCGGCCCGCGTCGAGGATCACGCCACCATTCTTGACACGCTGCCCCTGGCGCGCGAGTTGCATCCGGGCCAGCGCGTGAGCCTGGACGCGCTGTGCAAGCGCTACGAAGTGGACAATTCCGGCCGCGACCTGCACGGGGCCTTGCTCGACGCCGAGTTGCTGGCCGAAGTCTACTTGGCCATGACCGGCGGCCAGGTCGATCTGGCGCTTGATCTGTCGGGCGAAAGTGATGGCGGTGAGGCCGGCAGCGAGATGACGCTGGAAGTCGATGTCTCGAAACTGGTCGTGCGCGAAGCCGACGAGTCGGAACTTGCGGCGCATCGGGACCGCTTGGAGGCGATCCGGGAGGCGGCCGGCCACTGCCTCTGGCAGGAGGATTAGGGTCCGTCGTCGGTCGCGGCCTCCGCGGCTTCGGGGCCCGGCAATCCGGGCTCTTCCGAGTCAACCAGCAGGGGATGGTCGCGGCCCTCCATCCACAGCAGGATTTCGTAGAAGGTCCGGACGTTTTCCACGTACTGGACCGGCTCGTAGCCGCGCGCATAGCCATAGCGCGTCTGGCTGTACCAGCGCTCCTGGGTGAGCAGGGGTAGTGAATCGCGTACGTCCACCCAGCGGTCGGGATCACCGCCGCGAATCTCGGTGAGAATCCGCGCATCCTCGAGATGCCCGTAGCCGACGTTGTAGGCGGCCAGTGCCAGCCACAGGCGGTCGGGATACTCGATGCGCTCGGGAATGCGGTCGATCATCGAGCGCAGGTAGCGCGCCCCGCCCCTGATGCTCTGCTCGGGATCGACGCGGTTGTCGATGCTCAGCTGCCGGGCCGTTCGTTGTGTAAGCATCATGATTCCGCGAACCCCGGTGTGAGAAACGGCCGACGGATCCCAGTGCGACTCTTGGTAGCCCACTGCCGCCAGCAGGCGCCAGTCCAGGTCGTGGGCAGCGGCCGCTTCTTCGAAGAAGGGGCGCAGGTCGGGCAGTCGCTCCCGGATCTGGCGCATGAAGGTGAAAGTGCCGACCGGCTCGTAGTGGTCGATGTGCCCGTAGTGCCGCTGGCGCAATTCGGCGAGCAGCGAGTCGGCCGTTGCCACCAGGAAGAACTCGCGCATGACCTGCACCAGGGAATCATCGTCGGATCGTTCGGTCGCCCAGGCCAGCGGTTGCGGCTCGCCCAGCTCGAAGGCGGGGCGAATGGCCGGAAAGAACCGGCGATTGAGTTCGAGGATGTTGGAATCGATGATGGTGTAGTCGATCTCCTCGCTGCTGATGTCCTCGAACAGGTCTTCGATACTGGCGTGGGGCCGGATTTCGGGTTCGATCTCGACATCATGACGGTCCAGCAGGGAGCGGTACGCGGTGCCCTCCATCAGTGCCAGCCGACCTTCAGACAGTTCCTCGACCGAGCGGGGACGCGGTGATCCGCGCCGGTAGACCACCGTCGGCACAACCTCCTCGTAGGCCGGGCCGAACCGAAGCCGCGACTGCCGGTCAGGGGTCCGCGTCAGATTGGCCGCGATGAAATCGCCGCGCCCGTCCATCAGCGCCGGGATCAGGTCGCCCACACTGGGTACGGTGACTACCTCGAGCGGCACGCCGAGATAGCGCGAGAACTCGAGCGCAAGCTGGTATTCGAATCCGGTTTCGCCCTCGGCACCCAGATAGTAGGTTGATGCGCCGTTGACGGTCAGCATGGCCAGGTTGCCGCGTGCCTGGATGCGCTCGACCAGTGTCAGGCCGCTGTCCCCGGAAGTGGTGGCGATCAGTATGGTCACCCCGACAATGGCAATCTGGCCGAGCGTTCGAAGACGTTCGGTCAGCACCTTTCGCCAGCCAGGAGTAGCTTGCTCGGTATTTGTTCCGGGGTCGCTCATGCAGGTTCCGGAGATGGGTGGCGAAGTTCGATCATGCTTCCTGCCGCGAAATGGATCATCATGCCCTTTATAGCGGATTTGGCGTGTGAGCTTAAGGCAGAAGCCTCTGCTAGAATAGCCGGCTTTTCCCCAATCGAGCCAACCCGCCATGGCGCGCGACACCCAACCGATTCGAACACGTTTTGCACCGTCGCCTACGGGGTTCCTGCACATCGGCGGCGCACGGACCGCGCTGTTTTGCTGGCTGGCGGCACGCGCCACCGGCGGGCAATTCGTGCTGCGCATCGAGGATACCGACCGCCAGCGCTCCACGGTCGAATCGGTACAGGCCATTCTCGACGGCATGGCCTGGTTGGGCCTGGATGCCGACGAAGGCCCGTTCTACCAGAGCGAGCGCATGGACCGCTACCGCGAGGAGGTTGATCGCCTGCTCGACAGTGGTCGGGCCTACCGCTGCTATTGCTCGAAGGAGCGGCTCGAGAAGCTGCGCGAAGAAGCCATGAATGCCGGCGAAAAGCCGCGCTACGACGGCCACTGCCGTGACCTGGCCGAAGCGCCCGAAGGGATCGAGCCGGTCATCCGTTTCCGCAATCCGCTCGAGGGCGCGGTGGCGTTCGAGGATCGTGTGCGCGGTCGCATCGAGGTGTCCAACGACGAGCTCGACGACCTGGTGATCATGCGCGCCGACGGTTCGCCCACCTACAATTTTGCCGTGGTCATCGACGACCTCGACATGGATATCAACCTGGTCATCCGGGGCGATGACCACATCAACAACACACCGCGGCAGATCAATATCTACCACGCCCTGGACGCCGAGCCGCCGGAATTCGCGCATGTGCCGATGATCCTCGGTGACGATGGCGCCCGGCTGTCCAAACGCCACGGGGCGGTCAGCGTCATGGCCTGGCGAGAGCAGGGCTACCTGCCCGATGCCATGGTCAACTACCTGGCCCGGCTGGGCTGGTCGCATGGTGACCAGGAAGTGTTTTCGCGGCAGGAGCTGATCGAGCTGTTCGACATCGCCGAGGTCAATCACAAGGCTTCGCGCTTTGACACCATGAAACTCAACTGGCTAAACCAGCACTACCTGCGCGAGGGCGATCGCGACCAGGTCCACTCTGAACTGGTCTGGCACCTGCAGCGTGGCGGCCTGCACGCCGAGAACGGCCCGCCGCTGGCGGACCTGATTTCGGTGCAGGCCGAGCGCGTCGAGACCCTGGTGGAACTGGTCGAGCGCAGCCGACCGTTCTTCGAGGATTTCGCCGACTACGAGCACGGCGCTGCCAAGAAGCATTTGCGGCCGGTCGCCGCCGAGCCATTGGAGAACCTGCGCAATCGGCTCGCCGAACTGGCGCACTGGGATGCCGAGCTTCTGCAGGCTGCCGTGCAGGCCACGGTCGACGAACTGGGTATCGGCTTCGGCAAGATCGGCATGCCGCTGAGGGTGGCGCTGATGGGCCACGGCGAGTCACCGTCGATCGACAAGACCCTGTGGCTGATGGGCCGCGAGCGCACGCTGGCACGCATCGACCGCGCCCTGGCCTACATCGCCGACCGCGCCGCTGCCCAGGGCTGAGTTTGGCGGGCAAGTCCCTTAAAACCTTTAAAACGCAAAGACGCTAAGACGCAAAGAACGCCAAGAAAGAAAAATCCATAAAGCAGGTGACCACGGAAGTTGCTGAAAGGCTGGAGTTAACCCAGTTCGCTGATTGTTGGTTTTTATCATTCAATTATTTGTTTTTCTTTGCGTTCTTTGCTACTTCGCGTCTTTGCGTTTTAAAGATTTTCATATTCGCCGCCTGATAGAATGAAGGCATGGATTCGAGCCAGGTCATTCGTGAGGTCGAGCAGCGCTGCAGGCAGCGTGGCCTGCGTCTGACGCCGACCCGGCGGCGGGTGCTCGAGCTGGTACTTTCGGCCGAAGGGCCGGTCAAGGCCTACGACCTGCTCGACCAACTCAAGGCCGAGCAGCCCAACGCTGCCCCGCCGACGATTTATCGGGCGCTGGAGTTCCTGCTCGAGAACCACTTCATCCATCGTCTCGAGTCCCTCAATGCGTTCGTCAGCTGTTTCCATCCGGCCGAGTCCCACCAGGGCCAGTTTCTGATCTGCGACGAATGCCAGACCGTGACCGAGATCCACGATTCCGGACTGAGCCAGCACCTGCGCGATGCGGCCGAGCACGAGCGTTTTCATCCCAGCCGGCAGGTGCTCGAAATCTACGGCTTGTGTGACGACTGCTACGGGGCCAGTCGCTCTTGAGTCGGCGCGAGCGTCTCTATCACCTGCACGACATCCTGCGTCAGCGGCGCACGCCGATTGCCCGCCAGGAGTTGATGGAAGAACTCGGCTGCAGCCAGGCGACCCTCTATCGGCTCATCAACGAACTGCGCGACCACTTGGGCGCCCCGCTAGAGCAGGATCCGGACGGCCGGGGCTTCTTCTACGACCGCAGCCTCGCCGGCAGTTTCGAGCTGCCCGGGCTGTGGATCAGCCCGGACGAACTGCAGGCCCTGCTGACCGCGCGTCACGTGCTGGGCAATGTCCAGCCCGGCTTGCTGGAAGACGAGCTCGAGGGTGTGCAGCAGCGTATCAATCAGCTGCTCGACGCCCAGGGGCTGGATTTCTCGACCCAGCCCGGACGCATCAATATCCGGCATGACGCCGGCCGGCCGGTGCCGGCCGAACTGTTCGAGGATGTCCTTCAGGCATTGTTTAAGCGCCAGCGCCTGGTGATTACCTATCATGGACGCCGGCGCGACGACGTCAGCGAGCGCGAAGTCTCGCCGCAGCGGCTGACCAGTTATCGCGACCGCTGGTACCTGGATGCCTGGTGCCATCGTTCGGAAGGACTGCGCAGTTTCGCCCTGGAGCGCATTCGCAGCATCAGCCGGCTAGAAGAAGAGAGCACCGAGTTGCCGGACACGGAAATTGCGCGGCATTTCGACCAGGCTTTCGGTATCTTCTCCGGCCCGGTCGAACACGAGGCTGTGCTGCGCTTCGGCGCCGAGGCGGCGCGTTGGGCGGCCGACGAGGTCTGGCATCCCGAGCAACGTTCCGAGTGGCGGGACGACGGCCGCTTCGAGCTGACCCTGCCGTTCGGACGCAGCCGCGAATTGATCATGGAGATATTGCGCTATGGCGCCGATGTGGAGGTCGTGGCACCCGATTTCCTGCGCGAGTCGGTGTCGAAGCAGCTCGAAACCGCTCTGGGCTATTATCGATAATGGGTTCCTGAAGGTGTCCCGAGTGTAGGGAGCCTGTCACTGTCGTGTCACGAAAGTGTCACATGACATTGCTGCAATGATGCCAGGTTGACTGTAAGGCATGCCATGAACACCCAGACCATTCTGGTAGTGGAGGACGACGAGGCGATTCGCGATATGATCGTCTTCAATCTGGAGCGCGCCGGTTTTCAGACGATCGAGGCGGGCGACTGCCAGACTGCCCGGGTACGGATCGCCGATGACTTGCCCGACTTGTTGCTGCTCGACTGGATGCTGCCCGACACCAGCGGCGTTGAACTGGCCCGCAGCCTGCGCCGCGACGAGATGACCCGGGATTTGCCCATCATCATGCTGACCGCCAGGACGATGGAAGACGACAAGGTTCGCGGGCTCGACAGCGGCGCTGACGATTACGTCACCAAGCCCTTCGGGGCACGTGAGCTGATCGCACGCATTAATGCACTGCTGCGGCGGTTGGCGCCTGGAGGTGTGGATGAAGAAGTGGTCGTCGACGGGCTCGTGCTCAACACCGCCAGCCACCGCATCACGGGCAACGGCAAGCCGATCGATCTCGGGCCGACGGAATTTCGCATGCTGCGCTTCTTCATGACCCATCAGGACCGCGTCTATTCGCGCACGCAGCTGCTCGACTACGTATGGGGCGGTGGCGTCTACATCGAGGAACGTACGGTCGATGTTCACGTGCTGCGCCTGCGCAAGGCCCTGGCGCCGCTGGGTTTCGATCGCTACATCCAGACCGTCCGTGGTTCGGGTTATCGATTTTCGGCGGTGGAAACGGCCTGATGTCGAGAGCCTGGGTCAGCGAGCTGCTCTATCTGGCTGCGCTGCTGGCCGGCGCCCTTCTTCTGGCACTTTTCTTCGGGAATCTTCCCTGGTTTCTCCTGCTGGCCCTGGTCGTTCTTGTCGGGCGCTGGTTTCATCAGCTCTATCGCCTCGACCAGTGGCTGCGCAGCCGAAGACGCAGTCCGCCGTCATCGTGGGGTGTGTGGGGGCAGTTGTTCGATGACTATTATCGGTTGCGGCGTCGACATCACATGAGCAAGCGAAGGCTGGCGGCCGTCATTCGCGAATTCCGGGAAGCCACCGCCGCCATGCCCGACGGCACGCTGGTGCTCGACCGCGAGTTCCGCATTCTCTGGTACAACCAGGCAGCTTGTACGCTGGCGGGTCTCACTAACCGTAGTGATTTCGGCCAGCCGGTTACCAATCTGATTAGAAGCCCGGCGCTGGTGGCATACATTGAGTCGGGTGACTACGAAAACGCCATTGAGATTGCCTCTCCGGTCGATTCGAGCCGGCGGCTGCTGATGCGGTTGGTGCCTTATACCAATGAGCAGTACCTGCTGTTGATTCGTGACGTCACCCGGCTGCATCGCCTGCAGGCCATGCGCCGGGACTTCGTCGCCAATGCCTCGCACGAGCTGCGCTCTCCCCTGACCGTGCTTGGTGGCTATCTCGATTCGATGGTCGAGGACCGAGAGCTTGATCCGTCCTGGCGCACACCGGTGCGACAGATGCGTGCCCAGACCCAGAGAATGAACAGCCTGGTCAATGACCTGCTCGAGCTCTCCAGGCTCGAGACCGAGGAAAGCGAGGCACCGATGGACAGCCCGGTGGATATGCCCGCGCTTATCCGGCGCCTGGGTCGTGATGCCTGGCTTGCCGATGGGGAAGCGCACCCGCTAGAGATCCAGGTGGAGACGGAGCGATGTCTCAACGGGGTGGAAAACGAGCTCTACAGCGCGCTCTCGAACCTGGTCATCAACGCCTTCCGCTACAGCGAGACGGGACAACCAGTTTCGGTGCGCTGGCAGGAAGAAGAAGACGGCAGCCTGGTGTTCGAAGTGCAGGATCACGGCATGGGTATCGACCGCCGGCACTTGCCTTTCATCACCCAGCGTTTCTATCGTGTTGACAGTTCCCATAGCCGGGCCCGGGGCGGCACCGGGCTCGGTCTGGCCATCGTCAAGCACGTTCTCAAGCGCCACGGTGCCCGGCTGGACGTCGAGTCCGAGCCGGGCGTGGGCAGCGTCTTCCGCTGCATCTTTCCGGCAACCCGGGCCTGCGCGGCACCGAGCCGCCGTAACGGCGCCGCGTAATCAAACTGTCATCTTTCATTCATACAATCTCCAGGCAGAATCGCCAAGGAGTCCGATCGACATGATCAAGCAGCTGTTCAAGTTATCCGCCTTTGCCGCCATCCTGGCCAGTGGCGCGGCCTTTTCCCAGGCCGAAGTCGACCCCGAACTGCCGGAATACGAGCCGGTGTCGGGCATTTCCGGCAACCTCTCGTCCATCGGTTCGGATACGCTCAACAACCTGATGACGTTGTGGGCCGAGGCCTTCCAGGACTACTATCCCAATGTCAATATCCAGATTCAGGGCGCCGGCTCGTCGACTGCACCCCCGGCGCTGACCGAGGGCACGGCCAATTTCGGGCCGATGAGTCGCCCCATGCGCTCGTCCGAGATCCAGGCCTTCGAGGAAAAGCACGGCTACCCGCCGACCCAGGTTGGCACCGCCATCGACGTGTTGGCCGTCTACGTCAACAAGGACAATCCGGTGGAGTGCCTGACCATGGAGCAGGTCGACGCGATCTTCTCCGTGGGTCGTCGCTGCGGCGCAGCCGACGACATCACTCGCTGGGGTCAGCTCGGGCTTGAAGGTGACTGGGCTGATCGCGACATCGCTCTCTACAGCCGTAACGCGGTATCAGGGACCTACGGCTACTTCAAGGACAACGCGCTCTGCGGCGGCGACTACAAGCCCTCGATCAACGAACAGCCCGGTTCGGCCTCGGTCGTGCAGGGCGTGACCGAATCGCTCAACGGGATTGGCTACTCGGGCATCGGTTACGAGACCTCCGGCGTCAAGACGGTCGAACTGACCCATGTCGGCGATGATGTCTGTTACGCACCGACGCCCGACAATGGCGTCAGCGGCGACTATCCGCTGGCCCGCCTGCTGCTGGTCTACGTCAACAAGAATCCCAATCGCGAGCTGTCGCCACTGGAGCGCGAGTTCTTCCGCATGGTCCTGTCACGCCAGGGTCAACAGGTTGTCTTGCGCGACGGCTATATTCCCCTGCCGGAGTCGGCCGCTTCGCGCATTCGCGACGAGCTGGGGCTTTAGGCACCGTCCGGATCGCATGTTGAGTCCGAGCGGCCCCGATACTTTCGGGGCCGTTCGATATCGGCCCGCCGGCGACAACGATCAGTACACGACCGAATTTCTGGATGAGCAACAACGCTACACAAGCAGGCCAGCGGCAGTCCTACCTGCCGAGCGCCGACGCGATGGCGCGTCGCCGGCGCAGCCGCTACCTGGCTGACGGTGCAGCGCGCTGGATGGTACGCGCCGGCGGCGGCGGTGTCGTCGTGGCACTGGCGCTGATCTTCGTGTACCTGTTCAGCGAGGTCTTGCCGCTGTTCAAGGGTGCGTCGGTGGAACGACAGGAAAGCTACGTCACCGCCGATTCCGGGACGACGGCGCCGGCCTACCTGGCGTTGGAACGTTACGGTGAAATCGGCATGCGCTACAGCCGTGACGGCGAACTGGTGTATTTCAGGCTCGGTGACGGCGAGGTAATCCGCCGCATTGACCTGGCCGTGCCGGAAGGGGTGCGCGTGACCAGCGTCGGAAACGGCGAGCCGCGGGCCCGCCGCGTGGCGCTCGGCCTCAGCGACGGCACGGCCATCATCGTCGAGCACAATCATGAGCTCGAATTTCCCGAAATGGGCGTTCGCGAGGTGGTTCCGGACCCGAGCTTTCCAGTCGGCTCCGAACCCGTCGTGGTCGACGATTCGGGCGAGGCCCTGACCGCGATCGCCGTCCAGAAGTCGCGGGACGACACCGGGGTGGCGGCGCAGACAGCCGACGGCCGCATGCTGTTTGTGCGCTACCGGGTCCGTACCGGCTTCCTGACCGGTGACCGGGAGATCGAGCGCGAATCATACGATCTGCCGGCCTTCGGCACCCCGGTCACCCATCTGCAGCTGAGTGCGAATCTCTGGAACCTGATCGCCGCGGATGCCGGCGGCAGCCTGATTTACTGGGATATTTCCAGGCCCGCCGAGGCCGTCATGCGCGATCGTCGGGAGGTCGCCGGTGAACCGGGCGAGTCGATCACCAGCCTGCAGTTTCTCAACGGCACATTCTCGGCCATCGTCGGCACCGCCTCCGGCAACATTTCGCAGTGGTTCCTTGTCCGAGACGAGACCGAGGATGCCGGAGACAACATTTTCTACCTGGCACGGGCGCGCGATTTCGAACAGCATCCGGGTGCCATCACGGCCATTCAGCCCGAGTACACGCGCAAGGGCTTCGTCGCCGTCGACGATGCCGGTTACCTCGGCATTCATTACGGCACTTCAGCACGAACGCTGTTTCTCGACCAGGTTTCCGAAGAGCCGTTGGTCGGCGTTGCTGTTTCTCCCGTCAATGAACGGATTCTGGTAGAGGGTCGCGAGGGCACAATCACCGAGTTCGACTTGTGGAACGAGCATCCGGAGACCTCGTTTCGCGCGCTCTGGAGCAAGGTCTGGTATGAAGGTCGCTCCGATCCCGATTATGTCTGGCAGGCCTCGTCGGGGAGCGACAGCTTCGAGCCCAAATATTCCATGGTGCCGCTGACCGTCGGCACGCTCAAGGCCGCCTTCTTTGCCATGTTGTTCGCCATGCCGCTGGCGATTGCCGGGGCGATCTACACCGCCTATTTCATGTCACCCAGCTTGCGCGGTTACGTCAAACCCACCATCGAGGTGATGGAAGCGCTGCCGACCGTCATTCTCGGCTTTCTCGCCGGACTTTGGCTCGCGCCCTTCCTGGAAAATCATATTCCCGTGGTGTTTACCGTCTTGGTTGGTCTGCCGCTGGCCTTCCTGGTCGTCGCCTGGGCCTGGGCGCAGCTTCCAAGAGGGGTTCGCAGTCGCATTCCGGGCGGCTGGGAAGCGCTGATCCTGATGCCGGTCATCTGTCTGCTGGTATGGGGTTTGATCGAACTCTCGCCGCTGATCGAGATCTGGTTCTTTGACGGCTCGATGCGGCAGTGGTTTACCGACATTGGTATCACCTACGATCAGCGCAATGCGCTGGTGGTTGGCATCGCCATGGGTTTTGCCGTAATTCCCACCATTTTCTCGATTGCCGAGGATGCGGTCTTCACCGTACCCAAGCATCTGACACAGGGCTCGCTTGCGTTGGGCGCCACACCCTGGCAGACAGTCACACGGATCATCCTGCTCACAGCCAGTCCCGGTATTTTTTCGGCAGTGATGATCGGCTTTGGCCGCGCCGTGGGCGAGACCATGATCGTGCTCATGGCGACGGGCAACAGCCCGGTGGTCAACTTCAACATTTTCGAAGGCATGCGCACCCTGTCGGCCAACATCGCTGTTGAGTTGCCGGAAACGGCCGTCAATTCCACGCATTTCCGCATCCTGTTCCTGGCTGGCCTGGTGCTATTTGCCATGACCTTCATCGTCAATACCATCGCCGAAGTCGTGCGTCAGCGCTTGCGCACGAAGTACAGCAGTCTGTGAGGTTCGAGTGTACCCCGCCGCTAATTCTGTAGCATTCAGAGCGTGCCTGAGCCGACAGTGCAAGGCGCGCCCCGCAGTGAATGGCAAGCCCTTTACAAGGGGGGCAACGCCGCAATGTCGTCTCAGGCACGCTCCCGAAGGGCGAGCCGGAAAGCGTTCACCTGCGGTGTTATGCCTCTTGACAAGGACGCTGCCATTGCCTGCGAGCCATGCCTTGCAGCTAAACGCTTTCCGACTCGCTGAAAGTTACAGCATTAACGGCGGGGTACACCACCCATGAAGTTCAGGGAATGGTTCAAATCCGGCGATCCGTGGATCTGGTTGATCGGCGGGGCGCTGAGTATCTCGGTAATCATGGTTGTCGGGCTGCTGCTGTTGATCGCCGTCCGCGGCTTTGCCCATTTCTGGCCGGCCGAATTGGTCGAAACGACCGTGAGCGCCGTCGATGGCAGTGAAACCGTGATTCTCGGCGAACAGGTTGAAAGCGAAACCCTGCCGGCCCATCGTGTTCGCGAGTCCGGCCAGCTTATCGATGAGGAAACCCTGGTCGTCACGCGTCATCTGTTCAAGGTGGGTAACCGGGATCTGACCGGCCGGGATTTCGTCTGGCATCTCGAACCCGCGCTTGGGGAATGGCACTACCCCGAAGACGCGATGATGGTCGAGCGGCGCGAATGGGGCAATTTTTACGGTTATCCCCTGCGCCTGGAAGAAAACGGACAGATTGTCGCTGAAGGTGAAAACCTATGGGATGAACTGCAGGCTCGCATCGAGCGTGCCAACGAACTGCATGCACGCATTCAGCAGATCGAACGTTACGAGATCGGCCGGATCAACAGCCAGCTCGAGGAGATCCGCCTCGAAGAGCGCGGGCTGGATCATCGCGGCGTCACCGGCGCCGAGCGGGAAGCCGCCATGGCCGACCTGGACGCGCGTCGCTCCGTGCTGGAGGAGCAATACGAAGAACTGCGGGCGCAGCGCAACGATCTGCAGGAGCAGAACGAGCGCGATGTGCTCCACGCGCGCACGGCCAATGGGCAGAAAGTGGCCATCAAGGTTGGCGACATCGTTATGGCGTCGAAGAACAATGCCCTGAGCCTGGCGGGGAAGGCCGGTTTCTATTGGCACAGGATCACGGATTTCCTAACCGGCTATCCGCGCGAGGCCAATACCGAAGGCGGTATATTCCCGGCCATTTTCGGGACGGTGGTCATGGTGCTGATCATGTCGGTGCTGGTGACGCCGTTCGGTGTTCTGGCTGCCATCTACCTGCGCGAGTATGCCCGACAGGGTCCGATCCTGCGCATGATCCGGGTGTCGGTCTACAACCTGGCCGGTGTGCCCTCGATCGTCTTCGGGGTGTTCGGGCTGGGGTTCTTCGTCTACATGCTTGGCGGCAGCATCGATGAGTTGTTCTTCCCAGAGCGGCTGCCGGCGCCGACCTTCGGTACGCCGGGACTGTTCTGGGCTTCGCTGACGCTTGCCTTGCTGACCCTCCCCGTGGTTATCGTTTCCACCGAGGAAGGCCTGGCGCGTATTCCACGCACGGTGCGTGAGGGTTCACTGGCGCTGGGTGCGACCAAGTGGGAAACGCTGTGGAAGGTGGTGGTGCCGTTGTCGGCGCCGGCGATGATGACCGGCCTGATCCTGGCCGTGGCGCGTGCCGCGGGTGAGGTGGCGCCGCTGATGCTCGTCGGCGTGGTCAAGCTTGCCCCCAGCCTGCCGGTCGACGGTGAGTTTCCCTATGTGCACCTCGAGCGCAAGATCATGCACCTGGGCTTCCATATCTACGATGTCGGCTTCCAGAGCCCCAACGTCGAGGCGGCCCGGCCACTGGTCTATGCCACGGCATTGACCTTGGTGGCGCTGATCCTGATCCTGAACCTGAGCGCAATCGCCATCCGCAACCGGCTGCGTGAAAAGTATCGCTCAGAGAGTGATTGAGAATGATTTTATGGAACCACGGAAAACACGGAGGTGAATTCCGTGGTTCCCGATCGCAGGAATCTAATCGAGAGTTGAACAGTCAATGATGGAAGAGAAGCAACAGGAAACGCAGATTCCATCCGGCGTATCCGTCAATCAGGATCGCCAGACGCTCAATATCGAGCGTGAGGATATCTGTATCGAGACCCGTGGCCTCAACTTGTACTACGGCGAGGATCAGGCGCTGAAGAACGTCGATCTGCGCATCCCGCGCAATCGGGTGACGGCCTTCATCGGGCCGAGCGGTTGCGGCAAGTCGACGTTGTTGCGCTGCTTCAACCGCATGAACGACCTGATCGATATCTGCAGTATCGAGGGCGAGATCCTGATCGACGGGCAGGACATTCATCACCGCAACGTCGACGTGGCCGAACACCGGCGACGGGTGGGTATGGTGTTTCAGAAGCCCAATCCGTTTCCGAAGTCGATCTTCGAGAACGTTGCCTACGGGCTGAGGCTGCAGGGCGTTAACGACAGACGCAAGCTCTCGGAAGTGGTCGAGAATGCGCTGCGTTCGGCAGCGCTCTGGGACGAGGTCAAGGATCGCCTGGACGACAACGCCTTCGGGCTTTCGGGCGGCCAGCAGCAACGGCTGGTCATCGCCCGCGCAATCGCCATCGAACCGGAAGTGATCCTGCTCGACGAGCCTTGTTCCGCGCTGGATCCGATTTCCACGGCCAAGGTCGAGGAACTTATCATCCAACTCAAGGATCGTTATACCATTGTCATCGTGACGCACAACATGCAGCAGGCCGCGCGTGTTTCCGACTTCACCGCCTACATGTATATGGGCGAAATGGTCGAGTTCGACGACACGGCCCGGTTGTTCACCAATCCGCGCCGCAAGGCGACGGAAGACTACATCACCGGGCGGTATGGGTGAGTGTAAAGTGTGAAGTGACTGTTTCGATTTGGGTGTTTGGTTTTAGGTTTTCTAGGTGTTAGGTGTTAGGCACAAGCTCAATGCGCTGATTGTTTTACTTCACACTTAACACTTAACACTTAAGTCTCGTTCGGACTTGGAGTAGATTTGATGGACAAGCTGCATCTCGATAGACATATTTCCCGCCAGTTCAACGAGGAACTCGAGTCCTTGCGTCAGCAGGTGATGACCATGGGCGGGCTCGCCGAGGAGATGATCGGTGATGCCGTACGGGCACTGGTCGAGGGTGATTCCGAACTGGCGCAGCAGGTAGTCGAGGCCGACGATCGTATCAACGAGATGGAAAAATCCATCGATGAGCGTTGCATCATGGTTCTGGCCAGGCGCCAGCCGACAGCCAGCGACCTGCGATTGGTTGTTGCAATGATCAAGGCCATCAACGATCTCGAACGTATCGGCGACGAGGCCGAGAAAATCGCCCGCATGGCGATCCGGCTGGCCGAGGCTGATCGGCCGCGCAACAATTATCGCGAGCTCGAGGTCATGGGGACGACCGTGCGTCGTATGCTTCACGATGCCCTGGACGGCTTCGCGAGGTTAGCTGCGGAAGTCGCGGTGAACCTGGTGCGCGAAGACAAAAACGTGGATGCTGACTACGAGGCCATCCTGCGCCAGTACCACACCTACCTGGTCGAAGAGCCGCGCAACACCCGCCGGATCATCGACGCCATCTGGGTAGCCCGTTCGATGGAGCGCATCGGCGATCATGCCAAGAACATCGGTGAGTACATCGTCTACCTCGTCGAGGGCAAGGATCTCCGCCACGCATCCCTGGCCGAGATGGAGCGGGAAATCGGCGACGACGTCGATTCGAAGTGAGGAATCGCCCCATTCTCAGGTTCTGAGAAGCTGGCGTGCTGAACTGTCATCACGTTCAAGTGATGGAGTTCAGACATGCAGGCTACGATCGCAAACCGCCAGGCCCGTCCCCGTATTCACTTCCGGACAACCCTCCGCCAGTGCACCCGGCAGTTGGTGGCCATTTCCGGTGAGTTGCTGGCCCTGGCGAGCCTCACGGTCGCCATGGCCGCCGGCATAATGATACTGGCAGGCCTGGTGGGGGGAAGTATTGCAGCTTAGCCCGGCAAGGAAGGCGCGGTGCGCGTGCCACACCGCGCGATCCAGTGCTCTCAGGCCGCTTGTTCGGATTGACGGACAGGACCGTTGACCAGGGCGTCGCGCGTGGCTTCGACGATCAGGTCCACCTCTTCGGAGGTGATGCCGAACGGCGGCGTGTAGCGCAACGAGTTGGCACCGCCGTGGATCACGTTGATGCCGTGCATGCGCAGGTATTCCTCGGTGGAGCCTTCGCCGTAGGCCTTGTAGACGCTGCTGTCGAGTTCGATGGAAAACAGCAGGCCGGTGCCCTGCACACGGGTGATGCGCCCATCCAGTTCCTCGGCCAGCTGGCCGAACTTTTCCAGGAACTCGTGCCCACGCTCGACGATGTTCTCGCGCAGTTCGGGTGTGACCTGGCGCAGTACGGCGGTGCCGACATCCAGCGCGCGCGGGTTCGCCGTCATGGTGTTGCCGTAGACGCCCTTGCGGTAAAGGCCGGCGGCCTTGTCGTTCATGGCCAGCACCGACAGCGGGTACTGGCCGGCGTTGAGCGCCTTGGAGTAGGTTTCGAGGTCGGGCGCTTCCAGCCCTTCGAAGCCGGGATAGTCGACCACCGACAGCACGCCCTGGCTGCGCAGGCCGGCCTGGATGGAATCCATCAACAGCAGGGTGCCGTGTTCCTTCGTTAGGCGCCGGGCCTCGGCGTAGAACTCGGGGGTGACGGCCATGCCCGGATTGCCCTCGCCCATGACCGGTTCCAGGAACATCGCCTCGATGAAGATCCTGTTCTTGTCGGCCCAGTCGAAGACCTGCTGCAGGTGCTCGATGTTGTTGGGCTCGACCGTGATCAGCGTGTCTTCCTCGCGATAGGAAGCCAGGTGCTGGCTATAGGTCTTGCGCGTCGAGTCCGAGAAGCGCGCGGGCCGGTCGGTGCGGCCATGGAAACTGCCCGAGAGCGACAGGCGGTGCAGCTTGTAATCCGCCTTGAGGCCAGCCGGGTCGGTCATCTGCTTGGCGTTGATATCGGCGATGCGGCTGGCGACGGTAACCGCTTCGGAACCGGAGTTCATGCACAGGAAGCGGTGGAAGGGACAGCCCTCGTCGCGGCGCATGCCGATCTCTTCGGTCAGCGCATCGAAGAAGCGCTGGTGCGAAAAGCTCGGCGTCATGATGTTGGCCATCACGTGCGGCTGGTTCATGGCGTCGAGGACCGCCCCGGGGGCATGACCCAGCCCCAGCATGCCGTAGCCGCCGGAGTCGTGCAGCACTGCGCCCTTGGTGGTGATGATCCAGGGTCCACGCGCGGCCAGCGCCACGAAAGGGTTGACGCAGTCGTCCGGGTAGAAGTTGACGTAACCGGACTGCAGAGCCGCTTTCTGGTCGACCTCATCGATGCCGATCAGGTCCGGATAGGCTTCGCGCCAGCATTCCAGCAGGCCCAGTGCATCGTCCACGGCCTGCCCGAGCCGGGGATCGCTCTCGGCAAAGCGTTCGAGGACGTCGTCGGCCAGGCCGTTGGTCAGCGGCTTGCCGCCGATCTTGCGCAGGGTGTCGAGTTTGCTGATGATGCTCACGCGCGTCTCCTTGTGGGCTGGTCTCGCAGCGGGTGAAAACCGAACATTATAGCAAGCGACGGCTCTGAAGGCCGCATCGGGCGGTTTTCAGCGCTTGACGCGAATCGTGCGCCCGCCGCCTTCGCGGTCGTCGATATGGATATGCCAGTCGGGGCCCGGCAGCCAGCCCTCGCCGCGCTCGGGCCATTCGACCAGCAGCAGGCTGCCTTCGGTCAGCAGGTCCTCGAGTCCCAGGTAGGCAATTTCCTCGCCGTGGCCCAGGCGGTAGAGATCGAGGTGGTGGATGTCCCGCCCGTCGATGACGTAGCTCTCGATCAGGCCGTAGCTGGGGCTCTTGACCCGTCCCTCGTATCCAAGCGCTCGCAGGAGGCCGCGTACCAGTGTGGTCTTGCCCACGCCCAGGTCGCCCGAGAGATAGACGATGCCCCCGTCGGCGAACTGGCCGGCCAGCGCCCCGCCCAGAGCCAGGGTTTCGGATTCGCTGAGGGCTGTGTATTCGCGCGGCTTACTCACGCCGGAAGGACCCGGGCCAGGGCATCGACGAGATCGCCAGCGAGAATCTGGCGCCGGCCATATGCGGCCCGGTCGCCCGCCAGGGCGTGTGCCAGCACGCCGCAGCAGGCTGCATCGTAGGGCTTGAGACCCTGGCCGAGCAGCGAGGCGACGATGCCGGTCAGAGCGTCGCCCATGCCGGCCGAGGCCATGGCCGGGTTTCCGAACGGGCAGACAGCCACGGTCGCGCCGGGGCCGGCCACCAGGCTGCCGTGACCCTTGAGGATCACCACCGCATCAAAGCGTTCGGCCAGGGCCGAGGCGGCGGCGAAGCGGTCGGACTGAATTTCGGCCACGCCGGTCTCGAGCAGGCGTGCGGCCTCGCCCGGGTGGGGTGTGAGAATCCAGTGCGCCCGCCGGGTCGGCGCGTCAGCCAACAGATTGAGCCCGTCGGCATCGACCACCAGCGGCGCGTCGTGCTCGATCGTGCGCTTCCACAGGGCGCGTGCCCAGTCGTCGCGGCCCAGGCCGGGGCCCAGTGCCAGTACGTCGGCGGTCCCGACCAGTGGTTCGAAATCCTCGAGGGTTTCCACGCCGTGGCTCATCAATTCCGGCTGGATGGACGGGGCCAGGGTGGCGTGGGATCCGCGCGTTGCCAGGGTGACCAGTCCGCTGCCGGTTCGCAACGCCGCCCGGCCGGCCAGCACCGGCGCGCCCGCCATGCCGTGATTGCCGCCGATGATCAGCGCCCGGCCCAGATCCCCCTTGTGGGTATCGGCCGGCCGGGCAGGAAGGCAATGCCGCAACAGGCCGGGATCCAGCAGCGTGGCATCGGTCTCGACTATGTCGTGGATGGCCTGCGGTGTGTCCAGGGCGTCGAAGAGCACGGTGCCGCACCAGCGCCCGGCCTGGCCGGTGTAGAGGCCGCGCTTGCGGCCGATGAAGGTGACCGTGGCCCAGGCGCGCACGCAGCGGCCCTGCGGCATTCCCGTGTCGGCATTCAGGCCCGAAGGCACATCGACGGCCAGCACGGGCCGGCCGGTGTCGTTGATGTGGTCGATCAGGCGCGCATAGTCGTCGCGCACGGGCCGGTCCAGGCCGGTGCCCAGCAGGGCGTCGACGATCACGTCGCCGCGCAGCCGCTCGTCGGATTGTTCGATCGAACCCCCGACGGCCAGCCAGTCCTTCGCCGCCCGTGCGGCCGTTCCGGACAGTTCATCGGGTGATTTCATGGCGATCAGTTGCACCGCCAGTCCGGCCTCCCGGGCCAGGCGCGCCATGACGTAGCCGTCGCCGCCGTTGTTGCCGCCGCCGCAGCAGATGGTGACCGCCCGCGCCTCCGGCCAGCGCGCGCGCATGATTTCGAAGGCACGCCGGCCGGCGCGACGCATCAGGTCATAGCCGTCGATGCCGTGTCCTTCGATGGCCTGCCGGTCGAGTTCGCGCACGGATTCGGCACGGTAGAGCGGCACGATGGGATAATGTCGATCATGAGTCATGATTGCGATTATAGGCAAGGTGAGCTCGATTCCGGTGAACTGGTCGAGAAGATTCGCCAGTGGGGGCTGGAGCTCGGGTTCGCCGAGGTCGGTATTGCCGACACCGACCTCTCCGTCTACGAGCAGCGCCTGGATGCCTGGCTGGCCGAAGGCCGGCACGGTGAAATGGACTGGATGGCGGCCCACGGGCGCAAGCGCAGCCGGCCCGCGCTGCTGCATCCCGACACCCGCTCGGTGATCGTCGCGCGCATGGACTATTTGCCGGAGTCGGCCCGGCCGGTGGAGGAACTGCTCGACCAGCCCGACCGCGCGGTTGTGTCGCGTTATGCCCTGGGCCGCGATTACCACAAGCTCATCCGCAAGCGGCTCAAGAAACTGGCCCAGCGCATCGAGCGCGAGATCGGGCCTTTCGGCCATCGTGTGTTCACCGACTCGGCGCCCGTACTGGAAAAGCCGCTGGCCGAAAAGGCCGGCCTGGGCTGGATCGGCAAGCACACCCTGTTGCTCAGCCGCCATGCCGGGTCGTGGTTCTTCCTGGGCGAGATCTATACCGATCTGGAGCTGCCGGCCGACGAGCCGGTGACCCCGCACTGCGGCACTTGCCGGCGCTGCATCGACGTCTGCCCGACGCAGGCGATCACCGGGCCGTACCAGCTCGATGCGCGCCGCTGCATCTCCTACCTGACCATCGAATTGAAGGGCTCGATCCCCGAGGAACTGCGGCCGCTGATGGGCAATCGCGTGTTCGGCTGCGACGACTGCCAGATGGTCTGTCCCTGGAACCGCTATGCGCAGCACACCGGCGAGGCCGACTTCGCGCCGCGCAAGGACCTGGACGCCGGCGATCTGGTCGAACTGTTCGGTTGGGACGAGGCCACTTTTCTCGATCGGACCGAGGGCAACCCGATCCGGCGAACGGGCTACGAGTGCTGGCTCAGAAATCTTGCCGTGGCCCTGGGCAACGCCCCGACCTCAAGTGAGGTGGTCGAGGCGCTCAGAGCGCGCCGGGATCATTCCTCCGAACTGGTGCGCGAACATGTCGCATGGGCGCTCGATCGGCACGCAACCGAGTAATTCAGGACTGGCTCCGCGCCTGCAGATCTTCGAGATAGGCCTTAATGCGCGCGGCATTGGCGCCCACGTCGCTCTGTCCCACGCGCGACTTGGAACGCACGTCGATTGCGCTGCCGTTGTTATCGCCCCGGATCCGGATTACGACGTCGTCCTTGAAGCCGAACCAGAATGTGGTCGCTGTCGCCTCGATGCGACCTTCCGCCTCGCTCGCTTCAACGATTTCCCAACCCTGGGCACGGGCCGCCTCCAGGGCATGTTCGAAGGCGATGGCCGGCCAGGCGTCGAGCTGCAGGGTTCGGATGTCGGGATAGTGATCCCGCTGTTTCTCCGCCGTTTCCTCGCCGGGGTATTCGACGGGATTGGGGGCGTCTGCCCGCAAAGGCGCGATGGCCACGAATTCGGGTGGATCGGCGGTGTCGGTGGTGATGTCATGAATCGGCGGCACCGATCGCGCCTTCTGGACCTGCAGGTACGGCACAGCCGCCGTCGTGAGGCCGATCACTACGGCGGCGACGAGCACAGTGGCGCCGCCGCGGCGTGTGGCCGGTATCAGCAGCAAAAGGATGCCGAGGATGCCGGCGGCGACACCCCCGTACAACGCCCACTCCATCATCGTGAACCCGAAGCGGAAGTCCCACCAATCCATACGCGTGCCCGGGCCGGCCAGCAGCAGAAGCCCGACCGCAATGATGGCGATCACAAGGATGATGATGCGCAGTGCTTTCATACCGTATCTCCCCGAGGCATGGCGCCGGTTGTCTCCGACCGATTGAATTGAACGGTATCATAACGCCCGAATCCCTGACGCCCCGTCAATTGGACTGGCACATGCCCGCAGCGCGGCGAAACAACCCGACCGAGGAACAAGCGTGGACTGGCTGCAGACCCTGCTGATCGCCCTGATCCAGGGCCTGACCGAATTCCTGCCCGTCTCCAGCCAGGCCCACCTGGTGCTGTATTCCTGGGTGACCGGCGGCGTCTACCAGGGCCTGGATTTCGACATCATCCTGCACGCGGGCTCGTTGTTCGCCGTGGTGTGGTATTTCCGCACCGAACTGCAATCGATGGCGCGTTCCTGGTTGGGCTCGCTCGCAGGTGGACGGGCCGATGCCGACTCGCGACTGGCCTGGTGGCTGATTATCGGCACACTGCCGGTGGTCGTTTTCGGCTTCCTGCTCAAGGACCTGGCCGCCGAAGAGCTTCGCGGTGTGGGTGTCATGGCCGCCGCGCTGATTGTCTTCGGCCTGCTACTGGGCTGGGCCGACTGGCGCGGGCGGTGCGATCGCGACGAGTATCAGCTAGGGCTCCGGGCCGTACTGGTGATCGGTTTCGCCCAGGTATTGGCGCTGATTCCCGGCACCTCACGTTCGGGCATCACCATCACGGCCGCGCTGTTCATGGGCCTGACCCGCGAGGCCGCCTCGCGGTTTTCCTTCCTGCTGTCGATCCCGGTCATCGCGGGCGCCACGGTGCTGGGTCTGCACGATCTTTCAACGGCCGAACTGACCACGCCGTGGGGGCTGTTGCTGCTGGGTTTCGTGGTCTCGGCGATCAGCACCTACGCCTGCATCCACTACTTCCTGGCCTTCATCAAGCGCATCGGCATGCAGCCGTTCGTGATCTACCGGATCGTGCTGGGCGGTCTTCTTCTGGGCTACGTTCTTTTGTAAGAGAGCCTCTGCCTCAGCCGTCTATCTTCTTGAGCCTGTAGAGCCAGTCCAGAGCCTCGCGTGGGCTTAGGTCGTCGGGGTCGACGTCCTCGAGCATGTCACGCAGCGGATCGGGCTCGGAAGTGGATTTCTCCTCAGCCCTGGACTGACCGAACAGGCCGAGCTGGGGTGTGCTGGCTGTGACGGCCTCGTTTTCCAGGCGGTCGAGGTGTTTTCGGGCCTGGGCAATGACGGGTTTGGGTACGCCGGCAAGGCGCGCGACCTGGATGCCGTAGCTCTGGCTGGCCGGGCCTTCCCTGACTGAATGCAGAAAGACGATCTCGTCGCCGTGCTCGCGGGCGTCGAGGTGGACGTTGGCGATGCCCTCGTGGTCCTCGGCCAGGCGGGTGAGCTCGAAGTAGTGGGTGGCGAACAGGGTCAGCGCGCGCAGGTTCAGTGCCAGTTCGGTCGCCACCGCCCAGGCGAGGGCGAGGCCGTCGAAGGTCGAGGTGCCGCGGCCGATCTCGTCCATCAGCACCAGCGAGTGCTCGGTGGCGTTGTGCAGGATATTGGCGGTTTCGACCATCTCGACCATGAAGGTGGAGCGGCCGCGGGTGAGGTCGTCGCCGGCGCCGATGCGCGAGAAGATGCGATCGATCGGGCCGATACGCGCCGATTTCGCCGGCACGAAAGAACCGGCGTGGGCCAGGATGGTGATCAGCGCGGCCTGGCGCATGTAGGTGGACTTGCCGCCCATGTTGGGGCCGGTGATCACCAGCATGCGTCGGTCGGGATCGAGGCGGCAGTCATTGGGCACGAAGGCCTCGTCCTGGACGCGCTCGACCACGGGGTGGCGACCCTCGGTGATTTCCAGGCCCGGGGTTTCGTCGAGCACGGGGGCATTCAGGCGCAGGGTCTCGGCGCGTTCTGCGAAGGTCACGAGCACGTCCAGCGCGGCCAGCCCGGCGGCGATGATCGCCAGTCGCCCGTGTTCGTTGCTGAGGCGCTCGATCAGTTCCTCGTAAAGCGCCTTTTCGCGAGTCAGCGCCCGCTCGCGCGCCGACAGCACCTTGTCCTCGAAGGCTTTCAGTTCCTCGGTGATGTAGCGTTCGGCGTTCTTGAGCGTCTGGCGGCGGCTGTACTCGGTCGGCACCTTTTCCATGTGGGTCTTGCCGATCTCGATGTAGTAGCCGTGCACGCGGTTGTAGCCGACCTTGAGCGTCTGGATGCCCGTGCGCTCGCGTTCCTGTTCTTCGTAGCGGACCAGGAAGTCGCCGGCGTTCTGGCTTAAGCTGCGCAGTTCATCGAGTTCGGCATCAAAGCCTTCGGCGATCACGCCGCCGTCGCGGATGACCATCGGCGGCTGTTCGACGATAGCGGTCTCGAGCAGCTCGAACAGGTCGGGGCAGGGCGCGAGGTCGTCGCGCAGCTCGTCGAGCAGCGGTACCGAAACCTGCTCCAGGGCATCGCCCAGCGCCGGCAAGCGGCCCAGGCCCTCGCGCAGGGTCGCCAGGTCGCGCGGCCGGGCGGTTTTCAGCGCAATGCGGGTCAAGACGCGCTCGATATCGCCCAGGCCGGAAAGCTGCTCATTGAGGCCGGGGTGTGCATGGGTCTCGAGCAGGGCGGCCACGGCCTCGTGGCGCGCCCCGAGGGCGGCGCGGTCGCGCAGCGGATGGGTCAGCCAGCGTTTGAGCTTACGGCTGCCCATGGGCGTGCCGGCGGTGTCCATCAGGCCGACCAGGGTGTGCTCGCTGCGGCCGTCGGGATGGACGTCGATTTCCAGGTGGCGGCGCGTGGCCGCGTCGAGTACCAGGTGCTCGGCCGGGCGCACGGCGCGCATGCCAGACAGGTGCGGCAGGTCGCCGGAGAGCATGTCGCGCGCGTAGCCGAGCAGGGCCCCGGCGGCGCCAACGTGCGGGCCGCGGCCCTCGATGCCGAAACCGGAGAGGTCCTGCACGCGGAACTGCCGGCACAGTTCGCGCTCGGCGGATTCGGTGTCGAAGGCCCAGGGTGGATGTTCACGCACGGCCGCGCCTTCGCGGTTGAAGGGCACGGCGGCGTCTTCCGGCAGCAGCACTTCGGCCGGGCGCAGGCGTTCCAGTTCTGCGGTCAATTCGGCCGCCGAGGCCAGCGCGCAGCAGCGCAGCCGGCCGCCGGCCAGGTCCAGCCAGGCCAGGCCGAAGCCGTCCTTTGCTGGCAGGATCGCCGCCAGCAGGCGCTCGGCGCGCTCCTCCAGCAGGGATTCCTCGGTGACCGTGCCCGGCGTGACGATCCTGACGACCTTGCGCTCGACCGGCCCCTTGGCGGTATCGGGGTCGCCGATCTGTTCGCAGATGGCCACCGATTCGCCCTTCTTGAGCAGGCGCGCAAGATAGCCGTCGACGCTGTGATAGGGCACGCCGGCCATCGGAATCGGTTCCCCCGCGGATTTGCCGCGGTGGGTTAGCGTGATATCGAGCAGCCCGGCGGCGCGCCTGGCGTCGTCGTAGAACAGTTCGTAGAAGTCGCCCATGCGGAAGAACAGCAGGATGTCCGGATAATCCGCCTTGATCCGGAGGTATTGCTGCATCAGGGGCGTGTGCTGGGTGCTCGTGTCGGCCATTAGCTTGGAAGCTCTTGAAAAAATTCGTCCACAGATGAACACAGATGAAAAAACAGAACATCAAAGGTGATGAAGCGGACTGTCTTTTCCCAACAAAGTGTTCTGAGGGGATCCTTTTTTAATATCTCTGTTTATCTGTGGACATAAAGAATTTCAGAACGAGGCATTATAGGAGCCATGGCGATGCGACACGACGATGAAGCGCTCTCGATGCTGGCCACCGCCCTGGCGGCCGAGATGAAGATGCTGGGGCGCAGGCTGGTCACGGCCGAGTCCTGCACCGGTGGCTGGATCGCCAAGGTGTGCACTGACCTGCCGGGCAGTTCGGAATGGTTCGAGCGCGGGCTGGTGACCTATTCCAACGAGGCCAAGACCGAGCTGCTGGGCGTCAGGCCCGGCGATATCCACCGTTTCGGCGCCGTGAGCGAGGAAGTGGCGGCGGCCATGGCGCGCGGCGCGGTCGAGAACAGCCGCGCCGACGTGGCGGTTTCGGTTTCCGGAATCGCGGGTCCGGACGGTGGCACGCCCGACAAGCCGGTGGGTACGGTCTGTTTCGGCTGGGCGCTGCCGGACGATATCGTCGAGACCGAGGTGCATCGTCTCGGCGGAGACCGGGAGGAAGTCCGCCGTGCAAGCGTGGGCGTGGCCATTCAAGGGTTGCTCGAGCGGCTCGCTTCCTGAGACTTGGCGTGGGGCCTAAAAAAGGAAACGGGCGCTCTCGGCGCCCGTTTCCTTGTGCTTTCCGAAGCCTGGTTGTGTCATCCGGACTGCTTGGATGAGTAAGCGCTGAAGCAGCGAAGGAGTGTTTCTCACTCCGCGCTTTCCGGAGGCGGTCCCAGGTGGAATGTGTGAACGGCGGGCTTGGGCTCAACGCCGAGATTGGCGGCCACGACATCCCAGTTGGCAACGTAGATCTGTTGCCGTCCCGCAGCCCGCTTGGCGAATGCGAGATTCGTCGGGAACTGCAGACCGTCTTCGGGGCCCAGAACGGGTTCGGGAGCCGCATCCGGTTGGATACGCATGATCCGGCCAAGACCCTCGCCGCGCAGACCGACGATGGCCCCATAGAGCCGGCCGCGGTGGTCAATATCGAGTCCGTCCACGGCGAACAGGTCCGGATGTTGCGCGAAAATCTCCGGTGCACCGGCTGACCCGTCCGGCTGAATCTCGATGCGAACGACACTTGCCCCTTCGGTCACCGCGACAAAGACCTCGCGGTCATCGATCGCGATGCCGTTGGCGCCCAGATTGACCTCCGGATTGAGCGCTCCGCTGGCCTGGAGCATCGGATCGTGGATCCACAGTTCGACCGGTCGGCCATTCGGTCGTGACGGTCCGATGCGCCAGACTGCGCCCATGATGGTGTCGGTGGCATAGAGATTGCCCCGGCGGTCGAAATCGAGATCATTCGGCATCAGGATTTCCTCGCTGCCGGGGATGCGGAATCCCTCTCCATCGGAATCGATGTGCCAGACACCGTGAGTGGCGGGATCGAAACTGGCAACAGCCGCATACACGTGACCGTAGTGATCGGTCGTCAGGCCCAGGATTCCGAAGGAACCGAGTGGTGCCGGATCGAGCTCGAAGAACGGGCTCGCACCGCCCTGGCCATCCAGTCGCCGGATCTCCCCGCGATCACCGGTGATGCTGACGTAGAGATTGCCGAAGCGGTCCGGGGCGACATCCTCGGGGAATTCGCCGGCCGAGGGATCGAAGGAACGAATGATCTCCGCTCCCGCGTTTGAGACGGGTATCGTGGCCAAAAGGCAGATGGCTGTGATGCTCAGTAGCAATGATCTCATTGCAAGTACCTCTCGTTTGAACAGGTGGCTCGATCATTGACCTGGCTCGCGATGTTTGTCATGAACGCCATCTGAGCGGATCCTGAACGCTCCATGAGCGAGGCATTGGCGGCTCGTTATAATGATTCGGCACCCACCACTCAGGGGTTTTGGCAGGCTTGTCCAGAACTTTACGCATCGGTGGCAGACAGGTGGACGTGGCGGCCAACCGGATCGAGACTCCCGATGGCTGGATCCAGGTCAAGCCGCGTTCGATGGCCGTACTGCAATACCTCGTCGGCCATGCCGGCGAAGTCTGTTCGCGCCAGGACATCATGGATCGCGTGTGGGCGCGGGTTGAAGTCAGCGAAGAGGTGCTCAATCACGCCGTTCATGAACTGCGCGGGGCCTTTGAGGATGATCCGCGTCATCCCGAGATAATCGAGACCATTCCGCGCGGTGGCTATCGTCTGATCGCGTCAGTCGAGGAATTTCCGCAATCGGGCTGGCGGCGCAAGATGCGATGGTTGCTTCCGGCCATGGTGGTGGTCGTCCTCGCCAGTTCAGGAATCTGGTGGTTGGTCGATGGGGATCGTGCGGCAGACATGCCGGTACGCAAGCTCGCCGTGCTGCCGTTCGAGTCCATGGGCCCCGACACGTCGTTCGACTATTTCAGCGACGGACTGACCGAAGAACTGATCACCGAGCTCAATCGCATCAACCCCGCCCGCCTCGACGTGATCGCGCGCACATCCGTAATGGCTTTCAAAGGGCAGCGAAGGCCCCTGTCCGAGATTGCCGGGATGCTCGGAGTCGATTATGTGGTCGAGGGCAGCGTCCGCCGGGATGCCGACCGCATCCGCATTACGGCGCAGTTGATCGAAACCGAAGGCGAGACGCATCTGTGGGCGGAGAGTTTCGATCGGCGTCTGGAAAACATACTGGAACTTCAGCACGAGATTGCTCAGTCGATTGCGCGACAGGCGCGAGTGCCTCTGGATCCAGAGGTCCGACCGCGGCGCCACAGCGTGGACCCGGAAGCGTATCGAGATTTTCTGCGCGGGCGGGCACAGACCTACCAATTTCACCGGTCCGGATATGCAGCCGCTCTGGAGAGTTTCGAGGCGGCACTCGAACGACAGTCGGACTATGCCGTCGTGCATGGCTGGAAGGCGGCGGCCTTGAGTGGCCTGGCATTTTCCAGGCCGTCAGCCGAGGAGCGGACGGCGTATGCGAGGCGGGCGCTACAGTCAGCCCGCCGGGCCCTCGAACTCGACCCGGAACTGGGTATCGCCCATTTCGCACGTGGCTGGCTGGCATTTTCTCAGGAGTGGGCGTTTGCCCGGGCCGAGCGGCTGTTTCGCGAGGCGCTCGAAGTTGACCCCAATAGCTGGTGGATTCATTTCGGCTATGCCGAACTACTCAGCGCGTTGGGACGGCACGAAGAAGCAATTGCTCATATGGAGACTGCTTACGAACTCGATCCGGTCAATCCTTTCGTCAACGTCGAACTGGCTGCCGTCCATGCGCATGCAGGCCGGTACCGAGAGGGATTGGAAGTGATTGACCGGGCGCTGGAAGCGTTGCCGCACCATCAGGAACTGCACGACCGGCGTTCCAATTTTTTCGAAGCCCTGGGCCGGTTCGAGAAGGCCATCGAGGCGCGGGAGAAATATGCGGCCATCCAGGATCGGGAATATGATGCCGACGGCCATCGGCGCGCGCTCGCCGAGCAGGGCGAGCGCGGCTATTGGCGGTGGCTGCTGGACAGTCCCGACTGGTATTCAGACGTGGTGCTGCGCGCCAAGCTGTTGGCTTTGCTCGGTAGACACGATTCGGCCCTCGACTTGATCGCTGAAGCGGTCGAGCAACGCAAGCCTTCGGCGGTATACATCGGGGTGTACCGCCAGTTCGAGCCACTGAGCGGTAACGCTCGCTTTGATGCTTTGCTCGAACAGGCAGGTCTTTCGAATTGAGTACCTACACGCGCCGTCTTTTCTTCGCCTTGTGGCCCGACGACGACACGCGTCGCGGCATTCTTGCGCGACGCGAGCAACTGGGGCAGATCCGTGGCAAGCGGGTACCCGATCATAACCTCCACCTGACCCTGCTGTTCTTAGGCGACCAGCCCGGGGAGCGTCTAGGCGAATTCGAGGCGGCGGCGGGGGCAATCCGGGGCGAGCCGTGTGAGTTGCGCCTGGATCGCTTCGGCTGGTTTCCGCGCGCCGGGGTGCTCTGGCTGGGCGGAGAGGCGCCCGAGGCGCTCCAAGCGCTTCAGGCAGCTTTGTATGCCCGTATCGGTGAACTCGGGATCGATCTGGATCGGCGCCCGTTCCGGCCGCACGTGACCCTGTTTCGCAAGGTCGCCCACCGCCCGGATCTGCCCACCCCGACGCCGCTGCATTGGCCGGTTCGGGAATTCGCGCTGGTCGAGTCGATACCCGGCCAGCCCTATCGGCGGATCGGTCGGTGGTCGATCGGGCAGTAGTGCGGCGGGGTACACTAGAGAGGGTGCAGCGCGGGATTCCGAAGCTCGAGACGTCCGCCGGAAGCCATGATCGCTGCGACTTCCATGCGCGCGATATCCTCCGGCACCGTGAACTCGAGCGTGACCCGCCGCCAGTCGGAAATTTGCGCGTCGTGCGGTAAAGCGAGGCGTTCGCTTTCCGCCTGGCGAGATCCGAGCATGGCGCCCAGCGCGCCGGCACTCGCGGCCGCTGGCTTGTTCCACATCCGGACCGTCAGCGCCGTCGGCTCCAGGGGCGGTCCGAACGTCTCGTTCTCCAGCCGGGCGCGGATATCCATGGAGAAAGCCAGGCGTCGGCCGGCGAGTGAATCCAGCTGCTCCGGCGGTACGGGTTGGACTAACTGCGACCACGGTTCCGGGCCGGTGCGCTCGATGGTGGCGATACCGTCACGAATCTCGAGGCGATATGAATCGGTGGTGGCGTGGTGGGCAAAGCGCCAGGGTCGCGCCAGTCGTCCGGAATCGTCGGAAAATTCGGGCGCCCGGATCAGGCCGGCGTCCGGGGAGCGGTCGCCGCAGGCGACGAGAAGCCCCGTGAGCAACAGTGAGAGTGTGATCGTGGCCAAGCCGGACCTCGGCGCGAGGGATCTGCAGCGGCTGAACATTCTTCAAAGCTTCCGTGGCGGGTCGGGAGAGCGAATAGTAACCGTTTCTCGGTGTTTTCCGCCCGGTATTGGCGCCATTCTCGGGTTTTGAGAAAGCGCCTCCTATACTGGGGACGAATGAAACGTAGGAAGCTGCCGTGACGGCCTGTAGGAATTGCCCGCGAGCCGGCCGATCCGCCTTGGATCGCGACGGCGCTGTGAGATAATCGGGTCCGATCGCGGCACCCATCGAACGAATCGAGAAGAGAGGACATATATCGTGGACGACAATCGCAAGCGAGCACTGGCCGCGGCACTGGGCCAGATCGAAAAACAGTACGGCAAGGGCGCGATCATGCGCATGGGCGACGACGCCGGGCGCAAGGATGTTCCGGTGGTCTCGACCGGGTCGCTGGCGCTGGACGTTGCACTGGGCGTCGGTGGTCTTCCGCGCGGTCGCGTCATCGAGATTTACGGGCCGGAATCCTCCGGCAAGACGACGTTGACCCTGCACGCCGTCGCCGAGGCGCAGAAGGCCGGCGGCATGGCTGCATTCGTCGATGCCGAGCACGCGCTGGATCCGAGTTATGCCGAGGCGCTGGGCGTCAACGTCGACGACCTGCTGGTCTCGCAGCCCGATACCGGCGAGCAGGCTCTGGAGATCACCGACATGCTGGTGCGCTCCGGCGCGGTGGACATCGTGGTGGTCGACTCGGTTGCCGCACTCACGCCCAAGGCCGAGATCGAGGGCGAGATGGGCGACTCCCATGTCGGGTTGCAGGCGCGGCTGATGAGCCAGGCGCTGCGCAAGCTGTCGGGCAACATCAAGCGCACCAACTGCCTGGTGATCTTCATCAACCAGATCCGCATGAAGATCGGCGTCATGTTCGGCTCGCCGGAGACGACCACCGGTGGCAACGCGCTCAAGTTCTACTCCTCGGTGCGCCTGGATATCCGTCGCATCGGCGCGATCAAGCGCGGCGACGAGGCGGTGGGTAACGAGACCCGCGTGAAAGTGGTCAAGAACAAGATGGCGCCGCCGTTCCGACAGGCCGTCTTCGAGATTCTCTACGGCGAGGGCATCTCGCGCGAGGGCGAACTGATCGAGCTCGGCGTCGAGCACGGCCTGGTCAAGAAATCCGGTGCCTGGTACAGCTACGGCGACGACCGCATCGGCCAGGGAAAGGACAATGTCCGCCAGTTCCTCAAGGACAACCCGGACATGGCCGCCGATATCGAGCGCCGGGTGCGCGAGAAGTTGCTGCCCAAATCGACCGGTGAGGCGACGGAGGATGCCGAAGCCGCCGAGGCCGAAGACAAGGCCCAGTCGCAAGCCGGTTGATCCAGGTCCCGGGCAACGGTTTGACCGAAGAGGACGCTGCCAACCCGGCGGGGATCCGCGAGGCCGCGATTCGCCTGCTGGCGCGTCGGGAGCACTCGCGATTCGAGCTGGCCCGCAAGCTCATCCGGCGCGGCTGGTCGGGGCCGGCCGTCGAAGAAGTCATCGACGAGCTCGCCGGGGAGAATCTCCAGTCGGACGAGCGTTTTGCCGAAAGCTACGTGCGTCAGCGTGTCGCCAAGGCCTACGGGCCGGTTCGAATCCGGGCCGAGCTGTCCGAGCGTGGTATCGATCGCCACCAGGCCGCCCAGGCGCTTGAGGCCGAATCGCCCGACTGGTTCGCCATCGCCGCGAACTGGTATGAGCGACGCTACGGCCCGGAACCGCCGGCGGACCTCAAGGAAAAATCCCGCCGCCAGCAGGCGCTGGCGCGGCGCGGATTTGCCCACGAGCACATCCGCGAACTATTCGAGTGAAAGCGACTGGAACCACCGGTGCGCTCTTGCGTACACGGGACTTAAACTATATGTCTGAATTCACGGACGCCCGATTCCCGGACTGTTTGAACCAATGAAAACCACCGCCGAAATCCGCCAGACCTTTCTCGACTTCTTTGCCGAGCGCGATCACCGTATCGTGCCCTCCAGTTCGCTGGTGCCGGCCAATGATCCGACCCTGTTGTTCACCAATGCCGGCATGGTGCAGTTCAAGGACGTGTTTCTCGGCTCGGAGAAGCGCTCGTATTCGCGGGCGACGACCTCGCAGCGCTGCGTGCGTGCCGGCGGCAAGCACAACGACCTGGAAAATGTCGGCTACACCGCCCGGCACCACACCTTTTTCGAGATGCTGGGCAATTTCAGCTTCGGCGACTATTTCAAGCGCGAAGCGATCGAGTTCGCGTGGGAATTCCTGACGAACACCTGCGGATTCCCGCCCGAGAAGCTGTGGGTGACGGTCTACGAGGAAGACGACGAAGCGGCGGATATCTGGCTCAAGGAAATCGGCGTCGACCCCGAGCGATTCTCGCGCATCGGCGCCGAGGACAATTTCTGGGCGATGGGCGACACGGGCCCCTGTGGGCCGTGCTCGGAGATCTTCTATGATCACGGGCCCGAGGTGCCGGGCGGCCCGCCGGGGACACCCGAGGAAGACGGCGACCGCTACATCGAGGTCTGGAACCTCGTATTCATGCAATACGATCGCGCCTCGGACGGTACGCTCAGCCCGCTGCCGGCGCCCTCGGTGGACACTGGCATGGGCCTGGAGCGTCTCGCCGCGATCCTGCAGGGCGTGCATTCCAATTACGACATCGATCTGTTCCGGCACCTGATCGACGCGGCGGCGGAGCTGACCGGCGCCAGGGACCGGGACTCGGCCTCGCTGAAGGTCATCGCCGATCATATCCGTGCCTGCGCTTTCCTGATCGTCGACGGCGTGCTGCCCTCCAACGAGGGCCGCGGCTACGTGCTGCGCCGCATCATCCGCCGCGCCATCCGTCACGGCTACAAGCTCGGCTGCGAGGAGCTGTTCTTCAGCCGCATGGTCGCACCCCTGTCCGACGTAATGGGTGATGCCTATCCGGAGCTGGTGGACAAGCAGGAATTCGCCACCGAGGTGCTCGAGCGCGAAGAGAAGCGCTTCGGTGAGACGCTCGATCAGGGCATGAAGCTGCTCGAGGACGCCATTGCCGAACTCGACGGCAGCGAGATTCCCGGTGAGGTGGCCTTCAAGCTCTACGACACCTTCGGGTTTCCCGTCGATCTCACCCGCGACATCGCCCGCGAGCGCGAGCTGACCGTCGACGAGGAAGGCTTCGAGCAGGCCATGCAGCAGCAGCGCGAACGCGCCCGCGCGGCCGGCAAGTTTGCCGGCGGTGACGGAATGCCGACAGAACTGATTGCCGAGCTGCCGGCAACCCGCTTTCTCGGCCATGAACAGCATTCGGTGGACGACGCCGAAGTGCTGGCTATCCTGGTCGACGGAAAACCGGTCGACGCCATCGATTCGGGTGACGAGGCGGTACTGGTGCTCGATCGCACGCCTTTCTACGCAGAGTCCGGCGGCCAGGTGGGTGATACGGGTCGGCTCGACGCCAAAGGTGCTCACTTCGAAGTGACCGATACCCGCAAGTTCGCCGGTGCCTTCCATGGCCATGTCGGCCGCCTGGCCGAGGGCTCGCTGAAGGTCGGCCAGCGGTTATCCGGACAGATCGATTCGCAGCGCCGTGCCGATATCGTGCGCCACCACTCGGCCACGCACCTGCTGCACTCGGCGCTGCGTACGGTGCTTGGTGAACACGTCCAGCAGAAGGGTTCGCTGGTCGCGCCCGATCGCTTGCGTTTCGACTTCTCGCACCATGCGCCGGTGACCGAGGAAGAACTGGCCGAGATCGAGCGCCTGGTCAATGAGCAGGTCCAGGCCAATGCCAAGGCCGAAACCCGGCACATGCCATTCGACGAGGCAATCGAGGCCGGCGCGCTGGCCTTCTTCGACGAAAAATACGGCGATGAGGTGCGCGTGTTGCGTTTCGGCGATTTTTCGATGGAGCTGTGCGGCGGTACACACGTCGACCGCATGGGCGATATCGGCCTGTTCAAGATCATTTCCGAGACCGGTATCTCGGCCGGTGTCCGCCGCATCGAGGCGGTGGCCGGACGCGTGGCGGTGGACTGGCTTCAGAAACTGGATCATTCGGTGCGCGAGGCGTCCGGTCAGCTCAAGACCAGCCCGGAACAGCTTTCCGAGCGCGTGGGGCAGTTGCTGGGTCGCTCGCGCGAACTGGAGAAGGAGCTCGAGCGCCTCAAGGGCAAGCTGGCTTCGGCGGTCGGCTCCGACCTGGCTTCGCAGGCCGTCGAAATCGACGGCGTACAACTCATCGCAACCAAACTGGAAGGCGCCGACCCCAACAGCCTGCGCGACACGGTCGACCAGCTCAAGAACAAGATCGGCTCGGGCGTGATCGTGCTGGGGACCCCCGCCGGTAATGGTGTGCGCCTGGTCGCCGGCGTGACCAAGGACCTGACCGACCGCATCAAGGCCGGCGAACTGGTCAATCACGTCGCCGGCCAGGTCGGCGGCAAGGGTGGCGGACGCCCCGACTTTGCACAGGCCGGGGGGAGTGATGTGTCCGCGCTACCGTCCGCGCTCGAGTCCGTTGCCGACTGGTTGCGTGACAGGCTCTAATCCGGCCTGAAATCCGAAATTCGAAATCTAAAATCCGAAACAAGCACGAAATTCGAAGCACGAAACGGGGGTGATGGGCCCTGTTTCGGATTTGGTGCTTCGGGTTTCGAATTTTTCCCAGTGCGCCTGATGTAGCCCCTGCGATATCGGGGCCCGTCATGTATAATTCGCCCGCTACAAAGGAGAGGTGGCAGAGTGGTTGAATGCGCCGGTCTCGAAAACCGGTAACGGGTTTTCCCCGTTCGAGGGTTCGAATCCCTCCCTCTCCGCCAGATTGACAGTACAGCGTAGTGGCGAGTGAGAAGGAGCTAATGGCACTTCGGGATTCGAACCCGATCAGAGGGGTCGAACCGAGCCGAAGGCGAGCTCGCTGACGCGAAGCGTCAGCCCGAAGGGCAAGCCCGCGGAAGCGGGCGCAGCAATCCCTCCCTCTCCGCCAGTCTTTGACAGCAGCGAACGACACCCGCAAGATGCCGCTATCGGGTCCGAATCACAGGGAGGCGGGCCGATCAGGCCTCGATGACATGCCGGACCAGTCACCATGAATCGGATCAAATGTGCCGTCATCGGCGTGGGTTACCTGGGCCGGTTCCACGCCCAGAAATACGCCGCGCTGGACAATGCCGAACTGGTCGCCGTGGTCGATATCGACGATCAGGCGGCACAGCGCTCCGCACGGGATTGCGGTTGTCGGGCGCTGACCGATTACCGAGAAGTTATCGGTGAGGTGGATGCCGTTTCCATTGCGGTGCCCACGGTGCGTCACTATGACATCGCCCGTGATTTCCTGGAAGCCGGCGTGCATGTGCTGCTGGAAAAGCCCATTGCGAGTACGCTCGACGAGGCGAAGGCGCTGACGCGCCTGGCCCGCGAACGTGGCGTGATTTTCCAGATCGGTCATCTGGAGCGTTTCAATGCCGCCTTCCTCGACCTGGGCGGCTTCGAGCTCAACCCGCTATTCATCGAGTCGCACCGCGTCGCCCCCTTCAAGCCGCGCGGCACGGACGTCAACGTCGTGCTCGATTTGATGATCCACGATATCGATCTGATCCTGGGCATGGTCAAGAGTCCGGTTCGGTCGCTGGCGGCCAACGGCACGCCGGTGCTTTCCGACGAACTGGATATCGTCAATGCCCGGCTGGAATTCGAGAACGGCTGCGTGGCCAATGTCACTTCCAGCCGAGTGAGCGTGAAATCCGAGCGGCGCATGCGCATTTTCCAGCCCGAGGCCTATATTTCCATCGACTTCCAGAGTTGCGGCCTGGCCGTGCATCGCATCGGCGACCGCGAGATGTTCCCCGGCGTGCCGGAGATCCTGCGCGAGGAATCGTCGTTCGAGGAGAACGACGCGCTCAGGCGGGAAATCGAGTCGTTCGTTTCGGCGGTTCGCGATGGCACGCCGGTCGTCGTGACCGGCGAGGACGGTCTGCGCGCCCTGGAGACGGCCATGCATATCTCCGCCATGGTGGATTCGCGGCCGAAAACCGGGGCAGTGCGTTCGGCATGAAGCCGATTCCCATGGTGGATCTCGGCGCCCAGCACGAGCGCCTTAAGCCGCAACTGGAGGCCGCGATTGCCGAGGTCATGGCCGGCACCCGCTATATTCTGGGTCCCAACGTTCAGGCCCTGGAGGAGGAACTGGGCGAATACCTGGGCGTGCGCCACGCCTTGAGCTGCGCCTCCGGCACTGACGCGCTGCATCTGGCGCTCCGCGCCGCCGGCATCGGTCCTGGCGACGAGGTCATCACGTCGCCATTCACCTTTATCGCCACGGCCGAGGCGATCTGCTACTGCGGCGCCGACCCGGTTTTCGTCGACATCGATTCGCGGACCTTCAATATCGATCCCGCGGGTGTCGCCGCTGCCGTCACCGAGCATACGAAGGCGATCCTGCCCGTTCATCTATTCGGCCAGCCCGCGGACATGCCTGCCCTGCAGTCGATTGCCGACGAGCACGACCTGGCGATCATCGAAGACTGTGCCCAGAGCTTCGGAGCGACGATCGACGGTCGGCAGACGGGGGCATTCGGGTTGGCCGGGGCCTTCAGCTTTTTTCCCAGCAAGAATCTCGGTGCCTGCGGCGACGCGGGTCTGGTCGCCACCAGCGACGATGCACTGGCCGAAGAGCTGCGCATGCTGCGCAATCACGGGCGCCGGGTGGACGGCTATGAGCACAAGGTGGTCGGTTACAACAGCCGCCTGGACGAAATCCAGGCCGCCATCCTGCGCGTCAAGCTCCCCCTTGTCGATGAATTCAATCGGCAAAGAAGGCGTGTGGCGAAAAGTTACCGTGAGTGTCTGTCCGAGACGGTGCTGACGCTGCCCTTGGAGAATGATCGCGGCCGACACGTCTATCACCAGTTCACGACGCTGGTGCCGGAAGGCCGGCGTGAGGCAATTCAGGCGGCACTCAAGCAGGCCGGCATCGCCAGTGCCGTCTATTATCCGACACCGTTACACCGTCAGCCGGCATTTTCTCGCTACACCCGGGGAGGATCCCTGGCCAACAGCGAAGCGGTGGCCGAACGCTGCCTGTCATTGCCGATCTTCCCGGAAATGACCGAAGCCCAGATCGAGCGGGTGGCGGAAAGTGTGAAGTGTGAAGTGTGAAGTGTGAAGTGTGAAGTGTGAAGTGTGAAGTGTGAAGTGAAGGGTTGCGATTTTCTTTACACTTCACACTGAACACTTCACACTCGATGCCGCTATGACCCCCAACGATTTCGTCCAGCAACTCGGCAAGACCCGCGCCTCCGCCATCCTCCGCACCGACGATGCCGAAGCCGCCGTTCAGGCGATGGAAGCAGCCATTCGCGGCGGCTTCACGATCTGTGAGTTCACGCTCACGATTCCCGACGTCTACGAGCTGATCGCCGATTTCTCGAAGCGCCATCCCGACGTGGTGTTCGGGGCAGGCACCGTGCTAACGATCGAGGAAGCGGAAAAGGCGGTGGACGCCGGGGCGAAGTTCCTGGTCTCGCCGGTGACCGACGAGGTGGTGATCGAGGCTGCCTCGCGCCTGGGCGTGGCCGCGATGCCGGGCACGCACACACCCACCGAGATGCTGCGCGCGCATCGGGCGGGCGCCGGGCTCCAAAAACTGTTTCCCGCACCGGGAATCGGCCCGGAATTCGTCAAGGCCTGCCTGGGTCCGATGCCGTTTCTCAACATCGTGCCCACCCACGGCGTGACCGAGGCCAATGCGGCCGACTGGCTGGCGGCCGGGGGCCACGCGATCGGATTCGTGGCGCCGCTGTTCGACCCGCAGCTCGTGGCCGCGGGTGATTTCGACGGTATCGAAGCCCGGGCCAGGCGTCTGCTCGCGGCCCTTGGCTAGTCCGAAGCGACCGCTTCCGCCCGCGGCGTTTCGTGCAGGCGCTCGAGGGCTTTAACGATGGGATCGACCGGCCGCGCCAGGCCCTCGCTGCGTTCGGCGACCCGGCCTTCCGGGTCGAGCAGGGTGAGCAAGTTACTGTGGTCGAAAGTACCGTCGCCGTTGTCGCGATAGCGAACGCCCAGCATGGCGGCCAGGGTACGGATGTCGGCCGGTGCACCGTGCAGGAAGTGCCAGCGCTCGGCATCGACATCGTAGTCGGCGCCATAGTCGGCCATGCGTTCGGGGGTGTCGCGGGCCGGGTCGAAGCTGACGACGACCACCTGCAGGTTTTTCCGGATGGCATCGGGCAAGGCCCGGTCGATCCGGCGTGCATCGTTGACCAGAACCGGGCAGGCGGTGGTGCAGGATCCGTAGATCATGGTGATGAGCGTCGGTTTGCCGGCCAGCTGATCCAGCCGGATTGAGCGACCGTCCTGTGTCTGCCAGTCGGCATCCAGGTGAAAGAGGGAGTGCTCGTGCGTGATCGCTTCGGCGGTCATCGGCGTGTGGTTGGCATGGGCGTCGTGGCCGGCATGCGGGTTTTCCGCGAAGGCCGAAACGGCCAGGAGAGCGCCCGTGGCCAGGGCGATGAATGCGGTTTTCATGGTGTTACTCCGGATCGTAGGCACACCGGAATCCCAGTGTGCTGGTCGTGGTGACGGGCTGGTAGTTGCTGCGCGACTGGAATCGCAGGAAAGTGGCGTAGTGGGCTTCGTCGAATTCCGGCAGGAAGCGGGCGGTATCCCCGCATGAGCCGGTCAGCAGGTCGATGTCATCGCCGCGTCCCAGAATCAGCTGGAAGTCCTCAACCCATTCGAGCACCAGTCCATGTAGGTCGTGGATGCCCAGCCCGTCGGCCGGGCCGGATGCGACGGGCCGCAGGTCGCCGGCACCGGGATTGGCATACCAGCTGAACAGTTGGCTTGCATAATCTTGCGGGGCGATCTCCAGGGCCTGGCGCTGACGTTCGGAAGCGTATTCCCACTCGGTCATCGATGGCAGGCGGCCGCCGATTTCGCGACAGTAGGCCCGCGCGGCGTACCAGGACACCCGGGTGACGGGCCGGTCCGGGGCGGCGTTGCCTTCACCCAGGCCCTCGGCCGAGGGCCAGTGCGACAGGTAGCCGGCGTCGCGGAAGATACCGGGCGCCTGGTCCCGACGCCACTCGGGGTTGGCCCGCACGAAGTCGAGAAACGCCGCGTTGGTAACCTGGTGGACATCGAGCAGGAAATCCTCGACCCGTCCGGATTGACCGGTGTCCTCGCGGACGATGGGCAGTTCCCAGTCGCCGCCGTCGATGTACACCATGCCGGCCTCTTCGGCGAAGACTGCAATGGGCAGGCTCAGCATCAGTGTGATCAGCAGTGTGCGCATGACGGCGGCTCCTCGGTACTTTGGGTACGCGTTTGGACTACTGCTTGCGCGGTCCGGCGACCAGGGTGCCGGCGGCGCCGCGTTCGGCATCGGCGAACTCATGGTCGACCAGCTTGTAGCTGCCTTCCTCGGGCACGATGAAGTCCATGACCGCGCCGTTGCTGGCGCCGAGCAGGACAGTCTGCATACCGTGCCATTCGTTCTCGACGTTGCCCTCGTACCAGACGCGGTCGAAGATGGCACCGATGACGTGGAAGCTGGATGTTCCACTCGGCCCGGCGTTGAGCACATACAGACGAACCCGTTCGCCGGCATTGGCGCGCAGCGGCGCGTCGTGCAGGGCGTTGACATGGCCGTTGAAGGTCACCTGGCTGGGATCGCGCGCCATCGCGGCTTCGTGGTCGTAGCGATAGCCCTCGGTGTATTCGTCCTCGGTCAGGTAGAACTCCGACTGCACGAGCACGTATTCATGGTCGACCTGGTCGTCGGTCGGGAAGCCTTCTTTCGGCGAGACCACGACGGCCCCGTACTGGCCCTGGGCGGTGTGCATCAGCACGCTGGGGGTGCCGCAGTGGTACATGTACACGCCGGGGTAGTTGGCGACCCACTCGAACTCGATGGTCGCGCCGGGGGGAATTGTCTGCCACTTGTCGTTGGCCGCCACGGTACCGCTGTGGAAGTCCATCGAGTGCGGCATGGGGCTGACCGCCGGCTGGTTCTTCTGGATCGGGTTGGCTTGCACCTGGCCGAAGAAGGGGCTTCCGCCGTTGACCGGCTCGGTGATGACCACCGGCTCGTCGGAGCGGTTCTTCATGGTGAACACGACCCGGTCGCCTTCGCGCACGTGCAGGGTCGGTCCGGGCACGCTGCCGCCGAAGGTCCAGGCATTGTAGGACTTGCCCGGCGCGACCTCGATCTGCTGGGAGATCACATCCATGCGGACGTCGTGGGTGCGGTTGCCCTCATAATCGAGTTCGGCCAGGTGGGGTACGGCCGTGAGGTAGTCGCCCACGACGGGCGGGCCGCTGTAGTCTTCGGTGTAGACGCGAGCTTCGGGCAGGCCGAAGATCTTGCCGTCGACCATGAATTCCCCGTCGTGGACGAGGCGGTCGTCGGCGCTCAGGCCGCCGGAAATCAGTCCGAAGGCGAGGGCGGTGGCGATGGTCGGGGACTTGAACAGTTTCATTTTTTACAGCTCCTTTGCGAGCAATTGGCAGTCTTGGAAATACCAAATATGTATTTCGCGTGCATCTTAAAGCCTGCAGCCCGGGGTAATTTGACGGGAGTCAAACAGGAACGATTTTCGAAGAGAATTTTGCCGGTTCTGTGCTGGTAATCGCGGGCTTGCTGAATGTAGCCCGGAGTGCGGATTTAAACGCCCGGTAGCGAATCCTCACCCGGATGGCACAACGGCAGGTCGGGCCGGCGCTCGCGTTCGGGAAGCTGGCGGCGAATATCTTGCAGGGCGGTGCGCATGCCTTCCTCCAGAACGGGGTGGTAGAAGGGCAGTTGCAGCGCCTCGATCACGTTCACTTCCTGCTGGATCAGCCAGGCGAGCTCGTGGGCCAGGTGCTCGGCGCCGGCGCAGGCCATTTCGCCCCCCACCAGTCGGCCGTCGGGGTCGGCGTGTACCTTCATCAGGCCGTGCTCGTAGCCCTTGATGATGGAGCGGCCCTGACGGCTGAAGTCGCACTCTCCAGTCAGGGCTTCGCCGGAAAGATCATCGCCGCGTTGCCCCGCCCAGGCCACCTGGGGCTCGGTGAAGACGATGCCAATGGGCGTTCGCCGGCTCATGCATTCGGCGTCGGGGTGCAGGGCGTGCCAGGCCGCCAGCCGACCTTCGTCGGCGGCCTCGTGCATGATCGGGCGAATGCCGTTGATGTCGCCGGCGAACCAGACCGGCGCGTCGCCGGCGCGCAGGCTGGCGGGGTCGATCCGCGGCAGACCCTTGTCGTCTGCCGGCACATCGAGTCGGTCGAGTCCGAGGTCCTCGATCGGGGGGCGACGGCCGATGGCGGCGATCACGAGATCGACTTCGATTCGTTCCTCGCCGAAGTGGATCGAAACACCGTTCGGGGTGGGCTCCGGCCGGGCATCCTCGCCCAGGTGGAGATGCAGTTCGCCGCTCAACGCCTCGTGCATGACGTCGTTGATCTGGCTGTCGGCGATCCCCGCCAGGCGCTGGTCGCGGCCGAACAGGTGAACCTCCGAGCCGAGCATGGCCAGGCCCTGGCCGATCTCGCAGCCGATGGCGCCGGCGCCGATCACACCCACCCGCCGGGGAATATCGGGCATCTCGAACAGATCGTCGCTGGTCAGTAGTCGATCGTCCAGTGCCCGCCAGGGTTTCGGGACGAAGGGTTTGGTCCCGGCGGCCACGACGATGGCGTCGGCACTGTAGCGTGTGCCGTCGACCTCGAGGCAGTCGGGTGCGACAAAGCGTGCGGCGCCGCGGATAAAGCCATCGCCCATCTTTTCCACCGCCCGAACGGGACCGGCGGTGAAGCGATCCCGGAGCTCGCGCACGCGTTGCATCACTGCCGCGCCGTCGAGTTCGCCGGCCGGGCCCGTGAGCAGGCCGTCGCGATGGAGACGCCGGGCAGCCCGGTGGTCAAGGGCGACCTGCAACAGCGACTTCGACGGCATGCAGCCGACCCGGGCACAGGTCGTACCCAACGGGCCGGGGTCGATCATGAGGATGTCGTCGGTGAGATCGCGCGCCTGTTTCCAGGCACTGAGGCCGGCAGTGCCGGTCCCGAGAATGATCAGTCGATGATGTGGCATGTCTGGTCCTCGAAACGACAATCAGGAAACCAGATTACCGCGTTCAATGGTGCCAGGTGAGGCTGAGCATCCCCCAGCGCCCCGGTTCGGCCAGCAGGGGGACGATCGGATCGCCGGGGGTGCGGCCGAGCACCTGGCCCGTGCGCCAGTACTGACGGTCGGTCAGGTTGAACAGGCCCAGGCCGATTTCCAGATCCCTGCGCGGGAACCAGCGCGTGAGCCAGTCCACCGTCGTGTAGCCGGGCGGAGAGAACAAGGGCTCATCTTCCTCGTCGACCAGTTCGCGCTGACCCCTTGTCGCCGTCGCAATGAGCCGGGTCTCCAGGCTGGCGTCGGGAGACTGCCAGGCCAGCTCGGCAATCACGCTCGGCGGTGAAACGCCGGGGAGGTTGCGCCCGCTGTCGCGGTCTTCCCCGTGCGACCACTCGCCGGCCAGTTCCGTGCTGAAGCCCGCGCCGAGATCCCGGCGCAGTCGCAGTTCGCCGCCCTCGATGCGGACGCGGTCCCGATTGATCGACTGGAACAACAAGAAGCCGGTGGCCGGGTCGAAGCCCAGCGGTGCGCGGGTCTGGATAAAGTTCTTGTAGTCGTTGCGGTAAAGCGCCAGCTCCGCAAGCGTCTCGGCGCCGCGCCAGCGCAGACCGGTTTCCAGCGTTCGGCCTTTCTCGGGGTCGAGGTCCGGGTTTGCAATGGCACGCACCCGGAACTGAGGCAGCTCCAGGCCGATATTGACGTCCTCGAAAGGGGGGGCGCGCAGGCCGCGGGCGTACTGGGCGAAGAACTCCATGTTGTCGTCCAGCGGCCAGACCAGCCCCAGCCGTGGCAGCCAGCTGCTGCTCGACAGCTCGGTGGTCTCGGCAGCGGGGAACGACGATTCGAACAGCGGATCGTCGAGCACCGAAAGGTCGTAGTACTCATAGCGAATGCCCGGGCTGAGCGTGGGGCCGCCCGCCCAGAGCCGGATTTCGTCGTGCAGGTAGACGCCCAGTTCGGTGATCTCGCTGCGCGGGAAATCGCGCAGCGGGAAGTTCTCGCCGAGGACAGCGCGGGTCGATTTGCCGGTGTTCCGGTTGGTCTGCAGGCTGTCGCGCTTGCTGACGACTTCCGAGCGACTCAGCTCGAAACCGTAGCCCAGGCGCTGCGACAGTCCCAGTGCATCCAGGTCGGATTCCAGGTCGGTGCCCAGGCCGGTGGTTTCCTGGCGGAATTCGAAGCGACGGAATACGTCGACCGGCGGCTCGGCGGCGGGTCGCTCGTCATCCGTTTGCTGGAGAACGTCGGCCTCCTGGCGCCACAGCCGCCAATGGCCGCGGCTCACCGGTCCGATGGGCGCCAGTTCCTGGTCAAGCAGGATTCGCCACTGGTGACGTCGATCGTCGCCCAGCAGTGCTTCGGTCGCCGCAAATCTGCCCAGGCCGATCATCGCCCGGAGGTCGGCATCGCGCGTCTCGCGCATGCCGTCGAGGGTCAGGCGGATACGACCATGATCGGTGTCCAGGCCGCTGCGCACGAGCACGGCGTGATGATCGCGATCGAGCAGGTCCAGGGGAATGTCATTCGGCCGGTCGGCGATATCGGTTTCGGCGGAACGCTGGGCGGCACCCGCGATAAGCATGTCGAAGTCGCCGTTTCGGAAAGCCGTGGCGGCGGTAAGGCGCGCGCGATCGCTGTCGCTCGCGCCGCGCAACCCGATTCGGCTGCCGCTTCGATCGTCGGTGATGATGTCGTCGACGTCGATCGTCGTGATCGCCACCACGCCGCCGAGCGCTTTCGAGCCGTAGATCGTCGAGGCTGGACCGCGCAAGATTTCCACCCGCCGGGCCAGGCCCAGTTCGAGCAATCCGCGCCCGGTGTTGGCGAAGTTTCCGACGTCGAACTGGTCGGCCACGGGGACGTTGTCGATCACCACGGCCGTTCGGTTGCCGCCGATGCCACGGATGCGAAAACCGTTGAAGCCGAAGCGCGTGCCGCCTCCGTCAAGGTCCACGCCCGGTTCATAGCGCACCAGATCGGCGGCGTCGAACACCATGTCGCGGGACAGTCGTTCCTCGCCGATGACGGTGACCGTACCGGCCACCTCCGATAGCTGACGCGGCTGGCGGTGGGCCACGACGGTGATCGGGTCGAGCTCGCGGGTCTCTTCGCTCTTGTCGGTTTCGCTATCCGCTTGGGTTTGAGCGATGACGGGCGAGGTAAACAGCAGGGTGATCAGAATGAAGTTCGTTCGATGCATTTTTGCTCGTCTCTATATCGAAGCGCCCCGGAGGACCGGGGCGCTGGATTTCTGCGTTGTGCAAGGCGATTCGGTCAGTAGATTTCCTTGCGGGTGTTGTAGTTGTTGAACTTGCCGGTCGGCGTGACGATCCGCTCGCCCTTGATGACGTGCTTTAGCTCACGTGTCTTGTCATCGACGATGACGATGGCCGATTCCTCTTCCATACCCGACCAGACCGAGAACCAGACCTCGTCGCCGCCCTTGTTGTACTCGGGCTGGACGATGCGCTTCGGTCCGGGTCCCAGATCGGCCCATTCAGCGATGGGCAGGACCTCGTAGCCGGCACCCAGGTCGTTGATATCGAACACGGCAACGGTCTGGGCCTTCTCCTCGTCCGGATGCAGCGGTGTGTCGACCCAAAGGTTGGTCGACTCCGGATGCGTCTTGACGAACAGCGAGCCGCCACCCTGGCCTTCGAGTACCTGCACGGCCTTGAAAGCGTGCTCCGGATGGTTCTCCGGATCGGTGCCGATAAGCGTAATGTCGGCGTTGCCCAGGGCACTGGTGACCCAGACCGGCCCGTACTCGGGATGGACGAAGTTGGCGCCGCGGCCCGGGTGGGGGATGCGCTCGACATCGACCAGGGCTTCGAGCTCGCGATCCTTGGCGTCGACCACCGCGATCTTGTCGGACTCGTTGGCCGCCGTCAGGAAGTAGCGCCCGCTGGCGTCCCAGCCGCCGTCATGCAGGAAGGGTGCCGCGCCGATCGTGGTGACCTGCAGGCTGTCGATGTTCTCGTAGTTGACCAGCAGGATTTGTCCGGTTTCCTTGACGTTGACGATGAACTCTGGGTGCTGGTGCGAACCCACGATGGCGGCGACGCGCGGCTCCGGATGGTATTCCTGCGTGTCGACGGTCATGCCGCGGGTGGAGACGATCTTCTTCGGCTCTAGTGTCTGGCCGTCCATCAGCACGTAGTGCGGCGGCCAGTAGGCGCCGGCGATGGCGATCTTGTCCTCGTAGCCCTCGTAGCGCGAATTCTCGACCGAGCGCGCCTCCATGCCGATCTTGATCTCGGCGACCACCTGTGGCGGATCCATGTAGAGATCGATCAGGTCGACCTTGGCGTCGCGGCCGATGGTGGTGAAGTAGCGGCCCGAACTCGAGGCGCGCGAGATGTGCACGGCGTAGCCGGTCGGTACGTAGTTGACGACCTCCTTGCTGTCACCGTCGATGATGGCGACCTCACCGGCATCGCGCAGCGTCACGGCAAAGAAGTTGTCGACGTCGTAGTCGTGCTGCGGGGATTCCGGACGGTCTTCCGGCGCCACGTGGACGGTCCAGCTGTCGATCATCTCCGGCATGCCCCATTCCGGCGGTTGCGGCGGATCGTGCTGCAGGAAGCGCGCTAGCATGTCGATTTCCTCGTCGCTGAGCTCGCCCGACTCGCCCCAGTTGGGCATGCCCGCCGGTGATCCGAAATTGATCAGCGCCTTGAGGTAGTCGGAACCCTTTTCCTGGGTGATGTCGGTGGTCAGGGGTTTGCCGGTCGCACCCTTGCGCAGCACGCCGTGGCAGCCGGCGCAGCGTTCGAAGTAGATTTCCTGCGAGCGCTCGAACTCGGCTTCGGTCATGTCCGGCGCCCCGGGCGTGCGCACCGGCTTGCCGCCCTCGACTGACGAGGGCGCGCCGCGGTAGGCCATTTCTCCCTCGCTGGCGCCGGAGTGGCGTTCACCTTCGGCCCGGTCGGTCAGGCCCAGCTCGACACGCTTGTTAGCAACCTGTTCGGTGGTCACCGTGGCACCGTCGTTGCCCCAGGAATTCATCACGAATGTGACGATGTCAGCGACATCCTGGTCGGAGAGGTAGCTCATCGGCGGCATCACGCCGTCGTAGGTCTCGCCTTCGACCTCCAGCTCGCCGGAGCGGCCGGACAGTATGTTTTCGATCACCATCCCGGTGTTGCCATCCAGATTCGGGTTTTCGGCCAGGGGTGGAAAAGCGCCTGGCAGCCCGCTTCCGTCAGCCTGGTGACAGGACTGACAGTGCGTCTGGTAGCCCTTCTCGCCGGCGTCCATGTCGCCCGCGGCTGCCTTGGCGACTTCGGCGGAGTGGACCTCGGTATCGTCCTGCGAAGACGCGTTTGGTGACGTATCGGCCCCGCAGGCCGTGGTAACAGCCAGGGACAAGCCGATCGCCCCGAGCCAGTGGATGATGTGAAGCGGTCTATTCATTGTGTAAGCCCTCCGTAGGTATGTCGGCGAGATGCCTGCGGCTATGATAGATGCGCAAGATATGCACCTTTTGAGCCAGATCAAAAACCGCCCCTTTTTCTACGCTTCAATCGGCTGTACAACCTTCTTTTCCGAATATTGCCACAAAATTCGATGAACCATCTTGACAGGGCCGAACCCGTTTCCGATAATGCCCGGCTTCACAACGCGCCTGTAGCTCAGCTGGATAGAGTACCTGGCTACGAACCAGGCGGTCGGAGGTTCGAATCCTTCCAGGCGCGCCAAATAACGAAAAAGCCCCGCTTCGTGCGGGGTTTTTTCGTTATTTGGCGCGCCTGGAAGGCCCCATTCGGTTCTCCCAGGTTCGAACCGAGCGGCGGGGCGCGTTAGCGGCCCGGCGCGAGCTCGCTGAAGTGCCAAGCACTTCAGCCCGAAGGGCAAGCGGCCGTAGGCCGCGCAGCAATCCTTCCAGGCGCCGGCCCTGAGGATTCAGGATTCAGTGGTCGGCGTTCGGGCGACGCACTTGTAGTACCTTGGTAGTGAATCCAAAAATCGCGCACCCCGAACCACATGCCCTTCTCGCTCAGAACAATCCAGTCACTTGCGTTGGCACTGCTGCTGGTGTCGGCATCTTTACACGCTACGCAAACCGAAGAACTCCAAAGCCCCGCCGGCCCCGGCAGCCTGGCGCCGTCCATTGCTGCGCTGGCCGACGGCCGGCTTGTCCTGACCTGGCTCGAGCCTTTCGAGGACGGTCATGCGCTGAAATTTTCGGTACTGGACGAAGGCGGGTTCGGGCCGGCGGAGACGATCGCCAGCGGGAAGAACTGGTTCGCAAACTGGGCCGATACGCCCGGCCTTTTCGTGCTGCCGAACGGAAACTGGGTGGCGCACTGGCTGGTCAAGTCCGGGCCGTCGACCTATGCCTACGATGTGATGCTGGCGCGTTCAACCGACAACGGTTCGACCTGGAGTGCACCCATTTCGCCCCACCGGGACGCTACGCAGACCGAGCACGGGTTCGTCAGCTATTTCGCCCAGGCCGACGATGTCGCGGGCATGATCTGGCTCGACGGACGCCGGATGGCGAAAGACCCGGAAGGAGAGGGCGCAATGACGTTGCGAGCTGCCCTTGTCGGGCCCGACGGCGCTTTGTCCGGTCAAACACTGCTCGACGAGCGCGTCTGTGACTGTTGCCAGACCGCATCAGTGCGGACCTCGCAAGGGCCTGTCGTGGTCTATCGCGACCGCAGCGAGGACGAGATTCGCGATCACTACATCGTTCGACGAACCGGAGACGGATGGAGCGAGCCGGAGCTTCTCCACGCCGACAACTGGCGCATCGGCGGCTGCCCGGTCAACGGCCCGGCCATGGTGGCTGACGGCGCCCGTGTCGCGGTGGCTTGGTTCACCATGCCGGAAGGCGCCCCGCAGGTCCGTGTCGCCGTTTCAAAAGACAGTGGCGAGAGTTTCGACTTGATCGATACGCTCGGTGAGGGAACGGCGCAGGGCCGCGTGGATCTGGCGCGGTCCGAACACGGCTTTTTGCTTTCATGGATCGATCAGGAAGATCGCTCGGGTGTGTTGAGGTTGGTCGGATATGACTGGCGGGGGGAGCAGCAATGGGGCGAGCGCATCGGGGGGCTGGATGCCGGTCGTGCCAGCGGTTTCCCGCGCCTGGGGATTCAGTCGGGTTGCCGCCCGGTCGTGGCCTGGACCGGACGACACAACGGTGAACGGCGCGTGCGTGTCGTCCGCCTGGCTGCACGGACAGACTGCAAAGCGGTTCCAAACGGTTGACCCCTCTCGGCCGAGTCCGTAGTATTGATCGGCTTGGAATATCGGGGTGTAGCGCAGCCTGGTAGCGCAACTGCTTTGGGAGCAGTAGGTCACAGGTTCGAATCCTGTCACCCCGACCAGTCCAGGGAATTAAGCGCCCGTAGCTCAACCGGATAGAGCATCGGCCTTCTAAGCCGACGGCTGCAGGTTCGAGTCCTGCCGGGCGCGCCAACCCGTAGCGATACGGGTTATAATGGTGGATTGGTGACTGCGGGTCGCCGAAAAATTGATCGATGGTGGGCGTAGCTCAGTTGGTAGAGCACTGGATTGTGGCTCCAGAGGTCGCGGGTTCAATCCCCGTCGCTCACCCCACCCGAGGGCCGTTAGCTCAATTGGTAGAGCAGCTGACTCTTAATCAGTAGGTTCGGGGTTCGAGTCCCTGACGGCCCACCATTTCCGCAGCCGGCGACGATCACCGACCGGCTCATTCAACACAGACTGACACTTCAAAAGACGCGAACATGCAGGTATCCGTTGAAAAGACCGGCGATCTCGAGCGGCGAATGACCGTTCAGGTGCCCGGCGACAGCATTGACAACAAGGTTTCCGGACGGCTCAATGAGCTGCGCCGCCAGGTGCGGCTGAAAGGGTTCCGGCCGGGACGCGTGCCGATGAATATCATCCAGAAGCGCTACGGCGACCAGGTGCGCGACGAGATCCTGCAGGAAGTGATGCAGTCGAGTCTGCAGGAAGCCATCGGCGAGCAGGAAATGCGCGTGGCCGGCGTCAAGGGCATCGAGCCCAAGCCGCGCGAGGGCGAAGGCGACTTCGAGTTCACCGCCGAGCTGGAAGTGTTTCCCGAAATGCCCGAAATCGAGGTGGCTGACCTCGAAATCGAGCGCCCGGAAGTCGAGATCGCCGAGGAAGACATCGACAACATGATCGAGACCCTGCGCGAGCAGCGACGTACCTGGAGCGAGGTCAGTCGCGGTGCGCAAGAGGGCGATCGGGTGCGGCTGGGTTACGTGGCCGAGCTCGACGGCGAGACAATTCCGGATGTCGGCGAACACGAAATCGCGCCGGTGCTCGGCCAGCTGTCTTCGTTTCCCGAGCTCGAGGAGTTGCTGCACGGCGTTCAGGTCGGCGACGAGAAGGAAGCCGATTTGACCTTCCCCGAGTCGTATCGCAATGAGAGCCTGGCCGGCAAGACCGCCCCGGTAAAGCTGCGGGTCAAGGCGGTCGAGGAGTCGGAAGCGCCGGAAATCGACGATGACTTTGCCGAGAGCTTCGGCGTCGAGGGCGGCGTCGAGCAACTGCGCGCCGACGTCAAGAAGAACCTGGAGCGCGAGAAGCGCCAGGCCGTCGTCAACCGCGTCAAGCAGGCGGTGACCGACGGGCTGGCCGAGCGCTACGGCGACCTCGGACTGCCGGCCAGCGCGGTCGACCAGGAAGTGCGGCAGATGCAGGAGCAAATGCAACAGCAGACCGGGCAGCAGCCGCCGCCGGCCGAGCAGCTCCGCGAGGGTGCCGAAAAGCGCGTGCGCCTGGGTCTGCTCCTGGCCGAAATCGCGCGCCAGCACGATATTTCGATTGATGCCTCCAGGGTGCAGGCCAAGATCGAGGAGATGGCCGAAACCTACGATCAGCCCGAGCAGGTGATCGAGCTTTACCGCTCCGAGCCGCGCCTGATGGACCAGGTCGAGAACATGGTGCTCGAAGAGCAGGTGATTGACTGGGTGCTTGAAAACGCCAAGGTCAGCAACAAGACCATGTCATTCAACGAACTGATGGGTCAGGCATGAACGAGAAAGCGCTCAATCTGGTACCGATGGTCGTCGAGCAGTCCGCTCGCGGCGAGCGGGCCTACGACATCTATTCCCGTCTCCTCAAGGAGCGGGTCATCTTCATCGTCGGCCCGGTCGAGGACTATGCGGCCAACCTGATCGTCGCGCAACTGCTCTACCTCGAGTCGGAAAATCCCGACAAGGACATCAACATCTACATCAACTCGCCCGGCGGCTCGGTGACGGCCGGCCTGGCCATTTACGACACGATGCAGTTCGTCAAGCCGGACGTGGCCACGATGTGCATCGGCCAGGCCGCCAGCATGGGCGCCCTGCTGCTCGCCGCCGGGGCGAAGGACAAGCGCTACGCGCTGCCACACTCGCGCATGATGATTCACCAGCCGCTGGGGGGCTACCAGGGGCAGGCGTCTGATATCGACATTCACGCGCGCGAAATTCTGAAGATGAAGGACACGCTCAACCGGATCCTGGTCAAGCACACCGGGCAGGATATGGAGACGATCGAGCGCGACACCGACCGAGACAAGTTCATGTCGGCCGAAGACGCGCGCGATTACGGCCTGGTCGACGACGTCCTCAGCGATCGAAACTCACAGTAAACGAAGGCATTTTCGGTTAAACTCGATGACAATGAGTGGAATCGGAAAGAAGACGTACGGATCATGAGCGAATCCCCCAGCGACGGCAAGATTCTCTACTGTTCTTTCTGCGGAAAGAGCCAGCACGAGGTGCGCAAGCTGATTGCGGGTCCCAGCGTCTACATCTGTGACGAGTGTGTCGAGCTCTGCAACGACATCATCCGCGAGGAGCTCGAGGGCGCCGGCGAGGCCGAACGCGAAGAACTGCCGACGCCGCACGAAATCCACGATTTCCTCGACAACTACGTCATCGGCCAGCAGCCGGCCAAGAAAGTGCTTTCGGTGGCGGTCTACAACCACTACAAGCGCCTCGAGTCCTACAAGCACCGTGAGGACGTCGAATTGGCCAAGTCGAATATCCTGCTGATCGGCCCGACCGGCTCGGGCAAGACCTTGCTGGCCGAGACGCTGGCGCGCATGCTCAACGTGCCGTTCACGATTGCCGACGCCACCACGCTGACCGAAGCCGGTTACGTCGGTGAGGACGTCGAGAACATCATCCAGAAGCTGCTGCAGAAGTGCGACTACGACGTCGAGAAGGCGCAGCAGGGCATCGTCTACATCGACGAGATCGACAAGATTTCCAAGAAGGCCGAGAATCCCTCGATTACCCGCGATGTCTCGGGCGAGGGCGTTCAACAGGCGTTGCTCAAGCTCATCGAGGGGACCATGGCTTCCGTACCGCCGCAGGGCGGACGCAAGCACCCCCAGCAGGAGTTCCTGCAGGTCGACACGCGCAATATCCTGTTCATCGTCGGCGGCGCTTTCGCCGGCCTGGACAAGGTGATCCAGGAGCGCTCCCAGTCGGCCGGCATCGGTTTCCACGCGGAAGTCCGCAACCCCGAAACCGAGGATGTGTCGAAAATCCTGACCGAGGTCGAGCCCGAGGACCTGATCCACTACGGCCTGATCCCGGAGTTCGTGGGTCGCCTGCCGGTCGTTGCCACCCTGACCGAGCTCGACGAGAAGGCGCTGGTGCGCATCCTGACCGAGCCGAAGAACGCCGTGGTCAAGCAGTTCCACAAGCTCTTCGAGATGGACCACTGCGAACTCGAGGTTCGCGACGACGCGCTACGCGCCATTGCCCGCAAGGCGATGGCCCGAAAAACCGGTGCACGCGGTTTGCGCACCATCATCGAGAACGTGCTTCTGGACGTGATGTACGACCTGCCGTCGACCGAGAACGTCACCAAGGTGGTTGTCGACGAGGCCGTGATCAACGGCGAATCCGCCCCCTACCTGATCTACGAAAACCAGCCCCAGCGCGCCGGCGCGGAATCCTGATTTCGCACCGTGCCAGGCCTCACCCGGGTTGAATCGACCCGGTTCGGGGCCAATATCTGATACCAGTTCACACCAGGCAGGCCGGGTTGCCCGGCTTGCAGCGACTCCAGAGAGATTCAATGGCCGACTACGACGTCAGCAAACCCGATTCACCCCGTCAGCCCGTGCCGGTTCTGAGCCTGCGCGACGTGGTGGTCTATCCACACATGGTCATCCCGCTCTTCGTGGGCCGGGACCGTTCGGTTCGTGCCCTCGAGGAGTGCATGAATGTCGACAAGCAGATCCTGCTGGTCACCCAGAAGAACCCGGAAGTCGAAGAGCCGGGTCCGGAGGACCTGTTCGACTGCGGTACCGTGGCGACGGTTCTTCAGATGCTTCGCCTGCCCGATGGCACCACGAAGGTGCTCGTCGAGGGTGGCCAGCGCGTGCGCGTCGACGAACTCGACGACAGCGGCGAATACCTGGCTGCCCGCTACACCTCGCTGGCAGACGAGGAAGAGGACGAGCGCGCGCTGGAAGTGACCACCCGCAGCCTCACCAACCTGTTCGAACAGTACGTCAAGCTCAGCCGCAAGGTGCCGCCGGAGCTGATGACCACACTGTCGGGCATCGAAGATCCGAGCCGACTGGCGGACACCATTGCCGCCCATCTGGCCGTACGCATCGAGGACAAGCAGCGCGTCCTCGAAATCGCGCCGGTGGCCGACCGCATGGAGTTCCTGATGGGACTCATCGAGGGCGAAATCGACGTTCTCAAGCTGGAAAAGCGCATTCGCGGTCGCGTCAAGAACCAGATGGAGAAGAGCCAGCGCGAGTACTACCTTAACGAGCAGATGAAGGCCATCCAGAAGGAATTGGGTGACCTCGACGAGTCGGGCAACGACCTGGGCGACCTCGAGACGAAGATCGAGAAGGCCGGCATGCCCAAGGAGGCGCTGGAGAAAGCCCGTACCGAGTTCAACAAGCTCAAGATGATGTCGCCGATGTCGGCCGAAGCCACGGTGGTGCGCAACTACCTGGACTGGATGCTGATGCTGCCCTGGAAGAAGCGCAGCAAGATCAGCCACGACATCAAGGCTGCCTCGGACATTCTCGAGGCCGACCACTATGGGCTCGAGCGGGTCAAGGACCGGATTCTCGAATATCTGGCCGTGCAGAAGCGCGTCAAGAAGCTCAAGGGACCGATCCTCTGCCTGGTCGGTCCGCCGGGCGTGGGCAAGACCTCGCTGGGTCGTTCCCTCGCCAGGGCAACGGGGCGCAAGTTCATCCGCATGAGCCTGGGCGGCGTGCGCGACGAAGCCGAGATCCGCGGCCACCGCCGCACCTACATTGGTTCGCTGCCCGGCCGTGTCCTTCAGAGCCTGAGCAAGGTCGGTACCCGCAATCCGCTGTTCATGCTCGACGAGCTCGACAAGATGTCGATGGACTTCCGCGGCGATCCATCTTCCGCGCTGCTCGAAGTGCTCGACCCCGAGCAGAACAACACCTTCTCGGATCACTACCTGGAAGTTGATTTCGATTTGTCGGAAGTCATGTTCGTGGCTACGGCCAATTCCCTGAACATTCCGGCACCGCTGCTCGATCGCATGGAGATCATCCGGATTCCGGGTTACACGGAAGACGAGAAGCTCAATATCGCCACGCGCTATCTGCTGCCCAAGCAGCTCGAGCAGCACGGCCTCAAGGAAGGCGAATTGCAGATCAGCGAAGGCGCGATCACCGACATGATTCGCCATTACACGCGAGAGGCGGGCGTACGCAATCTCGAGCGCGAAATCGCCAAGGTCTGCCGCAAGGTGGTCAAGGAACTGAGTCTCGATGAAAAACTCGAGAAGCGCCATGTAACCGTTCAGAACCTCGACAAGTACCTGGGTGTACGCCGCTTCCGCTATGGGCGGGCCGAAGAGCAGAACGAAATCGGGCAGGTCACCGGTCTGGCCTGGACCGAGGTGGGCGGTGAGCTGCTGCAGATCGAAGCCACGGCCCTGCCGGGCAAGGGCAAGCTGACCCACACCGGCCAGCTCGGCGACGTCATGAAGGAGTCGGTGCAGGCCGCTTTGTCGGTGGTTCGATCCCGTGCCGCTGCGCTGGGTATCCCGGAGGACTTCCATCAGAATCGTGATCTGCACGTTCACGTCCCCGAAGGCGCTACGCCCAAGGACGGGCCCAGCGCCGGTATTGCGATGGTGACCGCTCTGGTTTCAGTACTGTCTGAGGTCCCGGTCAGGGCCGACGTGGCCATGACCGGGGAGATCACGCTCAGGGGCAAGGTGCTGCCGATCGGCGGGCTCAAGGAGAAGCTCCTGGCCGCGCTGCGAGGCGGTATCCGTCTGGTGGTGATCCCGGAAGAGAACAAGAAAGACCTCGACGAGATTCCCGATCGCATCAAGAAGGACCTGGAGATCCGCCCGGTGAAGTGGATCGACGAGGTGCTTGAACTGGCGCTGGTGGGTCTTCCGCCGGTCGATCAGGCTGGTGAGAACGAGGCCGCAAAGAGTGGCCGGGACTCCACCACGGGGGTGAGAGCACACTGATCGCCCCATTTGGCGGCCTTTCCGGGTATTTTTCTCCCTCCCGGCTATTGATGCGGGGGGGCGCGTGATATACCATCGTTGACCAACAGACGGTCGGTTGCTGCCTATGGGGGTCGACTCACGCAGCAGCGCGGGGACTGGCCGCTGCCACCCACTGATACATATAATGTCTGGAGCGACAGTAATATGAATAAATCTGAACTGATTGAAGCAATCTCTGATTCCGCTGGTCTTTCGAAGGCCGATGCCCAGCGCGCACTGGATTCCACCATCGAATCCATCACCAAGGCTCTTAAGAAGGGAGACACGGTTTCTCTGGTTGGATTTGGCACCTTCTCGGTCAAGAAGCGTGCAGCTCGCATGGGCCGCAACCCGGCCACCGGCGAGACGATCAAGATCAAGGCGTCCAAGACGCCGGCATTCAAGGCTGGCAAAGGCTTCAAAGACGCGATAAAATAACGGGCTTGTGCCCGGGGTGCTTAGCTCAGCTGGGAGAGCATCGCCCTTACAAGGCGAGGGTCGGAGGTTCGAGCCCTCCAGCACCCACCAGGATTAGGAGTGGTAGTTCAGTTGGTTAGAATACCGGCCTGTCACGCCGGGGGTCGCGGGTTCGAGTCCCGTCCACTCCGCCACTAATCTTCAGGGCGCCCGCGGGGCGCCCTGTTCATTTCTGAAAACCTGACTGATGCGGCCACCGCATTAGCTAAACAACCGGGGTCTCTCAAGGATCATGCTTCAGGCCATTCGTGAACGCGTAACCGGGATTGTCGCCATATTCGTGCTCGGCCTGCTGGCCATTCCCTTTCTTTTCTTTGGAGTCGACAGCTACATGCGAGGCGTGCCGCAGAACGCCGTCGCCATGGTCGGCAGTGCCGAAATTTCGGCCAGTGAATTCGAGACCAGTTTTGCCCAGTATCGCCGGCAGCTGCGCGAGCAGCTCGGTGACCGATACAACGATATCGAAACCAGTCAACCGTCTTTCCGGCGCGAACACCTGGAGCAGATGATCGATGAGTTGCTGCTGCGCCAGTATGCCGAGGACCTGGGTCTACGCGTCAGTGATCGCGCCGTCGCCGAGATCATCCAGGGAATTCCCGCCTTCCAGATCGAAGGCGAATTCAACCCGGATGTTTATCAGCAGGCGCTGCGTGGTGCAGGCGAGACACCCCGCAGCTTTGAACAGAGCCTGCGTGAGGACATACAGACCAGTCTCGTACCTCAGGCTGTCTCGGAGTCGGCGGTGGTCACCGAGACCGAGGTCGATCGCATGATCAGCCTGCAGCAGCAGACCCGGAAGCTCAGCCTCATCCAGATCGACGCGGCGCAGTTCGAGCAGCAGGTGGAAGTGACCGAAGCCGATATCGAGACTTACTATGAAGAGAACCTCGACTCGTTCACGACCGAGGAACGCGTCCGGCTGGCCTACGTCGAACTTCAGCCCGAGTCGCTCATCGACGAGGCTTCACTCAGCGAAGAAGAACTGCGCCAGCGTTATGAAGCGGCGGAGCAGCGTTACCTGACACCCGAAGCGCGGCGCGCCTCGCATATCCTCATCACCCCGGAAGAGGCCGGTGATGCAGAGTCTGCGCGTGCGCTGGCCGAGGAAATCAAGCAGCGAATCGAGGAAGGCGAATCCTTCGAGGAATTGGCCGCCGAGTACTCGGACGACCCGACTTCGGCCGAGCAGGGCGGTGATCTCGGCTGGATCGAACCCGAGGACATGGTCGAAGCTTTCGAGGATGCCCTCTACGACCTGGCTGAGCCGGGTGACGTCTCCGAACCGGTCGAGACCCAGTTCGGCTGGCATCTGATCAAACTCGACGAGATCCGACCGCCGGAAGGCATGAGTTTTGAGGAGGCGCGTCAGGAGATCCTGGATGATCACCTGCAACGAGAGCGCGAGGACCTCTACATCGAGATGTCGGACCGGATGGTTGACCTGGTTTATGCCGATGACAGCAGTCTGGAGCCGCTGGCCGACGAACTCGATCTGGAGATCAAGAAAACCGACTGGTTTACCCGGTCCGGTGGAGAGGACGGTATTGCGTCGAATCCGGAAATCGTCGAAGCCGCCTTTTCCGATCTCGTGTTGCTCGACAAGGCGGTTTCGGACCCGATCGAAATCGATCGTAACCACATGGTGGCCGTCCGGGTCGTTGAGCACGAGCCGGCCGAGCCGCGGCCACTGGAAGAAGTGGCCGACCAGATTCGACAGCGCCTGATCACTGAGCGGACCCGCGAGTTGGCGCGGGAACGCGCCGAATCCCTGCGTGAACAAATTATCTCGGGCGAGGAAACGCTCGAGAGCCTGGCGGAAGCCGAGAACCTGGAAATGGTGACGGTCGAGTCGCTGGGCCGGCAGGATTTCCAGCAAGGGCCGAGCTTTGTGCAGGAAGTCTTTCGCTTACCGGCGCCGGGCGAGGAACCCACGTTGCACGTCCTGCCGCGTCAGGGCGGCCATGCCGTCGTGCGCCTGGAGGCTGTGCAGTCAGGCAATCCGGCCGAGGCGGGCGAATCCCAGCGCGAGATGATGCGCCGGCAGCTTCGCACGAGTCGCACGCAGGAAGCCATCGAGGGGCTGCTGGCGCGGTTGCGCGAGGAGACCAATATCAGCGTGGATGAGGAGCGGCTCTGACGCGGACAGTGTGAAGTGTTCAGTGTGAAGTGTTAAAAAGAAGCCGGGCAGTGCCCGGCTTCTTTCGTCTGGGTTAATCCAATCCGGCCATGCCGACGATGTTGTAGCCTCCGTCGACATAGGTGATCTCGCCGGAGATACCGGCGGCCAGGTCCGAGCACAGAAAGGCGGCGGCGTTGCCGACGTCTTCCTTGGTGATGTTGCGGCGGATGGGTGATGCTTCCTCGACGTGCTCGAGCATGCTGCGCAGATTGGACACGCCGGAAGCGGCCAGGGTCTTGATCGGGCCGGCCGAAATGCCGTTGACCCGTATGCCCTCGGCGCCCAGGCCGTGGGCCAGATAGCGCACGGATGCCTCGAGCGAAGCCTTGGCCAGGCCCATGACGTTGTAGCTCGGCATGGCGCGCACGGCTCCGAGGTAGCTGAGCGTGAGCATCGCACTGTTGCGGCCTGTCATCAGGTGTTTTCCGGCGCGTGCCAGGGCGGCGAAGCTGTAGCTGGAAATATCGTGCGCAATCCGGAAACCGTCGCGGTCGATGACGTCGGCGAATTCCCCTTCGAGTTGTTCGCGCGGCGCGTAGCCGACGGCGTGAACGATGATGTCGAGTTCGCCCCATTCCTTTTCGATGGTGTCGAAGACCGCGTCGATCTGCTCGTCGCTTCCGACGTCCAGCGGCATGGTGAGGGTCGATCCGGTCTGATCGGCGATTTTCTGGACTCGCGACTGCAGTTTTTCGTTCTGGTAGGTAAATGCCAGTTCCGCGCCCTCGCGATGCATCGCCTCGGCGATGCCCCAAGCGATTGATCGCGGGCTGGCGACACCCACGATCAGGGCCTTCTTGCCTTCGAGCATGCCCATAGATGGCCATCCTTGTGTCGTTAGTTGAAAGGAGACGATTGTAACGGCCCGTGAAGGAAGTGTCGCGGCAGTACGGTTGGCTTGTGTTAATATCCCGACCGATCGGTCGGTTCGGCCGGCACTTGATGGGGAGAACTCAGCGTTTCATGAGCTCGCAATTGCACGACTGCTCCGGGTGCGGTACCGGTGAATCGACGTCGACCGGGCGCGTCCGCCTGCTGGTAGCGGCCGAGACCGAGTTTGCCGAGCGCGGTTACTCGGGTGCATCTATTGCCGGAATTGCCCGCCGCGCCGGTGTTGGCAAGTCGACGGTGTTTCATCACTTCGAGTCCAAGGAAGCGCTCTATCTGGCCGTCATATCGCGAGCGGCGGCGGAATTTGCGCACACGCTCGAGCATGTGCTCTCGTCGTCGGAGAGCGTCGGCGAGGGACTTGCGCGATTCCAGGCCGCCCATCTCGATCACATGCACCGGAATGCCCAGGTTGCCCGCCTGATTCTGCGCGAGCTCCAGGATGAGCGTTTCGGGCACGACCGTCCCTTGATCGCCGAAGTGCTGTCGGCCAACTACACGCGCCTGCTACGCTTTCTGCAGTCAGCCCAGTCCCGTGGGGAAATACGCGCCGATGCGGACTGTGAAGTGGCAGCCATTGCCCTGTTTTCGGCGAATGTATTTCACTTCCAGTACGCTGGGGCGATGGCGCGCACCCCGGAACTCACCGGGGCCAGCGACAGCGGGCGCTTTACCCAATCGATTTCCGATCTCGTCCTCAACGGCCTCAATGCCACCGAATCAGGCAGCGATTGACCATGCTATCGAAGTCCAAGTTCTCTTGCCTTTTCATTCTCCCTTTCCTTGTTGTCGCCTGCGGGCAAGATGATTCGGATGACGGTTCCGAGCGATCGACGCCGGTGACCATCACCGAAGCCGTCGTCCAGCCCGTTGAATGGATCGAGCGCTCGATTGGCCGCCTGCGCGCCAACAGTGCGCCGAACGTGGCCGCCGAGACGGCCGGCGCGGTCGCCGTCATCCACCACGATGCCGGTGATGCCGTCGAAGCCGGGGAGCGCTTGGCCGAACTCGACGACCAGGTCCAGACCATCGCGGTCAATTCGGCCCGGGCCGAACTGCGCCGCCTCGAGGCCCTGATGGCCAACGAGCGTCGCAGGGTTAGGCGCCTGACCAACCTGCGCGAACAGCAGTCGGTTTCCCAGGATCAGCTCGACGAGGCCGAGACCAACGTCGAGTCCCTGGAGGCGCAGATCCAGGCGGCGCAGTCCGCGCTGGAGGATGTCGAGTACAACCTCGCGCGAACCCGCATCGTCAGCCCGGTCAGCGGCATCATCCAGGAACGACTGGTCAGCGCTGGCGACTTCGTCAATCGCGGGCAGGTGATGTTCGAACTGGTCTCGCCGGCGGCGTTGCGCGCACTCGTGCCGCTACCGGAACATCTGCAGAATCACGTCGAGGTCGGCCAGCCGGTGCGGCTCTGGGTGCCTTCCCGGCCTGACGATGTTCACGACTTCGAGGTCACCGAAATCCGGCCGCAGGTGGGCTCGGGCTCCAGGGCCATTGAGCTCATCGTGGATCTCGACAACCCCGGTGGCTGGCGCGTCGGCGGGTCGGTGTCTGCCGAGATCGTGATCGAGCGTCGTGACGGCCTGGTCGTGCCGCCGACCAGCGTGGTCCGCCGGCCGGATGGTCGCGTGGTCTACGTGATCGAGGATTCGCGTGCCCGTGAAAGGCCGGTTGAAGTCGGCCTTCGTGATGCCGACTGGATCGAGATTCTCGAAGGCGTGAGCGAAGGCGAGCGCGTGGTCGTCGACGGCGCTGGCTTCATGACCGACGATGCCAGGGTCACGGTCGAGGAAGGCGGAGACGCGCGATGACATTGCCGGAGCTATCCATTCGCCGGCACGTGCTGGCCTACATGGTATCGGCGGTGATGGTGCTGTTCGGCATCCTCGGGTTCCAGCGCATCGGCATCGACCAGTTCCCGGAAATCGAGTTTCCGCTGGTTTCGGTGACCACGGTGTTGCCCGGCGCCAGTCCCGAGATCGTCGAGGCCAGTATTACCAGCATCATCGAAAGCTCGGTCAACAGCGTTCCCGGAATTGACTACATCCAGTCCAGTTCCTCGCCGGGCGTTTCCAACGTCACGATCAACTTCCAGTTGTCGAAGGACATCGACGTCGCCTTCAACGAGGTCCAGGCCAAGGTCAACCAGATTGTGCGCCAGCTGCCCGAGGACGCCGACCCGCCGGTGGTCGCCAAGGTCGAGGTCGGCGCCAGCCCGGTCATGTGGCTGGCGCTGCAGGGCGATCGCACCATGCAGCAGCTCAACCAGTATGCCGAGAACGTCATCAGCAAGCGCCTGGAGACGATCAACGGCGTGGGCGAGGTGCGCATCGGCGGCCGGCGCGAGCGCACCATCCGTGTGGAGGTCGACCTCGAGCGCATGAATGCCCTCGACATCACGCCGCAGGACATTCGCCGGGCGTTTGCCTCCGAGCATGTCCAGTTCCCCGGCGGGTTTCTGGTGTCCGGGCGCACCGAGTCGCTGATCAAGCTGGACCTCGAATATCACAGCCCCGAGGCGCTTTCGAGAATGGTCGTGGCCCATCGTGACGGTGCGGCGATTCGGCTCGACGATATCGCAGAGGTCGTCGACGGCCTGGCGGACTATCGATCGATTGCCCGGTTCAACGAGGAGCCCACCGTGGGGCTGGGGATCGTCAAGATTTCCGGGTCGAACACGGTGGCAATCGTCGACGAGGTCCAGCGCCGGCTCGAGGAGGAGATCATTCCGCAGTTGCCCCCGGGCATGACCATCCAGGTCGCCTCCGACGACTCCGAGCTCATTCGCGAGATCGTACGCGCGCTGCAGGATCACTTATGGGAAGGCGCGTTACTGGCGGCCATTATCGTGCTGCTGTTTTTGCGCTCGTGGCGCGGCACCATCATCATCGCGCTGGCCATTCCGGTGTCGTTGCTGGCCGCCATGGCGGCGATCAACCTGATGGGCTACACGCTCAACACGATGACCCTGCTGGCACTCCTGTTGCTCATCGGCGTCGTCGTCGACGATGCCATCGTCGTCCTTGAGAACATCTACCGGCATCGCCAGGAAGAAGAACCCGATCCGGAGAAAGCCGCCATTTCCGGCTCCAATCAGGTTTTCTTCGCCATCATCGCCACCACCCTGACGCTGGTTTCCATATTTGCGTCGGTGATCTTCCTCGGCGGCATCATCGGCCGGTTCTTCGAGTCGTTCGCTGTCACCGTGACGGTGGGCGTTCTGGCTTCCTCGATCGTCGCGTTGACGCTCACGCCCGTGCTGTGTGCGCGGTTTTTGCGTGTGCGTCGCACCGATAGCGAGCATGGTCGCATCTATCATTCGATGGACCGTTTCTTCGACGGCATGAACCGCGGCTATCGTCGGTTGCTGGACGCTTCGCTCAACAGGCGCTGGACCGTCATCCTCGTGGCCTTGCTGGTCGTGGCCAGTTCCGGCTTCTTCTTCGTCGCCATCGACAAGGAATTCGTTCCCGAGGAAGACGAGGGCCGGTTCCAGGTCTTCTTCCGCGCTCCGCTGGGTACCGGCATCGAGGCGACCAACGAGTATATGAAGGAGATCGAGTCGGTACTCGGTTCCAAGGATGTCATCCGCAGCTATTTCACAGCCATCGGTCTGGGGGCCGCCGGAGAGGTCAATCGCGGCATTGCTTTCGCGCGCATGGTCGAGCGCTCCGAACGCGACATCAAGCAGCAGGACTTCCTCGACGAGTTGCGGAGCGAACTGGCCGGCATTCCGGGCGTGATCGCTTTCGCCGCGCCGCCGTCGATCGTCAGCGGGCAGCGTGGTGATCCGCTGCAGTTTTCCATTACCGGCCCCGATCTCGACACCGCCGCCGAGTTGGGGGAGACCATGAAATCCCGGCTGGAGGAAATCGATGGCATGGGCCGTCTGGACCTGGATCTCCAACTCAACCTGCCGCAGATCGACATCGATGTCGACCGGGTACGTGCCGCCGAGGCCGGCGTCAGTTCGGCCGATCTCGCCTTCGCCGTGAACATGCTCGTGGGCGGATTCGATATCGCCCGCTACAACGACGAGCCCGGCGACGGTGAGCGCTACGATATCCGCGTCAAGGCGCGTGAAGGCCAGTTCGACACTCCGGACGACCTCAACCGCATCTACCTCCGGGGCAGCGACGGTTCGCTGGTACGCTTCGATTCGATCGCCGAAGGCGTCGAGCGACTGGGTCCGGCGGTGATTACCCGCTTCGACCTGAACTACTCGGCCGATTTCTTCGGCAACCCCGAGATGCCCCTGGGCGAGGCCATCACCGCCATCGACGAGATTGCCGAAGAAATCCTGCCCCTCGGCTACCGCGTGGCCTACAAGGCGCAGGCCCGGGAGTTCCAGCAGACGCAGCAATACGTGATGTTCGCCTTCGTGCTGGCCACGATTCTGGTGTTCATCGTGCTCGCCAGCCAGTTCAACTCCTTCATCCAGCCGCTGATCGTCATGGTCGCGCAACCACTGGCGGTCATCGGCGGTGTACTGTTGCTATGGCTGACCGGCAATTCACTCAATATCTACTCCATGATCGGTATGGTCTTGCTGGTCGGGTTGGTGGCCAAGAATTCCATTCTGCTGGTGGACTTGACCAACCAGTTCCGTAACCAGGGGCAGGGCGTCGACGAGGCGCTGGGCAATGCCTGTCCGATTCGCCTGCGCCCGGTGCTGATGACCTCGCTGACGGTCATTCTGGCGCTGACGCCGCCGGCGCTGGGCTTCGGGGCAGGTGCCGACACCAACGGCCCGCTGGCCATCGCCGTCATCGGCGGTATGCTCAGTTCCACGCTGCTGACACTGGTCGTGGTGCCGGCGGTCTATTCGCTGATCGAAAACAGCAAGTTCCTGGGTTCGAGCAGCCCCGGGCAAAAGGAAACGGAATCGACATGAAACTGATCGTCATATCGGGAAGCCTGAGAAAGGGCTCGTTCAATACCCGACTGGCTCGCCTGATGGCCGAGCAGGTGCCTGAAGACGTCACGGCCGAAGTGGCCACACTGCACGGCATTCCCCTCTACGACGGCGACGTCGAGGAAGCCGATGGCGTCCCGGAGGCGGTCGAGTCGCTTAGAAGCCGTATCAAGGCGACCGACGGTCTTGTTCTCGTTACACCCGAGTACAACGCGGGCATGCCGGGCGTGTTCAAGAACGCGCTGGACTGGCTTACGCGCCCTGGAGAGGAAATGAAGCCGACATTCGGCGGCCGGCCCACCGCGCTGGCCGGCGCCACTCCGGGTGCCTGGGGAACGGGATTCGCCCAGGCCGGCGCCCTGATCAACCTGCGCCAGCTCGGCTGCCATCTGTTTCCGGACCACCTGCGCGTTTCGAAGGCGGGAGATCGTTTCGACGGTGAACGCGCCGACGATAAGTTGAAGGAGCAGGTGGCGGGCTGGCTGGATGAATTCATCACCTTCGCCGGACGCAATTGAAGCGGGACTCTGTGGTCCGTGATCTGTAGTCCGTGGTCTGTACTCAGTCGTCTGATGTCTCAGACTTCAGGCCACAGACCACAGACCACAGACCACCGAAAGATGGCGCCCCGGGCAGGAGTGCTGCGCGGCCTCGCGGCCGCTTGCCCTTCGGGCTGTCGCTTCGCTCCAGCGATCTTCTTTCGAAGATAGCTTACGCTTCGCTCCAGCGATCCTCTTTCGAAGATAGCTTACGCTTCGCTCCAGCGATCCTGTGCTGGCGCACAGGATTCGAACCTGATTGTTATTTGTCGCAGGTTCGACTTGTGCTATCTGAAGGGCTTGAGACTCCGTGAAAGACCAGAGCATCTGTTTTTAATTGGCGCCCCGGGCAGGAGTCGAACCTGCGACCTGCCGCTTAGGAGGCGGCTGCTCTATCCTGCTGAGCTACCGGGGCGGTGCTGAAATCAGGACGCCGAAATATTAACAGAGACGCCATCCAGCCGCCCGTCGAGTATCCGGCCGCGCCAACCGTCGAGCCATTCTGGATGCTCGCCGCGAATCAGGCGGGTCAGTTCCTTCTTGCTGGCGATGACGGCCGGCTCGATTTCAAGTTCGTCGGCAATCGTCCGGACGGTTTTCTGAGCCTCACGCAGTTGTTCACGCTGGTCCGGCGTGAGCGGATTCAGCCAGTCCGGTCGCTCAAAGTCTTCCGGCCGCACCTCGTTCAGCATGGTTTCGATCGTCGTCCCGAAGCGCTTTCGCTGCCCACCGGGCAAACGGCCGATGGCTTCGCCCAGCCGGTCCTGGCCGGCAGCCCGAGCCAGTTCGATCAGCGTGTCGTCGCCGATCACGAAACGGCGGGGAAGATCCCTTTGACGCGCAACCGCTTCGCGCCATTGGGCCAGGGCGTCGAGCCGGGCCAGGTCTGTGGTTTCCATCCGGCCCGCGCCCTTGACCCGGCTCAGCGGCGGTGTGGTGTCGCCGGCGCGGGCGGCATCCACGATCCGGGCGCAGTCCTCCCGGTGCCATTCGAGCCGTCCGGCGTCCTCGAGCAGTTCCTCGAGTCGCTCCTTGAGCCGCGGCAGCCAGATGACGTCCTCGGCGGCGTAGTGCAGCCATTCTTCCGGTAGCGGGCGCCGGCACCAGTCGTTGCGGGCCTTGCCGCCGACCAGGTCAACGTCGAGCGCTTCCTTGACCAGGTGTTCGTAGCGAAGCTGCAGGGGCAAGCCCAGAAGTGCGGCGGCGACCTGGGTATCGAACAGCGGCTCCGGCCAGCAACCGCCCACCGCGTGCAGGATTTCCAGGTCTTCCCCGACACTGTGCAGGACCTTGACGATGTCCGAATCGGCCAGAAGGGTGCCCAGGGCTTTCGACTCGGGAATCGCCACAGCATCGAGCAACCAGACGCCGTGGCCCTCGCTGACCTGGACCAGGCCGGGACGGGCATGAAAAGTACGTTCACGCACAAACTCCGTATCCAGGCCGATAGTGTGACTGGCCCTGCAGTCCGAAACGGCTTTTTCGATGGCATCCTCGGAATCGAGAATATTGGCGTTCTCGATAGCTTTTTGTGCTGCGTGAATGTCGTCATCGGCTACGGCCCGGCAGGGCAGTTCATTCGGCATGGGAATGCAGTCTCCGTCGCTGGCGGTGGTTGTCGTGGGCGGCTCTATACGCTATTTTCACACATTCGATTGGTGTGCCTGATGTCGCAAATGCACCGGGGATGCCTGAAAGGGAAGCGCCAATCCTTCGTTTTATACCAGCAAAGGGAGCTGAGATTCAGATGAGATATCTGCTGCTTGCAACGAGCGTCGTTTTCGTGTTCACGCCCTGGGCGGCCTTCGCTCAGGAAGACACAGAGACGACGGAGGGGGCCGAAGCCGAGGCGCAGACCGAGGAAACCGAGGAGCAGCGGCAGGTAAGGCGCCTCGGGGATGTCGTGGGTTCGGGGGATGAGTTCGATATCGATTTCGACAATCTCAACGTGCCCGAGCAGCCGGTTGAGGATGTTCCTGAGGTGAGCTTGCCCGATCCCGAGCAGGATGAGCAGCTTCAGACGCTCCTGCGCAGGCGTGCGTTCGAACCCAATGACCAGGACACGCTCGATGCGTTGAGCGATTTGATCGACGAGATTGAGGCCGATATCGAGGAAGCGCTGGCCGGGGAAGATCTGGCTCTGGCGCAGCAGCTCGCCGGCGTCGTGGCCGAGGTCGAGCCCGATCGCGAAATCATCGCCGAGGTCGAAGCAGCGGTTGAGCAGGAAAGCATGATCGGCCAGACACTGGAGCAGGCAACGGCCGCGCTCGAGGCCGGGCGATTGACGCAGCCTGCCGGGGATAATGCAGCCGAACTGTTCGCCCGGGTGCTGGAACTCGACCCCGGTAACGAAACGGCACAGACCGGACTTGAGGAAACGCACCAGGCCATCGTCGACAGTGCCATCAGCATGGCTCGTGACGATCTGGACTTCGAGGGCGCCGAGGCGCGACTGGTCGAAGCTGAGGGCGTTCTGGAATCCCCTGAAGCCATTGCCGAGGCCCGCGACAGTATCGTGGAGTTTCGAACGGGTTACACCGAGGATCTCCACCAGGAAGCGCTGACGCACATCGACGAAGGTCGCTACGACGAGGCGGACGAATCCATCACGGAACTGGTCGCGCTCGGACACGACCGCGACAGAGTCGAGTCCCTCCAGGCATCGCTGGCGGACGCACGCCTGTACGGCAGTTTCGAGCCGGGGCAGGTCTTCGACGATCAGATCGAAGCCCTGGGTGAGCCCGGTCCCGAAATGGTCGTCATCCCGGCCGGCAGTTTCATGATGGGTTCACCCGAGGATGAAGAAGATCGGATGTCCAACGAAGGGCCCCAGCACCGGGTGACCTTCGACCGGGGTTTTGCACTGTCGCGAACGGAAATCACCGTTGGTCAGTTCGCCGAATTCGTCGAGGCCACCGGCTATCGCACCGACGCCGAGGTTTCCGGCTCATCCCGCATTTACAATCTGGAAACCGGGCGGATGGACGCGCGCGACGATGTCAATTGGCAGCTGGATTACGCCGGGGAGACAGCGGATGAAGATCTGCCCGTCATTCACGTCTCCTGGCGGGATGTCAGCGCCTATATCGACTGGTTGTCGGAAGAAACCGGGCGCAATTACCGTCTGCCGTCGGAGGCCGAGTTCGAATATGCCCTGCGCGCCGGCAGTCAAACGCCTTACTGGTGGGGCGAAGGGCCACCGCCGGAAGACGACATGGAAAACGTCACCGGCGACGGCGATACCTCGCCGACGGGCGCGCGCTGGAACGTGGCGTTCCGCCGCTATTCCGATGGCCACTGGGGTCCGGCACCGGTCGGAAGCCTCGTGCGCAATCCGTTCGAGCTCAATGACATGGGCGGCAATGTCATGGAGTGGGTCGAAGATTGCTGGCATGACAGCTTCGTGCGCGCGCCCGCGGACGGCTCGGCCTGGGTCAATCCGGGCTGCAACCGCCGCGTGATCAAGGGTGGCTCATGGTCGAGCACGCCGGCCATGGCACGTTCGGCCTTCCGGATTTCCAGCACCACGGAAAGTACCGACATGCGCGTCGGATTCCGCGTCGCGCGCGATCTCTGACCATTTCCTCCCGCGCCGGGCCCGCCGGGCCCGGCCGCGCTTGTCGCCGTTCCCGCAAGCATTCGCCTGTTTTCTCCCTTTCGTGCTTGCGCTAATATTAGAAACAACTTATATTAGATAATAACGATATGTGAGGCGGCATGCCCCAACGGCTTGCTGCCTTCGATGCGCCAACCGCAGATCAGGAGGAATCATGGCCAGAATCGTCATTATCGGGGCCGGCGTCGGCGGAGTTCCCGCAGCCTACGAATTGCGCGATACGCTGGGCTCGGGACACGAGATCACCGTCATTGGGGCTCAACCTTACTTTCAGTTCGTACCTTCCAATCCCTGGGTTGCCGTGGGCTGGCGCGATGCCGAGGCCGTCACCGTCGACCTGGCGGGGCCGATGAAAAAGCGCGGCATCCGTTTCGTGCATGACACGGTCAGCGCCATCGAGCCTGAAGGGCAACAGGTCTCCCTGACCGGCGGAGAAAGTCTGGACTATGACTACCTGGTCATCACCACCGGCCCTGAACTGGCCTTTGACGCCATCGAGGGCCTGGGACCGGAGGCCGGCCATACCCATTCGGTCTGCACGCTTGAGCACGCCGAAAAAGCCTGGGCGGACTACCAGCGCTTTCTCGAAAATCCCGGCCCCATCGTCATCGGGGCAGTGCAGGGCGCGAGTTGTTTCGGGCCCGCCTACGAGTTCGCCATGATCGTCGATGCCGACCTGCGCAAGCGCAAACTGCGTGACAAGGTGCCGATCACCTTTGTGACCAGTGAACCCTATATCGGTCATCTCGGGCTCGGCGGCGTCGGCGACTCCAAGAGCCTGATGGAACACGAGCTGCGCGAGCGTCACATACGCTGGGTGACCAATGCACGCGTCGACCAGGTCGAGGCCGACACGATGCACATTACTGAAGTGGACGACGACGGCGAGGAACGCCGCAGCCAGGAGCTGCCTTTCCAGTTCGCCATGATGCTGCCCGCCTTTCGCGGCGTATCGGCCGTGGCAAATACCGAAGGGCTGTGCAATCCCAAGGGCTTCGTCAATATCGATGATTATCAGCGCAATCCCAACTATCCGAACATCTATTCGGCCGGGGTCTGCGTGGCCATTCCGCCGGTGGAAGAAACGCCGCTTCCGGTGGGCGCACCCAAGACGGGTTACATGATCGAATCGATGATCAGCGCCATCGTCCACAACATCGCGGCCGACCTCGAAGGCAAACCGGCCGAATCGAAGGCGACCTGGAATGCCATTTGCCTGGCCGATCTCGGCGACTCCGGCGTGGCCTTCGTGGCGCTGCCGCAGATTCCGCCGCGCAACGTCACCTGGGCCAAGCAGGGCAAGTGGGTGCACTGGGCCAAGATCGCGTTCGAGAAGTATTTCCTGCGCAAGGTGCGCAAGGGGCACGCCGAGCCGGTCTACGAGCGCTACGTGCTCAAGGCGCTGGGCATCACCAGGCTGACCGGCAAATAGAAAATTCAGTTGGTGCCGAGGGCGGGAATCGAACCCGCACTGCCTTTCGGCAAACGGATTTTGAGTCCGTCGCGTCTACCAGTTCCGCCACCCCGGCATCGGGAAGCCTATTGTCGTTATCGGGATGTGGTTTGTCTAGTCCGCGTCCAGGCTCAAGGTCGTCGGCCGGGGCTGGTACCAGTGGCCCTCGACCGGCTTGAACACACAACACTCGTCCATGACGCCGGAGTAGATGTGGATGGTCACCGCCGGCTCGTCCTTGCTGGGGTTGGCGATGGTGTGGTGTTCGTGCGGCGGAATCAGGCTGCCGGCACTGCCCACGCCCGAGCGCATGGTCGTGCGCGGCTCGAACTTGAATTCGTCCCTTCCGCGCTCGACCAGCTCGTATTGAACCACCTCGATCTCGCCGTGCCAGACTGCTTCGACGCACCACATCCCGGCGTGGTCGTGCAGCGGCGTGCCCTGGCCCGGTCCCCAGGTCATGGCCAGCACGGTGTAGCCCAGCTCCGTGTCCTGGTGCAGCAAGCGCCGGCAGTAGTGATCCTCACTGTACTCGTACACACACTCGGGCAACCGGATGTGCTCGTCGGCCATCAGTTCGCACAGGCACTGGCGCAGATTCTGGGTAATTTGCTCCGCACTATCGGCCGACACGGCGCGGTGAATACTTTCGATCATGCGCGACTTGCCGGGGAAATCCAGGCTCATTGCAACCACTCCCTGATCGGTTTACCAAAAGTCGGGACGTCGGCCAGGAAGGCGTCGTGGCCCTGGACGGAGGGCAGCGCCTGGTAGGTGACGTCGTTGCCGCTGCTCTCGAGGGCGGCGGCCAGTTCCTGTTGCTGGGTCAGCGGGAACAGGATATCGGTTTTCACGCCCAGCACCAGGGCCTCGCCGGAAAAACAGCGGTCGAACATTCGCTTGAGCGTTTCCTTGCTGTCGCAGAAATCGAAATTGTCCATCGCCCGGGACAGGTACAGGTAGCTGCAGGGGTCGAACTGGCCGACGAATTTCCGCGCGTGGGTCTCCAGGTAGGATTCGACGGCAAAGCGCATCCCGAAGCGCGTGGGCGGAAAGTAATCCTGGCTCTGCCGCCCGAAGCGTTGCTGCCATTCGGTAGCCGAGCGGTAGGAAATCATCCCCAGCTTGCGCGCCAGGCGCATGCCGACCTCGGGCCATGCGTCCTCGCTGTACTGACCGTCCTGGAAATTGCGGTCGGTGACAATGGCCTCTCGCTGCAAGGATCGAATGGCGATCGCCATGGGCGTGGCCGAGCAGGCCGTGGAGATCAACGCCAGCTTGCGGGTACTCTGCGGAAACTGCTTGAGCCAGGCCAGGGCGGTCAGGCCGCCCATCGACGGGCCGATGACCGCGTGCAGGGTCTCGATGCCCAGGTGCTCGACCACAAGGTGGGTGGTACGGGCGATGTCTTCGATGGCCAGTTCGGGAAAGCCTAGACGCCAGGGTTTTCCGGTCTCCGGGTTGATGCTGGCCGGTCCGGTCGAGCCCATGCAGGAACCCAGCGAGTTGACGCACAGGACGAAGAATCGATCGGTGTCGATGTATTTGCCCGGCCCGATCATGTCTTCCCACCAGCCCGGATCCGGATCCTGGGTGCTGGAGGCGGCGTGCGCTCCGGGCGACAGGCCGGTGAAGATCAATATCGCGTTGGATTTATCGGCGTCGAGTTCACCCCAGGACTCCCAGGCGAGGCGAACGTGCGGCAATCGCCCGCCGCGGTAGAGCGAGAACGGTTCCTCGAGATCGAAATAGTGGGTGGCCGGGCCCATGAATGCGCTCTTTGATCCAAAACGCCCATTCTATAACGAGAGCGCAAGCCTAGCCCGCCAGCCAGCTCGTCAGGCCGACGCCGATGAAGTTGGCCACGGCATAGCCGAACACCCCCAGCAGCACCGCCGGTGCCACCAGGTCTGGGCGACCCTTGCCGGCCGCCATCGCCGCCGCACTTGCGGGGCCCGCCGCACAGGCATTGGAGGCGATCACGCTGTCCATCAGGTCGGTGCGGAACAGCCTCCCGAGTCCGAAGATCGCCAGGGCGTGACAGAGGACGATGATCGCGGCGAAGGCGGCGATCTCCAGCGCCGAACTGATCATGGCCGCCACGTCGGCGCTGATGCCGATGGCGGCGAAGAACAGGTACATCAGGAACAGGCCGATCTCGTAATCCCCCTCGAGCCGGCGCAACTGGTGTGGAAATGCGTTCGCCAGCAGCACGGTGAGCGCGGTGATGAACAAGATGGCGTAGCCGCCAACCCCGAACCATATCGCCAGCGCCTGGCCGACGGCGCAAATCGTGAACGACAGCGCCACGGCGATACCCAGGTGCAGGGGATCGAGGGGCGTGATAGCGGATTCTGGCTCGCTCCCGTCGTTCGGCGTATGCCCGGATTCGTCTCCTGTCATCTGTGACCCGTCGCCGGTCACCCGGAACCAGCGCCTCAACAGCGACAGCGAGGGTGCCAGCGCCAGAAAGGCCAGGTAAAACACGCCCACGACGTTGTCCGCCGCCACGCTGGCCGTTGCCACGGAGGGATCCAGGTCCACCGCCTGGGTGACGGCCGCCATGTTCATGGAGCCGCCGATGTAGGTGGCGCTGAATACGCCGGCCAGCTTGGCCGTGTGTTCGCCCAGCGGCAGCAGCCAGATGCCCAGCAGCGCACCCAGTATGGTGCCGACCGCGCCCAGGACGAACGGCACCAGCATACCCCGCGTCTCGGCCAGCACCCGCCGCAAGTCGGCCTTAAGCAACAGCAGCGGGATGGCCAGCGGTACCAGGTAGACCCAGACGACGTTGTAGACGGGCGCCTGCTTGGGCAGGACGCCCAGGTTGGACAGCAACATGCCGGTCGCCAGAACGATCGCCAGGCCGGAGACGTTGCGGCCTAGGCGGGTGCGATCGCTCCAGAAACCGAGTGCAGCCAGGGCCGCGAGCACGGCCCATAGCGCGAAGGTCCAGTCAGCCTGGATCACTGGTCTTCGGTCTGTTCGTTGACGCGGCGGAGATCGAGGTGGTGGAAATCGAAGCTGAAGTCGGTCGTCGGCGAAACGGCTTTCATACGGGCGCCTTCGACCTCGCCTTCGGGCGTGAGCGTAAAGGTCATGTAGGCGTCGGCATTCAGGCGACGGTCTTCCCAGCGCACGATGAAGGTGTCGTGCTGGAAGTGTTCGAGCGGCCCGGTCAGCGGTTCGCTGCGCGGCGAACGGAACCAGAGCCGGCCATCGTCTTTCAGGGTCAGCGTGATCTCGCCGTACCAGGGGTCACGATATGTGCCGGCATACGCTTCAAGCGGCAGGCTGGGCGTGCTGTCGGCATCGCGCTCGGCCATGGCCTCGGCAACGACCTCGGCGCCGGAATCCCGGCGCTGCTGAATCAGCTCGTCGACAACGGCAATCCAGTCGGCATCGTTTTCGTTGTTGCCGTCCAGGAACAGTTCGGCGATGTCATAGGCTACGGGTCGCGGCACTGCCGACATCCGGTTGTTCGAGACGAACACACCCAGGTCCTCGCGGGGCAATAACATCAGGTGGGTGGTCATGCCCAGCACCCCGCCGCCGTGGGAATGAAGCGGCTGGCCGTGGAAGGTCGAAATGCTCCAGCCGAGGGCATAGGCCGACAGCTCGGCGCCGGCGTGTTCGCTCAGATAACCCGGCGTACGGGTGATCGTCACCGGCGTTAGCAGTTCGTCGAACTGACCCTCGCTGATCAGCCGTTCGCCGTCGGCGCTCACGCCTTCATCCAGGATGAAGTTCATCCACTTGGCCATGCTTCGGGCGCTGCAGACAATGCCGCCGGCGGGAGCGGCCGTGTCGCCGAGCAGTCCGGTCGGCGTAGTCTGCAGTTTGCCGTCGACATCGATGTGCGGCGTGGCCATCGACGCGCTTTCCGGCGCCCGATCCCGGGTGGCGGCGCAATCGTTCATGCCCAGTGGGAAAAGCAGTCTTTCCTCGAGAAAGGACTCGAAAGATTGTCCGGAAACGGCCTCGACCACCATGCCCGCGATGATGTAGAGGGAGTTGTCGTAGTCGTACTGTGCACGGAAACTGCTGGTCGGTTCGAAGTGACGCATGGCACGAAGGATTTCCTCGCGCGTCGACTTCGCCTGCGGGAACATCAGCAGGTCGCCCGCGCCCAGCGGCAGGCCGCTGCGGTGGGTGAGCAAGTCGCGGATACGGAATTCGCGCGTCACGTACGGGTCGTGCATGCGGAATTCGGGCAGGTGATCGATCACCCGGTCGTCGAAGCTCAGCTTGTCGTCGTCGGCCAGCAACGCCAGCGCGGCGGCGGTGAAGGCCTTGGAGACCGAACCGATGTGGAACAGGGTGTCGGCATCCACCTGCGTTTCGCCGCCGATTTCGACGATCCCGTGTCCTTTCGCGTAAACCACTTCGCCGTCGTTGATCACCGATACGGTCACCGCCGGCGAACCGAAGGTGTCCATGGCGCGCTCGACCACTGCGTCGATGGCCGATGTGTCGGGGGCGGCCAGTGCCGCCCCCGAAGTCAACAGGCCGACGGCGAAAAGTGCCGGCCGAATCGCTCTTCCCATCATGGCGCGCGGCTTACTGGAAGTGCCAGCGCACCATGGCGCCGTAAGTTCGAGGCTGCGTGGGTGCGCCCGTGGGAATCGTGGCGAAGCTCGGCGAGAAAGCGGTCCATGCCCACTCGTCGAACACATTGTTGACGTAGAGCGAGATATCGAAATTCCGCAACGCTACGCCGGCACGCAGGTCGACCAGGTGGTAGTCGTCGATATCCACCCGCGGCGACGAGGGCGGAAACTCCGTGCCCGAGGCGTCGGTATAGCCGTCGAAGCCCACCGGCATCTCGCCCTTGTAGCGATACGAGGCACCCACGTAGGCCGGCCGCTCGCCGAGGCGGAAGCTGTAGTTGGCGTCCAGTACCGCCTGCCACTCCGGCGTACTCGGCAGCTGATCACCGTCGGCGCCGCCCAGATCGGGCTCGTCGGCGGCCAGTTCGGCGTTGACGTAGGACAGCGAGCCGGTCAGCGTCAGCGCATCGGTCACGGCCATGCCGAGCGTGGCTTCCAGGCCGCGGCTGACCGCCTTTTCGGCATTGCCAACTACTTGCGTGCCGTTGCGAACGACGCCGATCTGGTAGTCCTGCCAGTCGATGTAGTAGCCAGCCAGGTCGTAGGTGAAGCGGCCGTCGGCCGAACTGCCCTTCACGCCGGCTTCGTAGCTGACAAGGTCGTCGGGCTCGAAGAACGGATTGGAGAGCGGCTCACCGGTTTCAGGGTTGAGCAACAGGAAATTGGCGCCGCCCGGCCGGAAGCCGGAAGCCACGCGCGTGTAGAACGACATATTTTCCGCAGGGCGATAGCGCAGGTTGAACAGGAAGTTGGTGACATCGTCCTCGATTTCGGAAAGCGGCAGCGGTGCGAGCAGCGGCCCGACCGTGTTGAGCTCGACGTCGTTGGAATAGTCCGTATAGCGCAGGCCCAGGCTGGCGTCGAGCTGGGGCGTGAAGTACCAGGTGCCCGTGGCGAAGGCCGAAAGCTCCTCGTAATTGGAGGGGAAGTTGGCAAAATACAGCGGCACGTCGGGCGTGATCACCAGATCCTGGATGTTGAAACCCTCTTCCTCGGTATAGAAGGTACCGACGATCCACTCGAAGCTTTCATTGGAGTCCGACGTCAAGCGGAGTTCCTGCGTCCACTTGTCGAAGCCCAGATCGCCAACCAGCACCGCCGAAGAGTGGGGCGCGGTATCCGGGAAGAACTGGTCGGCGAAACTGGCGAAGGACTCGGTCACGTCCGCTTCCTGCTTGAAGAACATCTCCTGGTAGCTGGTCACCGAGGTCAGTTCGCCCAAGCCGAGGTCGTAGTTGACTGTCAGGCCGCCGAGCGATGCCTCGTACTCGCTGGGGTTGATGGCCGCCTGGCCCGTTTCGTATTCACCGTGGATCGGTTCGGCCGCGCCGAAGCCCGGAACCGGCAAGTCCCGGGCGTAGTTGGCCTGAACCAGCGAAGTCCCGTCCTGGGTGGCGCTCTGGTGAAGCCCCTGCAGTTTGACTTCCAGCCGGTCGGTGACCTCCCAGAGAAGACTGCCGGAACCGCCGTAGTATTCGTAGTCGTCCCAGTTGTCTTCCCCGATCGTCACGTTATCGACATAGCCACTGGTGTCTTCCCTGAATACCGTCAGGCTGCCGCCGAGTGTGTCCTGGACCAGCGGGCCGTTGAGATTGGCGCGGTAGAGCTGATTGAAGCCCCCGCCTTCGGTATTGGACAGGTTGGTCGAAACACTGCCCGACCCAGCATTGAGCGAGGGCGCGCGGGTATTGAACTTGAGGATGCCGCCCATGGCGCTGGCACCGTAGAGCGTGCCCTGAGGCCCTTTCATCACGTCGAGGGTGCCCAGGTCCAGCAGGGTGCCGTCGAGCGGCGTGGGCTGGGTGTAGACCGTGGACGAGCCGAAGGGAATGTCGTCGACATAGCTGGAAACGCCGGCTGACAACTGGGCGTTGATGCCGCGCATGTAGACATTGTTGAGGTACGGACGACCACTGTTGGTGGTCGATACGCCCGGGACGAAAGTCAGGATGTCGGTCAGTCCGGCAAAGCCGGCGTCGATGCGCTCGTCGGTGTCGATCGTGGACACCGCCATGGCGACGTCCTGCAGTGCTTCCTCGCGCCGTGAGGCGGTGACGACAATGACATCATCCAGCTCCGTGTTTCGTTCGTCCTGTCGTTCATCTTCGACCTGGTCATTGTCTTCCTGTGCCAGGGTGTCGGGTGCAAGGCTCAGCCCGGCGGCGATGGCGAGTGCCAGGATTGTGACATTGAGCGTCGTTGTGTTCGGTTTGTTCATCATGTCTCAGGTCCCCGTGATCGTTGACCATATCGTGGTTGGCGGTTGCCGTGGTCCGCCCGATGCAGACTCCCCAGGGGTCCGGCGGGGCGGATTTAATCCAATGGTAATCCGGAAATTTTTGATGAATTAGGCTGAGGCGACTTATTATTGTGCAAATCCGACAGGGCCTCAGTGTCGGTGGGATCGGCGCCAGGCCTTGGGACTGCAGCCGTTCAGCCGTCGGAAAGCGCGCGAGAAGGCCGAGTGATCCTGATAACCGACGATGTCGCCGATCTCCGAAATCGAGTGCCGGTTCTCGTTGAGCAACAAGCGGGCGGCCTCGATCCGGCGGGTGATGATGTATTGGCCGATGGTGGCGCCGTGCAGGGACTTGAAACCGCTCTTGAGCTGGGTTTCCGATATGCCCAGGTGCCGGGCCAGCTGAGGCAGTGTCGGCGGGTTGGCATACTCTCGGTTGAGGATGGTGCTGGCGCGGCGGATGATGTCCCCGCGCGGGAAGGCAGTCTGGACGGCGTCGCGCTCCAGGTAGGCCTGGTTGTTCTTGAGAACCTGCAGCCCGATGCTGAGCAGTTCGTGGAACTTGGCGAACATCCAGTGATTGAGCAGCCGTCCAGAAACCGGCAGGTGGAAGAATGACCAGGTCAGTTCGCGATGGACATCTTCCAGAAACAGCACACGCTGGCGTGGCTGGTCGTGACGACCCTCCAGGATGTCGCGCAACCAGGCCGGGTAATCTTCCGGCTGCTCACCCATCCGTTCCATCAAGTTCGACAAAGTCGTGTACACCACCACATGGCGGATGGTCTCGTTCACCTTGGGCGCGCGGTATGTGAGTTCGAGGCCCGGCAGCGCGGAGACGATGATGGCCGGCCCCAAGTCGTGGACGTTCTTGTGTTCGCCCAGGAACTCGGACCGCTTGACCGAGGACACGAACTGGAAGCTGATCAGGTCGGCGACTTTGTTGTGGATCACGACGGGCGCGCGCAGGAATGAATCGTTGATCTCGATCATGCGGTCCTCATCCAGCCTGTAGCAATGTGACCGCCCCAGCGCACTGTCGCCCATGTACTCGATGAAACGATTATCCGGCGACGAATGGAACCGGGATATGCATTGGGCATTCTCGAACAGCTGGCTAAGCTCCGCCGTCGATGCCGCCTCGGGGTCGAAGCCGGGGGCCATGTGCACGCAATACTCGTCGCCGAAAATCATGGGGCGATTATAGGCATAACCGACGAGTCTGCATATTTTTCTGTCGTATCGGCCTAACCGGCTTTTCCGGCCCACGGGTAACATCGGGCCAATTCAGCCATTACCGAACCCAAACAGGACGGGCCATGAACTGCATCCACCGCTTCACTTTCGCTGCCATTCTCGCCGTACTGCTCGCCAGTTCCGCCCTGGCGCAGGACGATTCGGTCACCACGCCGGAGCCCGCCGTTGGGGACGAGGCCGGAACATCAGTCGCGCAGGACGAGGACGCGCCGGGTGCCCCGGACGAAGCTTCCAGGCCGTCCGGACTGGATGACACCGCGGCACTGGAAGCCTTCATCGACGGTGTGGTCGAGCCGCTGATGCGCAACAACAACAGCCCGTCCGGCACCGTGGCCATCGCCCGCGACGGCGAATTCATATTCACCAAGGGTTACGGTTACAAGGATATCGCCGCGCAGGAACCGGTTGACCCCGAGACAACGCTGTTCCGGCCCGGCTCGGTATCCAAGCTGGCCACCTGGGTGGCCGTCATGCAGTTGGTGGAGCAGGGCAAGCTCGATCTCGACACGGACATCAACGAGTACCTGGAGGCGGTGGAGATTCCCGCCACGTTCGACGAGCCCATCACCCTGTGGCATGTCATGACGCATACCACCGGCTTCGAGGACGGGGGCATGGGCTACCTGATTATCGAAGACCCGGACAAAGCCCTGCCGCTCAAGGAGGCGATGCAGCGGTATCGCCAGGAGCGCGTCAACCCGCCGGGTGCCCAGAGCGCCTACTCCAACTACGCCACGGCGCTCGCCGGCCTGATCGTGGCCAATGTCTCCGGTCAGCCGTTCAACGAGTACGTCGCCGAGCACATCTTCGAGCCCCTCGGCATGGACACCGCGACTTTCGATGAGCCCCTGCCCGAGCATCTCGAAGACCAGGTGGCCACGAGCTACGGCTTCGAGGCCGGCGGCTACAAGGAAAAGCCCTTCGAGATCGTCAGCAGCTTCGGGCCGGCCGGCGGTCAGTCGGCCAGCGCCACCGACATGGTGCGCTTCGCCCAGGCGATCCTGAATGGTGGCAGTCTGGACGGCCAGCAGATCCTGCGCCCGGAAACGGTCGAGGAGATGCTCAGCCTGCAGTTCAGCCACGACGAGCGCCTGATGGGCATGGCGCTGGGCTGGTACGAAACCGATTACGAAGGCACGCGGGTGATGGGTCACGGCGGCGATACCCGCTGGTTCCATTCCTATCTCGGCGTTGACGAGACCCACGACCTGGCATTCTTCGCGTCCTTCTCCGGTTCGGGCGGTAGCGCCGTGCGCTCTGCGCTGTTTCCGGCCTTCTACGGACAGTATTTCCCGCGCGACGAAGCGCCGCCGGAGCCGCCGGAGGACTTCGCCGAGAGAGCCGGACGCTACGCCGGAGAGTATGGGTTCTGGCGCACCAATTTCTCCAAGATCGAGAAGGCCCTGCGCATGAGCAGCGTGGTCCAGGTATCGCCCGGGCCGAACAACACGCTGGTCGTCGGTTTTGGCGGTAACGCCAAGCAGTACGTTGAAGTCGGCGATAACCTGTTTCGTGCACGCAACGAGGACGTAACCCTCGTCGCCGGCGTGGCCCCGCGCCTGATCGCTTTCCAGGAAAACGATGCCGGCGAGATCACCGGTTTCGTCATGGACGGCCTGCCGTTCATGTCGCTGCGTACGCTCAAACCATGGGAAACGCCGAACGTCAACTATATGTTGCTGGGTTTTGCGTTCCTGGTGTTCCTGGCAGTGCTGCTGCGGCGCTTCTTCCAGCGTTCGGCCATAAAGGCATGGCCGGCACCCGACCGGTCCGCCTACGGGGCCGCCGTGTTGGCCTCGGCCGCCAACTGGCTGGCGCTGATTACCGGCGTGATCGTCATCTCGGTCGTAGGCGACAGCATGTTCAGCGAGATCTCCACACTGTTCAAGGTGTGGCTGGTGATGCCGATTCTCGCCGTGATTGCCTGTCTCTGGCTGCTGTTCAAGCTGGCGGTGGTCTGGAAAGACGGCCTGCTGGCCAGTCTCTGGGCGCGGCTGCGCTACACCGTCGTGGCGCTTTGCGGTCTGTTCGTGATCTGGTTCTACTGGTTCTGGAACATCCTTGGATTCCAGTACCTGGCATGAACCGAAACATTGCAAGGGAACGGCGCATGCGCCAGATAACGTTTCGCCGGGAAGACTGGAAACTCCGCTTCCCGTTCACCATCACCGACCACGTCTTCACCGGTGTAGAGGCCCTGTACGTGGAAATCGCCGAGGGTGGTCACACCGGCCGTGGCGAGGCCAGCGGTGTCTACTATCTGGGCGAGAACGGTGACAGTATGCTGGCCCAGGCGGAGACCGTGCGTGCGGCCCTCGAGGCCGGCGCCGGGCGCCGGGAACTGCTGTCGTCGCTGCCGGTCGGCGGCGTGCGCAACGCCATCGACTGCGCACTCTGGGACCTGGAGGCCAAGCAGGCCGGCAAACGCGTCTGGGAGTTGGCGGACATCGTCCCCGACGAGACTTACACGTTCGGTACCGTGGGTATCGATACGCCCGAACGCATGGCGGCCGCCGCCCGGCAAATCGATGGCGATCGGATCAAGGTCAAGCTCAGCGGCGAGCAGTCGGTCGAGCGCATTTCCGCGGTACGCCAGGCGCGCCCCGGGGCCCGGATCGTCGTCGACGTGAACCAGGGTTGGAGCTTCGAACAGCTCGAAGCGCTGGCACCGAAGTTCTGCGAGCTGCGAATCGACATGATCGAGCAGCCGCTGCCGCGCGGCGGTGACGAGGCGCTGGAAGGCTACCAATCGCCGGTACCGCTGTGTGCCGACGAGTCCTGCCTGGACCGCTCCGAGTTCGAAGCCGCGGCCCGGCGCTACCAGATGATCAACATCAAGCTCGACAAGACCGGCGGCCTGACCGAGGCACTGGAACTGGCCCGCCTGGCCAGGACACGCGGCCTGGAGCTGATGGTCGGCAACATGGTGGGCACCTCCCTGGCCATGGCCCCGGGTTATGTCGTCGCCCAGCTCTGCCGTTACGCTGACCTGGACGGCGCCCTGTTCCTGGAGCAGGACCGCGAACACGCGATGTCCTTCGAGAACGGCCGCGTGTCGCCGCCGGATCCCGCGCTCTGGGGTTGATCTATTGGTGGCCCACTAGATCGGGTCGGTGAACTGGGTGGTACCAATGCCCCGGTCGGGCAGCAGAACCGGGATGCCGTCGATGACCAGGTAGATCACCTTGTCGTCACGGGTGATCAGCGCCTCGCGCGGTTTTTCTTCCACCGGGCTGTGGTCGACGTACAGCACTTCACCCGATTCAATGCGGTCGGCCAGCTTCTTCAGCCGGCTCTTTTCGAGCGGACGCAACGGCTGGTGGCTCACCGGGCAGCACAGGATGTCTAAAAGGGGGTCTGTAATGGCCATGGGCGAATTGTATCCGCTCCGCGCAATGGCGGGAAGCGCGTTTACTGGGGCATCCGGCACTGCTAGTATTGCCTGCTTTCCCTTAGCGGAAGGATCGCAAAATGGCCGAAGCCGCTCTGATCGGCATCATCATGGGCTCGAAAAGCGACTGGGAGACGATGTCGCACGCCGCCGAAGTACTCGAAGCGTTGGCGGTTGCGCACGAGGTCAAGGTCGTTTCCGCGCACCGAACGCCAGACGCCATGTTCGAATATGCCGAAAGTGCCGAGGAGCGCGGCATCGAGGTCATCATCGCCGGGGCCGGTGGCGCGGCTCATCTGCCCGGCATGGTTGCCTCCAAGACCGTGTTGCCGGTACTGGGCGTTCCCGTGCAATCGCGAACCCTCCACGGGCTCGACTCGCTGCTCTCGATCGCCCAGATGCCGGGTGGCGTGCCGGTCGGCACGCTGGCCATCGGCAAGGCGGGCGCGATCAACGCCGGCCTGCTGGCCGCCTCGATGGTCGGCCGGGCGCATCCCGAAATCCGCGAGCGCTATCGTCAGTGGCGTCAGGCCCAGACCGACAGCGTGCTGGCGGCCACCGACCCGCGACAGTCATGAAGATCGGTATTCTCGGGGGTGGGCAGCTGGCGCGGATGATGGCCCAGGCGGGCCTGCCGCTTGGCGCGGAGTTCATTTTTCTCGATCCCAAGGCCGACGCCTGTGCCGGTCAGCTGGGTGAGCTGATCACCGCCGACTGGGCCGATGAAGCCGCGCTGGAAAAGCTTGCCGGCTGCGACCGTATCACCTGCGACTTTGAAAACGTACCGGCCGCCGTACTCGAGCGCCTGGCCAACTCCGGCCATCCCGTCCGTCCGACAGGCAGTGCTTTCGCCGCCGCGCAGGATCGTCTCATCGAGAAGCGATTGTTCGAATCGTTGGACATCGAAGTCGCACCCTTTGCGCCCGTCTCGGGCCGAACCGATCTGCTCGAAGCGCTGGATCGTATCGGCTATCCCGCAGTGCTCAAGACCCGCCGAATGGGCTACGACGGCAAGGGGCAATACTTGCTCCGCTCGCAGGAAGACCTCGAGCCGGCCTGGTCCGAATTGGGCGATCACGAGCTGATTCTCGAGGGCTGGGTCGATTTCGACTTCGAGTGCGCCATTACCGTGGTGCGCAACGCCGCCGGCGAGACGCGATGCTATCCGCTCTCGCACACTGTTCATTCCGACGGCATGCTGCGGCTCGCGGCCGCCCCCGCGCATGTCGATGCCGGCTTGCGCCAGCGGGCCGAAGCCTGCGGCCGATTGCTCGCCGAGCACCTGGACTATGTCGGCTGCCTGACCCTCGAGTTGTTCGTCGCCGGTGAACGCATCCTGGGCAACGAATTCGCGCCGCGTGTGCACAACTCCGCACACTGGACCATCGAGGGCGCGATCTGCTCGCAGTTCGAAAACCACATCCGCGCCGTCTGTGACCTGCCCCTGGGCAGCACCGCACTGCGCGCACCGGCGTTGATGTTCAACTGGATCGGGGAGATGCCGTCGACGGACGAATTGTTGAAGGTGCCCGATCTCCATTGGCACGACTACGGCAAGCAACCCCGGCCCGGTCGCAAGGTCGGCCACGCCACGCTGCTGGCCGAGACCTGGCCGGCGCTGGTCCCCGTGGCGCTGGATATGCAGCAATCACTGCCCAGCCCGCTGGACCGGCTGCTCGGCGGTCTGGTCTCGATCTGAGCGGGCTTCAGGATTCGAGCCGCCTCGATTGCCAGTCGGCAATCGTGCGGCGCGGAATCGGGAAATAGCCGTTGGTGACGGCCGGCTCGCCGGCGGCAGGATCGGCTTCGAGATGAATGTGCCAGTCGCCGGCACGAACTTCCAGAATATCGTCGATATCGTAGAGATCGTCGCGGTGGACGGAATCGCGGCCCACCAGGAGTTCTTTCCGGGCGCGCTTCTTGACCTCGGAGACCGACTGCCCCGCATACAGCGCGTAGGCATGGCGCTCCCACAACTCACCGGGCGCATAGCCGCCGATATTGACGAAGTAGAGTCGTACGCGGTTGTATGCCGGCTTGTCCGACAAGAATACGCGGTAGCCCGGAACCTGCTCGACCCGCGCGAAGGCGTCGACGTGCAGGCCCTCCGGATTGCCGAACCACTGATCGAGCAGTTGATCGTGCGTTGACTCGAGATCGCTGCCGACGGCGAATGCGATGTCGTGCATTTCCACTTTGCAGCCGTCAGCACGTCCGCCGAGGCAGACGACGTACAGGGCCGGGGTGTTGTCCTTTTCAGTGGCCATTGGGATTCGATGGGGTGATGAAGGACTCGGCCTGTGCCGTCGGGAATAACACCAGATGACGCGCGTCCAGCGTGACCCCGATGGTTTCGTCCACGGCGTAGTCGTCATGGCTGGGGAACAGTGCGGCGATCTCCTCGCCGGTGTCGAGCTCCAGGCGGTACAGGATCTGGGCACCCTGAAACTGGCGCGTGATGACCCGGGCACGGGATCCGTTGCCATCGGGACGAATGTCATCAGGGCGGATCAAAAGGGCGAGTTCATCGCCGTCCGGGCGCTCGCGTGGAACCGGCGAGCGGCCCAGACCGTGGACGAGCGTTCCTTCCTCCACGCGCGCCCTGAGGTAGCTGCCGCGGCCGGTAAAAGCCGCCACGTAGTGGCTGGCCGGGCGGTGATAAAGCTGGTATGGGGAATCCCATTGCAGCATGCGCCCGTCCTTGAGCAGACCCACGCGGTCGGCCAGGGCGAAGGCCTCCTGCTGGTCGTGGGTGACCATCAGGGTAGCCGTGCCCCGGGCCTTGAGAATGCTGCGAACTTCCTCGCCGACATGCCGCCGAAGGCGGGCATCGAGATTGGAGAAGGGTTCGTCCATCAACAACACGTCGGGCTCCGGCGCCAGGGCGCGGGCGAGGGCCACGCGCTGCTGCTGACCGCCCGAGAGCTCGTGTGGATAGCGATGCGAGTAGCCGCCGAGACCGGTCAGCTCCAGCAACTCCTCGATGCGACGCGCGCGTTCGCTGCGCGAGAGCCGGCGCAGGCCGAAACCGACGTTGCCGGCCACATCCAGGTGCGGAAACAGGGCATGGTCCTGGAATACCATGCCGACGCTGCGTTTCTCCGGGGCGAGTCGGAAGGTCGGCGTGGAGGCGACCTGGCCGCCGATGCGGATCTCGCCGGCACGCAGCGGTTCGAAGCCTGCGATGGCGCGCAGGGCCGTTGTCTTGCCGCAGCCGGATGCGCCCAGCAGACAGCCGATTTCGCCCTGGTCGAGTTCGAAGCTCAGGCCACGTATGACGCTGGTTTCTTCATAGCCGAGCCAGATGTCGTCGACTTCGAGAATCATGGGCAGTAACGCTCGCGAATGGACCCGGTCACGACCTCGGCAATCCGGTCGACTTCGGCGTCGCTGACGATCAGCGGCGGCAACAGGCGGATGGTGCAGCCCCGGGTGACGTTGATGATCACGCCCTCGGCGAGCGCGTCGGCCTTCAGCTCGGCGCAGTCGCGGTCGAGCTCGATACCCACCATGAGGCCGCGGCCGCGGATTTCGCGAACCGGCGCGAGGCCCTCGAGATTCCGGCGCAGGGTGTCGACCAGGCGCCGACCGGCGTGTTCGGCACGTTCGCCGATGGAATCCTTGTGCATGATATCGATGACCGTCAGCGCGGCCCGGCAGGCCAGCGGATTCCCGCCGAAGGTGGTGCCGTGGCTGCCGCGCTTCATCAGTGCGGCGACCGCTTCGCGCGCCAGGCAGGCGGCGACCGGCACGCCGTTGCCGAGTGCCTTGGCGACGGTGATGACGTCGGGTTTGAGGCCGGCATGGTGCTGGAAGGCGAACCAGCGACCGGTCCGGTTCATCCCGCTCTGGATTTCGTCGAGCATCAGCAGGGCACCGTGCTCGTCGCACAGCCGGCGCAGGTTCGGCAGATAGTCTTCCGGCGGTACGTGAACGCCGCCTTCGCCCTGGATGGATTCGATCAGCACGGCGACGATGTTCGGGTTTTCCGCGAACGCGCGTTCGGCTGCCCCGGTGTCGCCAAAGGGTACACGCACGAAGCCGTCGACCAGGGGCTCGTAGCCGGCCTGGATGGCTGAATTGCCCGAGGCGCTGATGCCGGCCAGCGTGCGGCCGTGAAAGCTGTGTTCGGCGACCAGAACCGCCGGGCGGTCGATTCCCCTGTCGTGGGCATGAAGGCGCGAAAGCTTCAGGGCGCATTCAATCGCCTCGGCGCCCGAGTTGGCGATGAACGCCCGGTCCAGCCCGCTGATGTCGGCCAGCACGTCGCCGAGTTGTTCCTGCAATGGCAACTCGACAATGTTGGCCGTGTGGACAAGCGTGTGCGCCTGCTCGGCGATCGCTTGGGCCAGCTTGGGGTGCGCATGCCCCAGGCTGCACACGCCGATGCCGGAAATGGCGTCGAGGTAGCGCTGGCCCTTGTCGTCGATCAGCCAGGCGCCTTCACCGCGGACGATGCGCACCGGCATGCGCGCATAGGTATCGAACAGATGCGTCATCAAGTCCGTCGAGAATCGAAAGATGCGGTCATTCTACCGCTGACCGGCGGCGCGGGCACGCCGCCGGTCGACGGAGGAGCCTCTGAAAAACTGTGCGCCGGCCCTCCGGGTTTCGCCGGAAATGCCGCATCTCGCGCGTTGCGTCCCCCGGCCGTAGCTACGGCTACTGTCACTCGGGTCGCACCACACGATCTGCGGCATTTCCGACTGA
>NZ_QVMV01000042.1 GCF_003417465.1 Wenzhouxiangella sp. 15190
AACGTGACCAATCGTGCCCACATTGACGTGCGGCTTGGTGCGTTCAAACTTTGCCTTGGACATGCCTCAACACTCCGTTTTGTTTTACTTTACAAGTTGTCGATGATCGTGGTGCCCACGACTGGACTCGAACCAGTGACCTCTCCCTTACCAAGGGAGTGCTCTACCGCCTGAGCTACGTGGGCGCTCAATAATTGCTGGAGCGGGTGATCGGAATCGAACCGACATCATCAGCTTGGAAGGCTGAGGTTCTACCGTTGAACTACACCCGCTCGGAATAACCGACTTCTTCCAAACCTCAAACTCTGGTGGAGGGGGCAGGATTCGAACCTGCGAAGGCTAAGCCAGCAGATTTACAGTCTGCCCTCGTTGACCGCTTGAGTACCCCTCCGGAAATCCTGCATCACGCCCGATCGGACGTTCCGACTACCCGACTTTCCAGACGAAGCCCGCAATTGTGTCCGATCCAGATTTACAAGTCAACCGCTTTGCACGATCAAAAGGCGCATACCCGGGCGCACGGCACCCCTCGGCGCGCCGGCCGAATGCGGACGATTTTCAAAGGCCTCTCAGGTGCCTGCTGACGGCAAGCCAGGAGCCGACAATACCCAGAATTCCGCTGCCCAGAATCAGGACTGCGATGATCTCCAGCGGCGGCGAGGCCAGGGCGAAATCACTGGCGTAGGCGCCGCTCAGGCGTCCGACCGGCCCGGAGAGCGCAAGCAGGGCGATTTCGATAAGCAGCCAGGCGGTCAGGCCACCGGCCAGGCCGTACCAGAATCCCGAGTAGAGGAAGGGTCGTCGCACGAAACCGTCTGTGGCGCCGACCAGTGACAGCACCCGGATTTCCTCGCGCCGGTTCTGGATATCCATCCGGATGGTGTTGCCGATGACGAACGCCACGGCCACGGCAAACAACACCCCCAGTACGATGGCCAGGCGTTCGAGCACGGCCAGAATGGCCTGCAGGCGCTCGAGCCACTGCAGGTCGATCACCACCTGGTCGACACCATCGGCTTCTTGCAGTCGTCGGGACAACGTCTCGGGATTCTGCCCGCTCTCCGGTGTGACCTCCAGCACCCAGGGAAGCGGATTGGTCTCGATCTGTTCGGATACGTCGTCCAGCCGAAGACGCCCGGTCAGTTCGGCCATGCCCGCCTGCGGGCTGATCGGATCGACGGCGACGATGCCCGGCCGCGCGCTCAGCTTCGAGGCCAACTGCATGGCGTCGCGTTCCTCGAGTTCGGCGTCGAGAAAGACCGAAATGGTGTCGAGCCGTTCCCAGCCATCGCTGATGCGTTCGGCATTTTCAAGCGTCATGTACAGCCCGGTCGGCAGACTCAGGGTAATCGCCAACACGACCACCGTCATCAGGCTGGCCACGGGATGGCGTACCAGAGCACCCAGCGAGGACAGCAGACTGTAGGCATGCCGCCGCGCCCAGGCCCGCAATCCACCCGGCCAGGGTACGCCGCCGGATTGACTGCCCCCGCGCCGGCTCACGAGACCGTCACCTGCTTCGCCGGCACGTCGTCGGCCAGTGTGCCGTCCTTGAGCACCAGCACCCGGCGCTGCAGGCGCCGAATCAAGTCCAGGTCATGGCTTGCGATCAACACGGTGGTACCGAGCTCATGGAGCGACACGAAGAACTGCATCAGCTCGGCGGAAAGCTCGGGGTCGAGGTTGCCGGTCGGTTCGTCGGCCAGCAACAGCGACGGCTTGGCGACGATCGCCCGGGCGATGCCGACACGTTGTTGCTGCCCGCCCGAGAGCATGGGCGGATACGAACGCTCCTTGTCGAGCAGACCGACCTTGTCGAGCGCCGCCCTGACCCGCCGCCGAATCTCCGGGTAGGCCACGCCGGCAATGACCAGCGGCAGTGCGACGTTGTCGAACACCCGACGATCACTGAGCAGCGCGTGCTCCTGGAAGACGATACCGATCTGCCTTCGCAGCCACGGAATCTGGCGGCGTGAAAGACGACCGACATTGCGCCCGTCGAACAGCACCCGTCCCCGGCTGGGACGTTCGAGCAACGCGATGAGCTTGAGCAGCGTGGACTTGCCGGCGCCGGAACGCCCGGTCAGGAACACCATTTCGCCGCGGCCCAGTTCGAAACTGATGTCCCCCAGCGCCTGGATGCCGCCGGGATAGCGCTTGGCGACCTGCTCGAAGCGGATCATGTGTTCACTCGTGACCATGGTCTCAGGAAAGCAGCTGGCTCATGGACATGATCGGCAGCATGATGGCGAGCACGATATAGAGCACCACCAGCCCGACGAGGAGGATCAGCGCCGGCTGAAGGACCGCCAGCAACAGCTGGCTCGCCGCCTGCAGTTCGCGCTCCTGCAGCCGGGCAGCCTGTTCGAGCATCGGGGCGAGTTCGCCGCTGCGCTCGCCACCGGCCAGCAGGCGACGGGCCATCGGCGGCAACCAGTCGAACTGCCCCAGGGCCCGCGTCAGCGACACGCCCTCGCGAACCTGGGCGCCGGCCGTGGCGACGTCAGCCCGGATCTGCCGGTTGCCGACCACTTCCCCGGCCACCCGCAGGGCATCGACCAGGGGCACCGTGCTGGCCACCAAAATAGCCAGGGTGCGCGTCAGCGTGGCGGTCTCCCGCGAGCGCGCCAGTCGACCGAGAACCGGCACGTTCAGCAGCCAGGCGTCAAATCGCTGGCGAATGCCCGGCTGCCTCAGCGCTACCACCGCACCGAAACCGAGCAAGACAAGAACGATCAGCAGCAGCCAGCCCCAGCCGGCGATGAAGTCCGACAGCCCGAGCAAGCTGCGAGTGAGCAGCGGCAACTCGCGCGAGGCCTGATCGAAAACGCCGACCACCCGCGGCACGACAAAACCGATCAGGCCCCAGACCACGGCGATGGCAATGACGGTCAGCACCACCGGGTAAACGAGCGCCAGCGAGAAGCTGCGCCGCATTTCCTCGCGCTGTTCGGCAAAGCCGGCGAGGCGATCGAGGACACCGTCGAGGGCGCCGGCCCGTTCGCCGGCGGCAACCGAAGCGCTGTAGAGCGGCGGAAACAGTCGCGGCTGTTCGGCCATGGCCGCCGACAGGCTCTGCCCCTCCATCACGCGCGCCCGGATGGCGCCGAGCTGGCGCCGCGAGCGGGACTGATCGGCCTGCTCGACCAGCACGGAAAGCGCTTCTTCCAGCGGCAGGCCGGCGGTCAGCAGCGTACTCAACTGACGCAGCAGCAGTGCGCGCTCCCGGCCCTGTCCGCCGAATCCGGCTCTGCCGGAACGCTGGCCCTCGTCGACTCCTTGCACTTCCAGCGGAATCAGCCCGCGCTCGCGCAGCTGCGCTCGCGCTGCGCGCGCACTGTCGGCCTGGACCACCCCGCGGGCGGTCGAGCCGGTATCGGTCAGTGCCTGGTATTCGTATGCTTGCATCAGGGTGTGCCGTCGGGTCGCGTGGTGCCGGGTGTGCAGTCCGTGGGGGCAGCTGGTTGCACAGCAGTCAGGTTCAGGCCGAAATTCGAAATCCGAAGCACCAAATTCGAAAAGTACGGCGAGCAACGGAATCGCCTCATCGAGGCGAGCGAGTCAATGTCTGGGATCGTTGAAATGGCAACCGTTTCGGTCATTCGAATTTCGAATTTGTTTCGTATTTGGTGCTTCGGATTTCGGATTTGACGTTCGTCAAGCCGTCCTCGTTACACGCAACACCTCCTCCAGCGAGGTCTTTCCCGCCAGCGCCTTGCGCCAGCCGTCGGCGAAGATCGACGGAGAAAGCTCGCGTGCCAGATCGTCCAGGGCCTGCTCCGAGGCGCCGTCGTGGATCAGTTTGCGCATGGCCTCGTTGACCGGCACCAGTTCGTAAATCCCTGTGCGGCCGTGATAGCCGGACTGGTCGGCCGGCAAGTCGTCCCCTGGCCGGTAAAGCGTGACCGGCTCGCCGGCATTCACGCCCAGGCGCTCGAGTTCGGCAACGTCGATCGTGTAGGCCTCGCGCGTAGCCGGATCGAGCACGCGCACGAGGCGCTGGGCCAGCACGCCGATCAGGCTGGAAGCCAGCAGGAAGGGCTCGACACCCATGTCGACCAGGCGTGCGATGGCGCCCACCGCCGTGTTGGTATGCAGGGTCGACAGCACCAGGTGGCCGGTCAGGCTGGCCTGTACCGCGATTCGCGCAGTCTCGAGATCCCGGATTTCGCCCACCATCACCACATCCGGATCCTGGCGCAGAATGGCGCGCAGGCCACGGGCGAAGGTCAGGTCCACCTTGGGATTGACCTGCGTCTGGCCGACACCGTCGAGATCGTATTCGATCGGATCCTCGACGGTCATGATATTGCGGCTGCGATCGTTGAGCCGCATCAGCGCGGCATACAACGTGGTCGACTTGCCCGAACCGGTCGGGCCGGTCACCAGCAGGATGCCGTGCGGGCGCTGGATCAGAGACTCCATCCGGTCGCGGGTGGCCTCGTCCATACCCAGTTCGGCCAGATCGAGCCGGCCGGCCTGCTTGTCGAGCAGCCTCAGCACCACGCGCTCGCCGTGGTTGGAAGGCAGCGTCGACACGCGAACATCGACCGGACGCCCGGCAATGCGCAGGCCGATGCGGCCGTCCTGCGGGACACGTTTTTCGGCGATGTCGAGGCGGGCCATGACCTTGATGCGCGAAACGATCAACCCGGCCAGGCCACGCGCCGGGGCCATCACCTCGCGCAGAACGCCGTCGACACGGAAACGGATCGACAGGCGCTCCTCGAAGGGTTCGAGATGGATGTCGGAAGCGCCCTCGCGAATGGCCTGGGTGAGCACACCGTTGATCAGGCGGATGATCGGGGCGTCGTCTTCGGATTCGAGGAGATCGGCCGGCTCCGGCAGATCCTCGGCCAGGCGCGCCAAGTCGAGTTCCTCGCCCAGATCCTCGGCGGCGTGCCGGGCCGAAGTGTCGTCGGCCTCGTAGAGCCCGGTTATCAGGCGGTCGAAATCCGCCTTCGACTGGCGCTCGATCTGAACCGGCCCGTCGAGCCGGCGGCGGACTTCCTGCACGGCAGCCACGTCGATCGGTTCGCGCACCACCAGCCGCGTCCGGCCCTGGCCGTCGCGTCCGGCCACCGTGACACCGCGCTTGCGCGCAAAGCCATAGGCCGGCCGGAACTCACTGGTCATCGCGACTCGAATCACCCGACTGGCCCGAGCCACTCGGTGTCTCCGGTGCAGCCTGCATGAACGCTTCGAGTTCGGGCAGCAGCGGCATCTGTTCCTTGCGCCCCAAACCATCGACCGACTCGCGCTGATCAAGCTGCAGGTCGCGGATCCGGGTGTATTTCGAACGTGTAATGCTGTCCATCAAGGCCTCGTCGTGCAGGATCTGCGGCCGGATGAACACCATCAGGTTGCGCTTGACCTTGCTGCTGGTTCGGTAGCGGAACAGCTCGCCGAGCAGGGGGATACGCCCCAGCCCCGGCACCTCTTCACGCCCCTCCTGCAGATCGTCGCTCATCAGACCACCCAGCACCAGGATCGAACCGTCGGGCACCATCACGCGCGTGGAGATCGTGCGCTTGTCGGTAATCAAATCGACCGCGCCGGTCGAGGGCGCCAGGGTCGAGACCTCCTGCGAGATGTTGAGCATGACGGCGTCACCCTCATTGATGTGCGGGGTAACGTTGAGCTTGACGCCGATTTCTTCACGGTTGATGGTCTGAAAGGGATTGACCTGGCCTTCGCTCGTCGACAGACCCTGACTGGAGAAACTGCCCGACAGGAACGGTACTTCCTGGCCGACGTTGATGCTCGCCTCGTGGTTGTCCAGGGTCACGATCGAGGGTGTGGACAGCACGTTGGTATTGGAATCGCTGGCCAGCGCCCGGGCCAGACCGCCGATCTCGAGCAACTCCATGCCGAGCAGGCTGGTCGTTCCGCCCACATAACCGAGATTCAGGCCGCGGCCGGGCAGCAGCATGTTGCCGTTCTCACCGCTGCCGAGACCGGCGCTGAGATTGATGATGTTGTTGCCGCCGGACTCGAAATTGGTTCCGCCGAAGAATCCGGAATCGCCCGACTCGAAAGCCTGCCACTGGATACCCAGTTCCCGGCTGGTGTCCACGGCCACTTCGGCGATGATCGCCTCGACCAGCACCTGGGCGCGACGGACGTCGAGTTGGTCGACGACCGACTCGATCGACCGGAAAGTCGAAGGCGGCGCCGTCACGACCAGGGCGTTGGTCTCGCCGTGGGCCTGAATGCGCGCCTTCGCCCCTTCCTCCGAATCGAGTTCCAGCATGCCTTCGAGTACCGGAACCAGGGTGTCGGCCGTGGCGTAGCGCAGGTAGATCACCCGCGTGCTGCCTTCGGACTCCAGCGGTGTATCCAGGTGGCTAATCAGGGTGCGCAAACGCAGGCGCCGGGCGGGGTCGCCGGAAAGCACGACGGTATTGCTGCGCTGGTCCGCCACCGCCGACTGCGCCCCGCCGTTGGCCGGGTAGATCTGGTTGATCAGTTGCACGACATCGGCGGCATCGGCATGCGACAGGGCAATCACCTCGACCTCCTGATCGATGGCCGCATCCAGTCGTTCGATGATGGTCTCGATGCGCCGGATGTTTGTGGCCCGGTCACTGACGATCAGGCTGTTCGAGCTTTCGTGGTGCACCATGTAGGCCGACTGCGGCAGCAACTGGCGCAGCAGTTGCGAGACCTCGCCGGCGTCGACGTGCTCGAGCTTGATGATGCGCGTGACCGGCTCGTCGCCGCCGCCGCGCATGTCGTCGACGGGAACGCGCCCGTCCTGGCGGGCATTGACGTCGGGTACCACCCGCACGGTCTCGTCATCGCCCACGGCGGCGTATCCGTGAACGCGCAGAATGGACTGGAAAACCTGCCAGACTTCCTCGTCGTCGAGCGATTGCGAGGAAATCACGGTGACCTGTCCGGATACCTGCGGATCGACGATGATCGAACGCCCGGTCATGTCGGCCACGGTCGTGATCAGGGCCCGGATGTCGGCGTCCTTGAAGTTGAGCACGTGGCCGTTATCTTCGGCCGCATCCTGCGCCAATGCCGGTAGCGACAGCGCCAGCAGGACGGCAGCCAGTCGAATTGATCGCATCATTTTGATTGCAGACTCCCCATGATTTGCTCGAGATCGGGCCGCAGCGTCATTTCCCGTTCGCCGCGACGCACCTTGATCGACACTTCCCCGCTCGACATGACGTCGGAGAACAGGCCCCGCACGGCCTGCGCCGACTCCAGCGGCTGGCCGTTGACCGCCAGAACGACGTCGTTGACTTCCAGGCCCAGGGCCTGGAACAGGCGGGCGTTGCGGCCGGGCCTGACCCGAAAACCGCCGCCGGAAACCGGCATGACCGAAATGGACTGGGCCAGCTCTCCGGCGTCCAGCCCGGCCGAGCGCGCAGCCTCGGGCAACGAGGCGACGCTGGCACCTTCCGGCGCGCTGAATCCGCGAATACCGGGCAGCTGCCGCGACGGCTCCTCGGCAACCTGTTCGGATCCGGACGTGCGGCTTGCCCGCCGGGCCCCGCTCGCGGCATCGGGATCCATGGCCAGCGTCTCGCGGCGACCGTCGCGCAGGATGATCACCCGGCGTGACTCGATGGCTTCCACTTCACCGCCTCCGGGCAGCTCGTCACCTGCGCGAAAGACATCCTCGCCCGACCCATCGATCGAGATGATGGCGTAACCCCGCTTGCCGGCCACGACACCTTTCAGGCGCAAGCGACTATCGGATACCGGAACCGGCTGCAGTGTTACCGCGGGCGAAGCGGAGCGGCCGAACAAATTCCAGCGAAACTCGCCGCTGGCACCGCCGACTTCGGGCAGCTGCGGAACCGGCAACGCCTGTGCCGATTCGACGGAAACACCGCCGAGCACCAGCCACATCGACCGCACCGCCAGCCAGACCACCGCCAGCGCCAGTACCGCGCTGCTCAGCATGGCCAGTCGCGATGACCAGGCGGGTGACATCATGGCGGACACGAACGATTCGGCTCCGGGGATTGCATCTGGCGGGAGATTAGCACAGACGGGGAGGACCGTTGTCTGGTTGGCTGGTTCGCTGGTTGGCTTGTTCGCTGGTTGAAGAAACGCAACTCCCCAAGCATGAGCGCACGTAGCCAAGCGTGTTCAGGGCCGACAGATCGTCCGTTGGGGATATGACCCCGATTACGCGGGTGGCAGTCGGGTATCCGGCCTCATCTCCTGTGACCCGAACCGCTGCCCCTGTTCGGTCCGCCCCGACCTCTTCCACCGCCGTGCCGGCCGCCGTGCTTCTTGCCGCTCTTCCTGGGCGGCGGCGCCGGGCGCTCGAGTTCGGGCAGATCGTCGGGATCGTGCTGCTCGACGGGCAGCTGCATTCCGATGTATTCCTCGACCTCGGGCAGGTGGAAGGCGTAGTCTTCGCAGGCGAAGCTGATGGCATCACCCGTTGCGCCCAGGCGGGCCGTGCGGCCGATGCGGTGGACGTAGTCGGCGGCTTCCTGCGGCATGTCGTAATTGATCACGTGGCTGACGTCGGGGATGTGCAGACCGCGTGCGGCCACATCGGTGGCGACCAGCACGTCGAGCTCGCCGTCGTGGAAGCGCTTGAGCAGGGTCTGGCGCTTTTTCTGCGGCACGCTTCCGGCCAGCATGGCGGCATTGAACCCGTTGGCCTTGAGCGTTCTCGCCACCCGGTCGGTCTGGTGGCGGGTGTTGACGAAGACCATTACGTGCCCGTCGACCATGCCCCGGAGCAGCTTGACCAGCAGCGGCAGCTTCTCGCTGTTGGACGGGTAGTAAACCACCTGGTGGACGCGGTCGCTGGTGACCTTCTCCTCCTCGAAACGGATGGTCTCTGCCTCGTTCATGTGCTCGTAGGCCAGCTCGGTGACCTTCAGCGGGAACGTGGCCGAAAACATCAGGGTCTGGCGCTTGTCGACCGGCGGCATCTTGCGGAATAAATAACGGATGTCGGCGATGAAGCCCAGATCGAACATCCGGTCGGCCTCGTCGAGCACGGCCACCTCGATCACCTTGAGGTTGTAGACGCCCTGCTTGAGGTAGTCGATCAGGCGCCCGGGCGTGCCGATCAGGATGTCGACGCCGGCGGCGATCTGTTCGCGCTGCTTGTGGTAGTCGACACCGCCGTAGGTCAGCACCGAACGCAGGCCGGTGTGCTTGCCCAGCAGCTCGGCGTCGCGATGGATCTGGATGGCCAGCTCACGTGTTGGCGCAATGATGATCGAGCGGGGATTCGGCCCGGGGCCGATCGAGTCGGGCGAGAGCAGGCGCTGGAAAACGGCCAGCAGGAAAGCGGCCGTCTTGCCGGTGCCGGTGCGGGCCTGGCCGGCCACGTCGCGCCCCGCCAGGGCCAGCGGCAGCGTTCTCTCCTGGATCGGCGTGCAATATTCGAAACCGGCATCGGCCAGGCCGCTCTGGATATCGGGGTGAAGCTCGAAGGAATCGAAACGGGTGTCGGTCAGCACCTGCTGGGCGCCAGTGTTTTCGGTCACGGAAATAATGTCGTCCTTGAAATTCTGAGTGATTGCCTTGAACTAGCGTGTGATCATGGATGGCTTCAGGCCATCGAGACCCGTTTTGATCGGGAATGTCAACACACAGGCGAGCATGGCATAGTATATTGTCAATCGTCCGTTCCTGCCGAGCCCGGACGCAAATCGCCGCCCCGACCCCCACCGCAAGGAGCAAATAGAGCCGTGAGCGACAACATCATCCATGTAACCGACAGTGATTTCGAGGACAACGTTCTCAAGGCCGACGGACCGGTCCTGGTCGACTACTGGGCCGAGTGGTGCGGGCCGTGCAAGATGATCGAGCCCATTCTGCACGAGTTGGCCGACGAATACGGCGACAAGCTCAAGATCGCCAAGCTCAACATCGACGAAAACCAGCAGGTCACCAGCCGCTACAAGATTCGCGGCATTCCGACCCTGATGATTTTCGAAAACGGCGAGCACCAGGGCACCAAAGTGGGCGCCTTGACCAAATCCGCGCTGAAGTCCTTCGTCGAAGAAACCATTTGAGGCGTTTGGCCCCGGGCCGGATGATCCGGCCAATTTGCGCGCCACGGCTGGACTCGGCCGCCGAATGGTGCTAACTTTACGGTCTATGGGCGGGTCACCGTCCGGCAGTTCCTGAATTCCCGTTACCCTTCCCGGACCTCCGGGACAATATGCGATAGAACCTGACCATGGTCCTTTTCCGGTCACCGCGACCGGCAAACCTCCCTGTTCGCCCGCGGTGTGCCCAAAGACTTCCGTTAAAGACACTCAAGCGATGAATCTGACCGAACTCAAGAAGAAATCCGCCAAAGATCTGGTCGAGATGGCCGAGGAACTCGGCATCGACAACATGGGGCGCTCGCGCAAGCACGACGTCATCTTTGCCATCCTCAAGGCCAAGGCCCAGAAAAAGGATGCCATCTACGGCGACGGCGTACTCGAGATCCTGCAAGACGGCTTCGGCTTCCTCCGATCGGCCGAGGCCTCCTACATGGCCGGGCCCGACGACATCTACGTCTCGCCCTCGCAGATCCGCCGCTTCAACCTGCGCACCGGTGACTACATCTCCGGCAAGATCCGCCCGCCCAAGTCCTCGGAACGCTACTTCGCCCTGCTCAAGGTCGAAGAGCTCAACTACGACAAGCCCGAGCACTCGAAGAACAAGATCCTGTTCGAGAATCTCACCCCGGAGTTCCCCAGGGAACAACTGCTGCTCGAGCGCGGCAACGGGTCCACCGAGGACATCACCGGGCGCATCGTCGACCTGATCGCCCCCATCGGAAAGGGCCAGCGCGGCCTGGTGGTCAGCCCGCCCAAGGCCGGCAAGACGATGATGCTGCAGAACATCGCCACGGCGATCCGGGCCAACAACCCGGAAACCCACATGATCATCCTGCTCATCGACGAGCGCCCCGAGGAAGTCACCGAGATGGAGCGCGGCGTCGACGCCGAGGTGATCTCGTCGACCTTCGACGAGCCGGCCACGCGCCACGTACAGGTCGCCGACATGGTCATCGAGCGGGCCAAGCGCCTGGTCGAGCACAAGCACGACGTGATCATCCTGCTCGACTCGATCACCCGCCTGGCGCGCGCCTACAACACGGTGGTGCCCTCTTCCGGCAAGGTACTTACCGGGGGCGTGGACGCCAATGCCCTGCAGCGGCCCAAGCGCTTCTTCGGCGCGGCGCGCAACATCGAGGACGGCGCCAGCCTGACCATCATCGCCACCGCCCTGGTCGACACCGGCTCGAAGATGGACGAGGTGATCTACGAGGAGTTCAAGGGTACCGGCAACATGGAGATCCACTTGAGCCGCCGGATCGCCGAGAAGCGCATCTACCCGGCAATCGACATCAACCGCTCCGGCACCCGCCGTGAAGAACTGATGATCGGCAACGACCAACTCCAGAAGACCTGGATTCTGCGCCGCATCCTCCATCCCATGGACGAAAGCCAGGCGATCGAGTTCATGCTCGACAAGCTCAAGGTCACCAAGACCAACGAAGAGTTCTTCAATTACATGAAGCGGTGAGGCCGCTTCCCGGATGAACGGCCGAATTGGCCGTTTCTGCCGGCTGGTAGGCCTGCGCGGCTAGATTCTGTTGGCTGGTTGGCTGGTTGGGCAGTCTGAATTGACACTGGTCGCCATTCCAGGTTTTTTCGTCACCGTCGGGGTTACGCGGCGAAGCCGCCCCGCAAAATCCGGCAGGTGCCGAACCAGCCAACAAGCGAACTAGCTAACCAGCGAACGTCCTCTACCGGCAAGCAACCCGAGAATTTCGCCAGGGCGCCCTCTCGTTCACTCCGCGTTGACATTTCCCGCCTAAACTTGCGCTTTCACAGATGTGAAGGAGCGAGAGAATGTCCGAAGCAGCCCTGCCCCAGCCAACCATTCTGCTGGTCGAAGACCACGACGACCTGGCCGCGACCATCGGCGCCTGGCTTGAAGACGCCGGCTTTGCCGTCGATTTTGCCGCCGACGGCGCGATTGCGTTGAACCTGGTCGGCGAAAACGATTACGACGCCATCGTGCTCGACCTGATGCTGCCGCGCATCAACGGGATACGCGTAGCGGAGAAGCTGCGCGACGACGGCGTGGCCACACCGATCCTGATGCTCACCGCCCGTGACCAGCTCGACGACAAGATCGAGGGTTTCAATGCTGGCGCCGACGACTACGTGGTCAAGCCATTCGAAACCGAAGAGCTGATCGCCCGTCTGCGCGCCCTGATCCGCCGAGCCCGCGGTGAGACCGCCGAGGGCCAACTCAAGGTCGGCGACCTGGTATTCGATCCGCGCCTGATGCGTGTGGAGCGTGCCGGTGAGCGCATCACCCTGTCACCGACGGCGATGCGCATCCTGAAAGTCCTGATGCGGGAATCACCCCGCGTGGTCAGCCGCGAGCAGATCGAGAACGAACTCTGGGGCGACACCCTGCCCGATTCCGACACGCTCAGAAGCCACGTCTACAACCTGCGCAAGGGCATCGACCGCCCGTTCGAGCACAAGTTGCTGCATACCGTGCAGGGGATGGGATTCAAGCTGGCGACGCCGGAAGATGCCTGACCGGTGGGGCGTCCGCTGTGCCGAGGCATTGGAAACCGGTGGAGGTGATAACCGCTTACACGACAGACTCCACCAAGAAAGCACCAAATCCGAAATTTCAAATCCCAAACAAATTCGAAATCTCAATTTTCGAATGACAGAAACGGCATTCGGTGCCATCGGCTTGGGACAGGGGCAACGGCGGCGTTAGGAGCCCCGCCCCTGCGGCTCGTTACTTCCCGGATTGGAGCAGCTCCGCCACGCGGTCCCAGTAGGCCTTCCGCAACTCGCGCCACTCCATCCGGAACCAGGGCGCCACGTCAGCTGCTTCGTCGGCAATCAAAGCATCCACTTCTTCCGGGGCCAGGAATCGCCAGCCGTCGATCTCGGTGGGATTGGGTCGCACGTCGCTTTCGGCCGTGCGGCCGATATAGACCCAGCAAAGCTCGTTTTCGGCACCCAGATCCCCGTAATTGGCCTGGTACTGGAACTTGTAGACGAACTCGAGTTCGGCCGTCACGCCCAGCTCTTCCCGGGTGCGTCTGACGGTCGCCTCGTCCATGTCCTCGCCGGCGCGCGGATGCGAGCAGCAGCTGTTGGCCCAGTAACCCGGCCACAGACGCTTCTCGCCGGCACGTTGCTGGACGAGCAACCGGCCCTGCGCGTCGAACAGGAAGACCGAAAAGGCGCGGTGCAGAATTCCCTCTCCGTCGTGACACGCGCCCTTCGAAAGTGTTCCGATCTCCCGGTCAGCCGCGTCGACGAGGATCAGCTCCTCGCTGTCGGACGAGACCACTCGTTCCGGGCCGGCCTGCTCAAGCGCCACCGATCGGCACCTCCAGCGCGTTGTAGCCGGCCTCACGAATGGCTCGGGCCACGCGCGCGCTTTCGCCGGGGCAGAGCGCGATGATTGAACCACCGCCACCGCCGCCGGTGAGCTTGGCACCGACGGCGCCGTTGTTGCGTGCGACCTGCAACAGTTCCTCGAGCTCCCAGCTGGAAACCTGCATGGCGTTGAGCAGCCCCTGGCAGACGTTCATCAGTTCACCGAGCGTGTCGTAGTCGCCGGTCTTGAGCGCATCCAGGCCGTTACCGGCCAGGGTGTCGATCTCGTCGAAGATGCGCTCGTAGAGATTCGGGTTCTTCTTCCAGGCCTCGCGCACTCTCGCGACCGTGCGCGCAGTCAGGCTTTCGACGCCGCTCATGCCGATGACGATCGGCAGCGGCTCGGCCACCTCGATCACCTCGCGCTGCGGCTGCTCGCCGTTGCGAAACAGCATGAACTCGCCCCAGGTGGCCAGCGTGTTGTCGATACCCGAGGGCGTACCGTGAGCCACCTTCTCGCACTCGAAGGCCAGCTCGTTGATGCGTTCGTCGCTCAAGCCCAGCGAGAAATGCGCGTCCATGGCGCGGATGACGGCCACCGCCAGCGCGGCGGAGCCGCCCAGCCCCATCGCCCGGGGCACGTTGGGAAAGACCTCGATGCGCATGCCGCGCCCGCTCAGGCCCAGGGCCTCGAGCACGCGCGCCATCGACCGGGCGAAGGACTGCGGATGCTTGGCGGTGAAGTCCAGGCGCTGCTCCACACCCCAGCGTGGAATGATCAGTTCCACGCCTTCGCGTGCGTCCTCGACCCGGGCCTGGATGGCCAGCGGAATGGGCGCGGCGATGGCGCGGCGGCCATAGACCACCGCGTGCTCGCCCAGGAGAATGATCTTGCCGTGCCCGGCGCCCAGCTTTTCGCCCTCGAGCGTCTCCTGTTCGTCTCGACGCTCGTCTTCACTTGCCTTGACAGTCGGAGGCTCGGTCTGCGAGCGCACCTCGGTGATAAGCTCCTCGGCCTTCCAGATCTTGATCTCGCCGGAGGCGATCAGCCGCTCGACCACCGTGTCGAACAGTTCCGGCGGCGTGCCGGCGGCGGTCGCCACGGAACGGGCATGCAGGGTCATGTGTCCTTGCTGGATGCCCTCGGTCACCAGCGCCCGAATGGCGGAGAAGTTCTGGGCCAGGCCGACGGCCCCCATGACCTCGGCCAGTTCCCTGGCCGATTCCACGCCGAGCAAGCGCATGTTCAGCGCCACGGTCGGATTGGTCTGCAGCGGGCCGCCGACCGTGCCGACCTTGATCGGAATCTCGAGTTCTCCGATCAGGTCGCCGTTTTCGTCCTTGAACCACTGCGTCAGCGAGGCATAGCGACCGCCGCGGGCGGCAAAGGCATGCGCACCGGATTCGATCGCACGCCAGTCGTTGCCGGTCGCCAGGGCCACGGCGTCGATGCCGTTCATGATGCCCTTGTTGTGGGTAGCCGCCCGGTAAGGGTCGATGCGGGCAAAATCGTTGGCCACGATGATGCCGTCGCGCACCTGCTCGCCGTCAAAGCCCTTGCCCGTGAGCTGGTCGACGGGGATTCGCACTCGCGCCTTGACCAGGGCGCGGTCGGTCAGGTTCGAGAGAATCCGCAGGAAGACCCGGCCATCGGCAATGGTCTCGACCAGCGAGGCGACGCCCTCGCACATGGTGTTGACCAGATTGGCGCCCATGGCGTCGCGAGTATCGACCAGCAGGTGAACCACCACCATGTCGCCGCCCGGCCCCTGCGAAGGATGGATGAACACTTCGAGGTCGCGTGCGCCGCCGCCGCGGGCGATCATCTTCGGGTGCAGGCTGTTGGCCAGGTTGAGAATCTCGGACTTGCGCTGCAGCAAGGCGGCCTTGGCGCGCGCGGGGTTGGCCACGTCGACGATCTGGACCTGGCCGATGAGCTGCGGCTCCGTGCTTTCGACCGCGAAGCCGCCGGACTCGCGTGCGAGTTTGGCCGCCGACGAGAGAGCGGCGACGATCGAGGGCTCCTCGACGACCAGCGGCACCACGTATTCCTTGTCGTTGATCAGGAAGTTCAGGCCCAGACCGACAGGCAGCCCCATGACGCCGATGACGTTTTCGATCATCTTGTCGGCCAGTTGCACCGACAGCGTGTGGCTGCCGGACTGCAGATCCTTGTAGTCGTCCGGACCGAGGAGACCGCGATCGCGTACGGTCCGCACCCGCTCGGGCACGGACATTTTGTAGAAACGGGGAATCCGGGATCGTTCCATCAGCTCATCACTCTGTTGTTACTCGAACGCCCTGTGCCGACGGCGGGAGACGCAATGTCTTCAAACCGGCCTGCCGGCAAAGATGACGCATGCGCGATCGAAACTTCGCGTCGAGCGAAGCGGCCATCCCGAGATCACCGCCGCCGGCGCCGCAGGGCTTGTAGACGCCGTTCAGCAACTCGGCCAGGCCACCCGCTATCCGGTGTTCGGCGGTCACGATCTCGCGGCCGACCAAATCATTCATTTTACCCATTATTTCGCCATAAGCCGACCAACAGGCCAGGATTTCTTCAACATCACCTTTTTCGACCGCGTCCAGGCCGGCGCCCGCCACAGTCTGCATCTCGCCAATAATTCGTCCGTGCTCGCGCGGCGAGTGCTGTCGCGATCGCCGCCAGGCCGTCAGCAACTCGCCCGTCGAGGCGGGCTCTCCCGCCCACACGAAGCAGGTCACGATCCCTTCCGGCAGCGAAAGCGGTCGAACCTCGATTTGCTCATCACGAATGCTGTAACCCAGCAGGCCGCCGCAAAGACTGGCGGCCAGGTCGATGCCGCTTCCGGCATTTTCCTGGGCCTCGCGCGCCGGCTGCAGCAATCGCGCGATGGTTTCGATCCGGGACTCTTGCCGATCCCCTTCAAGAAAGGCGGCGTGAAGCACGGCGTCGATGGCCACCGCTGTCGCCGCACTCGAGCCGAGACCGAGCTTCATCGGGGAGCGGCTGTCACCGTCGAACAATTCGGCCGTGTCCACACGCATCCGGAACGGCCCGGGCCGGCCACCGCGCTTGCCAATATCGGCAAGCACCGAGTCGATCAGGGCCGCCGTTCTTGCAAACGGTACCGGCACGGCGTCCTGCCAATTCAGTCGAGCGCCATTGCCGACCCTGAAATGAACCGGCGAGATTCCGAGCTGTGGTGCCTCGATCTGGCAGTCTGCACCCTTGCAACGCACCAGCTCCACGCGACAGCGGCGATCGACGGCCTGAACCAGGGCCGGCGCACCCTCGAGGACAGCGTACTCGCCCAGCAGGACGATCTTGCCCGGAGCTGTTGCCACCCAGCGCGTCATCGCTAAGCCACCGCGCCCGCGCCGGCGCCCAGTCCGGTGACCATGACGTCGTGTACACCCGGCTGCCCGCGAAGGACGTCGACCACCCGCTCGCCTTCACCGGGGAGACACACCGCCTTGACCTGCGGGCCGGCATCGACGGTGAAAAAGACGCCGACCCCGCCCGAACGCAACGCGCGCACGGCGTGCAGGCACGCCAGCGTGGCCGGATTCCAGTAGACCAGACCGGGCCGGGCGGCCAGCATGGATGCGTGCATTTTCAACGCACTGTGTTCACTCACTTCAGCCAGGGCTTCGAAGTCCCGCGCAACGATCGCGGCCCTGGCCGTCTCGAGATCGGCGGCCACCGTTTCCACCCAGGCCGGGTAGTAGGGGGAGGTTTGCATGGTGTGATTCATGCCGTCACGAGAACCCACCGCCTTGCTGCTCGACTCGGTGACGGCCACGACCACTTCCAGGGGCCACGCATCGGCCGCCAGCAGGGGATGCGCCACCGCGTCCGAGCCGTCCTCGAGTTCTCCGGCGTCCATCTCCACGAAACCGCCGAAAATCGAGCGGGCGGCCGACCCCGAACCCAGGCGGGCCAGCCCGGAGCGCCGGTCTTCGGAGATTTCCAGTTCGAAAGCCCGTGCGCCGGCGGTGACCAGCGCGGCGAAGCCGGACGCCGAAGACGCCAGACCGGCGCCGGTGGGGAAATTGTTGCAGCTGTCCACCCGGCAGGGCGTCGTCTCACCGGCCATCTCGCGCAACAAGTCGAGCATCGCGCCGACGCGACCGGGCGACTGCTCGACGCCGTCGAGAAAGAAACGGTCACTCCCGAGCGTGGGATCGGGTGTGACGGTCGTGCGCGTCTCGAGTCCGGCCAGGGTGATCGAAATCGACCCGGCCGCCGGCAGATTCAACTGCGGGTCGCGCTTGCCCCAGTATTTGACCAGCGCGATATTGGCCCCGGCCCGCGCAGTGGCTTGATTCATCTGGCTTTGGTGTGTGCGTAGCGCCAGGGGGCATGATAAGCGCTTGCGCCACACTATGGCAGTGGGGGAAGGTATCAGGTTTCAGGGTTCAGGGGTGGCTTCGGTCTGGTTTTCCTGAAACCTGAACCCTGAAACCTGAACCCTAGTTCCCACTGAACGGCTTGAATGTCGCCTGGGGGAATTCGACCCGAATCTCGGTCCCCGCCCCCAGTTCGCTGTCGGCATGCAGGTGCCAGCCGAAGCGATCACACAGGCGGCGCACGATCGACAGGCCCAGGCCGTAACCCTCGTTGGAGCGGTCGTGACCGCGGTAGAAGGGTTCGAACATGCGCTCCAGATCGGCTTCGCTCATACCGCAGCCGGAATCCTGGACGGTCACACCGTTGCGATCGATCAGCACGTGGACATGACCTTTTTCGGTGTAGCTGAGCGCGTTGCGTAGCAGGTTGGTGAAGACAATGGCCAGTACCCGCTCGGGCGCACTGATCTCGAGCAGGCCGTTGGCCCGCACGCTCGTCGCCACTTCCGGCCGGTCGATGGTCGAGGCAAACTGATCGAGCAAGTCGGCGAGGAGATCGTTGAGCACGACCGACGACCAGTTGAGCCGCGATTCGCTCTCACGCGCGAGGATCAGCAGGGTCTCGACCAGGGCTTCCATGTCGCGCACCGTGCGGTTCATACGGTCGACCGTCTTCGCCCGCGCTTCAGGGTCGGACTGCTTCGCGAGCAGGCCCAGGTTGGAACGCAGGACCGCCAGCGGGGTGCGCAGCTCATGGCTGGCGTTACGGGTAAAGTTGCGCTCGCGCTGGATGAAGGACTCCAGCCGGTGGATGAACTGATTGAAAGCGTTGATCAGCGCGAGCGTCTCGGTATCGGTCGCCTCGCCGAAATCCGCCTCGCTGAGCTCCTCGAGCTTTCCCGAACGGAAGTCATAATTGCGCACGGCATCGGCCAGCTGGACGACCGTGGAAACCGCCCGCCGCGACATCACGTAGCCCACCCAGGTGAGCAAATAGATCAACAACAGCACGCCGGTCAGCGGCGCGATACCGAAGTACCAGGCCAGCGAGGAAACCTGCATTTCGTCGAACACCAGATAAAGGCGATCCCCGTCCCGCTCCGAGACATGAACGACTGGACTCGAATCGTCCTGGCGGTGCCCTCGGCGGAAGCCGGGCTGTTCATCACGCAACCACGCCGGCACGGTCGATGTATCACTGTCCTCGGCCAGGTAGGCGGTCAGGTTATTGGTGTCCGGAAGCGGGAAATCGGCGTTGTCGCTATAGCGGTCCCAGAAATACTCCGCCTCGCCGTTGAGCGCTTCCTGCACCAGCACGCGCTCGACCACCCAGGCTGCGGCATAGACACCGAGTACGGTAGCGATGCTGATTGCCAGCACCTGCAGGAGAAAGACCCGCACCAGGCGGGTACGCAACCCGCCCGTCAGCACTCTATTAAACGGTTTCATGGCGCCTTTCGAAATCGGAAATGGCCGACCAGCCACTGCCGGCCGCGGTCGAATCCGAAAAGCTCCTCGCAGGCCATGAAGAAGATTCGCCAGCGCTGTTGCCAGATCGCCGCGTCTTCGCCGTATACCGCCTGCATGACCGCTCGAACCTCGCGCCCGTGCTCATCCAGATTGTCCAGCCAGCCTCGGGCGGTTCTGGCGTAATGCTCGCCCGAGTACAACCAGCGGCGTTCGATGACCACATCATCGGCGAAGTGTAACAGCGTGTCGGTTGCCGGCATCAGGCCGCCGGTGAAGAAGTAACGCCCCATCCAGTTGCCTTCACCCTCGGTTTCGAAAGGATAGGCCAGGAAGCGATGACAGAAGATGTGCACGAACAGCCTTGCGTCATCCTTCATCCATCCGGCAATGCGCTCGAGCAGCTGGCGATAGTTGCGCACATGCTCGAACATCTCGACCGATACGACCCGGTCGAACTGCTTGTCCAGCGTCAACTCGTTGACGTCACAGGTAATTACTTCGAGATTGTTCAGTCGGAGTTCGCGGGCTCGTGACTCGATATGCTCGCGCTGCGATGCCGAGTTTGACACCGCCGTGATCCGACTGGCCGGGTATTGCGCCGCCATCCAAAGGGTCAGCGATCCCCAGCCGCAACCGAGCTCGAGGAGCTCCTGTCCATCCGCCAGTTCGGCGTTGCGGCAAGTCTGATCGAGCATGGCGGTCTCGGCATCGTCCAGGTTGTCCACGCCCGGCGGCCAAAGCGCACTCGAGTACTTGAGCCGACGGCCGAGTACCTGCTGGTAGAAAGCGGCAGGTACTTCGTAATGCTGCTGATTCGCTGCGTCGGTTTCGATGGCAATGGCCGACTCGGCCAGCTCGTCCATCAGAGCCTGATAATGAATGGACTGGGCTTCCGGGTCGTCGACTTGTTCATCACGCAAACGCCGCTTGAGCAGTGCGCGAATACCGCGCCGGATGAGCCAGTCCGGGACAAGGCCTTTCTCGGCCAGTTCGATGGGCTTCATGGCGTTACGCTCCTTGAAGGCGTGTTGGTTGTCTCCGACCGATCCAGCCGACCGCCGGGGCGGCGGGCCAGCCAGAACAACGCGGGCAAAAGCAGCGCCCAGCTCAGGCCCGTGGCCAACACCACCTGCCAGGCCGGTGCCAGCCACTCGACTGCACCGAAGCGCGATCCGGCGTAGTAGGACATGGGTGAGCCAACCGCGCCCAGGAGGCCGATCAGCAGCAGCCGATGCTTGAACACGCTCATGGAGTGATTGAGAACAAGGGCCAGGGCCAGCCACAGCAAGAGAATCCAGAACGGCGCAAATCCGCTCGACGGCCAGGGCATGGCGTAGGCCAGCAGGCCCCATTGCACCCACAGGGTATCGAGCGCGAAACCGATACCCAGGCACAGGGCAATCATGCCCCAGTCATTGGGATGACGCCGCCGCGGATGCAGCTGCCAAAACACCAGGGCGGCGACCACCAATGGGCCGCTCCAGCCGGCAATACCCCAGGAGGCGCCCACCACACAGGCCGGCCAGCTCAACTGGAACAGGCCCTGGTTGATCCAGAAGTCGCGCTTCATGCCAGCAACTCGCTTCCGGCGGTCAGCCCGGCTTCGGATGCCGGCCGCCACTGGGGACCGGCGAGCAGCAGATGAACATCACTGATCGCTCGCTCGCGGAACCCGCCCTCACAGTAGGCCAGGTACCAGAGCCAGCGACGCCGGAAGGCCTCGTCAAAGCCCATCTCGCGGATAGCCTCCCATCGCACCTCGAAGCGCTCGCGCCATGCGGCGAGAGTGCGCGCATAGCTCGTCCCGAAATCGGCCAGCTCGACCAGTCCCAGACGGCTGGCACGCGCCATTGACTGCGTGATGGTGCTGACCGAGGGGATGAAGGCGCCGGGAAAGATGTAGCACTTGATGAAATCAACACCCTTCAACGCGCTGGCGTAACGATAATCCTCGATGGTGATGGCCTGGATCAGCGCCAACCCATCGGGCCGGAGCAGTTCGTCGATCTTCGCCAGGTAGGTGTCGAGATACTGGTGACCGACCGCTTCGATCATCTCGACCGAGACAATCTTGTCGAACTGCCCCTCCAGCATGCGGTAGTCGTTGGTCAGAAGCGTGATCCGATCTTCCAGGCCCGCTTTGTGCACTTTCTCGCGCGCCAGGTCGTACTGTTCACGTGAAATGGTGGTGGTCGTGACGCGACATCCGTAATGCTCGGCGGCGTGAATGGCCAGGCCACCCCAACCGGTACCGATCTCCAGCAGGTGGTCCTCAGGGCCGAGAGCGAGCTTGCGGCAGATCCGCTCGAGCTTGTTCAGCTGTGCCTGCTCGAGCGTTTCACCGTCTTCCAGGTACAGCGCACTGGAATACATCATGCGCTCGTCCAGCCAGGCTGCGAAAAAATCGTTGCCCAGATCGTAATGGGCGGCGATGTTGCGCCGGCTGCCCTTGAGGCTGTTGCGATTGAATGCATGCCAGAGACCAAGGGCGCCATTGGCCAGCCGCGCAGCCGCGGTTTCCATCTCGTCAAGCACGCGGCGATTGCGCGCGAGCACCTGAACGACGGCCACCGGATCCGGACTGTCCCAGAGCTGGGCCATCCAGGCCTCGGCTGCACCCACGCTACCGCCGCTGGCCATCAGGCGCCAGAAACGCAGGTCGCGAATAACCACCGTCGCCTTCAGTGCGTCGTCGGGATTACCCAGCGTGTACTCGCCGTCGACGTCCTCAATGGCCAGGCTGCCCTGCTCGATCGAGTCCAGGCGCGACAGCACCCGGGTGCGCAACCAGCGATCGAGGCCACCACCGGATCCGGCGTCGAGAGCGTCGAAGGTTCTGTCCGTATGCGTCATTGCGTCACCTTGTCCGGGTGAGAGTAAAAAGGTACCTTCTTGAGCCACAGGCGCAGGGCCTGCCAGTAGATCCCGGCGACAACCTTGAAGGTCATCAGCGGAAACTTCAGGGGCATCCGGCGCATCGTCGATGTCGTCATTGGTTCGAGGGCCAGCTGCATTCCGACGGCGAAGCATTCTCGGCCCGAGTCCTTCAGAACCATGTGAACGTCGAGCCGGTCGTGATCGATGCGGAATCGCCAGTCGTAGTGAATCGCCATCGGCATGAAGGGTGAGACGTGAAAGGACTTGTCAAACTCGAAACGGTACTCCGGCCCGGCCTGGCCCCGACAGTCGAGCACGTAGGCATGGCGTTCGTTCCAGGGCGTGTTGTGCACCTCGGCGACGATGGCCTGCAGGATTCCGTCCCGACCGAAACAGAAGTAGAAACTGACCGGGTTGAAACACAGACCCCACTGGCGCAGGTGCGCCAGCAGGAAGATTCGGCCACTCGGCTGACAACCGGTGACTTCGGCCACCCGTTCGAGCACGGCCTGTCGCAGCGGTCGATCGAGCGGCCGCAGGAAATCGCTCCGCCGAAAACTGACCAGGGTGAACCGGCCTACCGACCACAGGCGACTGCGCGCAAACACATTCTCGACGCGATCGATATCGATCAGCGTGTAGCTGGTGCGGTAGTCAAAACGGTGCGGCTTCGGAGTCAGGCGCCGGTGCCATACTTTTCCCGAGGCAATGGCGTTATCCATGGCGAGCCTCGATATCGTCGATCACGCGTCGGGCGCTGCGCGCGCCGTCCTCGTGGAACCCCCAGCCCCACCAGGCGCCGCAGAACCAGGTTCGGCGCAGGCCGTTGATATCGCGCCAGCGAGACTGGGCCGCCACCGCTTCCGGCGTGAACACGGGGTGGGCGTAATTTCGCCGCACGAGGATGCAGTCTGGATCGATCTTGTCGGTCTGATTGAGCGAGACGATGTAATGCTGCCGGCTGTCGATATTCTGCAGCTTGTTCATGTAATAGGACACCCGGCATTGGTCGTGCTCCCGATCATCGACACGGACATTCCAGGCCGCCCGCGCGGCCGGGTTGTCGGGCAGGACGGAAACGTCGGTGTGCAGCACGGTCTCGTTGGGCTGATAGTCGACTGCGTTGAGTACGCAGCGCTCCACCGGGCTGGCGTCGTCGAGCAGTTTCAGCGCCTGATCGGAATGACAGGCGAGAACGACCGCGTCGAAGCGGGCTTCGTCATCCGGGGTTCGGATTTGTACGCCGTCTTCGTTGCGCTCGACCGAGCGCACCGGCGTACCGGTTGAGAATCGCGCCGCGCAGCCGCCTGCTGCTTCGACGTAGCGGCGACTGCCGCCGCGAACCGTTTCCCATTGCGGACGTGTTCCCAACGTCAACATGGAGTGGTTATCCATAAAAGCCAGCAGATGCCTCATGGGGAATTGGGTGACGTCCCCGATTGGCGCCGACCACAGGGCCGAGGCCATGGGCAGCATGTGCCGGCTGGCGAACATTTCGCCCAGGTCGCTTTGTTCAAGCCATTCGCCGAGCGTCACGCGATCGTCGATTTCCTCGAGCAGCTGTGGTGCACGCCGGTAGAAGCGGGCGATGTCGAGCACCATGCCGTGAAAACGCGGACTGAACAGGTTGCGACGCTGGCAGTAGAGCCGTCGCAACGTGCTGGCGTTGTAAGCCAGGCCGGTCTGGGTATCGCTGACGCCGAAACTCATGTCGCTCGAATCCGACTCGACGCCGAGTTCTTCGAACCAGGCCGTCAGCAGGGGGTAGTGCGCCCGGTTGAAGACGATAAAGCCGGTATCAATGGAACGTGGCACACCCTCATCGTCCACGACCTGTGTATCCGCATGGCCGCCGAGCCTGTCCTCGGCCTCGAACACCGTCACCTCGTGACGCTGCGACAGATGCCAGGCGGCGTACAGCCCGGAAACCCCGGCGCCGACGATCGCGATCTTCATGACGGCACCCGCCGCGCCTCGCGGATTCGCCCCGGCACGAGCTTGAGCCCGCGCACGAGCCCGAACCAGCTCATCAGCTTGAGCAGATAGTAGCTGGCATCGACCTCCCACCAGTAGAAACCCTGACGCGCCGAGCCCGGAAAGTGGTGGTGATTGTTGTGCCAGCCTTCGCCGAGTGTGAATAGTGCCAGTATGAAATTGTTCCGGCTGTCGTCACGGGTGGCGTAGCGGCGACTGCCCCAGACGTGGGCGAGGGAGTTGATGGTCAGCGTCACGTGAATCAGTACCACGGTCGAGACGAAGTAACCCCAGACCAGGATCTGCCAACCGCTTGTCTCCAGGCCCGGGGCCCAACGATCGAGGCCTGCGCCCAGCAGGAAGAGAAGCAACGCGTAGATGAGCGGAACGATCAGGTCGTAGCGGTCCAGCCAGCGCAGTTCCGGATAGACGATCAGGTCCGGAATCTGCTCGGCACGCGTCTCGAAGTTCTCGCGGCAAAGGAACCAGCCCATGTGGCTCCACCAGAAACCGTGGCGAGGTGCATGCACATCATCGTCGGTATCGGCATGCTTGTGGTGATGGCGATGGTGGGCCGCCCACCACAACGGCCCACGCTGGGTGGCCGAAGCGCCGATCAGCGCAAAGAGGAACTGCACGGGCCGGCTGGTGCGGAAGGTCCGGTGCGAGAAATAGCGATGGTAGAAGGCAGTAATGGCGAACATGCGCAGAAAATAGCTGGCCAGAAAGACCACGATCGCGGTTGTCGACACGCCCACGACGAACACGCCCAGGCAGGCTAGGTGAAGACCGATGAATGGAATAATCCGGATCCAATCGACGCGACGGGAGTCTTCCACGCCGTCGCTCAGGCGCTGTCGGGAGTCGAACCAGGCGAAGAGTTGCTGCATTACAAAAGAGTGTCCACTTCCATTGAAAGCGGATTAGACGCCCCCGTTCATCAACCTGGTGTGAAAACGGCTCTTCACTCCCGGTGGACACGACCGGGCGCATCATCGCGCCCATGAATCAGCGACGAATCATTCAACGCTGCGCGGTGGCCGCAATCCTTCTGGCGGCCACGGCAGCTTGTGCCGGGAGCGGCTCGATGACGGACAAAAAAACGGTCGAGGCCTATCATGAGGCGCTTGAACAGAACCCCGGGCACACGGCATCCATCGACCAGGGCGTGGCCACATTCAGGCAAACCTTCGCGGATCTGACGCGCGAAGACCTGGCCGGAAGAATCGGTGAACTCTACGCCGACACCTTCTATTTCAACGACACGGTACACATTGCCCGCAAGCGATCCGAACTGGTCGATTACATGGCACGGACTGGCGAGAGCCTGGAGCAAAACCGTGTCGAGGTGCACAAGGTCATCCACGATGGGGCCGACGTCTACCTGCGCTGGGAAATGACATTCATCACCCGTGCCGTGGGCAAGCGCGTGGAGTCACACTCGATCGGCATGACCCACCTGCGCTTCGACGAGAACGGGCAAATCGTGTTGCACCAGGACTTCTGGGACAGCGCTAGCGCGATTTACGCACACCTGCCGATGGTCGGATTCTTCGTGCGACGCGCACAGAGAGCGATGCAATGAGGCCCAGCATCCCGGCTATCCTCTTGCTGGTTGCCGTTTCGAGCGCGACCCCTGCAGCAACATTGGAGCGCTGTTCCGAAGTGGAACTGAAGGTCATCGGCCTGTTCAGCGTCGGCACCGCAAGTCTGCACCTGGTCGACTGTAGCGATACCGGGCGCGTACTCGAAACCATCCCCAAGCAGTTTTCCCTGAAACTCGACCGGGACATGGCCGGCGAGGATCTGATCGAAAGCGCCAATGAATTGCTGGTCGAGAATCTCGATGATGTCGACGGCCCCGACGAGCTGCCCCAGGAACTGGCTTGCCTGGCCAATGCCTACGTCGACGCCGTGGAAGGCGAACGTTTCGACGTCGTCTACGAGCCCGGGAACCGCCTGGCGCTCTATCGCAACGACGAACTACTGACAGAATGCCCCGACCAGGGCCGCGGCCATGAATACTTCAAGATCTGGTTCGGCGAAGAACCCTTCAACCAACGAATGAAGAAACGCCTGCTCGAACGGGCTAATGGAAATTAAAAAGAAATTTAAAACCTTCCACAGATAAACACGGATTAACACAGATAAAAGAAACACTGCTATTCGATCGATTGAATGCCACCCCACCGCCATGCTTCGCGAGTCCGAAGTCGCTAGCGCCAATGGGCACCCAATGAAGAGTCTCGTAGCAGGTTTGCCGTTTAGGTCATTCGAATTTCGGTCATTCGAATTTGTTTGATATTTGGTGCTTGGAATTTGAGATTTTCAGCGCCGAATTGATCACCGCGCGAGAACAGGACCAAACCCCCTTCTTATCGGCACACCAGATCTGTGTTCATCTGTGTTTATCTGTGGACAATTTTCTTTTTTTAAGCCTTGACCGGCCCAACCCAGACTTGTTGTGCATTCACGAATTCTCGGATGCCGTGCGGCCCGAGTTCGCGGCCGATGCCGGAGCGCTTGACGCCACCCGAGGGCAGCCTCGGATCGGTTTTGACGATGCCGTTGACCGCAACCTGGCCGGTTTCGAGCCGGCTGGCCATGGCCACGCCGCGCTCCGTGCTCGTCCACACCGCCGCGGCCAGACCGTAGTCGGTATCGTTGGCCAGTTCGATGGCCTCGTCCTCACTGTCAACTTTCATCACGACGGCCACGGGACCAAAGGTTTCCTCGCAGGAAGCGGTCATCTCCGGGCCGACGCCAGTCAGCAACGTCACCGGGTAAAACCAGCCCTCGCCCTCGGGCAGTTCACCGCCGAGGGGGCAGTCCGCACCGGCCTCGATCGTCTTGCGCACTTGAGAGTGCAGGTTCTCGCGGAGATCCTCGCGCGCGATCGGGCCGATGTCGGTCGACTCCTCGGAAGGATCGCCCAGCTTCAGACGCGCCAGACGCTCGTGCAGCAGTTCGACGAAGTGGTCATGGACCGGTGATTCGACGATGATGCGCTTGGCCGCGATGCAACTCTGTCCGGCGTTGATGATGCGCGAGAGGCAAATGGTGTCGGCCGCCTTCTCCAGCTCGGCGTCGGCCAGCACGATGGCCGGGTCGGAACCGCCGAGTTCCAGCACCGAGTGCTTGATCTCGGCCGCCGCGGTCGAGGCGACGATTCCGCCGGCTCGCTCCGAACCGGTGAACGATACCGCCTGCACGCGCTTGTCCCGGATCACCCGCTCGACACGTTCGGTCTCCAGCGGCAGGTTGGCAAACAGGCCCGCCGGAGCACCGGCGCGCTCGAACAGCTTGCCGATCGCCTCGGCGCAGGCCGGTACGTTGGGATCGTGCTTCATCACGCAGGTATTGCCGGCCATCAGGGTCGGCGCAGCAAAGCGGAAGGCCAGCCAGAACGGCGCGTTCCAGGGCAGGATGCCCAGGATCACGCCCAGCGGCAGGTACTGCACGTAGCTCTCACTGGCATCCGAGGCGAGATACTCGGTCGCCAGGTATTCCTCGGCATGTCCAGCGTAGTGCTCGGCGCACCAGGCTGCCTTCTCGACCTCACCGCGGGCTTCGCGGATGGGCTTGCCCATCTCATCGGTCATCAGGCGGGCGAGGTTCTCGACATCCTCACGCATCAACCCGGCCACATTGTTCAATACCGTCGCCCGGTCGGAAAAGCTGGCCAGCTTCCACCCGGCAAACGCGGACTGAGCCCCGGCCAGACGCTGTTCCAGCGCGTCGTCCGACAGCGCCTCGACTTCGTACTGGGTCTTCCCGGTCGTTGGGTTGATCGAACGCAGTGTCGTCATTGTCGGCGAGCCTCCTTGATGTCCTTGATCGATTCACCACCCGAGTCGCTTTCGGCTCTCTTCTTCGGCGGCGCACTGGTCTTCGGGTGAGGCAGCTCCTGCGGCGCCTGGTCGGGCTTGACCACGAAGTTCTCGTCGAGATCGAAGAAGGACTTGCAGCCGTCGGCGGTGATGTAGATGGTGTCGGAGATTCCAACCGTCTTATCGCCATCCACGCCCCACATCCAGGGGATGATGTGGAACGTCATGCCTTCCTTGATCACGCGCGAGTCGCCCTGCTTGAGGCTCATGATGTAGCCTTCATCCCAGCTCGGCGGGAACGCGATGCCGATGGAGTAGCCAGAACGCGTAATCAAGCGTGCCCCCACTTCGTTGGCGGTAATGATGTTACGGATCAGGTTGTCGGCATCCGACACCGTCATACCCGGGCGGATCACGTTCTTGATCTCATGCAAGGCCTGCTTCATGCGGTCCTGGGCATGGGCCATCGAGGGCGAGAGCTCGCCCAGCACGACGGTGCGCATCATGGCCGTGTGATAGCGCCGATAGCAACCGCCGACTTCCAGAAACACGTGCTCACCCGGCTGGACCGTTCGTCCCTCCCAGGTGGCATGACCGATCATGCTGCGCGGCCCCGACGTGACATAGGGCATCACCGCGGGCGGTTCGCCGCCGGCGCGGAACATGGCGGAAGAAATGGCAGCACCGATATCGTTCTCGGTCACGCCGGCCTCTGTGGCCTCGAAGCCGGCCTTCATGCCGGCCTCAGTGGCTGCTGAAGCCCTGCGCATGATCTCGATTTCATGCTTTGACTTACAGACACGGCCTTCCTCGACGATGCCGAAGCAATCGAGCAGCTTGCCGTCCAGGAACGTTGTGAAAATACTGTCCTGATGATAGGCAGGAAGATAATAACTGTTACGTTCATAGCCGATGCACTTGCCGGTCAGGCCAAACTCGCGCAACGACTCGACCAGCATCTGGATGGCATCACCCGTGTCCGGATACGGACGCGTCTTCTCGACCCAGGTCCGGGCATGGACATTCGATTCCTCCATCATGCGCGTGATCATGAACGGCTCGTCTTCCAGCGGCACCACGAGGGCCTGGAAGAAGCTGTAACCCGTGGTCTGATAATCGGTGAGATACATCAGGTTTTCCGGGTCGGTGATCACCACCGCATCCAACAGGCGCTCGGCCATGCGCTCGCGCAACTCCTTGAGCCGGCGCTCGTACTCCTCGAAGGGAAAGGTCATGTCGTCACGCTGTCTCATGCCGCTGCCCTGTGTGCCTTGGCTACCGACTGCTCGAGGATGTCCAGACCTTGTTCCAGATCGGCCTCGGGGATGGTCAGCGGCGGAATCAGCTTGAGCACCCGCCCGCCGGTGCCGCAGGCGCCGATCAGCAGGCCGTTTTCGAATGCGGTCGACGCAATCTGCTTGGCCAGCTCGCCGTCACCGACATCGAGCGCCTGAATCATGCCGCGGCCGCGTACGGAAAAATCGCCGTTGCCGTGCTTGCCGGCGATGGATTCGATCCGCTCGCGCATGATCTCGCCATTGGCCTTGACGGCATTCATCAGTTCATCGTCATCGAAGTATTCCAGCGCCTCGACGCCGGCGACAAAGCTCAGGCCCTGCCCGCGGAAAGTACCGGTGTGCTCGCCCGGCGACCAGTGCTTGTCGTATTCCGGCTTGACCAGGTTCATCGCCAACGGCGTGCCGAAACCGCCGATCCCCTTGGCCAGGGTGATGATGTCCGGATCCAGGCCCATGTCATCGAAGCTGAAGTAGCTGCCGGTACGGCCGCAGCCGGCCTGGATATCATCATAGATCACCAGCGCGCCCAGGTCGCGGGCCAGGCCCTGCACGGCCTTCAGCCATTCTGGCCGGGCCACGTGCACGCCGCCTTCGGCCTGGATGGGCTCGATCACGAAAGCCGCCGGCGGCTCGAGACCGCTGGAGGAGTCCTCGTACATCGCACGCAACTGGTCGACCCAGGCCAGGCACTGTTCCAGTTCGACTTCGTCACTGCCGAAAGGCTGACGAACGACATGACCCAGCGGCACGCCGGCGGCGTTGCGGAAGTAGCTGTTCGCGGTGCAGGCCAGCGAGCCGAGCGTCATCCCGTGGAAGCCGTGTTCGTAAGCCACCACGCTGTGCCGACCGGTGACCTTGCGCGCCAGCTTCAGTGCGGTTTCGACCGCGTTGGTGCCGGTCGGGCCCATGAACTGAAGCTTGTGGTTCCAGCCGCGCGGCTTGACGATGGTCTCGACGAATTTCGCGATGAAATCGCGCTTGACGTCGGTGTACATGTCCAGGCTGTGGGCCACGCCGTCGCGCTCGATGAACTCGATCATGGCGCGCTTCATCCGCTCGTTGTTGTGGCCGAAGTTGAGCACCCCGGCGCCGGCGAAGAAATCGATGTAGCTCTTGCCGTTCTCGTCCGTCTGGCGCGCATTGGACGCCGACTTGAACACGGTCGGATACAAGCGGCAGTAGCCGCGAATGTCCGATTCCCACTGTTCGAATACCTGCATGTTGCACCTCCTCGGGTCTCTGTCCCGGCATCGTTTCGCCGGGCACTGACGTTGTTACTCCTCCACCGGGATGCCGGCGATCCGGGAATAAATGCGGCCGACCGTGTCGATCAGCCGGTCGTTGAAGTCGTATTTCGGGCTGTGGCAGGGATGATCGTGGCCCTGCCCGTCATCGGCGCCGATCAGCGCGAAGGCGCCGGGAATGGCCTTGAGGTAATAGCTGAAATCCTCCGAGGCCATGATCGGCGTCTTCAACGCTACCTCGAGCGCATCGTCGCCAAGCTCGCCGCAGATCGCCTGGCGATATTGCCCGGCCTCGGCCGGGTGATTGACCGTCGCGTCATAGCGCGGGTGGATACGCACATCGACCTCGACACCGTAAGCGGAACCGGTGTTCCGGGCGATGGTCTCGATCAGCTCGCCCATCAGTGCACGCGTGTCGGGATCACCCAGGCGGAAACTGCCGCCGAGCGTGGCGGATTCCGGAATCACGGTCGGCGCACCGTCGGCGCGGATACTCGTCACACTCAGCACCGTCGGTGCCTGCGGCGAGATCCGCCGACTGACCACCTGCTGAAGATCCATGACGATGTTCGATGCGGCCAGCACCGGGTCGCGGCACAGTTCCGGCTGGCTGGCGTGCCCGCCTCGCCCATGCACGCTGATTTCGAAGGTGCCGTTGCCGGCCATCACCGCCCCGTCCGGACAGACTGCCCGGCCGAATGGAATCGCCGGCCAGTTGTGCCAGCCGAAAATGGTGTCCACGCCCTCGAGCGCACCGTCATCGATCATTGCCCGGGCGCCGTGACCGCCCTCCTCTGCCGGCTGGAAGAGTAGCGTCACCGGGCCGGGCAGCCCGGATTCATGTGCCTTGAGCCACTGCGCGGCGGCATAGAGTGTGGCCGCGTGCCCGTCATGGCCACAGGCATGCATGCAGCCTTCCCGCGTGGAACACCATTCCACGCCCGACTCCTCGACAATGGGCAGGGCATCGATATCGCCACGCAGGGCCACATGCCGCCCGCTAGCCTCGGGTGCCAGCGTCGCCACCGTGCCGGTCCCGGCACAGGCCTGCCAGGCAATGCCCAGATCGTCCAGCCGGTCGCGAATCGATGCGGCGGTCTCGTCCTCGGACCAGGTGAGTTCGGGCGAAGCATGCAACGCCCGACGGAAGGCCACTGCCTCGTCGACCATCACCTGCCAGTTGTGCGTCGTACTCGTAGCCACGGCCCAAGCTCCCGAAAAAATCAACCCGGCGGGCACCGGGTTGATGGCAAAACCTGACATCGCCCGGACGCTCGTCTCGTCCGTCGATGGGTCTAGGCTAGACCCGCGGCCGATCCACTTGCAAGCACTTTCGTTTAGGCCCAAAACAGTTGCGCAGCAAGTATTTACCCGGCCTATCCACAATGATTGGGAGCGCCATAACCAGACAAGCGACAGACCGCACTCGGTCTTGCTATTCTTCCGCTCTGTTCCAGCGATCAACCAGGAATCGAGTGAAAGCCTCCACCCTGCGACTGCTGTTCAACCTGTATCCACCATATTGGGGCACGGGAATCCGGGTACGTGAGATCGCCGAGGACTACCGCCACGTCGTGGTCGAAATGAAACTGCGCTTCTACAACCGCAACTACGTGGGTACGCATTTCGGCGGCAGCCTGTCGGCGATGACCGATCCCTTCTACATGCTGATGGTGATGAACAACCTGGGAAACGGCCACATCGTCTGGGACAAGGCCGGCACCATCGAGTACCGCAAACCCGGAAAGGGGCGGGTCCGCGCCGAGTTCCGCATCGACCAGACACTGATCGACGAGATCCGGGAGGCCACGCAGGAGAGCCGCAAGTTCGAGCCGACGCTGGCGGTCGATATCGTCGACGAAGCCGGCGATGTAGTCGCCCATGTCACGCGCACGCTTCATATCCGCCAAAAGAAACAGGCCGGGGCAGACCAGCGCGAAACCGCCTGACCGGACGCCAGTCCCGCCCTGATGGTATGTGCCGAATCCCCCGATGCTGTGCAAGCAAAATAGAACGTGCCTGCCAGAAGGCCGTAAAAGGTTTACAAGACTGTGTCCCGGCAGCGGGCAAGCGATTTCCGGCAGTCGATTGACACCTTGGCCCCAACCGCCCCCAGGGCTAGAATGACGCGTTTTGGAATCGCACAGTCCCCCACGAGTCGTTCATCATGCGCATCGGCACCACACTGACCCACTACATCATCCGCAACCAGCGCGACATCGAAGGCGCCAGCGGCACCTTCACCGGCCTGCTCAACGACATCTGCGTGGCCTGCAAGAAGATCGCCGCGCTGGTCGACAAGGGCGCGCTGGTCAACGTCCTCGGCAGTGCCGAGAGCGAAAACGTTCAAGGGGAGGAGCAGAAGAAGCTCGATGTGATTTCCAACGAGATCATGATCGAGGCGCTCGAGCACAACGGACATATCGCCGCCCTGGCTTCCGAGGAGATGGAGGGCATCCATCCCATGAGCGCCGAGCGCCGCGGCCGCTATCTCCTGCTGTGCGATCCGCTCGACGGCTCGTCCAACATCGACGTCAACGTCTCGGTGGGCACGATCTTCTCGATCCTGCGCGCGCCCGACGACACGCAGGAGCCAACCGAGGCCGACTTCCTGCGACCGGGCGTCGAACAGGTCGCCGCCGGCTACTGCCTGTACGGCCCCTCGACCATGATGGTGCTGACCACCGGCGACGGGGTGAGCATGTTCACTCTCGACCGCGAATTCGGCGAATTCCTGCTCACGCGCGAGCACGTCACCATTCCGGAAGATACGAAGGAGTTCGCCATCAACGCTTCCAACCAGCGATTCTGGGACGAACCGATCCGGCGCTATATCGACGAGTGCCTGGCCGGCGAGGACGGCCCGAGGGGCAAGAATTTCAACATGCGCTGGGTCGCCTCGATGGTGGCCGAAGTCCACCGCATCCTCACCCGCGGCGGCATCTTCATGTACCCATGCGACAAGCGCATCCGCGCCCAGGGCAAGGCTGGCAAGTTGAGATTGATGTACGAGGCCAACCCCATGGCCATGATCGTCGAACAGGCCGGCGGCGCGGCCAGCACCGGCGAGCGGCGCATTCTCGACCTCGCCCCGGAAGAACTGCACCAGCGCGTGCCGGTGATTCTGGGCTCACGCAACGAAGTCGAGCGTGTAGCCGGCTATCACTCCTGAAAGCGATCGCTGAAGATGCCGTCAGGCGCTGGCTCGGCGGAGATGGCATTGAGGCCGGCGGTGACGGAGAGCGGTGCTTCACGGCTGCTGAGTTCGATGGCCGAAAGTCGGCCGTCGGAATCGCCCAGAAGCACATCGCCGGCAAAGTAGACCAGCCCGTCCAGCGTCTGCCCGCCAGAAGCCAGCGTCACCAGCCAGCGGCCGCCGGTGCCCTGGGTAATGCCGGTGACATCCGCGCTGGTTTCCAGACCAAGGTCAGCTTCGGAGGCCACGAGAAAGAACTCCGTTCCGTCATGCCCGATCAGGTCGCCGTCAGAGTAGGCCGTACCGCCGAGCTCAGCATGCACATCAATGGAAATCACCCATTGCCCACTTTCAACCCGATGGAGCGCATCGATCTTCACCCCGTCGGGAATCCCTTCCGCATCGGCGTCAAATGCCAGATTAAGACCGCTCGCATCACTGACGATAATATCGTTCGGACTGGCCACAAGCCCGCTTCCCAAGTCAACGTGATGCTGCAATACAAAATAAGAAGAATCGGCTTCAGCCACACTCACTCCGCTAATCGGCACACTGTCAGTAGGCGTCAATTCAGTCGAAATCGCACCGGTGCTGAGATCAAAGTTCATCACCTGATATGGGAAGCCCGTCTGGCCATTCATTTCTTGTATCGATTGGAAGGATAGATACCACTGACTGGCTAGACCGGCCATCACCGTTCCCGGGAGTGTCAACACGGAGCCGAAAAGGAGACTTAACACCGCAATTTTCAAACAACGTAAAAATAGAGTCATCTTCATAACGAATCAGCACTTTTCGCCAGCGCAAGAGTTATCGTCTGCAGACACCCCGCCATTGAATGCCCGTTCGAAACTGTTGCCGGTGACTAAGACGTTAGCTCCGAAATTGATGCCCACAAACTCTCCGGTTCCTTCGTTATTGGAGATGGTGTTGTTACGAATGACTCCACTGACAGCATTAGAACCAGTAATTCCTGCATTGCCATTAAAGCGCGCAATGGATCCTTCTACTAGATTCCCTTCACCCTTAAGCCGCACACCGTAATAAAGATTACTCTCGAATACGCAGTTGCGGGCAATTAGCCCCGTTTCATTAGCCCCTACCCCTGCTGTTGCACCGGATCTGGTGTTATCGGAGATGTGCAGGTTGGCCATCCTGCATCCGGTACAATCAACACCAATCTCGAAGCCCGATACCGATCCATTCTTTACGGACACTCCATCTGGGGCAATCACTCCCCGTTCCTGGGTAACTTCATTGCACTTGGTAACTGGTTCGCCACTGCACTCATTCGGACCAATAACAGCATACCCATTCAGATCAATCTCTACGGGACCCAGGCCGGAATTGACCAAAATACCGTGGCTATCTCCGACAGTGAGATTACTTGTCAATTTATAAACACCGGATGACATGATATTAACTGGAAAGCCGGGATCATCTCCGTCGAAGCAACCTTCTTCCACACATGCTTGATTGATTTCAAATGCACCATCCTGCGCGATTGAGAATAGTGGAACGGCAAGACCAAGACTTAGAAAAATTGCAAAACGAATCACGGTTTCTCCCTCTGTTTAACTAAACTCTGAACTTACACTACGCGAAAATGGATAAAACCATGACAATACTTGCGAAACCAGTCCTATTAGGCGCCAGATTGCCCAGCGCCGCATGGAACAGTGAATCCACGAAAAAGGCCGCCCGAAAGCGGCCTTTTTCGTGATCGTCCGACTCGATCAGTCGAGTGACCACAAGCTGGTGAACTCGGGTACCAGCGTGCCCTTGAGAGCGTCGAAGCGCTCGGTTGCCTTCATGATGGCGCCGGCCTGGCGGGCGGAGAGCTGGCCGGAGACGGCACGTTTGAACTTGTCCTCGAGCAGCGGAATGCCTTCCTCGCGGCGGCGGCGGTGGCCAACGGGATAGTCGATGGAGACCTTGTCGGTGCTCGAGCCATCCTTGAAGAACACCTGCACCGAGTTGCCGATGGCGCGCTTGTCCGGGTCCATGTATTCCTCGGAAAAGCGCTTGTTTTCCTTGACGGTCATCTTCTCGCGCAGTTCGTCAATACGCGGATCAGACGCAACCTCATCGGTATAGGAATCGGCGGTCAGCTCGCCGAAGATCAGCGGCACGGCGACCATGTACTGCAGGCAATGGTCGCGGTCGGCGTAGTTGTTGAGCGGGCCGGTCTTGTCGATGATGCGGCAGCCCGCCTCTTGCGTTTCAAGCTCGATCTTGTCGATCTCGTCAATACGATCCTTGACCTCGTCGTGCAGCTTGTAGGCACATTCCACGGCCGTCTGGGCATGGAACTCGGCCGGGAAGGAAATCTTGAACAGCACCTGCTCCATGACGTAACTACCGAGTTCCCGCTCGAGCACCAGGTCGTTACCCTTGAACAGCACGTCCTGGAAGCCCCAGCCCTTGGCGGTCAGCGCCGAGGGGTAGCCGATTTCGCCCTTGAGGGTGATCAGCGCCAGCTGAACGGCGCGGCGGCAGGCGTCGCCCGCGGCCCAGCTCTTGCGCGGGCCGGTGTTAGGGGCGTGGCGATAGGTACGCAGCGCACCACCATCGATCCAGGCCTGGCTGACGGCGTTGACCACATCATCACGGTCGCCGCCGAGCATCTTCGTGACCACCGCGGTGGACGCGACGCGCACCAGCAGCACGTGATCGAGGCCGACACGGTTGAAGCTGTTCTTGAGCGCCAGGATGCCCTGGATCTCGTGGGCCTTGATCATGGCCTCCAGCACCGCCTCGATCTTCAGCGCCTCGCCGCCTTCGGCGACGTTCCTGCGAGAAACGTAATCGGCCACGGCCAGGATCGCGCCCAGGTTATCGGAGGGATGTCCCCACTCGGCCGCCAACCAGGTGTCGTTGAAGTCGAGGTAGCGCACCAGCACGCCGATATTGAAGGCGGCCTGGACGGGATCGAGCTTGTAGGGCGTGCCGGGAACCCGCGAACCCTTGTCCAGCTCCATGCCCGGCACGACCGGGCCCAGCAGCTTGACGCACTCGGGGAACTTCAGCGCCAGCATCGAGCAGGCCAGGGAATCCTTGAGGCAGTAGTGCGCCGTCTCCCAGGCTTCACTGGAGGTGATGTCATAGTCGACGACGTAGTCGGCGATGTCCTGGATGAGCTGGTCCGGGTCCGGGCGCGTCGCCGAACGAATATCGATCTCGCCACTCATTTGGGTGAGGCTCCTGATAGATGTGGGTCAAACCGGTTATTTTAAGGCACTAACCCCGGGCAGACGGCGGTTTGACCCACAAATTCGAAATCCGAAGCACCAAATCCGAAACAGGCTCCGGTTTAGGTCAGCGGGAAACCCGACAGCCGGAACACTCTCATGGATCCTCGAGAGGTCGTTTCGAATTTCGAATTTCCTTCGAATTTGGTGCTTCGAATTTCGTATTTGCTTTTATTCCGCTGCCCACTCGGCCAGTTCGCGCCGGCGGATCTTGGCGTTGTGGCGGATATCGACGGGGAAGGCGTCCTTGAACAGTACGCGCCGGATTTCGCGCGATAGCCAGTCGCGGGAAAGCACTTCGCGCACGGCCCGCTCGACGGCGGCCTGGTCGGCGCCGGATTCAGGCTCGATGACGATCACCGGCTCCTGGCGGCCCTTTTCGCCGACGCCCACAAGGGCTGAGCGGAACACGCCCTCGACGGCGTTGACCGGGCCCTCGACGCACTCGGTGAACAGCGTACCCTCGGGGGTGACTACGCGCTCGGACTTGCGGCCGCAGAACCACAGGCGGCCCACGTCGTCCTGCCAGCCCAGGTCGCCCATGCGATGCCAGATTCGGCCCCGGCTGTCGGTCATTTTCGCTTCCCGGGTCTGCTGCTCACGCTTCCAGTAGGTATCGGTCACCGTGGGCCCGACCACGCAGATTTCGCCGATCTCGCCGTCGGGAACCTCGCCGGCGTACTCGGTCAGGTCGATCGGGTCGTCGGAGATCGGGATGATGCGCACCTCGTTGGCCGCCAGCGGCCGGCCGATACAGATGCCCTTGCCCGAGCGATTGCCGTCGGACAGTTCGCCGACGAGTTCACGGCCGGCCACGGTGGCCACCGGCAGGGCCTCGGTCGCCCCGTAGGGCGTATGGATGTCCGACCAGGGGTCCAGGGCACCGTGCATGCGCTCGATCACGCCCGGCGGCACCGGTGCGCCGGCCGACAGGGCCCGGCGCACGCCCGGAATCCGGATATTGTGTTTTTCCAGGTGGCGGCTGAGGGTGTTCATCAACGCCGGCGAGCCGAACAGGTGAGTCACGCCGTAGGTCTCGATCAGGCTGACCAGCATGTCCGGATCGGCCTGGGCCGGGCGGGTGAAGTCCATGATCGGAATCACCGAAGTCATTCCCAGCGCCGGGTCGAACAGGGCGAACGGCGGAAACGTCGGCAGGTCGACTTCCCCCGGGCTGATGCCGAAGGTCTCGCGCAGCAGCTCGACCTGGGCGGCGAACATGCGGTGGCGATAGATCACGCCCTTGGGAATGCCGGTCGAGCCGGAGGTGAACAGGATGGCCGCCTCGTCGTCGGCACCGACTTCCGGCGGATCGAAGTCCTCGAGCCGGGCCGAGAGCAGGTCGGCGTATTTCAGACCGAGCCAGAACGGGCGCGGCCCGACGGTGATAGTCTGCCGGATACTGCCGCGCGCCCAGCCCAGGACCATGCGCGCGACCTGGGCGCGGGTCACGCCGATAAACACCCCGGGCTCGGCCTCGGCCAGGCAGGTCTTGAGCGGTTTCAGGCCGATGCCCGGATCGATCAGCACCGGTACGGCCCCAGCCTTGAACAGGGCGAAGAACAGGGCAAAGAATTCCAGCGAGGGCGGCACCATGAAGGCCACGCGCGTGCCCTTGCCAATGCCCTTGGCCTGCAGCCCGGCGGCCAGGCGATCGGTCAACTCGTCGAGCTCGCGATACGTCCAGCGCCGGTCGACCCAGCCATCACCCGAGCGCTTGATGGGCAGGATCAACGCAATGGCCTCGGGCTGGGCCTCGGCCTGCCGGGTTAGCGCGTGGGCGATGTTGATGGGCTGTTCAGAGGCCATGAGTCAGCAAGAAATCAAAATCTATTTGTCCACAGATGAACACAGATAAACACAGATGAAAAACTGTGTTACTCGAGTGTTTGACTGTTGCCTTAGTGCCAGGCTTCCCACGTTGGGAGTTGCTAGCACCAATGAGCATCCAGCCAAGCATTTCGTAGCAGGTTGGCCGTTTCTGTCATTCGAATTTCGGTAATTGGAATTTGTTTGATATTTGGTGCTTGGAATTTGAGATTTTTGGCGCCGGATGAATGGTTGGGCGGACGAGTTGCCCAATTCCTGGTTATCGGCACACCAAATCTGTGTTCATCTGTGGACATAAACCTTTTCTTTTACTGGCCGAGAAACTGCCGAATACCCGCTACGACCCGCTCGGGGGCATCTTCGAGGACATAGTGGCCGGCATCCTCGAGATATTCGACCTCGGCCTGCGGCCAGAGCTTGCGCCACATGTCGAGCACGCGGTCGTCGAAGACGAAGTCCTTCGCGCCCCAGATGAACTTGATCGGGTTGTCGGCCAGGCGATCGAGATGTTTTTCGGTTTCGGCCAGTACCGGCCAGGCCTGGTCTGATTCTTTCAGTGGAATATCCTGCACGAAACGCAGCGTGGCCAGTCGGCGACTCGGGCTACCGCGATACGGGGCGGTCAGCCCGCGCGCCACTTCACGATCGAGCCTCGTGGCTGTAGCCAACCGCGTCGCCATTCCGGAGAAAGCGTTGAAGCGGTTGATCAGGAAACCGCCCGGGCCGGTGCGCGCGAATTTCAGCGCGAAGGGCAGCGGTTCGTCTTCCGGAATGGTGAATGCCCAGGTGTTGAGCAGCACGATGCGCCGTACACGCTCGGGATGCTGCACGGCCCAGGCCATGGCGATCGCCCCGCCCCAGTCGTGCACGACCAGATCGATCTTGCGGTCTGGTTCGACCTCGTCGAGCCAGTGCCCGAAATCCGCGACCCGGCTAGCCATGGTGAAATCGTAGCTGGACTCGTCGGGACGGTCCGACAGGCCCATGCCGACATGATCCGGCGCCAAGCAACGAAACTCGCCCTTCAACGCGGCGATGACATTGCGGTAATAGAACGACCAGGTCGGGTTGCCGTGCACCATCACCACCGGCTGCCCCTCCAGCGGCCCCTCGTCCACGTAATGCATGCGGTGGCCGGTGGATTGGGTGTGGTAGTGGGGCTCGTAAGGGAAGAGCGAGTCAGGAACGTTGTTCATTGACGGATATCCCGGTGGTTCCGATCAAGCAAATCCGAAATCCGAAGCACCAAATCCGAAACAAGCACGAAATTCGAAACATGGAAACCCGTGTAATGGAGCCGTTTCGAGTTTCGTGCTTCGTATTTGTTTCGGATTTCGATATTCGAATTTCGAATTTGCGCCCGAGCGCGCCTCGGGCGCTCTTACCAGACGACTTCGGCCATGCTGCAGTTCAAGCCTGAACCGATGCCCATCAGTGCGATGCGGTCACCGCGATTAACCCGACCGGCGTCGATGATCTTGCTCAGCACGGTCGGAATCGAGGCGGGGCCGACATTACCCAGCTTGGGGAAGATTCGGAAGATCTTCTCGGGCTCGACGCCGAAGGCACGTATGAAAGCCTCGGTATGCACCCGCGAGACCTGGTGGATAACGACATGATCGAGTTCGTTGGCCACCCAGCCGAGTACCTGGCGGGCGGTGGTATACGTGGCGCCGGCGAGCTTCATGCCCTCGCGCAAAAGGCTCTTGGCATCGGTCCACATCAGGTCGTCCCAACCGCGGCAAAGGTTGTTGAATTCGGTCGCCGCGCGCGAGACACCGCCCTTGTACTGGTGGCCGTCGGGCTCGAGGTCACCGCGCGACATGACCATCGCGGCCGCGCCACAACCCAGCGTCAGGCTGGCGAACTCGCTCTTGAACTGCTTGCGCGTCACGCCGGGCTCGAGCAGTCGGTTGATCGTGATCTCGCAGACCTCGCGGACATTCTCGGCGTTGACGATCAGCGCGTAGTCGATCTCGCCGCGATCGAGCATGTGCGCGGCGATATTCATGCCGTTGATGAACGCCAGGCAAGCGTTGCCGACATCGAAGCTCTCGCAGGTATTGGAAAGCTTCAGGTTGCTGTGGACCATACAGGCCGTCGACGGCTCCAGGAAGTCGCGCGTGACCGAGGTATTGATCAGGATACCGACCCGATCGCGGTCGATATCGGCGCGGGCCAGTGCCTTCTCGGCGGCCATCGTCGCCGCATCGGAAGGCTGCACACCTATGTCCCAGAAGCGGCGCTCCTCGATGCCGGCCACGTCGATGAGCGGGTTGCCTCGCATGCGAAGCTTCTGGAAAGTCGGCTCGAGCCGGTCGCGAATCTCGGCGCTGGTTACCATGTGCGGGGCGTCCACCGAGACGACCGACTTGATGGCGACATTGTCAAAAAGCATTGATCTTATCCTGGCCGCGAATTCGAGGCAGTTTCGTTGGATTAACACGCTATTATACCGTGAAATGTTCAACGGAACCTTCATTTGAATACTCGGGCCGGAGCACCGCTGGCTGTGCGCATAACCCGTGCCGCGACCGCGCTGCGTGAGGCCGAACAGCCCCTGCGCATCCTGGGCCTTCTGGCCTGGCCGCTGTCGGTACGCGACCACTTCCTCGACACCGGCGCACAAGAGCTCCCCCGGGTCGAGTACCCCGCAGTTGATACCAAAAGTGTCCGGCACGCCCTGGCCAGGGCGCGCCCCCTGATTGCCAAAAGCGGCCCGGCCCGCGAGTGGCTGGAGCGCATTGCCGAGCGCCTCGAACTGGCCAACCGGATGATCGAAGGCCTGGGCACGCCGGAGTTCTTCGCCGCCTCGCGCGAACTCTACGGCGCCCCGGACGAAGCCCTGCCCGACTCCACGGACAGTCCGCTGCAACTGGCTCGCCGGCTGCGGGGCATCATCGACCAGCTCGACCACATCGACCTGGGTACGCCGGCCGACGCCAGCGCCACGGACCAGGAAGTGGCCCGGCGCATGAGCGCAGCCGTGCTCCGCTTCTTCGGCGACGAGGCGCCGGACGTGGAGATCGTCGACACGCTTTCGGCCAACGCCACTGCCGGTGCCGACCGCATCAGAATCCGGTCCGGTGCCCGCTTTACCGACCGCGACGTCGACCAGCTCATCCACCACGAAGCCGGCATTCACGTCACCACCGCCCTCAATGGGAGAGCCCAGAGCGAGCTGCCCATCCTGGCCGCCAGCCATCCCGGCACCACGCGAACCCAGGAGGGCCTGGCCGTGTTCGCCGAGTTCATCACCGGCGGCATGGACATCGACCGCCTCGGCCGCCTGACCGACCGCGTACTCGCCATCCAGATGGCGGTCGACGGCGCCGATTTCATCGAGGTCTACCGGCACTTCCTGGAGCAGGGTGAGGCCGCGGCCGAAAGACAGAGTAATCGGCCGAACCCTCGTGCCCTTCAGTGCACCGCCTTCGAACAGACCCGGCGGGTTTTCCGGGGCGGGGTACTCACCGGCGGCGCGCCGTTCACCAAGGATGCCGTTTACCTCGACGGCCTGCTGCGGGTACATGATTTTCTGCGCTCGCTGGTGGCCGCCGGCCGCGTCGACATCCTGCAGCTGCTGTTCTGCGGCAAGCTCGCACTGGCCGACATTCCGGTCCTGTGCGAACTGGCCGAAATGGGCCTGCTCAAGGCTCCGAAGTTTCTGCCGCGCTGGGCCAGCGACCGTCGCTTCCTGGTCAGCTACCTGGCATATTCCGGCTTTCTGGGGCGCGTGCGAATCGGACGCGTGCACGAACGCTACGCCGAAGTATTGGCGACTGCGCCGGTGGCCAGGTTTTCCTAGGTTCCGTGGCCGAATCCGATTCGATCTGACATACGATCGGCTGGCTGAAGTACCAAATCACAAGTGCCAATTTTCAAACAATTTTCAATGTACGAAATTCCAATGACCTAATTCTCGACTCCGTCCAGATCACGGGACTTCCTGCTGTCTCCGTCCGGCTCGACTCCACCGGGCCTTGCAATGAGGTGCCTGTCCCTGTCTCAGGCGCGCAAGCCCGTGAATTCGGCGCCCCGCCCGTTTCGGTCATTGAACATTTGGTCCTTCGGAAATTGTTTGAGAATTGGTGCTTGGGATTTGGAACATTTCACCGTCGATCCACCACCCCAAGGCGAGGACTGACGGACTCCTATCGAGGGACTCCAGACCGTCAAGTCACCCTCCACGTCGCCGGCGCGGCATCATGCGCGTTATCAGTGAACGCAGGGCCAGCGGTCGAATCGGCTTGTGCAGAAACTCGCCACCGGCGCGGCGGGCGGCCTGCCGCACCTCGGCGGCATGGTCGGCACTGATCAGAATGGCCGGGCTGTCACAGCCGGTCTCGCGCAGTGAATCGAGCAGCTCGAGACCGGTATGTCCTTCGTCGAGATGGTAATCGACAACCAGCAGCTCCGGGTCGAACTGTCCGACGGCCGCCAGTGCCTGTTCGGCGTTGCTGGCCACCCGCACCTCGAATCCCCAGCCCGAAACCAGGGTGTCGAGCGAGCCCAGCATGGCCGCCTCGTTGTCGACGATCAGCACGCGACCGGTACCCGGTTCGCTGCGGTCGGCGCTTCGCGACGGCGCGCTTTGCACCGGTTCGGCGCGGGGAACCTGCACGCCGAAGACCGTGCCTCGACCCGGTTCACTGATCAATTCGATGTCGTGCCCGAGCAACCGGGCCATGCGCTCGGCGATCGCCAGTCCCAGCCCCAGGCCCGGCGCGTGCTGGCGATCACCCAGGCGACGGAACTCCTCGAAAATCACCGCCTGGTCGTCGGTCGTAATACCCGGCCCGGTATCCCAGATGCCGATCAGCACCTGGTCGCCCCGCCGCCGGCAGCCGATCAGGACCCGCCCGTGGCGTGTATAGCGCACGGCGTTGGACAGAAAATTCTGCAGGATGCGCCGTAACAACTGCGGGTCGGTTTCTACCCAGACCCGGGTGTCGACGCATTCCAGCCTCAGACCGCGCTCGCGGGCGAGCACTGTGAACTCGCCCTGCAGCTGGGAAAACAATTCGCCCAGGGGAAAACGGCTGCGCCGGGGTTCCATCCCGCCGGCATCCAGCCGCGAGATATCGAGCAGGCCCTCGATAAGATCCTCCGTGGCGCCCAGGGCACCGGAAATCTGGTCCAGCGACTTGCGCGATCGCTCGTCGTTGACTCGTCCCGACAGTGCATGGGTCAGCAGTTGCGCGGCATTGAGTGGCTGCACCAGATCGTGGCTGACCGCGGCCAGGAAGCGCGTCTTGGCCTCGCTGGCGCGCTCGGCGTCGACCTTGGCCTGCTCGAGTTCATGCGTCCGGTCCGCCACACGCTGTTCGAGCGTTTCATTGATGCGCCTGAGCTCTTCCTCGGCATTGCGGAAGGCGGTGACGTCGGTGAAGGTGGCCACGAACCCCCCGCCGGGCATGGGATTGCCGCGGATTTCGATGATGCGCCCGTCCGGCCAGGGCCGCTCGATGCGATGCCGCGTACCGGCACGCTTGTGGGCGATCCGCCGCTGGATCTTGCGCTCAATGTCCCCGCCTCCCATCAAGCCCGACTCGGCGTTGTGACGCAGGAGGTCGGCCACCGGCCGGCCGAGGCGGATCAATTCCTCGGGATAGTCGAACAGGGCCAGGTAGGCGCTGTTCCAGGCCACCAGGCGCATGTCCTGGTCGACGACGCATACACCTTGGCTCATGTTCTCGAGCGCGCCCGAAAGGACTTCGCGGCTGAATCGCGCCTGTTCGGCCGCCTGGCCGACCAGGTCGGCAACGGTATCCAGAGGTGCCGGTGTGCGACGGCGCGCGGCATCGAGCAGCAACCTCGCCGAGGCTGAACCGACCACGGCGGCCAGCTCGTGCTCCAGGCGGGCGGCCAGGCTGCGCGCATCACTGCGTTCGGCGAACAGGGTCGCCAACTGCTCTTCCGGCAGGAAACGCTCGGCCAGGCGATAGAGCATGTCCGGGCGCATCGGATCGTCCTCGGCAGTATCGCGCCCCGGTGCGGCGTCGAGCCGGACGCCGATCAGGGTCACCATCAGGTTGACCGCCAGGCTGGCGACCACGGCACGCGTCAGGGGCGAAAATCCGGCCATGCCGAACAGGTTCTCGGGCGCCAGCCAGGTCAGCCCCAGCGGGCCGGCACTCATCCAGTCGCCCTGGACGCCAAAACCGGTCAGCAGCAGCGGCAGGAACAGGACATACGCCCAGGCCGCCACGCCGAAGACGATGCCGGCCAGTATGGCCCGTGCGGACAGGCCGGGCCGGTAGACCGCCAGTATCACGGCCGGGCCGAGCTGGGCCAGGCCGGAAAAGGACAGCGCCCCGATATCGGCCAGGGCATCGGCCACGCCGATGGAGCGACTGTAGACGTAGGCCAGCAAAAGCACGACCACGATACCCAGCCGGCGCTGCTGGCGAACCGGAATACCCAGCTCGCTCACCCGGCCCCAGTGGCGGTTGAGCAAAGCCGGCGTCAACCAGTGGTTGCCGATCATGATCGACAAGGTCAGACTGGCCAGGATGACCATCGAGGTGGCCGCACTCAAACCGCCCAGGAAAGCCAGCAGCGCCAGCCCATTCTGGCCCTCGCCCAGCGGCAGCATCAGCACATAGAGATCAGGCGTGACCACGCCCTCGAGCAGTGCATTGCCCGCCCGTGCGAGCGGCAGAATGGGCAGGCTGATGAGGATCAAGAACAGCGGAAACAGCCAGCGCGCCACGCGCAGGTGACGCTCCTGACGGCACTCGACCACGCCGATGTGGAACTGGTGCGGCAGCGTGAACATGGCCAGCGCGCCGAGCAGGGTCAGGGTCAGAAAGGAGTCCAGGTTCGAGAATTCCGGCGACGGCGCACGTTCGGCGAACTCGGCCGGGCCGGAGAACAGCACGAACAGAACGAAGCCCCCCAGGGCCAGCATGGCGGTGAGCTTGAGCAGTGACTCGAAGCCCATGGCCAGTACAAGCCCCCGGTTGTGCTCCGTGGCCGCGGCGCGTCGCGTACCGAAGAGCATGGCGAACACCGCCATGATGAGTGCCGCGTAGAACGCCAGATCCTGCCAGGCGGCGGACTCCGCCGCCACGCGGCCATGAATGGCCTCGAAGCTCATCGCCACCGCCTGAAGCTGCAGCGAAATGTAGGGCACGAGGCCGATGACGGCCACTCCGGTCACTACCGCCGCCAGCATCGACGACTTGCCGAAGCGCGTGGCGATGAAGTCGGCAATGCTGGTGGCATTGGTCGCCTTGCTCAGCGCCACCAGTCGCCGCAGGAAGGGAAAGAAGACAACGAACAGCACGATGGTGCCGACGAAGGTCGGCGGAATGGGCCAGCCCGATTGAGCCGCCTGGGTGGTGGTGCCGTAGAACGTCCAGGCCGTGCAGTAGACCGCCAGGGACAAAGAGTAGACCACCGGCCACAGTTTCTGCCAGCGCGCTTGGGAACGCTCGCCGAACAGCGCGACGGCGAACAGCAGGCCCAGCCAGGCCAGCCCGGCGGCAACAAGCGTCAGCGTCGACACAGTTCTTTCCGCAAAGAAAGGGAGAAGTTCATGTGAAACAGTTTAAGGGCTCAGTCACAACGAATTTGCAGCACCTAACCCGTTTCGGTCATTCGAATTTCGATCATTAGAATTTTGTTTGAGATTTGGTGCTTGGTGCTTCGAATTTGTGATGCTCGATTCAACTCCCAAAAATAAAACCTTCGGGTACGTAGGATTGCCCCCCGAAAAAGAAGGGCCGGCAACCGCAGAACGGTTCCGGCCCAAAGAGGAGAGTCAAGCGAACGTCAGAAGTTTATGGTGCCCGTCAGCGTGACCGTGCGCGGCGGGCCGTAGAAGGCGTTCATCACACCCTCGAGACCCAGCGTCGACTCACTGCCGTCCGGCGTGGCGAACACGTAACCGGAGGTCTTGTACTGCTCGTCGCCGAGGTTGCGCCCGTGCAGGCCGATTTCGTAGCGCCCGTCGTTGCGCTCCCAGACCAGGTGCAGGTCGTAGAGCGAATAGGCTTCCTGGTCGAGGAACTGCGAGGGAATCTCGAACTGGTGTGTTTCGCCCCGGTAGGACCAGGCCCCGATAACAGAGAACAGTCCTTCACTACCGAATAGCGCCATAGGCGTTTCATAGCGCATGTTCCAGTGGCCGGTCCAGTCCGGCGTGTTCTGGAACACGCGCTCATCGGAAACATCCTCGAGCGCGGTATCGCCCGTGGCGGGGTCCGTGACCGAGGTAATGAACTCGTCGTACTCGGCATCGATGTAACCCAGGGTCAGCATGGTCGTAAGGGCATCACCCTGGGTGGCCAGGTTACTACCCAGCAGGGCGTTCAGTTCCAGCTCCACACCCTGGACGGTGGCTTCACCGGCATTGGTCGTGACACCGGCGAAGGTGTCGGAAACGCCGTCGCCGTCGGTATCGACCCCGATCGAACCGGGCACCTGGATATCGGTGTAGTCGCTGTAGAAGAACGCCAGACTGGTGTTGACGCGACCGTCGGCGAACGACGACTTGGCGCCGATCTCGTAGGTATCGACTGTTTCGGGCTCGAAGCGCATGAACTCGAAGACTTCGTCTTCACTGACCGTACCGTCACCATTGAAGTCCGGTGCTGCGGTGGTCAGTCCGCGCGGGTCAAAGCTGCCGCCCTTGAAGCCCTGGCTCCAGGAAACGTAGAGATTGTGCTGGTCGTTAGGCTGCCAGGCCAGGCTGGCGCGCGGCGTGAACTCCGAGAAAGTATCCGAGCCCCGGAAATCGGAATCGATCGAGAGAATGGTCGGGTCACCGCCAAAGTAGGAGGATCTGCCCAGCATGGTCTGACGCAGCACGCGCGAGGAGCGCTCATCTTCCGTGTAGCGTCCACCCACCGACAGCTCGAGTCCGGTATTCAGGTCAAACATGTTGGCCAGATCGAAGCTGGCATCGGCGAAGACCGACCAGGTTTCGGTATCGACGTCGCCCAGGGTGAAAGCATTGAGCTCGGGCAAACCGAGCAGCTCACCGGTCTGGAACAGACGCACATCGAACGGCCCGAAGGCGTTGGCATCCAGGTAGTAGAAACCAGCGACACCGCTGACGTTATCGCCGGTGAAGTTGAGCTGGAACTCCTGGCTGAACTGCTCGTTGTCATAGATCGTGGCCACATCCAGGTCGACCGGCGGCAACGCCTCGAAGTCGATCTGATTGATGGTCTCGTCAGCGCGCCAGGCAGTGATGCTCTTGAACAGCCAGCTGGGGTTGATGTCGTACTCGACCAGCAGGCTCAGTCCTTCCTGCTCGGTCTCGTTCTCACCCCGCATGCCGCCGCGGGAATCGTAGACATCGTCGAGCACGGGGGCGCCAGAGAACAGGCCCGGGATCAGGCGATGGCCGCCCACCGGATTGGAATCATCCTTGTAGTAGTCGCCCGACAGGCGCATGAACAGGTTGTCGCCCGGCGTCCACTCCATGCTGGCGCGGGCGGCCATGACTTCCTTGTTGTAGTTCTCGAGGCCCGTCGTCAGGTTCTTGCCGAAACCGTCGCGATTGAACGTGGCCAAGGCACCACCGATGGCGAGCGTATCGCCGATCGGCGTCTCGCCCTTGACCACCAGGTCGGCCTGGGAGTAACTGCCCACGCTGGCACGAACGCTGGCCGAAGGCTCTCGGCCCAGGCGCTTGGTCACGTATTTGACCGCACCGCCGATGGTGTTGCGACCATAGAGGGTGCCCTGGGGACCGCGCAGCACTTCGACCCGCTCCACGTCATAGATGTCGAGCACGGCCCCCTGCGGACGGTTGAGGTAGACATCGTCAATGTAGACGCCGACTCCGGCCTCGAAACCGGCGACCGGATCCTGCTGGCCGACACCGCGGATGAAAGCGGTTAGCGTGTTGCTGGTACCCCTGGAGACTTCCATGGTCGTATTGGGTACGACCTGATTGAGATAGGTAATGTCCTGGGCGCCGGACTCTTCCAGGTTCTCACCCGAAAGTGCAGTCACAGAAATCGGCACGTCCTGCAGGCGCTCAGTGCGGCGCCGGGCCGTCACCTGGATGTGTTCGAGCTCGGAGGACTGCTCCGAGTCCTCCTCTTCAGTAACGTCGGAGGATTCGTCCTGCGCATAAACGCTGCAGGTCATCGCCAGGCCCATGGCAACGGCGAGGCTCAGTTGTGACAGCTTCAGTGATTTCATTTCCACTCCCTATAATCGAAGGCTTGCTCGCAGATTCATGCCGCTTCCGCGAACTGCGAAGCGACCGACACGGCTTGCAGACTAGACAAGCTGCCCGGCCATGTAACTTGTACCTTGGTACAGTTACGCACCGCGACGGGCCTTGCCAACATGGCCGCGAATTCATGCGGAAGCATCCATCATGCTCAGCCTGATCGGCCTGTTGGGCGGCCTCGCTCTATTGATCGTACTCGTCATGCGCGGCATGAGCCTGTTCGTGGCCACCCCCCTGTGCGCCCTGCTGGTCGCATTGACCAGCAATATCGCCTTGCTGCCGCCGCTGGCCGCGGAAGGCCAGGCCGACCTGATCACCCAGTACATGGACGGCTTCACCGGCTTCATCGCCTCCTGGTTTTTCGTCTTTCTGCTGGGGTCGCTGTTCGGCAAGATGATGGAATCATCCGGCGGCGCCGAATCGGTCGCCCACTGGATCATTCGCCGCCTGGGCACGAAACAGGCCGCGCTGGCCGTCGTGCTGGCCTGCGCCGTGCTGACCTACGGCGGGGTGAGCCTGTTCGTGGTCGCTTTCTCGGTCTACCCGATGGCGCTGGCCCTCTTCCGCGACGCCGATCTGCCGCGGCGCTTCATTCCGGCTACCCTGGCCTTCGGCTCGGTGACCTTCACCATGACCTCGGCCGGATCACCCGAAATCCAGAACTGGATTCCGATCGAGCATCTGGGCACCGGCCCGCTGGCGGCCTGGCAGGCCAGCCTGGTGGTCGCCATCTTCATGGCCACCACCGGTTATGTCTGGTTGCAGTGGATGCTCAAGCGCGCCGTCGAGCGCGGCGAGTCGTTTGAAGAGCGCGAAGTCGACCCCGAGAGCGGACGCGACGATCTGCCCAATCCCATAGTCGCCCTGGTTCCCCTGATCCTGGTCCTCGGATTCTCCTTCACCTTGCACGACCGCCTGGGTATTTCCGCACTGATCGTCGCGCTGCTGGCCGGCTGCATCGGTGCGGCGGCCATCAACCTGCGCCATCTGCATCAGCCAGGACTGGCACTGACCGAAGGCGGCGTGGGCGCATTGGTCGCCATCGGCAACACGGCTGCCGTGGTCGGCTTCGGCACGGTCGCCAAGGTATCGCCCGCGTTCGACGCCGCGGTGGTCTGGGTCACCGGATTGCCGGGCAACGGCCTGGTCAGCGCCGCCATCGCCGTTTCGGCGATCGCCGCCATGACCGGCTCGGCCTCCGGCGGCCAGGCCATCGCCCTGCCTATCCTGGGACCGCACTACGTCGACGCCGGCGTCGATCCCGACCAGTTGCATCGGGTCGTCTCGATTTCCTCGGGCGCGCTCGATTCGCTGCCGCACAACGGCTACGTGGTCACCACCATCCGCGCCATCTGCAACGAAACCCATTCGGGCGCCTACCCGGCCATGGGGGCACTGACCGTGCTGATCCCGGTCGCCGGCCTGATCCTCTGCCTGGGGCTGTTCGCGCTGGGGCTTTGAAGACTTAAAGTGTGAAGTTTTAAGTGTGAAGTTTTAAGTGTGAAGTGTGAAGTGGCGGGCGTTAGGTCGGTGGTTCAGGTTTTATATCTCGAGGCTTGCGATCGGCACGGCTCGTGTTAGGTGTTAGGCGTTATCGCAAAGCCATCTCATTGATTCTTAACACTTTACACTTAACACTTCACACTCAGCGTGTAACGCTGTCTCCCCGGCCCAGCCACCCCCCGAGCGCTCCCTCGGCAGCAGACAGCCGGCGGGCCCGTGCGCTATCATGCCGGGTCGCTGCCACGGCGGCATTCCGGACCAAACGCAGGGACTGACATCGTGAGCAATTACGACAACTCGGCGGCCGCGACCGCCCGGCGAAACTGGTTTACCCGCTTTCTGGACGTCGTCGAGTGGCTCGGCAATCTCCTGCCTCACCCGGTCACCCTGTTCGCCATCCTCGCGACCGCCATGGTCTTCCTGTCGGGCTTTTTCGGCTGGATCGGGCTGAGCGTCGAAGATCCCCGGCCCAGCGCGGGCGCCGGCGCCACCATCGAGGCCGTCAGCCTGCTCAACCCCGAGGGCCTGCGACGAATCCTGGGCGGCCTGGTCGACAACTTCGTCAACTTCGCCCCGCTCGGTGTGGTGCTGGTCGCCATGCTCGGTGTCGGCGTGGCCGAGAAGTCGGGTCTGCTGTCGGCGATGGTGCGCGGCATCGTTCTGTCGGCACCGAAGCACGTGGTCACCGTGGCGGTCGTCTTCGCCGGCGTGCTATCGAACACCGCCTCGGAAATGGGCTATGTCGTGCTGGTTCCGCTTGGCGGCGCCATCTTCCTGGCCCTGGGCCGGCATCCCCTGGCCGGCATGGCCGCGGCTTTCGCCGGGGTATCGGGCGGCTACAGCGCCAACCTCCTGCTCGGCACCATCGACCCGTTGCTGGCCGGTATCACCGAGGAAGCCGCCCAGCTCATTGATCCGGGCTACACCGTGTACGCCACCGCCAGTTGGTATTTCATGATCGTGTCGACCTTCATGATCACCATCATCGGCTCACTGGTGACCACCTTCATCGTCGAGCCCAAGCTGGGCGAGTACGACGACTCCAATGCCGATCCCTCGGTACTCGACGACAGCCAGATGAAGCCGCTTACCGGCTCGGAGAAAAAGGGCCTGGGCACCGCCCTGTTCACCACCGTCGCCTTGCTGGGATTGATCGCCCTGCTGGTCGTACCGGAAAACGGCATTCTGCGCGACCCGGACGCCGGCGGAGGCTTCCTCGAATCCTCCGGCCCGTTCTTCGATTCGATCGTCGCCTGGATCTTCATCTTCTTCCTGGTTGTCGGCTTCGCCTACGGCAAGGTCGTGGGCACGATGAGGAACGACCGTGATGTCATCGACGGCATGTCTTCGGCCATCTCGACCCTCGGCCTCTACGTCGTGCTGGTGTTCTTTGCCGCCCAGTTCGTGGCCTTCTTCGGCTGGTCCAACCTCGGTCTGATCACGGCCGTGACCGGCGCGGAGTTCCTGCAGAACATCGGCCTGACCGGACCGCTGGTGTTCGTGCTGTTCATCATCATGTGCGGCATCGTCAACCTGTCTCTGGGTTCGGCCTCGGCGCAGTGGGCGGTCACCGCCCCGATTTTCGTGCCCATGCTGATGTTTATCGGTTACTCACCAGAGGTCATCCAGACCGCCTACCGCATCGGCGATTCGACCACCAACATCATCACCCCGATGATGAGCTACTTCGGGCTGATCCTGGCCTGGGCGACACGCTACGACAAGAAGTTCGGCATCGGCACCCTGATCGCCACCATGCTGCCCTACTCGATCTTCTACTTCATAGGCTGGAGCCTGCTGTTCCTGCTTTGGGTATTCGGTCTCGATCTGCCGGTCGGCCCGGGTTCGCCCACCTACTACGAAGCGCCATGACCGACCGACAGCCGCTAGAACTGCGCTACGAGCGCGCCAGGCGCGTGCTGGTGGTGGCCTTCGACGATGGCGAGCAGTTCGAACTGCCGGCGGAGTACCTGCGAACCCACTCGCCCTCGGCCGAGGTGCGCGGCCACGGCCTGTCGGAACCGAAACTGTTGACCGGCAAGAAAGACGTCGACATCACCGCGATCGAGCCGGTCGGCAGCTACGCCGTGCAGATCCGCTTCGACGACGGTCACGATACCGGCATCTATTCATGGTCTTTCCTTTATGATCTGGGCAGGAACATGGACGCCAACCTGGCCCGCTACCGGAGTCGCCTGAGTGACGCCGGCCTGGACGAGGATCGCTGACTCCTGAATCCTGACTCCTCGCCCTGAATCACAACGAGCACGAACAGATGACCGACTTTGGCTACCGCGACGTATCACCCGAGGAGAAGACGCAGTTGGTCGATCGCGTCTTCTCTTCGGTGGCGAAGCGCTACGACTTGATGAACGACCTGATGAGCCTGGGCATTCACCGGCTCTGGAAGCGGCACTTCGTGGCGACCTGCGGCATTCGAGCGGGCCACAAACTGCTCGACCTGGCCGGGGGAACCGGCGACATTGCGAAACTCGCACGCGAGCGCGGTGCCGATGTGATCGTTGCCGACATCAATCGAGAAATGCTCGCCACCGGCCGCTCGCGGATGGACGCCAAGGGCCTGGTCGGGGGCCTGGAGTGGTTGCAGGTCAATGCCGAGGCCCTGCCTTTCGCCGCCAACCATTTCGACCACCTCACCATCGCCTTCGGCCTGCGCAACGTAACCTGGCGCGACACGGCCCTGGCCGAAATGTACCGGGTACTCAGGCCCGGCGGCCGGGTGCATATCCTGGAATTCTCGAAAGTCGGCCTGCCGGCACTGGCGAAGGTCTACGACACATGGTCGTTCCAGGTGCTGCCGCGTCTGGGGGCACAGATTGCCGGCGATGCCGAAAGCTACCAGTACCTGGCCGAGTCGATCCGCCGCTTTCCCGATCAGCCCACCCTGGCCGAGCAGATGCGCGAGGCCGGCTTCGAGCGGGTGGATTGGTCGAACCTTTCCGGCGGCATCTGTGCGATTCACCGTGGCGCCAAAGTCTAAACTAATGAGATCCTTGATCAGCAGGCCTTCAGAGTTTCGGATGCGTTCGCCTGGAAGGCGTGTCGGCGAAGGCATAGTGGCGCTACGTCGAGCCGACACAACGCAGCAGGCGGACGCATCCGAATCTCCCGGAGGGCTTGCACTGAAGCGTCCGTGGACTGCGTTCTCGACACTTGATGTAGAGTGGCTACACCGGCGCGTCGACGCCTTGGCACGAACGCTTCAGAGCAAGCTGAATGCCTGCTGATCAAGGATCTCATTAGTTAGGGATGAGCCGCTACCTCACACCGCTGCCGAGCATGCTGGCCGCTGGCATCGAGCAGGCGATCGCACGCGCCGCCGCACTCGACGACAAGGCCCCGCAGCGACTCGCCCCGCTAAAGGACAAGGTCGTTCGGCTGAAACTCAAGGGCCTGGGGATCGACCTGTATTTCCGCGGCCACGAAGACACCCTGGGCGTAAGCGCCGAGGACGACACACCGCCCGATACCAGCATCAGCGGCACGCCGGTGGCCCTGCTGGCCATGGCCGTGCCGGACTGGCGCGCCCCCGGCAGCGGGGTACGGATCGAGGGCGAGGCCGGCACCGGCCAGGCCTTCGAAAAGCTGCTCAAGCAGCTCGACCCCGACTGGGAGTCGATGTTCGTCGAACGCTTCGGCCCGGTCGTGGGCCACCAGCTCTGGCGCATGCTCACCGACGCGCGCGCCGGCGCCCGGCATGTCTCGAACACCGCGGCCGATCAGGCCGCGCGCTTCCTGCGCGAGGAATCGGGCCTGCTCGTCATGCGCGAGGAGGTCGACGATTTCGTGCACCAAGTCGACGAATTGCGGGAAGCGGTCGATCGGCTCGAAGCGCGCCTGCGCCGCCGGAGCCGCACATGATCTCGCGCATGCTTCGAATGACCAGCATCGCGCTGACCCTGGCGCGCTATCGGCTCGACGAGTTGCTGGTGGCCCTGCCGCCGCTCCGGTTCGCCCGCGCGGTCCGCCTGCTGCCGTGGGGCCGGCGCGGCGTGCGCGACCTGCCACGGGGCAGGCGCTTGCGGAGGGCGCTGCAGGAACTCGGACCGATTTATGTCAAGTTCGGCCAGATCCTTTCGACGCGGCGTGACCTGTTGCCCCACGATATCGCCGAGGAACTGGCCGGGCTGCAGGACGACGTGCCGCCCTTCCCCGCCGAGATGGCCCGTGCCGCGGTCGCGTCCGAACTGGGCAAGCCGGTCGACGAACTGTTCGCCGAATTCGAGAACGAAGCGCTGGCATCGGCCTCCATCGCCCAGGTTCACGGCGCCCGGCTCGAAGGCGGCGAGCGGGTGGTTGTCAAGATCGTGCGACCCGGCATCGAACGCCAGATCCGCAAGGATCTCGAACTGCTGCATGCTCTGGCGCGGTTGACGCGTCGCTACCATCCCGAGGGCGATCGCATTCGCCCGGACGATATCGTGAGCGAATTCGAGCGCGTCATCGAACGCGAACTCGACATGCAGGCCGAGGCGGCCAACGCCTCCCTGCTTCGGCACAATTTCGAGCACTCGGCCGACCTCTACATCCCGGCCATCCACTGGCGCTACACGGCTTCGAGTGTACTGGTCATGGAACGCGTCGATGGCGTCCCGGTCAAGGACATCGCTGAACTGGAACGCCGCGGCGTCGACCTCGAACGGCTGGCCCAGCGCGGCATCCGGGTGTTCTACACCCAGGCCTTCCGCGACAATCTGTTCCATGCCGACATGCATCCGGGCAACATCCTCATCGACACCACCGATCCGGCCGATCCCACCTATATCGCGCTGGATTTCGGTATCGTCGAGAGCCTGCCCGAGGCCGATCTGCATTATCTCGGCGAGAACTTCATGGCCCTGTTCAACCGCGACTACCGGCGCGTTGCCGAGTTGCACGTCGAGGCCGGCTGGCTGCCATCCGATACCCGCATCGACGAACTCGAGGCGGCGATACGCACGGTCGGCGAACCCAACTTCACCCGACCACTCGAGGAAGTGTCCTTCGCCGAGCTGATCATCGCCCTGTTCTCGGTCGCGCGGCGTTTCAAGCTCACCCTGCAGCCCCAACTGGTGATGTTTCAGAAAACCCTGCTCAATATCGAGGGCATGGCCCGCTCGCTGTTTCCAAGACTCAACATGTGGGATATCGCCAAACCCGAGCTGGAAGCGATCCTCGCCGAGCGCTACGGCCTGCCGCGCACCGCGCGCCGCCTCGCACGCGAGCTTCCGAACTGGCTGTCCCGCTCTCCCGAGATTCCCGGACTGGTCCACGATTACCTCGAGCGGGCCGGTTCCGGCCAGTTGCGCACCCGCATCGATTCGGAAGACCTCGAAAAGCTGGCCAGCGAACTGGGCCGCCAGAACCGACGTCTTCCGGGAGCCGTTTTCGCCGCCGGCCTGCTCGTCTCCGGCGCCGTGCTGGCCGGGTACCAGGTCGCCCCGCTGTGGGAAGGCTATTCCCTCCCGGCGGGCCTGGCTATTCTCGGCGGTCTTGTCCTCGGCTGGCGCACCTGGCGCTAGGAAGCAAGAAAATTCCGATAGTCCTCGAGGGCATCGGCCAGGCCGGCCTCGTAGAAACGCTCGCCGTGTTCGGGTGTGGCGAGATGCGGTTCCGAACCGATTCGGCCGTCGGGAAAGTGTTTTCGATAGTCGGCGGCATCGCGAATTGGCCCGTACGGTGCACGCAGCGGATCCAGTTTGTCGCGCCGCTCGGCCTCCGGGTGGGCATACCAGGTCAGCGCGATTTCGGAGGCGGTGGCGTGGCTGCCTTCGGCGTCTCCGTAGAGTTCACGGGCCAGTGCCTGGACACGCTTCCCGGCGAACCAGTTGCCCATTTTCATTTTCAGACCGGACGGCGTCTGCGCGAAACTAGCATCGGCCCAGATCTCGGCGAACGCGGCATTGACCGTGGCGATGTTGCCGCCGTGGCCGTTGAGGAAGTAGAAATGCGTGAAGCCGTGAACGGCCAGGGAATTGACAACATCGCGCACGACGGCGAGCAAGGTTGAAGGCCTTAGCGTGATGGAGCCGGGAAAACCGAGGTGATGCTGCGCCATACCGATGCTCAAGGTCGGTCCGACCAGGATTCCGGCTTCGGCCAGGCCGCCGGCGATGGTCTCGGGGCAGATGGCGTCGGTGCCGATCAGGCCGGTCGGTCCGTGCTGCTCGGTCGAACCGATGGGCATGACGATGCCGGTCGAGTGCTCGAGATAGGCCTCGACTTCGGGCCAGGTCGTTCGCTGAAGAAACATGTTCGACTCCCTTTCGATCGTTGCTCGTAAATTCAGGTCAGTGGATGCTCAAGTGGTGATGCGACGGATCACGGGTTCGGCAGGGCCCCGGGTGGCCGAGAGATGGCTGACCAGACCGTCGGGCAGCGAGAGAGATCTCAGCACCATGTCGCCGGCATTGTCCCAGTCGGCGGGCAGGCGGTGGATGGCAGGCGGCTGCCAGTCCAGCACCATTTCTCCGAGGCAACCGGCCAGACCGCAACCGCGCGCCTTGACCAGAGATTCGCGCGCCGTCCACTGCTTCAGAAACTGCCTGGACCGGAAGGGTTCATCCAGTCCGCTGATCCATTCCCCTTCCTCGGGCGAAAGGAAACGACGCGCCAGCAAAGAAGACTTCGGCAGCAGGCGTTCGGTTTCGATATCGATACCCACGGCAACGCCATCGGCAATTGCCACCGCCAGCCATTCACCGGAATGCGACGCATTGAAACGCAGCCGGCTGTCCGCATGCTCACCGGCGAGCATGGGCTTGCCGCGGTCACTCCGGACCAACTGGACGGACTTGCCCGGGCAGCCCAGGTAGGCGGCCAGTAAAAGACGAAGGAAGAACTGCTGCTGCACGCGCTGGCGCATGATGCGCTCACGGCGGGTATCGCCGCGTGGCCCGGTATCCAGCGGCATCTCGGTAAGCCGGGTCAGCCAGACGTCCACCGTGCCGGGGTCTGGCATGGACCGCGACCGGATGGGTAATTGAACCGTTTCGATCGACATTACCCGAAGGCCCGGATACCGGCCACGCCGAAGCCGCCGTGCTCGCGCGATTGCTCGAGGTCGCCGGGCGCGACGCCGCCGAGGGCGTAAACCGGTAGCGGCGAAGAGTGACACAGGCGCTCGAAGCCTTCCCAGCCCAGGGCAGTCGCTCGCGGATGGCCGAGCGTGGTTCGCACCTGCGACAGCGTCACGAAATCCAGCCCCAGTTCACCCGCGCGCACCAGCCCCGCGTCGTCGTGACAAGACGCCGCCACCAGGTAATCTCCGGACAGGGGGCGAGCCGTCACTCTGTCGAGCCCGGCGGCATCGAGATGAACACCATCGGCGCCGGATGCAGCCGCCAACTCCGGTGGACCATTGATCAGCCAGCGGGCGTCAGCATCTGCCAGCAAGGCACCGAAGTCACGGGCCAGATCGGCCAACGCCACGTCATCGAGTGACTTCGCGCGCAACTGGAACAGGCGGATACCCCGCTCGAGGGCACCGCGGGTCCAGTCCAGAATCGCGTCGCAACCATCCAGGTCCCCGGGGTCGGGCGTGATGGCGTAGCGGTCGCCGAGCCCGAAGGCGCGCACGATGGGGCGGTCGGCGGCCGGCATCGGCAGCGCGTTCATTTCCTCGACCGTGACCCACGAGAGCGCCTGACCTTCGCGACCGTGCAGCTCGCCACGCCAGCCGTCGACGGTGTAGAGCTGCAGGCGTACCGCGATTTCGGGATAGTGATGCGTCAGGGCCAGCCAGGGCCGAACCGAGCGAACGGTGATCCCCAGCTCTTCGGCCAGTTCGCGCCCCAGCGCTTCACGGCCGGTTTCGTTGCTCTCGCGCTTGCCACCGGGAAATTCCCATGTCCCGGCCAGGTGCTTCCCGGGCGGACGCTGCGTCAGCAGGATCCGGCCGCGGGCGTCGCGCAGGACGCCGGCGACCACCTCGATCAGCTCAAGCGACCACCCCGCCTCACGCTTCACGCCACACGCCTTACCCCAGCTTGCCGTGGCACTGCTTGTATTTCTTGCCCGAACCACAGGGACAGGGTTCGTTGCGGCCGACCTTGCGGCCCTGGCGCACGAAGGTATCGGGCTTGGTGGCGCCCTGGCCGCCCTGCCCGCTACCCTCTGCGGCACCATCGCTGGTGGCCGACTGGGCTTCGGCGTGCTGGAACTGCATCGGAGCTTCGCGCTTGCGCTGCTGATCGACTGCCTCGACGTCGTCCTCGCTTCGCACGCGCACGCGCGCCAGGCCCTTCATCACCTCGTGCTTCATGTTGTCGAGCATCTCGGTGAACATTTCGAAGCCTTCGCGCTTGTACTCCTGCTGCGGCTTCTTCTGTGCGAAGCTGCGCAGGCCGACGCTGCGGCGCAGGTAGTCCATGCCGGCGAGGTGCTCCTTCCATTGCTGGTCGAGAATCGACAGCATCAACGCCTTCTCGAACTGGCGCATGACCGAGGAGCCGACCATGTCTTCCTTGGCCTGGTAGTGCGCTTCGACGGCTTCCATCACCTTCTCGCGCAGGCCTTCCTCGGCCAGGGTGTCGTCTTCTTCGAGCCAGCGCTGGATGGGCACCTCGATACCGAACTCGCCTGAAAGCGCGCGCTCGAGCCCTTCCGAATCCCACATCTCGTCGATGGAACCGGGCGGAATGAACCGGCTGATGAGCCGATCGAAGACCTCTTCGCGGATGGAGTCGATGGTGTCCTTGATGTCATCGGCTTCCATCAACTCGTTACGCTGGGCGTAGATGACGCGGCGCTGATCGTTGGCCACGTCGTCGTATTCCAGCAGGTGCTTGCGCATGTCGAAGTTGTGCGCCTCGACCTTGCGCTGGGCGTTCTCGATGGCGCGATTCACCCAGGGGTGCTGGATCGATTCGCCTTCGCGCATGCCCAGTTTCTGCATCATGCCGCTCATTCGATCGGAGGCGAAGATGCGCATCAGGCTGTCCTCCAGCGACAGGTAGAAACGGCTGGAACCCGGATCGCCCTGTCGGCCGGAGCGGCCACGCAACTGGTTGTCGATTCGCCGTGACTCGTGGCGCTCCGTGCCGACGATGTGCAGGCCGCCGGCCTCGATTACCTGATCGTGGCGCTTCTGCCAGTCTTCCTTGACCTTGCGACGCTCTTCCTCGCTGGCGTCCTCGCCCAGGTCGCGCAGTTCGGCCTCGAGATTGCCGCCGAGCACGATGTCGGTACCGCGACCGGCCATATTGGTGGCGATGGTCACCGCACCCGGTTGGCCGGCCTGCTCGATGATGTGCGCCTCACGCTCGTGCTGCTTGGCGTTGAGCACCTCGTGTTTGATGCCCGCTTTGTTGAGTTCATTGGCGATCAGTTCGGAATTCTCGATCGACGTCGTGCCGACGAGCACCGGCTGCCCCCTGGACACGCAGTCGGTAATGTCGGCGACGATGGCGTCAAACTTTTCCTCCTTGGTCAGGAACACGAGGTCGGGGTAATCCTTGCGGATCATCGGCTTGTGGGTGGGAATCACCACCACCTCCAGGCCGTAGATGGACATCAGCTCGTAGGCCTCGGTATCGGCCGTCCCGGTCATGCCCGAGAGCTTCTCGTAGAGCCGGAAATAGTTCTGGAAGGTAATCGAGGCCAGCGTCTGGTTCTCGCGCTGGATGGGCACGCCTTCCTTGGCCTCGACGGCCTGGTGCAGGCCTTCGGACCAGCGCCTTCCCTGGAGAGTGCGGCCGGTGAACTCATCAACGATGACGACCTCGCCGTCGCGCACGATGTAATCGGTATCCTTGTGGAACAGGTGGTGCGCGCGCAGGGCGGCATTGAGCGTGTGCATCAGGCCCAGGTTGGCCGAGTCGTAGAGACTGGCGCCGCTCTCGATCATGCCGGCCTCGGCCAGCAGGTCCTCGACCTTGGCCATGCCCTCTTCGGTCAGGTACACCTGCTTGGTCTTCTCGTCGATGGTGAAGTCACCCGGCCCTTCCTCTTCTTCCTGCGGCTCGAGCTTGGGCACGATGCGGTTCATCTTGACGTAGATGTCCGGCCCTTCGTCTGTCGGCCCGGAGATGATCAGCGGCGTGCGCGCCTCGTCGATGAGGATGGAGTCGACCTCGTCGACGATGGCGAAATGCCGGCCGCGCTGGACGCGTTGCTCCAGCGAGAAGGCCATGTTGTCGCGCAGGTAGTCGAAGCCGAACTCGTTGTTGGTGCCATAGGTGACGTCGGCGTTGTAGGCTTCCCGCTTGGCATCGGCGCTCATGCCGGGCACCGATACACCCACGCTCAGATCCAGCGCCGAGTAGATCGGCTTCATCCACTCGGCGTCGCGGCCAGCCAGGTAGTCGTTGACGGTGACCAGGTGCACGCCCTTGTCGGGAATGGCATTGAGATAGACCGCCAGGGTGGCGACGAGCGTCTTGCCCTCACCGGTTTTCATTTCGGCAATCTTGCCCTGGTGCAGCACGATGCCGCCGATGAGCTGCACGTCGAAGTGACGCATGCCCAGGGTGCGTACGGAAGCCTCGCGTACCGCCGCGAAAGCTTCAGGCAGCAGCTGGTCCAGGCTCTCACCCTCGCTGTGGCGTTGACGGAATTCCGCGGTCTTGGCCTTGAGATCGGCATCGCTGAGCTTCTGGAATTCCGGCTCGAAGGCGTTGATCGCCTCGACATCCTTGTAGAGGGTCTTGATCAACCGCTCGTTGCGGCTGCCCACCACCTTGGTGATCAGGGATTTGAGCATGAATCGTCCGTTGGCTGATGAAGTGGTTCTGTCAAAGTGAATTTACTTGGGGTCGGCACCGCGCGGGTGCAAGCACAGCCTGCCATTGTAGCCCGCCGGGGCGTTAAACTGCAGGCCATCGCGCTGCAGGAGCCCTGAAATGGCGAACAACCGCCGAAGTGAGCGAGCCGTTACCGACGTCTCGGAGGGCCACGATGGGCTCAGCCGCCTGCTGTCGACCGCCCGCGCCCTGGATCAGCTCGATGCCAGCCTCCGCCAGGTCCTCCCGGGCAGCATGCGCGAGCACATTGGCTTGGCCTGTATCGAGGGCAACACCCTGGTCCTGGCCGCCACCAGCCCCGCGTGGGCCAGCCGGGCAAGATTGATGGCCGACGACCTGTTGCGGGAGGCCAACCGGCAGCTCGATGAGCGGTTGGAGGAGACGCGGGTGATCGTGGTGCCTCAACTTCAATAAATTCGAAATCCGAAGCACCAAACTCGAAACAAATTCAAAATCCGAAATTCGAAACGCAAAACGGGCGCGATGCGCCCGTTTCGTTTTTGTCATTCGTGCTTCGGATTTGTTTCGGATTTGGTGCTTCGAATTTCGTGCTTGCTCTTTCCCTCAGACCGCTTGAGCGGGCTGAACGTAGGAGATGGGTGCCGGCTCGTCATCCTCGAACGTCACTTCTTCCCAGGCCTCCTGGTCGGCAAGGACCTGGCGTACGAGCTCGTTGTTGAGTTCGTGGCCGGACTTGTGGCCGAAGAAGGCGCCGATGGGATTACGGTTGAGCAGGTAGAGGTCGCCAATGGCGTCGAGCACCTTGTGCTTGACGAACTCGTCTTCGTAGCGCAGGCCGTTTTCATTGAGGATGCGGTAGTCATCCAGCACCACAGCGTTGTCCAGATTGCCGCCGAGCACCAGGTTGCGCTGGCGCAGGTATTCGATGTCGCGCATGAAACCGAAGGTGCGCGCCCGGGCGACTTCCTTGAGATAGGACGTCGTGGAGAACTCCACGTCGGCCTGGCAGGAATGCGAGCGAATGACCGGGTGATCGAACTCGATGGTGAAGTTGACGCGAAAACCCTCGTGCGGCTCGAAGCGCGCCCAGCGGTCCTCGTCGCGCACCTCCACGGTCTTCTTGAGCCGGATGAAGCGCTTGGGCGCGTTCTGCTCGGCAATGCCGGCGGACTGGATCAGGAAGGCAAACGGACCGGCACTGCCGTCCATGATCGGCACTTCGGCGGCGCTGAGGTCGACGTAGAGGTTGTCGATGCCCAGCCCGGCCAGCGCGGACATGAGGTGTTCGATCGTGGCCACGCGCACGCCCGCGTCGTTGACCAGGGTGGTCGACAGGGCGGTATCGCGCACCAGGTGTGGCTCGGCCTTGATTTCGGTGACCGGGTCGAGGTCGACACGGCGAAAGACGATGCCGCAATTGGCGGGCGCCGGCCGCAGGGTCATGAGGACCTTTTCTCCGGTGTGCAGGCCCACGCCGGTGGCGCGGATGACGTTCTTGAGTGTTCTTTGTCGGATCACTGCGTTAACCGATTGCTGGTTGACGCCGCGGAGCATAGCACAGCCATGTGTCGCGAAAAAGCAATTTTTCGTGAAAATTGCCACATATGTTGTCCAAAAACCACATTCGGCGTCGTATCCGTGTCACAAACCGGCCGGCCGGGCGTCCGTGGCGAGTCGGACGCCCGTGCCGGCAATCTGCTTTTGACTGCGTCAACCCGCTCGAGCGACGGCAGCCTCAGTCAGCCTGATTACGCAGAAAGGCCGGTATATCGAGATAGTCCATTTCCTTCTGCTCACCGAACAGCTTGCGGCTCTCGCCCGGCTCGGACTGCCGTCGATCACCCGTGCCCTGCGCACGCTGTTCTTCCTCGGTCGCCGTGAATGCGGCACGATTATCGGTACCGGTGCGGACGACTTCCATCGGCCGCTCTTCGCGCTTTGGGCGCTGTGACCCCAGGCCGGTGGCCACCACGGTCACGCGCAACTCGTCATTCATATCCGGGTCGATGACCGTGCCGATGACCACCGTGGCGTCCTCGCTGGCGAGGTCGGCGACGGTGGTGCCGACTTCCTCGAACTCTTTCATGCTCAGGTTCATGCCGGCAGTGACGTTGACCAGGATGCCGCAGGCGCCGTTGAGGTCGACGTCTTCGAGCAGCGGTGAACCGATGGCCGACTGCGCGGCCATCAGGGCCCGATCCTCGCCCTTGGCGGTACCGGCGCCCATCATCGCCATGCCCATCTCGCTCATGACCGTGCGCACGTCGGCAAAGTCGACGTTGATCAGGCCCGGCCGGGTAATCAGTTCCGCGATGCCCTGCACCGCGCCCGAGAGCACCTGATTGGCCGACTTGAACGCATCGAGCAGGGTGACTTCGCCGCCGAGCACGCTCAGCAGCTTGCCGTTGGGAATGGTGATCAACGAATCGACGTGGTGCGACAATTCGTCGATGCCCTGCTTGGCCACGGTACCGCGACGCTGCCCCTCGAAGGGGAAGGGCCTGGTTACCACGGCCACGGTCAGAATGCCCATTTCCTTGGCAGTCTGGGCCACCACCGGCGCGGCCCCGGTGCCGGTGCCGCCGCCCATGCCGGCGGTGATGAACACCATGTCGCAGCCTTCCAGCATCTCGCTGATGCGGTCGCGGTCTTCCAGCGCCGCCTGGCGCCCCACTTCGGGGTTGGCGCCGGCACCCAGGCCCTTGGTCACGCCCGATCCGATCTGGAGCGTGGATTTGCCCGAGAAGTTGCGCAGCGCCTGCGAGTCGGTGTTGACGCAGATGAACTCCACGCCTTCGATGGCCTGTTCGACCATTTGGTTGACGGCGTTGCCGCCGCCTCCGCCTATCCCGACGACCTTGATGGTCGCTCCGGGTGTGTAGTTTTCGATCAATTCAAAAGGCATGTCGGTTTCTCCTTTCGCTCGCCATGTCGATCAACAAAGGCCGGTCTTGGCCTAAACTCTCTTTCAAGGGATTGCGGCACGCGCCTTCTTGACGGACGCTTTGTGCCGCTCCCATGCCTTGCCCGAGGTACATCGAGTTCGGGCAAACACTCGCGGAAGCCCTTGGCTCCCATTTCAAAACTCTCCCTGGAACCAGTTCTTGATGCGGTTCCAGAGGCTTTCTCCGCCGCGCCCCAGTCCGGTGCGCCGCGGTCCTTCCATGCGGCTGCCGTAGATCAGAAGACCCACGCCGGTCGAATGAATCTGGTTGTTCACGACTTCCGACAGGCCGGTAACGTGCTGGGGCGCGCCCAGCCTGACCGGCATATGCAGGATTTCCTCGGCCAGCTCGACCACGCCTTCCATCTTCGAGCCGCCGCCGGTGAGCACCAGGCCGGCCGGAATCATCGATTCAAAGCCGGACTGCCGCAGTTGCTTGTGGACGTGGTGGAAGAGTTCGCGGTAGCGCGCCTCGACCACCTGCGCCAGGGTCTGGCGCTCGAGCCGCCGCGGTGGCCGGTCGCCGACGCTGGGCACCTGGATGGTCTCGTCGGAACTGGCCATCTGCTCGAGCGCGCAGGCATACTTGATCTTGATTTCCTCGGCATGCACCGTCGGCGTTCGCAGCGCGACGGCGATGTCGTTGGTGACCAGGTCGCCGGCAATCGGAATGCAGGCGGTATAGCGGATCGCACCCTCGGTGAATACCGCGATATCGGTCGTACCCGCGCCGACGTCGACCAGCGCTATCCCCAAGTCCTTCTCGTCCTCGCTGAGCACCGCGTAGCTGGAAGCCAGCTGCTGCAGGATGAGATCGTCGACCTGCAGGCCGCAGCGGGCGACGCACTTGGTAACGTTCTGGACCGCGCTGACCGCGGCAGTTACCAGATGCACGCGCGCTTCCAGACGGACGCCGGACATGCCCACCGGCTGGCGAATGCCGTCGGTGGAATCGATGACGTACTCCTGCGGCAGCACGTGCAGGATGCGCTGGTCCGCCGGAATGGCCACTGCCCGCGCCGACTCGAGTACGCGCTCGACGTCGCCGTCGGTGACCTCCTTGTCCCGGATCGCCACGGCGCCGTGGGAATTGAGCGAACTGATGTGGCTGCCCGCGATACCGGCGAATACCGAGTGAATCTGGCAGTCGGCCATCAGCTCGGCTTCCTCAATGGCGCGCTGGATGGACTGCTCGGTCGACTCGATATCGACCACCACGCCGCGCTTGAGCCCGCGCGAAGGATGCGAGCCCAGGCTGACCACTTCGACCTGTCCGTCGGACTGCACCTCGCCGACGATGGCGACGATCTTGCTGGTGCCGATATCCAGACCGACGACCAACGACTTGTCCGGTCGCTTAGCCATGTGTCGCTTCTTCTCCCTTTGCCGTTTCGCTGTCGCTTTCCGTTTGTGTATCAGCCCAGCGCACCGCCAGGCCGTTGGTGTAGCGCATGTCGATCAGCCGGATCGACCGGTCGAGATCGTCGAGGGCTGCCTGCGCACCGATGTAGCGCGCCAGGCGCTTGTCCATCTGCTCCCGCCCCAGCACCAGCGTGACGCCGTTGTCGAGCACGGCACGCCAGGCGCCACGCTCGTCGACGGCCAGTTCGACCACATCGCGGCCCACGCTGCCGAGACGGCGGCGCATCGTCTGCCAGCGCTCGAGCACATCGCCACCCCGTGATTCGGGCCCACGCAAGTGCGCCAGCCCCTGCATGCCCTCGCTGCCGGACACCCTGAACAACTCACCACCGTCACTGAACAGGCGGTCGTCGTTCCAGCGCGCAACCGGACGGTGCTCAGTGATAGCGATGCGCAGGGCATCGGGCCATTCGCGGCTCACCTCCGCGCGCGCCACCCAGGGCAGGTCTTCCACGCTCGTTCGCACGCTCGAAAGATCGACGGCGAAGAACCCGCGCCCGGCCTCGTCAGCCACGGCAGCCCGGACCTGACTCGCATTGGTGCGCTTGAGCTCGCCGGCGACATCCAGCCATTGAATCGGCCACTGTTCGCTACCGATCAATCCCGAGCGCAACCACAGCGCCAGCAACAGCGCTGCGCCGGCAAGCACCGCGGAGGCCAGCCAGGCCGGCCTGATCATGCGCTCAGACTGGTTTCCAGAATCCGCCATACCAGTTCCTCGAATTCGATTCCCGCCGCTTTCGCGGCCATGGGCATGAGCGAGTGATCGGTCATGCCCGGCGTCGTGTTCACCTCCAGCAGCCAGGGCTGCTCGTCTTCATCCACCATCAAGTCCACGCGGCCCCAGCCCGACGTGCCAAGCACGCGGAAGGCTTCCAGGCAAAGATCAGCCAGGTGCGCCTCGGCGGCCTCGTCCAGACCACAGGGACAGCGATATTGGGTATCACCCGATTCGTACTTGGCCTGGTAGTCATAGAACTCCCGCGGCGTCTCCAGCCGAATCAGCGGCAGCACCCGATCATTCAGTACGGCCGCGGTGTACTCGATACCCTCGATCATCGGCTCGACCAGGACCGTTTCGTCGTGGGACAGGGCTTTCTCCAGCGCCGGCTGGAGCTGATCGGCTTCCATCACGCGACTCATGCCCAGGCTCGAGCCCTCACGCACCGGCTTGACGAAAAGCGGCGGGGTCATCGACTGCAGGATCCTTTCGCTGTCGGCCGCGTTGCGGGCTACTGCCCATTCGGGCGTAGGCAGACCGCAAGCGGTGAAAATCCGCTTGCTCTGCAGCTTGTCCATGGTCAATGCCGAAGCGAGCACTCCCGACCCGGTCACCGGGACACCGTAGATGCTCAGCGCACCCTGCAGCGTGCCGTCCTCGCCGCCGCGACCGTGCAGCAGGTTGAACACCCGGTCGTAATGACCGGCAGCGACGTGTTCGAGCAAACGGCGCGGCCCATCGACCACGCTGTACTGGATGCCGAGCTGGTCCATGGCGGCGGCCACGGCGCGTCCGCCCTTCAGCGAGACTTCACGTTCGCCGCTGTCGCCGCCGACGACCAGGGCCACCTGTCCGAATTTGCGCGGATCGCCCAGCGTCATGCCGCCTCCTCCGCGAAGCGCTCTCTCAACATGCCACCCAGTTGCCCAACGTCACCCGCGCCCATGACCAGCAGCAGATCACCGTCCTCAAGCAACTCGGGCAGGACATCGACGGCCTCGCCGACCGCGCCGATGCGACGCAGGGGTATCTCGCGCCGCCTTCCCACGGCCTTGGCCAGCGCATCCGAATCGATACCGGACAGGGCGGCTTCGCCGGCCGGGTAGAGATCGGCCAGCACCAGGGAATCCGCGCTCGAGAGCACGCGCGCGAAGTCGTCGAACTGGTCGCGGGTACGGGTGTAGCGATGCGGCTGGAAGAACAGCACCAGCCGGCGATCGGGCCAACCCTCGCGCGCGGCCTGAATGACGGCCTCCAGCTCGGTGGGGTGATGCCCGTAGTCTTCGAAAGCCAGCACACGGCGTCCCGCAAGATCGAGCGCGCCGATCTCGGCGAAGCGTCTGCCGATTCCGCCAAATGCCTGCAGTCCACGCACGATGGCATCGGGCGAAACCCCGACCTCGCTGGCCACGGCGGCCGCACCGAGCGCGTTGAGTACGTTATGCCGACCCGGCTGCGCCAGGCTGACGGCACGGGCGTTCTTCTCGCCCGGCAACCACAACTCGAAATGCATGTGCCGGCCTTTCTGATGGACGCCGGTGGCACGCACGTCGGCCTGCTCGTCGAATCCATAGGTCACCACCGTGCGCCCCACTTCGGGAATCAGTTCTGCCACGTGGGCGTCATCGATGCACAGCACCGCAACGCCGAAGAACGGCAGGTGATGCAAGAACTCCAGGAAGGCGCGCTGCAGCTGGTCGAAGCTGCCCTGATAGGCGTCGAGATGATCGCGATCGATGTTGGTGATCACCGAAATCACGGGTTGCAGTTTGAGAAAGGAGCCGTCGGACTCGTCCGCCTCGGCCACGAGGTAGCGGCCCTCGCCCAGGCGTGCGCCCGTGCCGAAGGCATTGACCAGACCACCGACGATGAAGGTCGGATCCAGCCCGTCCTCGGCCAGCAAGGTCGCGATCAGCGACGTGGTTGTCGTCTTGCCGTGGGTTCCGGCCACGGCGATGCCCTGGCGGAAGCGCATCAGTTCGCCCAGCATCTCGGCGCGGGCGATCACCGGTATGCGGCGCTCGCGGGCGGCGATCACTTCCGGATTGTCTTCCGGCACCGCACCGGAGACCACCACCACATCGGCATCTCCGAGATTGGCTTCATCATGGCCGATGCGGATATCGGCGCCCATGTCCTGAAGGCGCGCGATGGTCGTCGAGCGCTGAAGGTCCGAGCCGCTGACTTCGAATTCGAGGTTGATCAGCACTTCGGCGATGCCGCACATGCCGGCACCGCCGATCCCCACCAGATGAATACGGCGGGTACGGTGCATCAGGTTGGGCGCGTGCCTGTACGTGATCATGCGGCCACCTCCAGGCAGGCATCCGCCACGGCCTCGGCCGCGTCGGTTCGCGCCAGAGCGCGGGCGCTTCGCGCCATCGACAGCAATTGCGGGCGCGCCATCGCGTCCAGATGCTCGGCCAGCCAGCGCGCATCGAAATCGGCTTCGCGCACCAGCCAGGCTGCATTGCCGTCGGCCAGGTAGCGGGCGTTGGTGAACTGATGATCGTCGACCGCATGCGGGAACGGCACCAGCACGGCCGCCAGGCCGGCGGCGGCCAGCTCGGCGACGGTCAATGCGCCGGCCCGGCAAATGGCCAGGTCGGCCTCGCCCCAGGCCGTAGCCATGTCGTCGATGAAGGGCACGACCTCGCCCTCGACACCGGCCTGTTCGTAGGCTTTCTTCGTCGCCTCGAATTGGCGCCCGGCCTGATGCACGATGTGCGGACGCTGCGACTCGGGCAGGCGCGCAATGGCCTCGGGCACCACGTGCGTGAAAGCGCGTGCCCCCAGGCTGCCGCCGATGACGAGCACCCGCAGCGGGCCTTCGCGGTTTTCGAAGCGCGCGTCCGGTTCCGGCAATGAAGCGATTTCGGCGCGCACCGGATTGCCCACGTGTTGCCCGCCCGGCAGCGTGTCGGGGAAGCCGGTCATGACTCGACCGGCCAGCGGGCGCAGCCAGCGATTGGTCAGGCCCGCGATGGCGTTCTGTTCGTGAATCACCAGCGGAATGCGCTGCAGGCGCGCGGCCAGACCGCCGGGTCCGGCGACGTAGCCGCCCATGCTCAACACACAGTCCGGCCGGTGCCTTCGAATCAGCTTTCGGGCCTGAAGAATGGCCTTGAAAATGCGCCAGGGTGCGGCCAGCCAGCCGGCCAGCCCGCGACCGCGCAGCCCGGCGATGGTAATCGTCTCGAGCTTGAGATCGGCGGCCGGCACCAGGGTGTTCTCGAGCCCGGTCGGCGTGCCCAGCCAGCTCACTTCGACACCTCGCTGGCGCAGAATCGAAGCCACGGCCAGGCCCGGAAAGATGTGCCCGCCGGTTCCGGCAGCCATGATCATCACGCGAGGGGCGCTCATACCTGCCACCCCCTGCGTCGGCGCGGCTGCTGAAGCGCCTCCATGCTCAACTCCCACTGAACGCGCAACACCACGCCAATGGCCAGAAGCGTCATGATCAGGCTGCTGCCGCCGGAGGAGACCAGCGGGAGGGTCAATCCCTTCGTCGGCAGCATGCCGAGATTCACGGCCATGCTCACGAGTGCCTGCATGCCGATCCACAGGCCGATACCCCACACCATGAAGGCCGAGAAAGATCGTTCCTGACGGTAGGCCTGTATGCCGATGAGAAAGATACGCCCGACCAGCAGGGAGAACAGGATCATCACGAAAACGATGCCGATCAGTCCCAGTTCTTCGGCCAGCACGGCGAAGATGAAGTCGGTGTGCGCTTCGGGCAGGTAGAAGAGTTTCTGAACGCTCGCACCCAGTCCGACACCGTCGATCTGTCCGCGGCCCACGGCAATCAGCGCCTGGGTCAGCTGGAAACCGCTGTTGAAGGGATCGGCCCAGGGATCGACGAAAGTCATCACGCGCTGCAGTCTATACGGCTCGAGGGCGGCGAAAGTCAGAAGCGGCAGACTGCTCAGACCGAGCACGAACAGATGCTTCCAGGCCGCGCCGGCGAGCCAGATCATGCCGCCGACGATGGCACCCAGAACCACGGCCGATCCCATATCGGGCTGCTTGAGCAGCATGGCCGCCAGCAGACCGACCAGAAGCAGCGGCTTGAGCGTTTCGATGAAGCGTGCCTGGCCCAGCTGCGGCCGCTTGGCCAGGTAGCCGGCGACGAACACGATCATCATCAGCTTGACCACCTCCACTACCTGGAAGGTGGCCACGCCCAGGTCGATCCAGCGCGCGGAACCGTTGACTTCGTGACCCAGGCCGGGCACGAAAGGCAACAGCAGGATCAGCACCGACAAGGGAAACGCCACGGGTGCGAGCCACTGCATCTGCTTGGTGCCGATGAAGCGCAGAGAAAAGGCCGCAGTCACGCCCACACCGATATAGATCAGGTGTTTGGCGAGAAAATGCCACACCGACACCGAATAGCCCTCGGCCACGGCGATCGAGGTCGAGGCCACCATGATCACGCCCACCCCGAGCAGCCCCAGGGTGGCGAGCAGGATGACCTGGTCCAGCCCGGCGGACGGCGCGGCGTCTCTTGTGCGATAAGCCTGTTTCACCTGTGCCATGGCGGTCACCTGATCTTCATCGTGGCCAGGCCGGCCAGCACGAGCATGACCGAGATGATCCAGAAACGGACGATGACCTTGGGCTCGGGCCAACCCTTGAGTTCAAAGTGGTGATGGATCGGCGCCATGCGGAAGATGCGCCGACCGGTCAGCTTGTAGGAAGCGACTTGCAGGATGACCGACAGGGTTTCGATGACGAAGATGCCGGCCATCACCACGAACACGATTTCCTGGCGCACCGCTACGGCGACCAGGCCGAGTGCCGCTCCCACGGCCAGGGCGCCGACATCGCCCATGAAGACTTGCGCCGGATAGGTGTTGAACCATAGAAAGCCCAGTCCACCACCGGCCAGTGCCGAACAGAAGATGGCCAACTCGCCGGCCCCAGGGATATAGGGCATGGCCAGGTAATCGGCGAACACGGTGTTGCCGGTTGCATAGGCGAAGATGCCCAGGCCGGCGGACACGAACACCGCCGGCATGATGGCCAGGCCGTCGAGACCGTCGGTGAGGTTGACGGCATTGGACGAGCCGACGATCACGAAGTAAGTCAGCACCACGAAGCCCAGACCCAGCGGTAGCGCAATGTCCTTGAAGAACGGCACGAACAACTGGGTATTGGCTGCCACGTCCGCGGTGAGGTACAGAAACACCGCCACGGCCAGCGCTGCCAGAGACTGCAGGCTGTACTTCCAGCGCGCCGACAGCCCTTCACTGTTCTTGTACTTGAGCTTGCGCCAGTCATCGACGAAGCCGATTGCGCCGAAGGCCGAGGTCACGAACAGCACCATCCAGATGTAGCGATTGGCCAGGTCGGCCCACAACAAGGTCGAGATGATCAGCGCGATGAGGATCAGCGTTCCGCCCATGGTGGGCGTGCCCGCCTTGGTCAGGTGCGATTCCGGGCCGAGTTCGCGGATCGGCTGACCGATCTGGCGCTGGGTCATGTGCCGGATGAACAGCGGCCCGACAAGCAACGAGACGATCATGGCGGTCAGCGCGGCCATCACGGTCCGGAACGTGATGTAGCCGAACAACGCGACATCGGCCATGAGTACGTGATCGAGCAGCCAGGTCAGCATGGACTCGCCTCCCTCAACAGTCCCTCGACGACGCGCTCCATGCCCATCGAGCGGGAACCCTTGACCAGGCAGGTCACGCCGGCATGCAGTTGCGACGAAAGCGCTTCAACGAGCGAGGTTTTGTTATCGAAGTGGCGAGCGTCGCCTCCGAACGCGTCGGAACTGGCACGGGCCAGCTTGCCCACGGTAAACAATCGACGGACGCCAAGATCGCGGGCGGTCTGGCCCATCTCCGCGTGCAGCCGCTCGCTGTCCGGGCCGAGTTCGCCCATGTCTCCGAGCACCAGCCAGTGTTCTTCGCCACCCATTTCGGAAAGCGCCTGGAGGGCGGCATACAGCGAAGCCGGATTGGCGTTGTAGGTGTCGTCAACCAGCTGCCAGCCGTCCGGATGACGACGGAACTGCAGTCGCCCGGGCAGGCTTTCCATGTTCGAAAGCGCATCGGCAATGCGCGCCACCGGTACGTCCAGGGCAGTAGCCACTGCAGTGGCGGTCAGGGCGTTGTAGAAATTGTGCCGGCCCGGGAGCGGCGGCTGGAACTCGAAGTCGTCCGCCGGCGTGTGGACCCGGCCGATTCCGCGTGCGAGAACACCGGAGACGTTGGCCGCGCCGTCGATACCAAAACTGATGATGCGGCGGTCGCCGGCCAGTTCGCGCCACAGGGGCGCATGCTCATCGTCGGCATTGATCACGGCCGCGCCTTCGGCCGGCAGTGCCGAAAACATCTGTCCCTTGGCGCGCGCCACCCCTTCGAGGCTGCCGAACCCCTCCAGGTGCGCCGCGGCCGCATTGGTTACCACCCCGATCGAAGGCTTGGCCAGTCCGGCGAGATAGCCGATATCGTCGGGGCCATTGGCACCCATCTCGATGACGGCGAAACGATGGGAAGTATCCAGCCGAGCCAGGGTCAGCGGTACGCCGAGTTCGTTGTTGTAGTTGCCCTGCGTGGCCAGCGTCGGACCCTGGCTCGCCAGGATCGCAGCCACCATTTCCTTGACCGTGGTCTTGCCGTTGCTGCCGGTGATACCGATGACGGTCACATCGAGTCGCTCTCGCCAGGCCCGGGCGACAATCCCCATGGCTGTGCGCACGTCTTCGACCACCAGTTGCGGCAACGCGTCGTCGACCGGGCGGGCGACCAGCGCCGCCGCGGCGCCGTTCTCACGCGCCTGGCCGATGAAATCGTGGCCGTCGTGGTGCTCACCGGGCAGCGCGCAGAAGAGATTACCGGTCTCGATGCACCGCGCGTCGTGGCTCATGCCGCGAATCTCGGCGTCCTCGCCGGCCACGCGACCCTGCACGAAGGCCGCCATTGCCGAAAGCGTGAACTGCATCATGCCGCCACCCCCAGCGCTGCGCGCACGCTGACGTGGTCGTCGCAAGGCAGGCTCTCGTTGCCGACGACCTGGTCGGTCTCGTGCCCCTTGCCGGCCACGAGCACGATATCCCCCGACTCCCCGCCGGACAGCGCATGCGCAATTGCCCCGGCGCGATCGCGGATCACGATCGAGCGCTGCGGCTGCTCCATGCCGGCCTGGATGGCTCGGATGATCGAAAGTCCGTCTTCACCCCTCGGGTTGTCGTCGGTGAGCACGATTCGGTCGGCCAGGCGCTCGGCGATACGACCCATGCGCGGTCGTTTTTCGCGGTCGCGATCGCCGCCGCAGCCGAAAACGCACCACAATGTTCCGGCACCGAGTTCGCGCGCACTGATCAGGGCCGTCTCCAGCGCATCGGGCGTGTGGGCATAATCGATGATGGCCAGCGGCGCGCCGTCGCGACCGATGGGTTCCATCCGGCCCGGCACCGGTTCGAGCCGCGACAGTGCAGCGGCAATGGTCTCGGGATTCCGTCCGCGCTCGGCCAGTTCGGCGGCCACGATCAGCAGATTCCACAGATTGACCCGCCCCAGCAGGCTCGAGCGTGCCTCGAAGCGGCCGCAGGAAAGCTCGAACTCGGCCGACAGGCCGCTCATATCGGCACTCAAAAGCTTCGCCTTGGCCCGGGCGTCGGGATGGTCGGCCAGCGAATAGCCGACAACGCGGCCGCGGCCGGCAAGCTTTCCGACCAGGGATTTACCGAAATCGTCGTCCAGGTTGATGAGCTTTCGCTCGCTCTCGAAGTCGGTAAAGAGCCGGGCCTTGGCAGCACCGTAGCTCGCGCGGTCGGCATGATAGTCGAGGTGGTCGTGACCCAGCATGGTGAAGATCGTGCTGGAAAACGACAGGCCGTCGATCCGGCCCTGGTCAAGTGCGTGGGAAGAGGCCTCCAGCACGACCCGCTCAAAACCCTGCCGGGCCAGTTCGGCGAGTTGACGGTAGACGCTGAAGATATCGGGCGTGGTCAGCGACCCGGATTGCTGCCGCCCCGGGCTCCCACAACCCAGGGTGCCGATCATGGCGCCTTCGAGCGCCTGGGCGAGCAGCCACGCGACCGAGGACTTGCCGTTGGTCCCGGTCACGGCCACCAGATCCAGGCCGTCGACGATCTCTCCCCAGAAGCGGCGGGCCAACGCGGGAAGGTGATCGGCAAGTTCGGGAATGGCCAGATCCGGAAGCCCGAGATCTTCGGGCGAGGCCATCCGGCCGTCGTGAACGACCGCCACGGCGCCCTTGTCGCGCGCCTGGTAAACGAATTTCATGCCGTGTTCCGCGGCGCCGGACAGGGCCACGAACAAATCGCCCGGCTGAACGCGGCGGGAGTCGAGACACAGCCCCGAAACGGCCGGCCATTCGCCTGCCGGCAGTGCTACCAGCCCGTCGAAGAGTGCCTGCATGTTCAACAGCCGATCACTCATGGGGTTCCTCCACGCGGGCCATCAGCAGGCCGGGATCGTCGGGCGGCACGTTGAACAAGCGCAGACCGGCAGCCATGACGTCGGAGAAAAGCGGCGCCGCGATCTGGCCGCCGTAGTATTCCTCGCCCGAGGGGTCGTTGACGACGACCACGGCGACGAGCTCCGGATCGGACACCGGGGCGAACCCGGCAAAGCTGGCGACGTAACGATCGCCATAAGCGCCTGCGGCTGCCTTGCGCGAGGTGCCGGTCTTGCCGGCAACGCGGTAACCTTCGACCCGGGCGGCCTGGCCCGTGCCCTCGGGACCGGTAACGGTCTCGAGCATGCCGACGAGCTCCTGTGCCAGGTTGGGATCGAGCACCGAATGTGGCGGATTGTCCGAATCGGCCATGAAAGTGGGCTGGCGCAGGCGGCCGCGATCGGCGATGGCGCCCATGGCACGCGCGAGCTGCAAAGGCGTAACCGAAAGGCCATAGCCGTAAGCCAGCGTCGCCTGCTCGAGCTTGCGCCAGCGCTCATAGTCACGCAGCACGCCGGCCGATTCACCCGGGAAACCCGTACCAGCCACGGAACCGAAGCCGAAACGGGAGTACATGCTCCACAGGTGTCGGGCATCCATCGACAGCACCAGCTGCACCACGCCGACGTTGGAGGACTTGGTCAGAATCTGCTCGACGGTGAGCTCGCCGTAGTCGCGCACGTCGCGAATGTCGTGGCCGGAGACGTTGATCACGCCCGGCGAGGTATCGACCACCATGTCGCGCTGCGCAATGCCGGCTTCCATGGCTGCGGCCACGGCAAAGGGCTTCATCACCGAGCCGGGCTCGAGCACGTCGGTCATTGCCCGGTTGCGCAGGCCTTCGGAAGGAATGCGTGTGGCGGCATTGGGATTGTAGGAGGGATAGTTGACCATGGCGAGGATCTCGCCGGAGTCGACATCGAGCACCACGACCGAACCCGAGCGGGCACCGTACTCCATCACCGTGGTCTTAAGGTCGCGGAAGGCAAGGTACTGCAGCCGGCGATCGACCGTCAGCTTCAGGTCACGGCCGGGGCTGGCTTCACGGATGAGCTCGACGTTCTGGACCACGCGGCCGAAGCGGTCCTTGATTACCCGCTTGGCGCCGGGCCGGCCCTGCAGCCAGTCGTTGTAGGCGAGTTCCAGGCCTTCCTGGCCGACATCATCGATGTTGGTGAAACCAAGCACCTGGGCACTGACCTCGCCGGTCGGATAGAAACGGCGGTACTCACGCTGCAGGAACACACCGGGAATCTCGAGCTCGCGGATTTTTTCGGCCAGGTCGGGATTGAGCTGTCGTCGCAGCCAGACGAATTCGCGATTGGCGCGCTGGGTCAGGCGGCGCTCCATGTCCTCGGCATCGGCATCGAGCAGGCTGGCCAGCATCGGGATATGGTCGGCGGCCTGCAGCAGTTCGCCGGGGTGGGCCCAGACCGACTCCACGGGCGTGGAGACCGCCAAAGGCTCGCCGTTGCGATCGAGTATGCTGCCACGCACGGTGGGTACCGACACTTCGCGCAGGTAGCGCGCCTCGCCCTGGCTCTGCAGGAATTCAGTCTCCATGACCTGAAGATTGACCGCACGCGCCACCACCGTCACCGCCGCCAGCAACATCAGGCCGGCGGTGATCCACACGCGCAGGGTGCCCCGATTGTTCGGCATGTCGGTCATGGCGAGGTCACCAGAATTCGAACGTCTTCGGGCGATTCCATATCCAGGTCGTCCCGCGCCTGGCGCTCGACCCGTCCGGCATCGCCCAGCCAGGCCTGTTCGAGTTGCAGGCGGCTCCATTCCACGCGGGCGGTATCACGCTCGGTTTCGGCTTCCTGCAGGGCGACGAACAACTGGCGCGACTCATGGCGCAGCACGACCACGCCGACGGCGCTGGCCAGCACGGCCGCGGTCAGGAACAGAAGAAGCAGCCAGCGAATCATGCCGCCTCCCCGGCCGTCTTTTCGGCCGCACGCATGCGTGCGCTGCGGGAGCGCCGGTTAAGCGCCATCTCGTTCTCGTCAGCCTGGATCAGGCCGTCGATGAGCTTGAGACGCGGTACGAACGCTTCCGTCGCGGGCAAACGGCGGCTCGCCGGCGGCGGCTTGGCGGCCTTCGCGAAGCGGCGCTTGACCAAGCGGTCCTCGAGCGAATGAAAACTGATAACGACAAAGCGCCCCCCGGGGGCAAGCAACTCGATACCCTCGTCCAGTGCACGCTCGAGCGCACCGAGTTCATCGTTGATGAAGATGCGAAGTGCCTGGAAGGTGCGCGTGGCCGGGTGACGGGGCGAGGGCGGACCCGGCACGGCATCGCTGACGATCGCGGCCAGTTGCGCGGTCCGCTCGATGGGCGCGGTCTCGCGCGCTTGCACGATGGCACGGGCGATGCGACGGCCGAAACGTTCTTCACCGAATTCCTTGATCACTCGGGCGATTTCCGACTCGTCGGCCCGGGCAAGCCATTCGGCCGCCGACTCGCCGCTGTCGGGATCCATGCGCATGTCCAGCGGGCCGTCGTGTTGGAAGCTGAAACCGCGCTCGGGATCATCAAGCTGGGGAGAGGAAACGCCGATATCGAGAAGAAGGCCATCGACACGGCCGGTCAGGCCGAGCGCGTCGACGATCGAACCGATCTCGGCGAAATTCGCCCGCCGGATCGTCACCCGGCCGTCATCGTCGTATTTCGCGCGGGCATCGGCAATGGCCTGTGGATCACGGTCTGTTACCACCAGTCGCCCATCCTCGCCGAGCCGAGCCAGCATCGCAGCACTGTGCCCGCCCCGGCCGTATGTGCCATCGACGTAAACGCCATCGGCACGAATCCTCAATGCATCCAGTGCCGGCCCTTCCAGGACCGGGACATGTTCTTGGTCCGTCGCCATGAGCCTAGAGAACCAGTTGTGCCATTTCTGGCGACGCCTGCTCCTGGATCTCTCGCTCCTCGGCAGCACGGCGTTGATTGAGGATGTCCTCGTTCCAGATTTCGAATCGTTGTCCCATGCCCATGAAGACAACGCGTTTTTCCAGTCCGGCCACTTGCCTGAGCGTGGCCGGCATCAGAATTCGGGAATTGGCGTCCAGTTCAAGTTGTGTGGCCGACCCCACCAACCGGCGTTGCAGGCTGCGGTGGCTGGGATTGAAGGTGGACAGCCCCATCACCTCGTCGCGAATCCGCTCCCACTCCGGATGCGGATACAACCACAGGCAACCGGCATCGAAAGCGGAGTAGGTGAGCACCAACCGGTTGTCGCAATCTGCCTCGAGCGCCTCGCGGTAACGCGTCGGTACCGCCAGGCGGCCCTTCGCGTCCAGATTGATTGCGGTTTCACCAAAAAACACGGCTCAGCACTCGCTTCCACTCCAATACCACTAAATCCCACAATTTCCCACTTCGCGCCACCATAGCCCTGGGGCGACAGAGTGTCAAGCAGTTTCAGGGGGTTGGAGCGGGGTGCTGGTTGGCTGGTGGGCTGGCTCGGCAATGATATCGGTTGCCCGCCATCCTGCCGCGGCGAAGCCGCCCGGCAATGCGGCCAGTAGTCGAACTAGCCAACCAGGAAACAAGCGAACCAGCCAACATCGGCCCACTGTGCCGCGGCCGAGGCGGGCCGCCTCCGGCTTTGGAGATCAGTTCACGATGCGATAACAGGGCTGGTACGGCTTGTCACCGGGGAGTTTCATGCGGTGCTGGTCGACGAAACGCCTGAGCAGGTCGTCGAGGGCGCGGAGGACGGCCGGTTCGCCCTTGATCTCGAACGGGCCGTGCTCGCGGATGGCGCGAAGGCCGTTGGGCTTGACGTTGCCGGTAACGATACCCGAGAACAACCGGCGCAGGTTGGCGGCCATTTCGTGCACGGGTAGTTCAGGAGAGATGTCCAAAGCGGCCATATTCCCATGGGTGACTTCGAACGGCTCCTGGAAAGCCAGATCAGACTTCAGCAGCCAGTTGAAATAGAAAGCGTCGTTGGTGTCCACGCGCCACTGTCGTACCCGTTGCATGCCCTCGGCCATGTGACGGGCCACGGCAACCGGATTGTCGATGATGATGCGGTAGCGATCTTGTGCTTCTTCGCCCAGGGTCAATCCGACGAAGCGGTCGATCTCCTCGAAGTAATCGCGGGCCGACTCGGGGCCGGTAAAGATCAGCGGAAACGGCATCTCCTGGTTCTCGGGGTTGAGCAGCACGCCGAGCAGATAGAGGATTTCCTCCGCTGTTCCCACGCCCCCGGGAAAGACGATGATGCCATGCCCCAGGCGCACGAAAGCCTCGAGACGCTTCTCGATGTCGGGCATGATGACCAGATCGTTGACGATCGGATTGGGCGATTCGGCGGCGATGATGCCGGGCTCGGAAACACCGATATAGCGACCGGGCAGCGTTCGTTGCTTGGCGTGAGCGATGGTCGCACCCTTCATCGGCCCCTTCATGGCACCCGGCCCGCAACCGGTGCAGATATCCATGCCGCGCAGCCCCAACTGATACCCGGTTTCCTTGGTGTAGTCGTATTCCTCGCCGCTGATCGAATGCCCGCCCCAGCAAACGATCAACTGTGGATCGATGTCCGTATCCAGCAACTTGGCGTTGCGCAGAATCTCGAAAACCGTATTGGTGATGCCGTCGGAGCTGTCGAGGTCGAAATAAGGACTGGGGTGAATCTCGGTATGAAAATAGACGATGTCACGCACCACTGCCGAGAGCAGCTCGCGAATGCCGCGAATCATTTCGCCGTCGACGAAGGCACAGCCCGGGGCATTTTCCAGGTCGATGCGCATTCCGCGATTGACCTGGTGGACTTCGATCGTGAAGTCCCTGTAGGTCTCCAGCATCCGCTCGGCGTCGTCGCCCTGCTCTCCGGACGTGAGCACGGCCAGTGCGACCTGGCGCAGAAGTTCGCCCACCTCTTCGGTGGCATCGGAAAGACGCGCGACTTCGGCGCGAGACAGAACGTTCAGGCTTCGGGCCGGATACACGCGTGTCGACACTGTGTCCTTGAGGCATTCGTTTCTGTTTTCGGCGGTGCTGCTCATCAATTCTCTTTCAAGTTGCTTGAACGCTCATTATGAACCCCGTAAACAGGAACGGCCAGCACATTGGCTGGCCGTTCCGTTCGAGGCCCCGGCTGAAACGGATACTCGATCTGTCTACGCCAACTGATCAGAAATCATAGCGCAGGGTCAAACGGATTTCGTAGACCGAGCGAGACCGCGAAGTGAACGCGGTGGGGTCATCGTCGAAATCGTTGTAGCGGTAGACGCAGTCTCCAGCGCTCTGGCAGACCTGGCGCGGCTGGTCGCCGGTCAGCGCTTGGGCACCGTCGATGCCGTTGGCGGCCACGTCCGCGGCCGAAACCAGATCGGCCTGGACGATGTTGGCCTGACCAAAGAATGGACCGTTGGTATAGCGACCCCAATCGTCGTTGATCAGGTTCAGGAAGTTCTCGATATCGAGCACCAGCTTGAACCGGTTATCGCCGACGAAATTGTCCAGGCCGGGTATACCCGGGATTTCCTGCTGGAAGCGCAGATCCCAGATGCTGTTCCAGTCATTGGACGTGGACGAGTACGGGTCGTGAATCTCACCAGTCGGGATGCTGTTTTCACGGATGTACTGGGCAAAGCCGTCGACATCGAAGCCCGAACCGTAGACCACACGCGGGTCCCCGTTGAGGTCCGGAATGTAGAGCGGGAAGTTGTCGAACGGATCCTCGCCCAAGCCGGCACGGCCAAACATGACGTTGTCGTCATCCACATCGAAGGAGGTGCCAAACACGTCACCCTTGAACACACGCCCGAACACGTCGACGCGCGTGGCATAGTCGCCGAGGAATGCCCGCTCGTAACCCAGGTTGAGCTTGAACGTGTGTTCGATCTGGAACGGCGAGATGCGCGGCCCCGGGTTGTTCTTGTCGGTGGTGAACTGCCCGTTCCAGTTGGAGATGCCGCGCGAGGAAGTGCCCTCGGAAACGATCTCGGCATCCTGGTAGGCGTAGCTGAAGTTGAAATTCAAGCCACTGTCGAAGTACTTGGCCAGGGCCAAGGAAACCACGGAACTCTTGGAGCCACTGATGTTACCCAGCTGAGTCAGGTTGGGGATTCCCAGATCGTCCAGGTCTGCGTAAATCGGACGACCGTCCGGCGCGACACCCAGCGGCCGGGATTCCTCGAGCTCGGTGTGCGCAAGATTTTTCCAGACGAAGCCGTCACGCGCTTCGGTGTAGAGCCACTGCGCAGTAAAGCGATAGTCATCGCCCAGGTCAAAGCCGCCGACCTCGAAATCGAACGCCTGCTCGTAGCGCAGCGAAGCCTTCCAGTCCGACGGCGTGTCGAAGTCCTCACTGATATAGTCGATCGGCATGGCTGTGCCCTGTGAGACCTGATCGAGCAGCTGCTGCGGCACCTGGGTGATATCCACGTTCTGCACGTTGGCCGCGAACGCACCAAATGTGGGGTTCTGGAAGGCATTGGAGGTCCAGACCTTGGGGTCACCTCCAGCGTAGAGGCCGAAGCCGCCGCTGATGCTGGCCCGATCCCACGGTCGCCAGAAGAAGCCGATGCGCGGCATGATCAGGTCGTTGCCGTCGATGTTGTTGCTGGTATCGACGCCGTATCGATCGAATACGGCCTGACTGAATTGGGGCGCATCGCTCTGATCAAAGCGCTCATAGCGCAAGCCGTAGCTCAGCTCGAAGTCAGAGGTGACCGACCAGGTGTCCTGCACGAAGAAAGCCCAGTGATCGTAACCCCATTGAGCGGCGCCCTGCTGGGCGTCGTTCGAGGAAACGTTGCTGTAGAACACGTCGGCGGTACGATTGACCAGGTCGTCGTAGCTGTCGAACTGGAAGTCGCCGTTGGAGAACGGGATGAAAGCGTTGAACAGATCGTACTGCTGGTACTCGGTACCGAAGGTGATCAGGTGATCGCCCATGAAATATTCACCGGAGGCGAAGACCTGGAGACGCTCGTCATCGAAGGCATTGGCGTGGCGGAAGTTGTCGCAGCCAGCGACGAAGCTGTTGCCGCTATCGGTAAGCAAGCCCTCGAGCGGGCTACCTTCAACGCTGTCGAGGTCGAAAAAGTCGAGCGAGATCTGCCCGAACTGGGTACCGGCACGGCAGTTCTGGCCGCGAACCTTTTCCGTGTAGTTGACGCGCAGATTGGTCGAGAAGTTGTGAGTCCAGTCCGAGAAAAATTCAGCGGTGTAGGCCTCGATCGACAACGGAATATCGTACCAGGCGGACTCGAATTCATCGGCGCCAACGCTGGTGTCGTTTTCTTCGGATTTCTGGTAGGTCAGCGACAAGCGCTGGGTGTCGGTAATGTTCCAGTCGACCTTGGCCAGCGTGCGCTCGGAGGTTTCCGGCACATTGATGACTTGCGGGCGGCCGCCCGGATCGAAGCCGTACGTGTCCTGGATGGCCTGACGGGCCGTCTCGAAAAAGGCCGGATCGACGCCGTTGAACCGGTCGGAGTTAGTGAAGTCCACCGGAGATGCGTTTTCGTATTCATCGTAGGAAACGAAGAAGAACAGCTTGTCCTTGACGATCGGGCCGCCCAGAGTGAAGCCATATTCCTCTTCCTCGAACTCACCCGGGTCGAACGTGCCGCCGTCAAAGTCCTCGCCAATCATTGAATCGTCCTGATAGGCGTAGTAGAGCGAACCGTCGAACTCGTTGGTTCCGGACTTGGTGACCACGTTGACCAGGCCGCCGGTGAAGCCGCTGGAGGTCACCGAGTAGTCGGAGGCGACCATGGTGGCCGATTCCACGGCGTCGAGGTTGATGGGCGAACGCGTCGTGGCGTAAGTGCCATCGGACAGGCCGAAATCATCCTGCTGCAGCGAGCCATCGATGGAAAAGGCATTGAAACGCGGATTAGCGCCCGCCACCGACATGATGCCGACTTCCTCGCTCTGAACCAGCGGGTCACGGGCCAGGGTGGAAATCACATCACGATCCGCCGACGGCTGATTCTGAATGTCGCGCGCACTGAACGTCGAACCGACGCCGTTGTTGAGCGCCATCGCATCGGCAATCGCGGTGCCGACTACCTGGATTCTATCCATATCGCCACCGGCTTCGCCCAGGGTAAACACCAGCGGATCCTGCGAACCCGGCTCGAGGAAGATATCGCCTTCCCGCTCAACCTCGTAGCCCTCGGCCTGGACCGTGATCTGATACGGACCGCCAACGCGAAGCCCGCTTCGGAAAAAGCCGCCCGTTTCGCCGGTGTCTGCCTCAGAGACGGTCCCGGAAGGCAGGTGAATAATCTGAACGGTGGCGCCGGATATGGCGTTGCCGCCCTCGGTCAGCACACGACCGCGAATATCGGCAGACGTACTCTGGGCGAAGGCGTCGGTCGCCGGCAGGCTGACGAGCGCCAGCATGCCGAGCACCATGAACGCCGACCAGACGCGCGAAAACCGCGAAAAGTCTACAAGTTTCATGAAGTTACTCCATTGGGTGACATTTTAAGGATCCAATCCACTTCAAGGCACAGCGCGCAGCCCGTTACCTCGACGAGTGCGGCATATTCTAGAAACCCTCGATGACGCCAGGATTACAGCATTTTAACTTTCCGGCAACACCGCGACAACTATCCGAGCAATCTCGCGCGACCGGATACAGCAATCCCTCATCGTCCGCTCTTTCATTCCCCGTTGCCGCGCCCCTTGACTGACTCCGAAGAGATCCCGTCACGGACTCGACAACGGGCCCAACTATACGCGCAACGCCGCCGCGATTCGAGAGGCTGGTCCCGCGCATTATTCGACTCGCGTTCAAATGCCGCCCCGTGTCGGGAAAATGCCGCTTCCAGGCAGTCCTTTCCAATCCAGAGATGAGCCTGAAGGGGCGAAGTGATTGAGGTTCGTCAGGCGG
>NZ_QVMV01000050.1:0-15000 GCF_003417465.1 Wenzhouxiangella sp. 15190
AACGTGACCAATCGTGCCCACATTGACGTGCGGCTTGGTGCGTTCAAACTTTGCCTTGGACATAGCTGCTAATCCTCTTCAAATTCTCTTGAGCTCAGGCGCTCTTCTTCATGATGGTTTCGGCGACGCTGTTGGGCGCTTCTTCATACGCGAGGAACTCCATCACGTAGGTGGCACGACCCTGCGACATCGAACGCAGGTCAGTGGCGTAGCCGAACATTTCCGAAAGCGGCACATGCGCTCGGATGATCTTGCCGGCCGGGGCATCTTCCATGCCCTGTACGGTGCCGCGGCGGCGGTTCAGGTCACCCATCACGTCGCCCATGTACTCTTCAGGCGTAACCGCCTCGACCTTCATCACCGGCTCGAGAATGACCGGCTTGGCCTTCACCGCACCGTCCTTGAAAGCCATCGAACCGGCAATCTTGAATGCCATTTCGCTGGAGTCGACTTCATGGTAGGAGCCGTCGAAAAGCGTCGCCTTGATGTCGACCATCGGGTAACCGGCCAGCACGCCGTTCTGCATGGCCTCTTCGATCCCCTTGCCGACCGAACTGATGTAGTCCTTGGGCACGACGCCGCCAACGATCTTGTCGACAAACTCGTAACCACCGCCCTCGCCCATGGGCTCGAGCTTGATCTTGACGTGGCCGTACTGGCCACGGCCACCCGACTGGCGAACGAACTTGCCTTCGGCCTCGACTTCCTGGCGGATCGTTTCGCGGTAGGCCACCTGCGGCTTGCCGACATTGGCCTCGACCTTGAACTCTCGCTTGAGGCGATCGACGATGATATCCAGATGGAGTTCACCCATTCCGGAAATGATCGTCTGACCAGACTCTTCATCGGTACGCACCTGGAAGGACGGATCCTCCTGGGCCAGCTTGCCCAGGGCGACGCCCATCTTTTCCTGGTCGGCCTTGGACTTGGGCTCGACCGCCACGGCGATAACCGGATCCGGGAACTCCATGCGCTCGAGCGTGATCACGTCGGACGGATCGCACAGCGTGTCGCCGGTCGTGACGTCTTTCAGACCCACCGCCGCGGCGATATCGCCGGCGTAGACTTCCTTGATCTCCTCGCGCGAGTTGGAATGCATCTGCAGCAGCCGGCCCACGCGCTCCTTCTTGCCCTTGATCGGGTTGAAGACGGTATCCCCGGCCTTCACGACACCGGAGTAAACCCGGAAGAAGGTCAGCGAGCCGACGTAGGGGTCGGTGGCGATCTTGAACGCCAGCGCGGCGAATGGCGCTTCGTCGGTGGACGGACGGCGCTCTTCCTCGTCCTTCTCGTTAAGACCACGGATGTCCTTGACTTCCGTCGGCGAAGGCATGTACTCGACGATCGCATCGAGCAGGGCCTGCACGCCCTTGTTCTTGAAGGCGGTGCCGCACAGAACGGGCACGATCTCGTTGGCCAGGGTCTGATCGCGCAGCCCCTTGATGATCTCGTCCACGCTGAGCTCGCCGCTTTCGAAGTACTTTTCCATCATTTCCTCGGAAGCCTCGGCGGCGGACTCGACCAGCTGTTCGTGGGCGGCCTGCGCCTCTTCAGCCAGCTCGGCGGGAATGTCGCGGGACTCGTAGGTCGTACCCATGTTCTCGACATCCCAGTAGATGGCGCGCATCCGGACCAAGTCGACGACGCCCTCGAAATCCTCTTCGGCGCCGATCGGCAACTGAATCGGCACCGGACGCGCACCCAGGCGCTCCCTGATCTGGTCGACAACGCGCTGGAAATTAGCACCCATGCGGTCCATCTTGTTGACGAACGCCATGCGCGGCACCGAGTACTTGGTGGCCTGACGCCACACCGTTTCGGACTGCGGCTCGACGCCGCCAACGGCGCAGAAAACGGCCACGGCACCATCGAGCACGCGCAAGCTGCGCTCGACCTCGATAGTGAAGTCGACGTGACCCGGGGTGTCAATGATGTTGATTCGATACTGGGGCCATTCCTTGTCCATGCCCTGCCAGAAGCAGGTGGTGGCCGCGGATGTGATGGTGATGCCACGCTCCTGCTCCTGCTCCATCCAGTCCATGACGGCATTGCCGTCATGCACTTCGCCCAGCTTGTGCGAGATGCCGGTGTAGAACAGGATGCGCTCGGTCGTCGTGGTCTTACCGGCATCGATGTGGGCCATGATGCCGATATTCCGATAGCGCTCTATGGATACTTTGCGTGACACGTTAAAACCTCGGTTGCTTTGCTGCTTACCAGCGGTAGTGGGCGAACGCCTTGTTGGCTTCGGCCATCCGGTGGGTATCTTCGCGTTTCTTGACGGCGGAGCCGCGCTCTTCCATTGCATCGAGCAATTCACCGGCCAGACGACGGGGCATGGTGTTCTCGCCCCGCTTGCGGGCCGCGTCGATCACCCAACGCATGGCCAGTGCGTGCTGCCGCTTGGGGCGCACTTCAACCGGCACCTGGTAGGTGGCACCGCCAACGCGACGCGACTTGACCTCGACTGCCGGCGCGACATTGTCGAGCGCCTTCTCGACGGCAGCCAGGGGCTCGCCCTGGCCCTTGCTTTCCATTTCTTCAATGGCACCGTAGACGATGCGCTCTGCGACGGACTTCTTGCCGTCCATCATCACCATGTTGATGAAGCGAGCGATCATTTCACTGCCGAACCGTGGGTCGGGCAGGATGTCGCGCTCGAAATTTGAATGCTTGCGGGACATTGTTTGATTCCGTCAGTTCTTCGGACGCTTGGCGCCGTACTTGGAGCGACCCTGGCGGCGATCCGACACACCAGCGGTATCGAGACTGCCGCGCACGGTGTGATAACGCACACCCGGAAGGTCCTTGACACGACCGCCGCGAATCAGCACCACCGAGTGCTCCTGGAGGTTGTGACCCTCGCCGCCGATATAGCTGGTGACCTCGTAGCCGTTGGTCAGACGAACACGCGCAACCTTCCGCAGCGCCGAATTGGGCTTCTTCGGAGTCGTGGTGTACACTCGCGTGCAGACGCCACGCTTCTGGGGCGAAGCTTCCAGCGCCGGTACGTTGGACTTTTGCTCTTGGGGCCGCCTCGGTTTGCGGACCAACTGATTGATCGTGGCCATAATTTTGGGTATCTCAAGAAAACAAACGACAGGCCGCAAATCCGGCCTGCCGAAGAACGAGAATTCTAAGGGGTAGAGTGGGGCGTGTCAAGCGCTGGCATCGGTGATTTACACCGCGGGGCACTTCGGATGCTGGAGTCGCCCCTAAAACTGAAAATCCGAAATACGAAGCACCAAATCCGAAACAAATTCGAAATCCGAATGACCTAAACGGCTGCCGCCCCACGTCCGGAGCCCGCACCGATTCGTTTAGAACATTCGAATTTCGGTCATTCGTGCTTGTTTCGAATTTGGTGCTTCGAATTTCGAATTTCGCCGAAAGGCGCCATGCCGGGCGTCCCGGCATGGTGAACTTCGGCGTATCTCCTACTCCTCGGCGTCGCCGCCAGTCCCACCAGCCGACTCTTCGGCGGGGGCTTCCTCTGCCGTATCCGAGGCCCTCAGCAGGGCGGCCAGTTCGGCATCGGCCTCTTCGTGCTGTCGCTCCTTGCGGCGCTCGACGGCGATGCGACCGGTGCCGGCCGGAATGAGCCGTCCGACGATGACATTTTCCTTCAGGCCACGCAGGTTGTCGACGGTGCCGCGAACGGCCGCGTCGGTAAGCACGCGCGTGGTTTCCTGGAACGAGGCCGCGGAAATGAACGATTCCGTCGCCAGCGAGGCCTTGGTGATTCCCAGAAGGACCGACTGGTAACGTGGCGGAACCTGGCTGGCCTGCTCCAGGCGCTCGGCTTCTTCCAGGGCGCGGATGCCTTCGACCTGCTCGCCCCTGAGGAAAGTGCTGTCACCCGGCTCGATGATTTCGACCTTGCGCAGCATCTGGCGAATGACCGTCTCGATGTGCTTGTCGTTGATACCCACACCCTGCAGGCGGTAGACATCCTGAATTTCCTGAACCAGGTAGTCCGCCAGCCTTTCGACACCCAGCAGTCGCAGAATGTCGTGCGGATTGGGCTCGCCGTCGACCACGGTTTCGCCCTTGGCCACGTGTTCGCCCTCGAACACCATGACCTGTCGCCATTTGGGAATCAGCTCCTCGTGGGTTTCGCCGTTTTCGTCGGTGATGACCAGTCGCTGCTTGCCCTTGGTCTCCTTGCCGTAGCTGACCACGCCGGAGGCCTCGGCCAATATGGCACCTTCCTTGGGCTTGCGGGCCTCGAACAAGTCGGCCACGCGCGGCAGACCGCCGGTGATATCGCGGGTCTTGGACGATTCCTGCGGAATGCGCGCAACCACGTCGCCGACCTTGATCTCCTGACCGTCGGTGCAGTTGATGACCGCCCCGGCCGGCAGATAGTACTGCGCCGGTTGTTCCGTGCCAGGAATATTGAGCACCTTGCCCTTCTTGTCGAGCAGGCGGACCATCGGCCTGAGGTCCTTGCCCTCCGAGCCACGCTTCTTCGGATCGGTCACGACCTTCGAAGTCAACCCGGTAACCTCGTCGACCTCCTCGGTGACGGTCACACCCGAAATGAAGTCGTGGAAACTGGCCACGCCGGCCAGTTCGGCCACGACGGGGTGGGTATGCGGGTCCCAGTTGGCGACCTGCTGACCGACCTCGACCTTGTCGCCTTCCTTGATATGCAAAAGTGCACCATACGGGATCTTGTAGCGCTCACGCTCGCGGCCGTGGCTGTCGATGACCGACAACTCGCCGGAGCGCGACACCGCAACCAGTTTGCCCTCGACGTTCTCGACGGACTTGAGGTTGTACAGGCGCACCGAGCCGTTGGACTTGACCTCGATGTGGTCGATCGCGACCGAGCGTGAAGCGGCACCGCCGATGTGGAACGTGCGCATCGTCAGCTGTGTACCCGGTTCGCCGATGGACTGAGCCGCGATCACGCCGACGGCTTCGCCCTGATTGACCATCGTGCCACGCGCCAGATCACGGCCATAGCAAGCGGCACAGATTCCGTGGCGCGTTTCGCAGGTGATCGGTGAACGCACGAACACGCGATCGATGCCGTGCTCTTCCAGCGTTTCCACCCACTCCTCGTCGAGCAGCGTACCGCGCGGGCAAAGCACTTCGTCGCTGTCGGCCGGATAGACGTCCTCACCGACCAGACGGCCGAGAATACGCTCACCCAGCGGTTCGACGACATCGCCGCCCTCGACGATCGGCAGCATCTCCAGACCGCGCTCGGTGCCACAGTCTTCCTCGATGACCACCAGGTCCTGGGCCACGTCGACCAGTCGACGTGTGAGGTAACCCGAGTTGGCGGTCTTGAGCGCCGTATCGGCGAGACCCTTGCGGGCACCGTGGGTGGAGATGAAGTACTGCAGGACGTTGAGGCCCTCGCGGAAATTCGCCGTAATGGGCGTCTCGATGATCGAGCCGTCGGGCTTGGCCATCAGGCCGCGCATGCCGGCAAGCTGCCGGATCTGCGCTGCCGAACCACGTGCACCGGAATCGGCCATGATGTAGATCGAGTTCATCGAGTCTTCCTCGACCTCGTTGCCATCGACATCGATACGGACACGTTTGCCGATGCGCTTCATCATCGCGCGCGCGACCTCCTCGTTGGTGCGCGACCAGATATCGACCACCTTGTTGTAGCGTTCACCGGAAGTCACGACGCCCGAGGAGTACTGATCCTGGATGTCGACCACTTCCTTTTCGGCCCGCTCCAGGATGGCCTTCTTCTCGGGTGGGACCTGCAGGTCGTCGAGACAGATCGACACGCCGGCCCGCGTGGAGTAGTGAAAGCCGGTATACATCAACTGGTCGGCGAAGACCACGGTTGTCTTCAGGCCAAGCTTGCGATAGCTCTCGTCGATCAGGCGCGAAATCTGCTTCTTCTTGAGCACCTGGTTGACCAGTTCGAACGGTAGACCCATCGGCAGGATCTCGCGCAAAAGCGCGCGGCCCACTGTCGTTTCGTAGCGGTTGAAGACCTCGGTTTCGTTACCGTCCTCGTCGATCTCGATTTCGCGAATGCGCACGGTCACGGCCGCCTGCAGTTCGACCTGCAGGTTCGAGTAGGCGCGATTGACCTCGGCCACACTCGAAAAAGCCATGCCCTCGCCCTTGGCGCCGGCATTCTTGCGGGTCATGTAGTACAGACCCAGCACGACATCCTGCGTCGGAACGATGATCGGCTCACCGTTGGCCGGAGACAGAATATTGTTCGTCGACATCATCATCGCGCGCGCTTCGAGCTGGGCTTCCAGAGACAGCGGCACGTGGACGGCCATCTGGTCGCCGTCGAAGTCGGCGTTGAAGGCAGTACAGACCAGCGGGTGCAACTGGATGGCCTTGCCCTCCACCAGCACCGGTTCAAAGGCCTGGATGCCCAGGCGGTGAAGGGTCGGTGCCCGATTGAGCAGTACCGGGTGTTCCCGAATGACTTCCTCGAGGATGTCCCAGACTTCCGGTTCTTCACGCTCGACCAGCTTCTTGGCCGCCTTGATGGTCATGGCCAGGCCGCGGCGCTGCAGCTTGGAGAAGATGAACGGCTTGAACAACTCCAGCGCCATTTTCTTGGGCAGGCCGCACTCGTGCAACTTGAGCGTCGGGCCAACGACGATGACCGAACGGCCGGAGTAATCGACGCGCTTGCCCAGGAGATTCTGACGGAAGCGACCCTGCTTGCCCTTGATCATGTCGGCCAGCGACTTCAGAGGGCGCTTGTTGGTCCCCGTGATGGCACGACCGCGACGACCGTTGTCGAGCAGTGCGTCGACCGACTCCTGCAGCATGCGCTTTTCGTTACGCACGATGATGTCGGGCGCATTGAGTTCGAGCAGGCGGCGCAGACGATTGTTCCGGTTGATTACCCGCCGATACAGATCATTGAGATCTGAGGTCGCGAAGCGACCGCCATCGAGCGGAACGAGCGGCCGCAGATCGGGCGGCAGCACCGGCAGAACCGTCAGGATCATGTACTCGGGCCGGTTTCCCGACTCGAGAAACGCTTCCATCAGCTTGATGCGCTTGGACAGACGCTTGATCTTGGTTTCGGAGTTGGTCGCCGAGATCTCTTCGCGAAGCTGGGTCAACTCGCCATTGAGATCGATGTTCTTGAGCAGCTCGTAAACGGCCTCGGCGCCCATGCGGGCGTCGAACTCGTCGCCGTATTCCTGCATCGCGTCGAGGTATTCCTCGTCGGTCAACAGCTGGCCGCGCTCGAGCATGGTCATCCCCGGGTCGAGCACCAGATAGGACTCGAAGTAGAGAATGCGCTCGATGTCCCTGAGCGTCATGTCGAGCATCAGACCGATACGCGAAGGCAGCGACTTCAGGAACCAGATATGCGCCACCGGCGAGGCCAGGTCGATGTGGGCCATGCGCTCACGACGAACCTTGGTCAGCGTGACCTCGGTACCGCACTTCTCACACTTCACACCGCGGTGCTTCATGCGCTTGTACTTGCCGCAGAGGCACTCGTAGTCCTTGACCGGCCCGAAGATGGCGGCGCAGAACAACCCTTCCCGCTCGGGCTTGAAAGTCCGATAATTGATGGTCTCCGGCTTCTTGACTTCGCCGAAGGACCAGGAACGGATCAGCTCCGGGGGAGCCAGCCCGATACGAATTGCGTCGAATTCCGTAACCTGGTTCTGACGCTTGTAGAGATTGAAAAGGTCGCGCACTTGCTGCCTCCTCCTGAGATCAGGATGATTCTTCGAGTTCGATGTTGATGCCCAGCGAGCGGATTTCCTTCACCAGTACGTTGAAGGACTCCGGCATGCCCGCGGTCATCTGATAATTGCCGTCGACGATGGACTTGTACATCTGGTTGCGGCCCTGCACGTCGTCCGACTTGACCGTCAGCATTTCCTGCAGGGTATAGGCGGCGCCATAGGCCTCCAGCGCCCAGACCTCCATCTCGCCGAACCGCTGGCCGCCGAACTGGGCTTTGCCGCCCAGTGGCTGCTGTGTAACCAGCGAGTACGGGCCGGTCGAGCGCGCATGCATCTTGTCGTCGACCAGGTGGTTGAGCTTGAGCATGTACATGTAGCCCACCGTGACCGGGCGATCGAAGGAATTGCCGGTTCGGCCGTCGTACAGGATCATCTGGCCGGTTTCCGGCATGTCGCCCATCTTCAGCAGCTTCTTGATCTCGTCCTCGTCGGCCCCGTCGAAGACCGGTGTCGCCATCGGCACACCGCCCTTGAGGTTCTCGGCCATCTCGGAGATATCGCCGGCCTTGAATTGCTTCATGTCGACGCGGGCGTCCTGGTCGGAGTTGTAGATCTCGCCCAGGAACTTCCGGATCTTCTCGGTCTTTTCGTTGGCCTCGACCATTTTCTCGATCTTGCTTCCCAGCCCGCGGGCAGCCAGACCCAGATGCACTTCGAGAACCTGGCCGATGTTCATGCGCGAAGGCACGCCCAGCGGACTCAGAACGACATCGATCGGCGTACCGTCTTCCATGAACGGCATATCCTCGGTCGGCACCACAGTCGAGATCACACCCTTGTTGCCATGACGGCCGGCCATCTTGTCGCCCGGCTGCATGCGACGCTTGACGGCCAGATAAACCTTGACCATCTTGAGCACCGCCGGCGCCAGCTCGTCGCCGCGGGTGATCTTTTCCTTCTTTTCCTCGAAGCGCTTGTCGAACGCCTTGCGCTGAGCCTCGATCTGGCGAGCGGCCTGCTCGAGCGTTTCCTGCGCATCGTCATTGCGCATGCGCAGCTTGAACCAGTCATCCCGCTTGAGTTCTGCGAGATAAGCCTCGGTGACCTTGGCGCCCTTTTTGAGGCCAGAGGGCCCCTTGTCGGCAATCTTGCCGATCAGCACCGACTCCAGCCGCGCAAAGATGGCGTCTTCCATGATGCGGAGCTGATCGTCGAGGTCCTTGCGGACCCGGCGGATCTCGTCCTTCTCGATCGCGATCGCTCGTGCATCCTTGTCGACGCCCTCACGGGTGAAGACCTGCACGTCGATGACCGTGCCGTCCATGCCGGTGGGCACACGCAGGCTCGTGTCCTTCACATCGGAGGCTTTCTCGCCAAAGATGGCGCGCAGCAGCTTCTCTTCCGGTGTGAGCTGAGCCTCGCCCTTGGGCGTGACCTTGCCGACCAGGATGTCGCCGGCCTTGACCTCGGCGCCGATGTAGACGATGCCCGACTCGTCGAGTTTAGCCAGCGTCGATTCGCCCACGTTGGGTATGTCGCCGGAGATCTCCTCCGAACCGAGCTTGGTATCACGCGCCACGCAGGTCAGCTCCTCGATATGAATCGAGGTGAAGCGATCCTCCTTGACCACGTTCTCGGAGATGAGGATGGAGTCCTCGAAGTTGTAGCCGTTCCAGGGCATGAACGCGACCAGCATGTTCTGGCCCAGCGCCAGCTCACCCAGATCGGTGGACGGGCCATCAGCCAGAACATCCTTCTTCTCGATCACGTCACCCACCTTGACCAGCGGCCGCTGGTTCATGCAGGTGTTCTGGTTGGAACGTTCGTACTTGACCAGGTTGTAGATATCCACACCCGGATCGTTCTCACCCACTTCGTCGTCATTGACGCGTACCACGATACGGCCGGCATCCACCTGGTCGACCATACCGCCACGCAGGGCGACCGTGGTCACACCAGAGTCGGTCGCGACGGCGCGTTCCATACCCGTTCCGACCAGCGGCTTGTCGACGCGAAGCGTCGGCACGGCCTGGCGCTGCATGTTCGAGCCCATCAGGGCACGGTTTGCGTCGTCGTGCTCAAGGAAGGGTACCAGCGAGGCGGCCACGGACACGATCTGACGTGGCGAGACGTCCATGTAGTCGATCTCGTCGGGACGCTTGAGGGTGAACTCACCCTGGAAACGACACGGAACCAGCTCGTCCTTGAACTTCTTCTTGTTGTCCAGATCGGCATTCGCCTGGGCAATCACGTACTCGCCCTCTTCGATCGCCGAAAGATACTCGACCTTGTCGGTTACCTTGCCGGTCTTGACCTTGCGATAGGCGGTCTCCAGGAAGCCGTACTGGTTGGTGCGCGCATAGCACGCCAGAGAATTGATCAGGCCGATGTTCGGACCTTCCGGCGTTTCAATGGGGCAAAGCCGGCCATAGTGCGTCGGGTGCACGTCGCGCACTTCGAACCCGGCACGTTCGCGCGTCAGACCGCCCGGGCCCAGCGCGGAAACGCGCCGCTTGTGCGTGACTTCCGACAGCGGGTTGTTCTGGTCCATGAACTGCGACAGCTGCGAGGAGCCGAAGAACTCCTTGATCGCGGCCGCCACCGGCTTGGCGTTGATCAGATCCTGCGGCGAAGAACCCTCGCTCTCGACGGTAGTCAGGCGTTCGCGCACGACACGTTCGACACGCACCAGGCCGATACGGAAGCTGTTTTCGGCCATCTCGCCGACCGAACGCACACGACGGTTGCCGAGGTGATCGATGTCGTCGACCGTACCGTGGCCGTTGCGGATATCGATGAGCACGCGCAAGACTTCGAGAATATCGTCCCGGTCCAGCACGCCCGGCCCTTCGATTTCCTTGCGGCCCACTCGGCGGTTGAATTTCATGCGACCAACCGCCGAGAGATCGTAGCGATCGGACGAGAAAAACAGATTGTTGAAGAGGTTTTGCGCCGCTTCCTTCGTCGGCGGCTCCCCCGGGCGCATCATCTTGTAGATTTCCCACAGCGCCTCGAGCTCGCTGCTGGTCGGGTCAATGCGCAGCGTGTTGGAAATATACGGGCCCTGGTCGAGATCGTTGACGTAGAGCACGTCGAAGCGCTTGACCTTGGCTTCGCGCATCGCCTCGAGGCTTTCCTCGGTGATCTCGTCATTGGCCTTGGCGACCAGTTCACCGGAATCGGTGTCAACAATGTCATGCGCCAGGATCTTGCCGATGAGATAGTCATCCGGCACATCCAGTGTCTTCACGCCCGCTTGTTCGATGAGTTTGACGTGGCGCGCGGTAATACGCTTGTCCTTCTCAACGATTACCTTGCCGTCTTTGCCGGCAATGTCGAACAGTGCCGACTCGCCGCGCAGGCGCTGCGGCACCAGGTCGATCTTGGCATCACCCTTTCGCAGCGTGACCTTGGTCTTCTCGAAGAAGTAGTCGAGCATTTCCTCTTCGGTCATGCCCAGGGCGCGCAACAGGATCGTCACCGGCAGCTTGCGGCGACGGTCGATACGGGTGAAGATGCAGTCCTTCGGGTCGTACTCGAAATCCAGCCAGGAGCCGCGATAGGGAATAACGCGGGCCGAGTACAGGAGCTTGCCCGAGGAATGGGTCTTGCCCTTGTCGTGATCGTAGAACACACCCGGGGAGCGGTGCATCTGGTTGACGATGACCCGCTCGGTGCCGTTGACGATGAACGTGCCGGTATCGGTCATCAGCGGCAGGTCGCCCATGTAGACGTCCTGCTCCTTGACTTCCTTGACCCGCTTGTTCTTGGCCGGACTGTCCTTGTCGTAGATGATCAGGCGGACCTTGACGCGCAGGGGAGCGGTATAGCTCATACCCCTGAGCTTGCATTCGGTTACGTCGAACTCGGGCTGGCCGAGCTCGTAATTGACGTATTCCAGAGCAGCGTTGCCGGAATAGCTGGTAATCGGAAACACCGAGCTCAGCGCACCGTGCAGTCCGACTTCCTGGCGGTCGCCCTCCGCGACGCCCGACTGCAGGAATTGTTTATACGAGTCGATCTGCGTTGCAAGCAGAAACGGCACTTCGAGCACCTGGGGGTGCTTGCCGAAATTCTTGCGAATACGCTTCTTTTCCGTGAAGGAGTAGCTCATGAGCGTTCTTCCCACCTGGTATTGCATCGGCCGGGACTTGTCATACAATGCTGCCATGGCACCCGGTTACATCCCTGGGCAGCGTCCACTTGCGTGGCACAAACGGGAGCGGGCCGGGCACCTTTTCGGCACCCAGCCCTGCTTCCATCAAACAACTGAAGATGCGGAATGGTTACTTGACCTCGACGGTCGCACCCGCCTCTTCCAGCTGCTTCTTGATGTCTTCGGCTTCGTCCTTTTCCACACCTTCCTTGACCGGCGTGGGCGCGCCTTCGACCAGTTCCTTGGCTTCCTTCAGACCCAGGCCCGTAATGCTACGGACGGCCTTGATGACGCCAACCTTGTTGTCGCCGAAGCTGGCAAGAACCACGTCGAACTCGGTTTGCTCTTCAGCGGCAGCGGCTTCTTCACCGCCGGCAGCGGCGCCAGCAACAGCCACCGGAGCGGCAGCGGAAACACCGAACTTTTCTTCCATGGCTTCGATGAGGTCAACAACCTCCATCACGCTCATTTCGGAAATGGTTTCGAGAATATCGTCTTTTGAAACGGCCATTTTCTTTAAACTCCAAAATTTAGATTAACTTCGATTCAGTTGTGGTGGTTCTGGTCAACTTCAGGCTTCGTTAGATGCCTAAGAAAATAGAAAATAGTGAATAGTAAATAGAGCTATAAGAAACGCCCTGCCCACCATCGAGTTCTATTTTCTATTTTCTATTCACTCATCTCCTTGGTTGTCGAAGCCGCAATTCATTGAGCGACTCCCTGACCAATCGAAACCTCAAAGCCAGACCACTCCACCTCAGGCAGCTTGCTTGCTGTCGCGAACCGCCGCGACCGTGCGAACCAGCTTGGTATGCGGCTCGGCAAGGGTGCGGACAAACTTCTCGATCGGTGCCTTCATGACACCCATCAGCATGGCGATCGCCTGATCGCGCGTTGGCAGCTTGGCCAGGCGCTCGAGTTCACTGGCATCGTGAAGCTCGGCACCGACCGCCACCATGCGGGCAACCAGTTTGTCGTTGTCCTTGGAATAATCCTTGACCAGGCGCGCAGCCGCACCCGGATCCTCCATGGAAAACGCAAACAGCAGCGGGCCGGTCAGGCCCTCCGTCATGCATTCAAAGTCCGTACCCTCAACGGCACGCTTGACCAGCGTGTTCTTGGCAACCTTCAGATACACGCCCTCATTGCGCGCCTTGCTGCGCAACTCGGTCATGTCACTGACGGTCAGCCCACGGTACTCGGCAGCAACCGCAGAGTGTGCAGACTTCGCCGCATCGGCGACTTCCGCCACCACTGCCTTTTTCTGCTCAAGAGTGAGCGCCATTGGCTACCTCCGTTAAGTTCGAATCACCGGGATCCTTCCCGGCAACCCATACAACCCCGGACCCGAAGGCCCGGACCTTGCTGGTGGCCGTTTCTCCCGTACAACCGGGATAATCGGGCGACACCATCTGCGCGGGCGGCTCTTTCGAACCATTACCGTCGCCGGTTTTCACCGGCCTCGACCCGCGGTCTTGGACGGGCGCCTCCCCTGGGGGGAAGCGAACGCCCGACCTTGAAGAGTGTTAAGTGTTAAGTGTGAAGAGGCTGCCGCCTAGTACGCTTTTGCGCCTTGCTAGGTTGTAGCCTTTCTCAACACCTGTCACTCAACACACCAACACACCTCCAAATTTAAATTCATCTGAAGCGTCTAGCGAAGCCGTTCTTCACACTTCACACTGAACACTTCACACTGTCCTTCAAACACTCAGGCTGCTCGTATCAATAGTCAGCCCGGGCCCCATCGTGGTCGATACCGCGACCTTGCGCAGGTACTGACCCTTGGCCGAGGGCGGCTTGGCCTTGACCAGTTCGCCCACCAGCGCCTGCAGGTTCTCGCGCAGGGCGTTGACTTCGAAGTCGGCCTTGCCGATCGTGCTGTGCACGATGCCGCCCTTGTCGTTACGGAACTGCACCTGTCCGGCCTTGGCGTTCTTTACCGCCGTCTCGACGTCGGTCGTAACCGTACCCACCTTGGGGTTCGGCATCAGCCCGCGCGGGCCCAGCACCTGGCCGAGCTTGCCGACCACGCGCATGGCATCGGGCGTGGCGATGCACACATCGAAATCGATTTGCCCGCCCTTGATCGTTTCGGCCAGGTCATCCATACCCACGATATCGGCACCGGCCGCCTCGGCCTTCTCGGCATTCTCGCCCTGGGCGAAAACGGCAACGCGTACGCTCTTGCCCGTACCGTGCGGCAGCACCAATGCGCCGCGAACCACCTGATCCGACTTGCGCGGGTCCACGCCAAGACGAACGGCAACGTCCACCGACTCGGTGAACTTGACCTTGCTCAGCGACTTGAGCAGGTCCAGAGCCTCGTCGATGGAATAGGACTTGCCCGGTTCGATCTGCTCGCGCATTGCGCGAATACGCTTTGATTTGGCCATCACTCGACTCCTTCCACGTTCAGGCCCATGCTGCGTGCGCTGCCGGCAATGGTGCGCACCGCGGCATCCATATCGGCCGCCGTCAGATCGGGCTCTTTCATCTTCGCGATTTCTTCCAGCTGGTCACGGCTGACCGTCCCTACCTTGTTGGTATTGGGCTCGCCGGAACCCTTCTGGATCTTGGCCGCCTTGCGCAGCAGTACCGCGGCCGGTGGAGTCTTGGTAACGAAACTGAAGCTGCGGTCGTTGAATACCGTGATCACGACCGGAATCGGGAGGCCCTGCTCCGTGTCCTGGGTCTGGGCGTTGAACGCCTTGCAGAACTCCATGATATTGACGCCGTGCTGGCCCAGTGCCGGGCCCACGGGCGGACTCGGATTAGCCTGGCCGGCCGGCACCTGCAGCTTGATGTAACCGGTGACTTTCTTAGCCATGTTGTACGATCTCCTCGGGTTCTGGCGCCGGGCCATGTAAGACACTCGGCTCCCCGTATTGGTTCAAATGCCGGGACTGCATATCGCAAGCCCGGGGTTCTCCTTGCTCCTTCGTTCGGCGCCGTGCCGGCCGAAGGGGATCCCGGATCGCGCTTCGCGCGTCCGGGATCGAAAAGCTCTAACGCCGCGCGTTACAGCTTTTCGACCTGCGTGAAGTCCAGCTCCACGGGCGTGGATCGACCAAAGATCGACACCGCCACGCGCAGCCGGCTCTTTTCGTAGTTGATCTCTTCGACCACACCACTGAAATCGTTGAACGGGCCTTCCGTGACCCGGACCATCTCGCCCGGCTCGAAAAGCAC